>NZ_JBFBJX010000027.1:0-73072 GCF_040686295.1 Streptomyces sp. NPDC085944 | reverse complement strand
TCACCCGCTCCCGCCTGGGACGACTCGTCCGCCAGGGATTCCTCGAGCAACCGGGACGCGGCCGCTACCAGAAACGGACTTAACGCCCTCTGAGAACGCGGCGAGCCGGTCTGCGCTGGGGAACCGAGACAGGTCACCACCGGTGGCAGCGAGGAACTCGGCGCCCAGCAGCGGTCCGATGCCGGGCATGCTGGAGATCACTGGCGCGAGATCGTGCGCGCGAAAGCGGGCTTCGATGCGTATGTCCAGTTCGTGGATCTTCTCGTGGAGATCGAGCAACTCCAGCGCCAGGTCGCGGACCACACGGGCGATCGCGGCCTCGCCGGGGAGCCGAGTGTGCTGTCGTTCCGCAGCATCGACAGCGGCGGTAGCCAGGTCTTCCGCGCTGCGAGTCTTGCGGTTGCGCAGCCATGCCGTCAGCCGCCTGCGGCCGAGACGTCGTAACGCAGCCGGCGTCTGGTAGCCGGACAGCAGCACCAGCGGTCCCATGCTCGTCAGTTCCAGGGCGTGTTCCAGGGCCGGGAAGATGCTCAGAACCTGCGCGTGCAGACGGTTGGTCTTCCGTGTCCTTTCCTACACCAGATCGGCCCGCCGGTCGGTCATCACCCGCAGTTCGGCGGTCAGTTCGCTCTCCGGGGTCAGGACGTGGAGGTCGCGGCGCATACGCGCCTGACCAGCGATGACCCGAGCGTCCTTCGCATCGGTTTTGCCCAGGCCGCGGTAGCCAGCCGAGGCCCGATTCACCGCGAGGCCAGGCAGATAGACGATGGTCTGTCCATGGTTGAGCAGGAGGTTGACCAGCAGGGAAGCCATGCCGTCGGCCACGTCGACGGACCACACCACATCCTCACCGAGCGCCAGTACTTCGCTGATGAGATGCAGCAGCTCCGGCTCGTCGTTGATCACCTTGCGGGACAGCAGCATCTCGCCGTCGTTGTTCAGGACAACGGTATGGTGGTGAGCCTTTCCGATATCGGTTCCCGCCCAGTTCCAGGCCATGGTTCCTCCGGTCGTTCGACGTACTTCGTACATCCGGACGACCCCTCCAGCATGGTCCTACTCAGCGATACCCGTTGGGCCCGCAGCTCCTCATCAGTGGTCGAGTCGTCGTGCGGCCCCGGGCGGCCAGGTGTCACAGGAACCATTGAAGGCAACCACCCCCAAGCCATACGCGGGGCCACTGGATCCTCGGGACCGTACGACAGCCCTTCCGGCCCATCAACAACGTAGCACCACCCCCCAGGTCATCGACTTCGACAGGGGGACACAGTCATGCCGGACCCGGAGGCCAGCGGCCCTCTTGCAGGACCGCGAAGAACATAACGGGGTTGGCGCTCCCATGAATGACGTGCGCAGGTACTCGTGTACAGCGGCTTCGGAAATGCGAAAGGACCGGCCGGAGGGGCCGGAGCGGATGGACGGCAGGTGTCCGCTCTGCACCAAGCGGTAGATCGTCATTTTCGACACCCGCATGATCGAAGCGGTCTCAGCCACGGTGAGGAGGACAGGCGCGGCCTGTGCTGCCAGGCGGGTGGCGACGACCGTGAGAGCCGCTCGTAGTTCCTGCGACATAGTGGCGTCGAGTCCGTCCAAGGGCAAGACGCCGAGAGCTTCCATAGCCTCGGGCAGGTCGTCGATCGCTTCAGGCCCTTCATGGGCAGGGTCTGTCAAACGAGCGGTGTAATCGGGGCGCCGGACCAGCGGATCTTCTCCCAGGGCACGAACCGCCGCCGTCGTGCCGACCCGGCGGTGGCGGTCAGGGGGAAGGTGAGGGATCGGTGGGGGCCGACCGGTCCACCGTGCGCGCTGTGCGAGCGGCTGCCGCATTCCCGGGCGATGCGCCCGCCGCGTCCGCCGGGCCTTGTTCCAGGGCGGGGAGGAAGCGTGCGATGGCCTCCGCGCGGCCGCCGACGCCGAGTTTGCGGTAGACGGTGTGGAGGTTGTTCTTCACCGTTCGCTCGGTGATGCCGAGCGAACGGGCGATCACCCGGTTGGACGCTCCCGTCAGCAGGAGCGTGACGATCTCGTCCTCGCGCGGGGTCAGCTCTCGACGGCGCTCGGCCGCGTCTGCCGCCGGAGCCGCCGGACGAGGAGCGCGCGCGGCCGGGACCCGGGCCGACGTGGCCGGCGCGTGCGGGATGCCTGCGCGGTTGTCCAGCAACCGCAGCATTTCGTGGAGTAACCGCTCGATCTCCCGGACCGCCGCGAGGATTTCCCGCAGGGGCTCCGGTGTGCCGGAATCGGTGGACCGTAATTCATCGTCGGGCACGCGTACCTCCGTTTTTCGCGCTCGCCGGAAACGGCGGCGCAGGTGGTGAGTTCATGGCGCGCTCACACGCGGACCGTGCCGGGACCCGGCCCGACCGGCGCGGTGTGCCGGTGTCATACCCGGAGCGCTGCCGGTGAAGCGCCGACGGCACTGCGCCCGGGGCTCGTCACCCGGGTCCGGGGAACACGCGTCACGCCGGATCGCTCCGGGCTCGTGCGCCCCGGGGGCCTGCCACCCACGGGATCTTGCGCACCGGGACCACCGGGTCGCCACTGCGCCTTCCCGAATGCCGTGATTTCTTGCGCGCGCCGGTCCGAAAACCGCGAACAGAGCGGAAAGTACCGGGGACTTATCCCAAGGTACCGGAGTTCTCGCGGTGTGCGGCGAAAGGGCACGGGAACCCGGCACGCGTCCTCGAAACCCTTTTCCCGAGAAGAGTAAGGAAGGTTATCCGGTGCGAAACGGTTCGGCTCGCCGCGCGGATCTTCTCGTCCACGCCCAGCTCGAGAAACACGCGCAGCGCCCCAACGCCCTGCTCGACCAGGCCAGGAAAGGACCGATGGCACCCGACGCGCTGCGTCGGCTCGTCCAGGCCGATCTGTTGTGCCTCAAAGCGGAGACTGTCGCGTACGCGACCCTACTGGCCCGCTTCCCCGACGGTCCGGCCGGTGAACTCTTCGTACGTCTCAACGAGGCCCTGCGCGCACGCCGGCCCCAACTGGAGCAGTGTGCCGCCGCGCTGGGCGCAAGCCGGGCCCCGCTCGCCTACCGGGACGGCGCGTTCGGCGCGTTCGCCTTCCCCAGCATGGTGTCGTGGGTGTCCCTGCACGCCGAGCGGGCCGCGGCCTCCCTGGCCGTGCACAGCGATTTCGCCGCCTACTTCCCGGCCTGCCAGGAGCTGGTCCGGCTGCTCGACGCGGCGGGGGTCGACGTCCCGGAGCGGTTCCGCGACTGCTACAGCGCGCCCCTGCCGGAAGAACTGCTGAGTCTGGCGGCGGACGTGGTCGAGGACGGGCTGCGCCGCGGCGACGAAACAGCCACGGCGACCGCGGTGGCCGACCTGCTGCGGGTGAGCCTGGACGGGTTCTGGCAGTTCGCGGCCGAGGGACCGCCGGCTGCGCGGAGCGCTGCGGACACGCCGGCCACGGCCGCGAACTAGGGGGCTGCGATGCGTGTCGGAATCGTCGGCGGCGGGCTGTCGGGGCTCACGCTGGCCTGGCTCCTGGACGGACACCACGATGTCGTGCTCCTGGAGGCGCGGCAGCGGCTGGGGGGAAACGCCGAGTCGGTGCCTGCCCGGAGCCGTGGACACACGCACGGGGTGGACCTCGGAGTGCGGGAGACGGCGCCCGGCTCCTTCCCCGTCTGGCGTCACCTCGCCACCGAACTCGGCTTCACCGCCGACGACCTGGTCACCTCTCCCGGTACTCGGACGCTGACGCGGGGCCCCGAGGCGCGCCCCGCGTGGGTGTCGCCGGCGGGACCCGCTGCAGGGGACCGTCCCGTGACGCCCCAGGGCCCGGTGCGGCGTGCCCTGAGGCGCTTCGGGACGGAGGCCGCCCGCTGGCAGGCCCAAAAACTGGACTGGGACGTCACGCTGGGCGAGTTGCTGGATGCATGGCCGGAAGACGTGCGCGCCCACACGGACCTGCTCGCCGCGCTGCCGGCGGCCCTGCACGGATGCACGGTGCGGGAGGCACGCGGTCTGTCGGCACGGGCGGCGGCCGCCCCGTTCGCCGACTCGCAGCCGCCAACGGAGGCGGGGCCGGAGGTGACGTATCTGCGCGGCGGCGCTCAAGCACTGGCGCAGGCCCTCGCCGGAGACCTGCGGAGGGCGACCGTACAGGTCGGGGCTCCCCTGCGTGCGGTGAGCGCGGACGGGGAGGGATTCTCCCTGATCGACACGGTCGGCGGTCTCCACACCGTGGACGCCGCAGTGCTGGCGCTGCCTGCGGACCGGGCGCGCGAGACGCTCGTCCCCCTGGACGGAGCGGAGGAGCTGCGCACCGCGCTGGGGGCCGTTCCGTACCGGACCTTGACCTACGCCCTGCACCGGGACCCCTTCGGAATGCCGGGGGACC
Organism: Streptomyces sp. NPDC085944; assembly: GCF_040686295.1. Taxonomy (NCBI): domain Bacteria; kingdom Bacillati; phylum Actinomycetota; class Actinomycetes; order Kitasatosporales; family Streptomycetaceae; genus Streptomyces; species Streptomyces sp. NPDC085944. Next base: position 68,722 of record NZ_JBFBJX010000027.1, on the reverse strand, counting down.
GCGCGGCGTGGTCGACCACCAACACGGTGCTGCACGAGGGCTGGAGCGAGACGACGACGTGGTACGGCCCGTCGCTCGGCGCCGACCTGTTCGTCAGCCAGCTCACCCACCGCTCCGACCGACCGCGGCAGGTGCTGGCCCGCTCCGCCTACCGAACCGCGCTGCCGACCCCCGAGGCGGTCCGGGCCCGGCTCCGGCTGGCCGGTGCCGGGCGGGCGCGGCGTCTCTTCCTCGCGGGCCACTGCACAACACCGATCGACACCCAGGAGGCAGCGATGGCCTCCGCCATCGCCGTGGCCCAGGAACTGGCGCCCCGCGCCGACCGGCTGCGGCGGCTTCTCGACGACGTGAAAGGCGACTGAACCATGACCCACGAGCGCACCGTTCCCGTCCCCGCGACCCGGTGGACCGATGCGGTGATTCCCTGCATCGACGTCCGAGCGGGTCGCGCCGCCGAGCCGGCCGCGCACCCCGGGATCTCGGACCCCGGCGACGTCGTCGAGATCGCCGACGGGTACGCCCGCGGCGGCGCGACAACGCTCTTCCTAGACGTCGTCGATCCCTGGGAGAGCACCGGATACCTTCCGGACCTGCTGCGCGAGCTGGTCGAGACCGGACTCACACCGGTGGTCTCCGTGCAGCAAGGCGTCCTGCCCTCGACGGCGGCGTGCGCGACGCTGCTCACGGCGGGCGCGGGCAAGGTATCGGTGAGCACCAGTATGGCCGAGGAGCCCGGCCTCGTCGCCGCCGCCGCGGCCGAGCTGGGCGGACACCGCTTCGTCGGTGTGCTCAACTGCGCGGCCGACGGACGCGGCGGCTGGCACGTACTCGTCCACGGCGGCGACACGCCCACCGGCCTCCGGGCGACGGACGTGGCCCGCCGGTACGGCGAACTCGGCCTGGCGGCCGTGCTCGCCAACAGCGTCGACCGGGAAGGCACCTCCTTGGGCTACGACCTGGAGCTGACCGCGGCCGTGGCCCGGGCCTCCGGGCTGCCGGTGATCGCCTCCGGCGGTGCCGGCGAGGCCGGGCACCTGGCGGACGCACTCGCGGCGGGGCACGCCACCTACGTGCTGGTCAACAAGCTCGTGCACTCGGGGCGGGCTTCGGTCGCCTCCCTCGGGGCGGAGCTGTCCCGGGCCGTGACCACGCAGGAGGGCGGCCGGTGAGGGCACTCGTCTTCGCGCGGCACGGCGACCCCGCACGGGTGTTGCGGCAGGCCCGGGTGGCCGTGCCGGAGCCCGCCGCCGGGGAGGTGCGGCTGCGGATGGCCGCCCGCCCGGTCAACCCCTCGGACCTGCTGTTCGTCCAGGGCCGGTATGGCCGCCGCGCCCGGTTCACCACCCGCGCGGACGCCGGGAGCGGACCGTCCGGCGACGCGACGGTGGCGGTCGCGGGGTTCGAGGGCGCGGGAGTGGTCGACGCCCTGGGCCCGGACACGAGTGGGCCGCCGCCCGGCACGCGGGTGGCCGTCGCCGCCGACGGCACCTGGCAGGAGTACGTCTGTGTCCCGCCCACCGCCCTGCTGCGGGTGACCGAGGCCCTGCCCCTGGACGCGGCCTGCCAACTGACGGTCAATCCGTTCACCGCCCGGCTCCTGCTGGATGATCTGCAACTGCGCGAAGGGGAGACGCTGTTGCTGACCGCGGGCGCGTCCGCCGTCGGCCGCATGACCGCCTGGCTCGCCGGCCGTCGCGGCGTGCGGTGCCTGGCCGCCGTGCGCCGGGCGGGACCGCGGCCCGCTGTGGAGCGCAGCGGTGCGCTCCCGCTGCATGCCCGCACCGGTGCGGAGCTGAGCGCCACCGTGCGGCAGGCCACGCGGGAGCGCGGGGTGCACGCCGTCCTGGACGCGGTGGGCGGAAGCCTGGGCGGTTCGGCGCTGCGCTGCGTGCGACCGGGCGGACGCTTCGTCTCCTACGGGTTGCTCTCCGGCGACCCGCTGCCCGTCCCGCCCGAGGAACTGATCTTCCGCCGGGTGCGTGTGTCCGGGTTCTGGCTGCCCGAGCGGCTTAAACGCCTGGAACGCCAGGGACCGGAGCACGTCGGCCGCCTGGCGGACGAGATCGGCTCCGCCGTCGCGGCGGGACTGCCCGGTTTCGAGGTGGCCGCCCGGTACGTCCGACCACGCCCGCGCCCTGGAACACGCGACGCGGCCGGGAGACACCGGGAAGGTGCTGCTCACCGGCTGACCCGGGCCGCCCCTCCCCTCTCCCCCGCACGTTCGACGAGCGCGCCACGTCCGACGCGTGGCCGCGCCCCCCAACCCCCGCACCGAAGGAGATTCGCCATGCACGACACCGCATCCCGCGACCGCCCCGTCCCGGACCACGTCCGGCGGTGGAACGCCACGGCTGCCGACTACCCCCGCAACGCGCTGATCCCGGGCCTCTTCGCCGAGCGGGCCGAACGCGACCCGGACGCGGACGCCCTGCTCTGGCCCGACGGGCGGTGGACCTATCACCAGCTCCGGGAGCGGGTGCGCCGGACGGCGGCCCACCTGCGGGCCCGGGGCGTGGGCGACGGCGACACTGTGGCGATGCTCCTGGAACGGTCCCCGGACGCCGTCGTGGCGGCGCTCGGCATCCTCGAAGCGGGCGGTGTCTACCTGCCGCTCGACCCGAAGCACCCGGACGCCCGGCTGGCCTCGGTCCTGAAGGACTCGGGGACCGGCCACGTGATCGCCGCGCCGGGGACCGGCCTGCCCGGCGAGTCCACCGCGGTGCTCGTCACCCCCGGGGAGGCCGCCGCACATCCGCTGCCGTCGCGCGATACCCGATGGACCGGCGGGCGCCGGGCGACCGACGCCGCCTACCTCGTCTACACCTCCGGTTCCACGGGCGCCCCCAAGGGCGTGGTCTGCACCCACCGGGGGCTGGTGCGGTTCGCGGCGGCCGACCACCCGGCGGTGCCGGGGCCCGGCGAGCGGCTGCTCGCCACCACCAATCCGACGTTCGACGTGTCCTGCTACGAGATCTTCTGCACCCTGCTCAACGGCGCCTGTCTGGTCCTGCCGGAGCCTGAAACGCCGCTGGACCCGGCGGCTCTGGGCTTGGCTCTGCGGGAGCAGGGGATCACGGTCGTCTGGCTGAGCGCCGGTCTGTTCCACCAGCACGCGCAGGCGGCGCCGGGCATGTTCGCCGGACTGCGGTGCCTGATGGCCGGCGGAGACGCGCTGAGCCCTTCGGCCGTCCGGGCGGTGCTCGGGCACGGCCGCCCCCGGTTCCTCGTCAACGGGTACGGTCCTTCGGAGAACGCCGTGATCAGCACGACCCACGTCATCGAGGAGCTTCCTCCGCACGCCGAGCTGGTGCCCATCGGCACACCGCTGCCCAACACCACGGCCTACGTCGTACGCCGCGACGGGCGACCGGCCGCCGTGGGCGAGGAGGGCGAGCTGTGGCTCGGAGGCGACGGGGTGGCGCTGGGGTACCTCAACGAGCCCGGGAAGACGGCCGAACGCTTTGTTGTCGACCGCTTCGGGGACGACCCGGAGGGCCGGCTGTACCGGACCGGCGACATGGCGCGCTGGCGCGCGGACGGCGTCCTGGAGTTCCTCGGTCGCCGGGACCGCCAGGTGCAGTTGCGCGGCTACCGCGTGGAACTCGACGAGATCGAGCACGTGCTCAGCGCCGTCTCCGACGTCCGGGAAGCGGCCGTCGACGTACTCGGCGAAGGCGGCGGAGAACGCCTGGGGGCCGCCGTGGCCTGCGCTCCGGACGCGGACACCGCGGCACTTGTGCGGCGCCTGCACGCGCACGCCCGTGACCGGCTCCCGGCGTACATGGTGCCCGCCCGGATCGTCGCCACGGCGGAGCTGCCGCTGACCACGAGCGGCAAGGCCGACCGGGACCGCCTGCTGGCCCTCCTCACCGCGCCGCAGTCCACCGGGACCGACGGGGACGCTCCTCGGGGCGGCGACGAGGAGGCGGTCGCCCGCATCTGGCGGGAACGGCTCGGCGTGGACGCGGTCGGCCGCGACGACGACCTCTTCGCCCTGGGCGGCACCTCGTTGCTCGCCACGCAGGTCGCCGCGGCCGCCCGGTCGCACTTCGGCATACCGGCGCGGCACAGCACGGAGCTGCTCCGCAGTCTGCTGGACAACGCGACGCTGGCGGCCTTCACCGCCCGGGCCCGCGAGCTGGGCGACTGCGGCGGGCGGCCGGTAGGTGCGGGCGAGCGGCCGGACTTCGCCGCCGAGGCGCGGCTGGCCCCCGGGCTTCGGTTCACCGTGCCGAAGGCGGCCTGGGCGGAGGTACCAGGGAACGTCCTGCTGACGGGCGGGACCGGCTTCCTCGGTGTCCACCTGATCGCCGGCCTCGTACGGGCCGGGGCCCATCGGGTCTACTGCCTCACCCGGGCCCGGGACACCGAGGAGGGCCACCGCCGGATCGCCGCGCGCATGCGCCGCTACGGACTGGACGCCTCGGCGTGTGAGGACCGCGTCGTCCCCGTGCCCGGCGAGCTGTCGGAGCCGCACTTCGGGCTGGGCGACGCCGCCTGGGACGAGCTGGCCCGCGCCTGCGACCTCGTGGTGCACTCCGGAACCAGCGTCAACTTCGCCTATCCCTACCGGGCACTGGCCCCCGTCAACGTGGACGGTACCCGCACGGTGCTGGAACTGGCCGGCACCCACCGCCTCAAGACGGTCCACCACATCTCCACGATCGGCGTCATCGCGGGCTTCGGAACCGCCGGGGTACGGCACGTGTCCGAAGACACACCCCTCGACTACCCGGACCGGTTCTCGCTGGGCTACATGGAGACGAAGTGGGTCGCCGAGCGCCTGGTGGGCCAGGCGGCCGAGCGAGGTCTGCCCGTGGCCGTCCACCGCCCGTACGAGATCACCGGCACCTCCGACCGGGGGGTGTGGAACACCGACACAATGATGTGCGCGCTGTTCCGGACCATCGCGGAGAGCGGGCTGGCTCCCGACATCCCGCTCCCGCTGGACTTCGTCCCGGTGGACTACACCGCCGACGTCATCACCCGCGTCATCACGCACGAGAAGCCGGACGGCCGCGTCTACCACATCACCAACCCGCGGGACGCCCGGCTGGGCCTGCTCGTCGAACGGCTGCGGGCCATGGGCTACCGGGTCGAGCACGTGCCCTACGACACGTGGGTCGACACCGTGGCCCGGTGGACCGCCGAGGACCCGGAGCATCCGATGGCCCCGTACATCCCGATGTTCACCGAGCCTGCGTACGGCGCCGACATGTCCGTCAAGGAGATGTACTTCGCCGGCACCTTCCCCGCCTTCGACCGGCACAACACCGAACGTGCCACGGCCGGGGGCGGGCTGGAGTGCCCGCCGGTCGACGCCCGGCTGCTCGACCTGAATCTGCACTACCTCCGCGACGTCGGCTACCTGCCTCCGCCCGAGGCGCAGGTGCCCGCGCGCTGACCGGACCAACCGCCGCGCCGTCCGGAGGGACGGCGAAGAGAGGCGAAGAGAGAGGAAACCCATGAGCACCACGCACCGCACCGACGTCGGCCGGGCCGTCGCAGAGGTCGAGCGCCTCCGCGACCTCCACCCCGTCGGCAATCCGCTGCTCGAGACCGTCGCCAAGGGCGGGGACACCACCGACCACCTCAGGCGCCTGGTCGCCGTCGAGGCACAGTGCCACGCCGCAGAACTGGCCGCCTACGGAGCCCTCCTCCACCGCTTCCACGGCGCCCGCGCCGCCGAACTGTGGCTCACGTTGGGCCGGCTCGTCCACGCGGCGACACCCAAGCTGCACGAAGTCGCCCGTCACCTCGGTATGACGGAGGCCGACCTGGCGCGCCGGTCCGCCGAGGGCGGCGCCTACACTTTCAACGGGGCGCTGTCGTGGGTGGCCCTCACGGGCAGCCAGGCGGCGGCCGCACTGGCCGCCCACACCGACATGTGCGTCTACTTCGCCGGAGGGACGGCCGTGGCCCGGCGTCTGCGGGAGGCGGGGGCCGAGGTCCCGGATGCCTTTCTCGGCTACTACGACGACCCGGGCGACGACGCCCTGTGCGATCTGGCCCTGGACGTAGCGCAGGAGGGGCTGGACCGCGGGGACGATCCGGACGAGGCCGTCTTCCACGCCCGCCGTGTCGAGGAGTCCATCGGGGACATCTGGAGCACGGCGGCGCTCACGCCGGTGCCGAAGCGACGCTGACCGCCGGTCCCCCGCCCCTCCGGCGGCCTCACCTTCGCCGTCTCCTGGACCTGGGCTCAGCGCGAGCGCGTCACGGCAGCCACCGAGGGCTTGGCGGCGTGAGAGGCCGTCTGCGCGGTGTGCAGAGCGCCGTGGACGGTGGCGGAGGCGGCCCGCGTGATGTAGCGAGCGGTGTCCAATGGCGTCCCGCTTCTGGTGGATCAGGAGGCAGACCGCCCCGTGCACACCGGCACACACCATTCGGGCGGCCTCGACCCTGCTGTCCACCGGTACTCCGGCATCGAGGCATCCCCGGATCTTGTCCCGGAAGTGGCGGAAGCACGCGTCCTCGTTCTGGCGGCTGGCTTCAGTGACCTCGCCGTCCATCACCAATCGGTACGGGGACGGATGACGAAGCCCGAAGGAGATGTAGGCGACGCAGGTCTCGTAGAACGCTGTGACGGGGTCCGCGACGTCCCGGGAGACTCGTTCCAACGCACGGAACAGGGAACTGCGCACGCGCAGGCCGACGGCGACGGATGCGGCGGGCTGCGCCGTCGGCCAGCGGGCTCAGCACCGCTTCCGCCTCGGGCGCGAACTCGTACACGATGCCGGCGGCGGACAGCGTCACCGTGTCGCCGACGTCCAGCACCGCGCGGGCGGTCGTCAGCCGGACCCGCAGAGCGCTGTCGACGGGGACGGTGTCGATGTACGGCAGGCTCGGCACCATCCGGCCGACGGCCTGCCCGTCCATCGCGGCCCGGTAGCGGGCGAGCAGCCCGGGGTCGTCCAGCAGTTCGGCGAGCCGCTTGCGCATCCCGTCCACGGCGTCGGCCTGGACGTCCGGCGCGGCGAGCAGCGGCAGGTCACGCCGCCAGTCCTCGTGCGTGAGCAGCTGCTCGGACACCCACGCCATCAGGTCCGTCGCGGTGTGGGTCTGCAGGCCGCAGATGACGTGCAGGCAGCGGGTGCCCTGGTCGGCGGAGACCGCGTGCCACAACCTGCGCGGCACGTACAGCACGTCGCCCGGCCACAGGACCGGGTCGGCGACCGGCTCGGTGAGCGCCTCGCCCGGGTCCTCGATGTCGCGGTACAGCGGGAACGGGCGGGTGGTGCCGTAGATCCGCCAGCGCTTCGCGCCGTCCGGCTGAGACGCCTGAAATGAGCGGGACCATGAGCGAGCACGAGACGGTCAAGGAGCCGGTCGTCAAGTCGGCCACGGAGGCGGTGTCGGACGAGTAGTTGATCTCGATGCTGGTCGACCGGGCCCGTTCCGACGGGCTGCAGCTGACCGGCGAGGGAGGGCTGCTGCAGCAGCTGACGAAGCGGGTGCCGGAGTCCGCCCTGGAGGGCGAGAGCACCGATCACGTCGGCAATGACAAGCACGACGCAGCAGGCCGCAACAGCAGCAACTCCCCGAACGGCACCCGTTCGAAAGACCGTGCTGACCGACGTAGGCCCCATCGAGGTGAACGTGCCCCGGGACACCGCCGGCACCTTCGAGCCGCAGCTCGTGAAGAAGCGGCAGCGCCGGCTGACCGGCGTGGACGAGATGGTGCTGTCGCTGTCCGCGAAGGCCTCACACAAGGGAGATATCAGCTCATCCGGCCGAGGTGTACGGCGCGGAGGTGTCCAGGCAGACCGTCTCCTCCATCACCGACGCGGTGATGGAAGGCATGGCGGAATGGCAGGCCCGACCGCTCGACCCGGCTTGAGTTCTATCGGTGGTTGCGAACGCCCCGGAAGGGAGGCGTTCGGATGCCGAGGTACGCGCCCAACAAGATGTCGACCGAAGTCAAGAAGCGGTACTTCGAGCTGCTCAGAGAGGGGTACAAGGGTGCCGCCGCCGCTCGGGTGGTCGGAATCTCCGCCAGCTGCGGTTCGAACTGGTTCATAGAAGCTGGAAGCATGATCGTCTCCGGCTCCGGCCCCATATCGCCGCGCTTCTTGACCCAGAACGACCGTATCGCCATCGCCAACGGACTTCACGCCAAGCAGGCCGTCAAGGAGATCGCGGCATCGATCGGGAAGAGCTTTCAGACCGTCTACCGCGAGATCAAGCGCAATGCGACACCGGACGGCAGCTACCATCCGTGGTGCGCCCACAACCAGTTCCTGCTGCAGCGCCACCGGCCCAAGGAAGAGAAGATCCGCGCCCGTGAACCCCTGCGCACGCTGGTGCGCGAGAAGCTCACGGAGCGAAGCAACGGGAATCTCAGCCACGCCACGCGCATGCACGTTCTTCTCCTGAGTGAGGGATGTGCCGCACGAGGCGCGCGCTCCACGACATCCGTCCCATGCCGCACAAGCTTTCCTGCAGCACCCGGTACACCCGTCCGGAAAATGACGTCCTTCGGTGGAGACTCCGGGTACCCGACAGAAACACCCCAGTAGAAAGACAGCTCCATGAACGATGATTCGGCCCGGCGCGCTACTTGTCCCGGTGAAGTTGACGAGCTCAAGAAATGGGTCCGAGATTTCCTGGCGGAACCTCACGACGATCTCGGCAGGGAAGGAAGCGTCTGCCCGTTCGTAGAGCCCGCCCTCCGCGCGGAAACGCTGCTGGTGGAGACAGCCGATTATGACGCCGCCAACGGCTGGCACGGTTTGGCGGACACCATGCGGACTCAGTTGGACTCCTACGCGAAGCGGTCCTGGCCCGAGGGGAAGAAGTCGATATCCTCGCTGGTCACAGTACTTCTCGGCATGCCCGACCACCATGGGCCCCTGCTCGACGAGGCGCAGCGGCGGGTGAAGGGCGAGGCCGTCCGGCGCGGCCTGATGATCGGACAGTTCCACCCGCGGTGCCCGGAGCCTTCGGTATGGAACTCCTCCTTCAAGGTGTCACGCGCACCCCAGCCTGCGTTCGCCGTCCGCCGCATGGCCCTGCACGACATCCTGTTCCTGCACGACGATCCAGAACTCTTCGTCCACTACGAGAAACGATTCGGTGAGAGGTATCAGGCGGGTCGATCCGGCAGCCATCTCCCGCAGCGCTTCGTCGAACTGCACGACTCCGCCACACAGTCCGGGTCAGGGGCTGCGCCGAAATCGGAGTACATCGACTATCAGAGCATCGACACCCTGCTCTCACTCCAGCGACCGCACACCGGCCAACCCGCCGAAATGACGTTCTACCTGATCGGACAGGCGAAGGAATTACTGTTCAAGCTGGTGCACGAGGAGGTGTCCGCGGCACGCTTGGCTCTCATCGTCGACCAGGGCGACGAGGCCACCTGGAACCTCCGTCGAGCGACTGCGGCGCTCGGTTCGCTCACCACCACCTGGGATGTCCTCGCCGGGATTTCACCAGCCGAGTTCAATGCGTTTCGGGAGCACCTCGGAGCAGCCTCAGGCATCGACTCCTACATGTACCGCATGCTGGAGTTCGCGCTCGGGCGGAAATCGGAAGCCATGGCGCGCCGGCATGCTGACGTGGCCGGAGTGTCGGAATCCGTCCACCGGGCCCTGTTCCGCAGCAGCGTGTACGACGAGGTCCTGGGACTGCTGGAGCGGCGTGGCCTCCTCGACGGCGGATCCGGCGACGGGGCACCGGCCACCGAGGCCGCACGTCGGGCGTGGGCCCGCGTCTACGACGAGCACGGCCCTTCGAGCGACCTGTTCCGACTGGGCGAAACGCTCATGGACGTCGCCCATGCGTTCAGCCAGTGGCGTGCGCTTCATCTGCTCCTGGTCGAACGCACGATCGGCAACAAACCCGGCACCGGAGGCACCACCGGGATCGATTGGCTGCGGCAGGCTGCCGAGCACCGGTTCTTCCCCGAGCTGTGGGAAGCACGTTCCCTCCTGTCGTCCAGTTCCGCCGCGTGGTCATGAACAGGGGAATCAGGCGTACCGCCGAACACCTACAGGAAGGCGACGGCATGACACCGGGCGACCATGTGGCTCAGCAGGTGACCGAACGCTACCGAGCACTGAGCCCCGCTTCGGCGCGAGCCTTCGAGGCAGCTGCTGCTTCCCTGCCGGGAGGCGACACACGAACCATGACGACGTACGCGCCTCATCCCCTGTACTTCAGCCGTGGTGAGGGAGCACGGGTCCGGGACCTCGATGGCCGCTGGTATCACGACATGGTGGCCAACTACGGTGCCCTCGCGCACGGCCACAACCATCCGGCGCTGACCCGAGCAGTGCACGAGCAGGTCGAACAGGGCACAGCTCTCGGAGGGCCCAGCACCCTTCAGTACGAGCACGCCGAACTGATGCGTGCGCGCGTGCCCGCACTGCAGCGCCTGCGGTACTGCAACTCGGGTACCGAGGCGACCATGTGGGCCCTGCGCACGGCTCGCGCCTACACCGGCAGGGACGTCATCGTGAAGATCGACGGCGGATACCACGGCACGCACGACTGGGGCCACGTCAGTGCCTTCATGTCCGGCGGGACGACGCACCGCCAGCAGCTGCCTGGCCTTCCCTCGGCGCATCTTGCGCCAGGGGTGCCCGACACCGTCCTACGGTCGGTAGTGACCGTTCCCTTCAACGACACGGAAGTCGTCGCGGATGTCCTGTCCCGGCTCGACGGCCAGGTGGCCGCGGTGATCGTGGAGCCGGTACTCGGGGTGGGCGGCGGCATCCCCGCCCGTCCCGGCTATCTTCAGGAGCTGCGCCGGCTGACCGCGCGGCACGGTGTCCTGCTGGTCTTCGACGAATGTGCCACGTTCCGCCTCGGTCCTTGGCAGGTGAAGCACGCGGTGTCGCCGGACCTGAGCACGTTCAGCAAGATTGTGGGGGGCGGACTGCCGATCGGCGTGTTCGGAGGCCGGGCCGACATCATGGCCCTCTTCTCCCCTTCGCGCCCCCAACCCGTCTACCACGCCAGTGCATTCGGCGGGAACAGCCTGTCCCTGGCCGCCGGGATCGCCGCCTTGCGGTCCTTCGGCGCCCCCGAGATCGCCCACCTCGACCGCCTCGGTGCACGACTCCGCCGCGGCCTCGACACAGCCGCCCGTCGCGCCGGGGTCTTGGGACGGAGCGTCGGCGAGGGAGGCATGAGTTACTTCCACTTCGGAGCCAGGCCGCCCGAGAACGCCGCCGATACAGCGGCCGCCCGCCAGGGCAGGAGCCGGCTGCGAGCACTCGTACATCTGCACCTTCTCAACGAGGGGTTCCTGACGGCCCGACACGGACTGATGTGCCAGCACATCGTGACGACACCCTCGGTGGTGGACGCGTTCGTCGAGGCGTTCGCCTCGACGCTGCGACTCCTGCGTCCCTACCTGGCCGAGAACCACCCCGAACTTCTCACCGATGCCCCGACGGTTGCGGCCGCGGCGGCACCCACTTTGACCGTCGAGGACACCTGATGACGGCATCGCACCTGTGGACACTGAGTCAAGCGCGCGCCGCCCTCGGCAGAGGAGCGATCGACGCCGTCGAGTACAGCGCGCGGCTGACAGAGCGCAAGACCCGGCTGGCCGGACTGTGCGCATTCGTGGGTGACGCCGCGGCACGGCCGCGCGCCACGCCGCCTGCGGCCGGGCCACTGGGCGGCATGCCTCTCGCCGTCAAGGACAACATCGACGTGGCGGGCGTCCCCACGACGGCGTGCACCCCCGCCCTGCGCCACCACACACCGGAACGTGACTCCGCCGTGTGGGGGCGCTGCGCCGAGGCCGGTGCGGTGCTGATGGGGAAGACGACCCTGCATGAACTGGCCTACGGAGTGACCGGCGCGCACCCCTGCGGACTCACTGCGCGCAACCCGGTGGCCCCTGACAGGCTCGCGGGCGGGAGCAGCTCCGGCACCGCGGCGGCCGTGGCTGCCGGCGTCGTCCCGGCCGGACTGGGTACGGACACCGGGGGGTCCATCCGCATCCCGGCAGCCCTCTGCGGAGTCGTCGGGTTCCGCCCCAGCACGGGTCGCTACCCGCATCAGGGGGTCGTCCGCATCTCGCCCACTCGGGACACTGTTGGTGTCATGGCCCGCAGCGTGGAGGACGTTCAACTGCTGGACGCGGTCCTCAGCGGTGTCCCCCCGCTGCCCGACCCACCTCCTTCGGCGCCGCCGGTCCTCGCGCTGCCCCGGACGACAGCCTGGACGGAGCTCGACCCGGAGGTGGCCCGCGTGATGCGGGCGGCGTGCGACTCTCTGCGGGCCGCCGGGTGGTCCCTGCGGGAACTGCCGGAACCGGTGTACGACACGGGCGAGCTCATGGAAGCCGCCACCGCGGTCCCGCTTGCGGATACTCCGGCGGCCTTGACTGCGTACCTGCGCCACCATGGTTCCCCACTGACGGGTGAGGCGGTGATCGAGGAGATCGCCTCGCCGGACGTACGGGCCCTCCTGACGCCGCTCCTCACTGGTCATGTGGTCGGGCCCGACCAGTACCACGCGGCGCGACACGTGGCCCGTCGCACGGCCGCCTCCGCTCTGCGCGCGCTCCGGCTCAGCGAGGCGTCGGCGTTCATGTCCCCCACCACGATCACGCCTGCACCTCCCCTCGGGACCGGTCGATGGATGGTGTGCGGGGATCGCCGCGTCCCGACCTTCACCACGTACATCCGCAACACCGCTGCCGCCGCTGTCTGGGGGTGGCCCTCGCTGACGCTGCCGGCCGGGTACACCTCACGCGGTCTCCCCGTCGGGCTGCTGCTGGACGCACCGCGCCACCATGACCGGCAGCTGCTGGCTCTCGGCCGCCGGTGCGCGCGGCACCTGCCGCCTTTTCCCCGTCCTCCGGAACCGGAGATCACATGACGCACATCTCTTCGCACCACACCGTGCCCGCTTCAACATGGGGCGCCGAGCGGTTGGAGTTCGGCGCCTACGCCCGTCGCGTAGGGCTGCCCGGTCTCGGGTCTGCCACCGAGGCCGGACGGAGCTGTCCGACCTCACACGACCTGCGTGAACTGCACCGTGCTCACTTGGCCGCGATTCCCTTCGACAACATCGACCTCGTGCTGGGCACACCCGTGAGCCTGGAACCCGAGGCAATCGTCGACAAACTGTGCCGGCGCCCACGCGGAGGCTGCTGTCACGAGCACAACCTGCTGTTCGGCCTCGTGCTTGAGAGCCTGGGACTACCCGTCGAGCGCCTGGCGGCCCGCGTCCTGCTCGGCGGCACGGGTCCCCGCCCCCGCACCCACATGCTGCTCAAGACGCGGATCGGAACGGAGGAGTGGCTCTGCGACGTCGGCTTCGGCTCCGACGGCTTCCTCGAGCCCCTGCCGGCCAGGAACGAGGCGGAGGTGACACAGTACGGCCGACGCTTCCGGGTCAAGGCTCACGATCACTTTGTCTGGAGCATCGACGTCCTGACGCGAGGCGAGTGGGTGCGGCTCTACGAGTTCACTCACGAACCACGACCGCCGATGGACTTCACCGTCGCCCACCACTTCCTCAGCACGCACCCAAGGTCGATGCTGCGCAGGGCTCCGCTCCTGCAACGGCTCAGGCCCGGCTCCTGTTTCCACCTTCACGGCGACCGTCTCCGCCGCGTCACACCGTCGGGGCAGGTCACCGAGCGGGTGACCGAAGCGTCCCTCCCCGGTGTCCTCGACGAATTCGGCATCGTGCTGAGCCCTGCCGAGCTTACGAGGCTGACCTCATGGTTCACCCCGCCCGCAGCGACGGAAATGCGATAACGGCGTGGAACCCACACGATCGGTCCTGGACAGCGGGGCTCTTCCCAACGACCACGAGGACGCCCGTCTCATCCGGCTGTACGAGGAGCAGGGTGGAGAGGTCCGGGACCTCATCTACCTGAGCCTGGGTGAGACGTGGACGGCCGTCGCCCCGGGGCTGGCGGCGTCACTCGCCGAACCGCTGCCCGCCCACGCACACGGCTACACCCTGTCTCCCTACGGTCTGCCGACCCTGCGCGACGGCCTGCGCGCCTACATAACTCGCACCCATCAGCTGCCCGGAACCGGGGCTGCTCCGTACGACGTGGCCGTCAGCCAGAGCGGCACACGGGCGGCCATGTCCGACTTCGGCCGCCTGCTGCTCAGCGACGGCGCGACCTCCGACGGCGCACCGACGGCTCTCGCCCCCGCACCCGGGTGGGACTACAGCGGCGTGCTGACCCCGCTCGGCTACCAAATGCGCTTCTACACGCTCGACCCGGCCCAAGGCTGGCAGCCCGACCCCGAGGAGGTCGCGTCCCTGCTGAGGTGTGCGGGACGCGGCTGCCTACTCGTCCTCAACCCTCAGCACAACCCGACGGGCACCAACTGGGCTGCTGACAGAGTCGAAAGCATCATCGGCGCGGCTGCTGCGCACCATGCGGCCGTTTTGCTGGACGACGCCTACTACGCTCTCCACACGCCTGGTGAACAGCCCACCAACGCTCTGCGGATCCTGGTGGAGGAGATGCCGCGAACCAGCGCTCCCTGGCTCGCCACCAGAACGCTGGGCAAACAGTTCCACTGCAACGGCTGGGGACTGGGTGCCCTCACCTCCCGGCCGGACGTCCTGGCCGACTTGGCCCGCTTCACGCAGGAGCGTTCCTACGGCTGTGCGCTGCCTCTGCAGGCCGCCATGGCGGCCTGGCTGAGGAAGGAGGAAGCGGACGCGTTCCTCAGGGGACTGCGGCGCGGATACGCCGCGGCTCGACAGCAGGTCGCCGACCGGCTCCGTCGCGACCTGGGGTTTCCGCCTGACGCCGTGCACGTCGGGACGTGCAGCGCCTACCTCAGGTTCCGGGTACCGGCTCGCTTCGTGCGCGACGGTTCGGAAGCACACTACCGCCGACTGTGCGTGGCCACCGGGGTGCTGCCGGGAGCGGGCAGCATGACCGTCCCTCCGAACACACCATCCGGCCGACTCGGCCCACCCAGCGCCTACGTCCGCCTGTTCCTGGGGCAGCCCGGACCCGTCCTCGACGAAGCGCTGGACCGGCTCGCCCGCGCGGGACTCGGCTGGTGAGAACTCCTGGCGGCCGCGGTGGCCGCTTGCGCCATCCCTGCCGGGGAGGGCGGGTCGTCCGCGTGCTTCAGCAGTCTCGGCGTACACGGTCGTCCCGGCCTCGCGGAGACCTCACTTCTCGATGTCCCGGTGTCGGAGCCGAAGGCGTTGACCAGGTCGTCGAGGGACTGTAAAGTGTTCGGCTCTGTTCCGTGGTCGGTGGTGACGGTGAGTGCCTGCCTGTGATCATCGAGCGTGCATGATGCGAACCCGCCTGCAGGAGCGGTGTTTTCGGGGTTGTCGGCGTTGGTCATCGAGGATGTGGCGGACGGTGGCGAGACAGTCCGGGTCTCGGCTCGGACTCGGGATGTTCCCGTTCCCTGTCCGGTGTGCGGCGTGGTGACGGGGCGGGTCCCCGGGTATCACGGCCGGACGGTGCGGAATGTGCCGGTCGACGGCCGGCAGGTCGTGGTCCGGGTGAGGATACGGCGGCTGATGGCGTCCTGCCGGGTGGTGTAGGAGATGTTCGTGGTTGAGTGCGCGGGTTCTGCTCCCTTGGGTGCACCGACTGCCGGTGTCTGCTCCCTGCTCAACTGACAGGCCACCGTGCAACTGTCCGGATTGAAGGGGCAGTTCGACCCCAGGGGGTGCACGGTGGCCTTGTCCCAGCGTGACCTACTTCGCCTGCATGAGTCACTACGTTCGGCTGCTGGTCTTGAACTCGTCCGCGAGGTCGCCGAGAGGCTGCTGCAGGAACTGATCGAGGCCGAGGTCACCACGAAGATCGGCGCCGAGTGGGGCGAACACACCGACACTCGCACCACCTGGCGCAACGGGCACCGTGAGAAGACAGTGACCACACAGGCCGGTGACCTGGAACTCGCCATCCCGAAACTGCGGGCTGGAAGCTTCTTCCCCAGCCTCCTCGAGCGCCGCCGGCGCACCGACCAGGCTCTCTACGTGGTCATCACGGAGGCGTACGTCCACGGCGTCTCCACCCGCTCCGTCGACGACCTGGTCAAAGCCCTCGGTTCGGACACCGGGATATCGAAGAGTGAGGTCTCCCGGATCTGCGCCGAGCTCGACGAACAGCTGGACGCCTTCCGCACCCGGCCGTTGGATCACATCCGGTTCCCCTACCTGTTCCTCGACGCCACCTACGTCAAGGCCCGCGTCGACCACCGCATCGTCTCCCAGGCCGTCGTCATCGCCACCGGCGTCACCCAGGACGGCGGCCGCGAAGTCGTCGGCGCCAGGGCGGCGACAGCGAGACCGAAGCCTTCTGGGCCCAGTTCCTGCGTTCCTTGCGAGACCGCGGCCTGAGTGGCGTCCGCCTGGTCATCTCCGACAGCCACAGCGGTCTGGTCAAAGCGATCCGCAAGGTCACGGCGCCGCCCGGCAGCGCTGCCGGGTCCACTTCGTCCGCAACGTCTTCGCCGTGATCCCGAAAGGCTCGGCGGAGATGGTCGCCGCGACGATCCGCACCGTCTTCGCCCCGCCCACCGCGGACGCCGTCCGCACCCGGCTCGACACCGTCCACGACATGCTCGGCCGCCAGTTCCCCAAAGTCAGAGAGATGCTGCAGGAGGCCAAGGAAGATCTCACCGCGTTCGCGGACTTCCCCCACCAGCACTGGAAGAAGATCCAGTCCACGAACCCACTGGAGCAGCTGAACCGGGAGATCAAACGCCGCACCCGCGTCGTCCAGGTCTTCCCCAACCCGCCCGCCGTCCTCCGCCTCGCGACCGCGGTCCTCGCCGAACTCCACGACGAATGGATCGCCTTCCCCCGCCGCTACCTCTCCAACGAGAGCATGGACGCCCTCTGTCCCGACGACACGATCCTCCTACCCGCCACGTCAGACGACTGATCGCCTACACCACGACAAGGGACATGACCGAGCTGGGATGCTGTCCACGACCTCCATGCCGCCGCCGATGCCCTCTGTACGGACGACGACGAGCCTTGGAATCCGCCGATCTACGGCGGCCGCCCGGTACCCCACAGCGCTGATGCCGATCCCTCCGATCCCCCGCTGATGCTTCTGGAGCCGCCCGGGGTGTCACAGGCCGCGCAGTTCCTTACGGCTGTCTCCTTCGACGAGCTGTGCAGCGTCGTCGACGCAAGGTTCAGTGCCCTCGGCTGGACCAAGCAGGAACACCTCGAACATCACAGGGACCTCCAAGAGTTCTACGGGCAGGCGGCTTCGGCAGGCCACGCGGTGGTCAAAGCGGTATGGGCGTGAGATGTGGCGGCCTGCTGTTCACAGCCATTCGTTGATGACCGCGACCAGCACGGTCGCCTCCTAGCGACGCAGGTCAGCAGCAAGTCGCTGCTTGCCGACGTCGCGAACCTCACAGCGCGCAAAGGGACACTGGCCGCGCACATCGCCCGGCTCGAACGGCGCCTGTCCGAGGTACTGGGCCAGGCGGCTCAGGACGCATCCGGCCTTTGTGCCCCGGCCGACATCAAGATGCTCACATGCCGGACCACCGGGTCGGAGCAGCAGATTCTCGATCTGCGCGGCGAACTCGCCGCACGGGACGAGGACCTTGCAGCCTCCCGAGCTGCGAACCGCGAGCCGATGGCCCAGGTCAACCGCTGACCTGCTCCGGCTCACGGTCGCCGCTCAGCGGCGTGCCGAACCACTGGTGCAGTGCGGCTCGCAGACCGCTGGCGTCTTTCGGCTCGTGTCCGGTCCACGCTATGTGGGAGTCGGGGCGCAGCAGCAGGCCGGTCACGCTCGTGCTCTCTGCCGTGCCGCTTATGACATCGACCCGGTCGTGCCAGGGCTTCGCGGCCTCGGTGAAGTCGCCGCACAGGTCCAGCAGCAAAGGCCGGGCGGTGGCGGTCAGGTCGGCCAGCCGACGGGTGCCTGCGCCGGTGTGGATCACGAGGTCGGGCGCGAAGTCCTCGGTGGTGCCGGCGAGCAGGTGGGCGATGCGTTCCGTGCCGCCGGGTGAGGCGAGCAGCTCGCCGAAGACGGTTCGCAGGGCACTGACTTCCGGCCCGGGGCGCATCAGTGCCGACTGGGACAGGGTCGAGGCAACGACGTGTTCTGCGACAGGTCGGCGTTCCTCGTCGTAGGTGTCGAGCAGACCCTCGGGGGCCCACCCTCGCACTGTGGCGGCCAGCTTCCAACCGAGGTTGACCGCGTCCTGCAGGCCGAGGTTGAGTCCCGGGCCGCCGATTGCCGAGTGCACGTGGGCCGCGTCGCCCAGCAGCAGTACCCGCCCGTCCCGGTAGCGGTCTGCCAGTCGGGTGTTTCCGCCGACAAGTCGTCGAAGCAGGTGTGGTCCCTCTCCTTGCGGCGGACCCAGCGGGACGGGCACACCTAGCACGCGTTCGGCGCTTGCCATCATCTCCTGGAAAGTCATCGGGGTGGTGTGCTCGTCCGGCCTGCCGGTTTCGGTGGTGTTGAGGACTGGCACACGGCCGGGCAGCAGGCCCCACGTGATCGTGCCGCGTTCCGTGCGCACGTACAGCAAGGGTGGCAAGCTCCCGTAGCCGGGAACGTGCAGGCTGCCGTCCGGGCCCAGGTATTCGTCCGCCACGGACACGTTGGCCGAGCGGGTGACGAAGTCGTCGGTGGTCACGCCGGGGAAGCCGATGCCGGACAGGCGTCGCACCAGGCTGTGCCCCCCGTCAGCCCCTACCAGGTAACGGGCGGTGAGAGCCTCACCGTCGGCAAGGGTGATCCGGACGAAGTCGTTGTCCTGGTGCAGATCGGCCACCTCCTGCCCCCTGCGGAGGTCGACGCCAAGCTCCACGGCGCGTTCGGTGAGAACCTTTTCGATCTGCTCCTGCGGCGCCGGGAGCAGGCTCACGGGGTTGTCGTCGAGTCCTGTGAGGTCCAACGTGAAAGCGCCGAACATGTAGCGGGGCGCGGGGCGGGGCGGTTCGCTGGATCCGCTGATGCGTGCGTAGAGACCACGTCGGTCGAGCATGCGCACCACCTGACCGACCAGGCCGTTCGCCCGGGGCTCGGTCTTCGGGCCGGCGAGACGCTCCAGCACAACCGGACGCACCCCAACCAGTGCCAGCTCGCAGGCGAGCATCAGCCCGTTCGGACCGCCACCGACAATGACTACATCAATCATGGCATTTCTCCTTGTTTGCGGAATGACGGCGCAGAGGCTGCAAGCAGCAGCCCGCGTTCAGGCGGGAAGGAGGGGACTACGGAGTGGGAAGCCCGGTGGCCACCATGCGCAGAGCCCGGGGCAGCAGAACATCCATCGACTCGCCGGTGCCGCCTTGCACGAACAGTTCGAGGGCGACATTGTTCGCAGCCATCACGCTCGCGGCCACCAGGCGAGGGTAGAGCTCGGACCCTGGGTCCGTGCCTGTACGGTCAGCGATCGCTGCGGCAAGCTCCTTCTCCGCAATCTTGCTCGCCCGCAGCATCTCGGCCTCCAGCGCGGGCTCGGCCAGCATCACCCTCAGACCGGCCGCCCACTCATCGGGCTCCTGAGGTGGCATGTGCTCCACCTCGGGGCCGGGCTCCAGCTGCCGCAGTGCCGCCCGAGTGATCGCCTCCCACAAGGGCTCATCGGGCGGTCCCTGACGCAACTCGGCCGCGAGCCGCAAGGAGCGCTCGAGGTAGCGGAACGCAATCGCTTCGGCCTTGCTGGAGAAGTAGTTGTTGTAGGTGCGCGGAGACACCCCGACCGCCGCGGCGATGTCTTCCACCTTGACCGCACTCAACCCGTGCTCGACGGTGAGCCGGACTGCGGCCCAGCTCAGCGCTGCGCGCGTGGCTTCCTTCTTCCGTTCCCGAAGACCACTCATGCCCTCCACGTTAACAGAAAATGCGTGGTGCGCAATTTTTCGCGGCACGCAATTTTCTGGAATCTGTCGACTCCTCCTGGATGAGGCAGTGGCCGCCCCAATGTGCCGGCAGGCCCTCGAGCGGCATCCAGCCACCTCTGCGACGACACCTGTCGCACATCAGACACAGGAGGGTTCACGCCTCTGACCGGAAAAGCCTGGCGTCGTCCGCATCCAATTGCCCCTCGAACCCGAGCAACGCGTCGTGACGGCCGCAGGCGAGCCGACCGGCCCAGCCCTTGGAGGAGCAGTGAGCAACAACGAGCAGCTTGCCCAGCAGCAAGGTGCCGGTGCCTCAGCAGCAGGCGCCCGGGCCGCGCGGGGACTTCGCAAGGAAGGACGCCCGGGCCGCGATCGGCGACGCGTACTGCGGAGCGACCCGCACCGCGATGGCCCATCTCCTGGAGGGCGACTCGTGACGCGGCACAGCGGCGGGAAACCTCCGCCGGGCCACCACGGTTGGGCGGACATGACGGCGAGCCCGACCGATGAGCACGGCGACTGGCTGTGCCTGGGGCGCGGCGGGACGCGGCGGGACGCGGCAAGGTACCGGGTGTCCTGGACGTGTCCACGGCCGACGGCGCCACCGTGCTGCAGCGGGCGGACAACGCACCGCGGATCCGCCCTGGACTCTCCTCGACCAGGGCGACGGCACCTGCACGATCCGCAACACCCACAGCGGAAGGCTCCTCGCCGTGCGGAACCACTCCCCCGCGGTCGGCACCTTCGTCGTACAGGCGCGGACGACGGCACGGCCGACAACCGCTGACGCACCCTGCGGTGAACGGCCATTGACACGCGTGTGCGAGTCGTTCCAGGATGACCCTCGTTGACAACGTTGTCGCCTGGCGAAGAGGACCATAATGGGCCCCGTTTCCCTCCCTGTAGGCCGCAGGCTCCTCCTGCAACTCCTCGGCGCGACCGGCGCCGCAGCCGCTCTGCAGCCGGCGCTGGGGTCCCCTTCGGCCGCCGCGGCCGCGTCCGGAGCCGCCCGGAGCGTCGACCCGCCGGACGGTGTCGCCGCTACGTACCACCGTGTGCTGCTGCGGCACACCCGCTGGTCCGAGACGCAGTGGGACGAGGCCAAGGGGGCGTACAGCGACCGGAACTTCGGGTTCGCCGTCGTCCTCGGACACGCCGTGCTGCTGACCCACGGGACCTTCGACGAGGACGCGGCCGGCATCGACCGGGAGACGCTCAGGCGTCGCACCCTGGCAACCCTGCGTCACTGCGCCGCCTCCAACCGCCTGACCGGCGGCACCCAGTGGGGCCGCACCCTGTTCTTCGACACCACCTTCCAGTCGTACTTCGTCCTCGCCGCGCACCTGCTGTGGGACGAGCTCGACGCCGCCACCCGCTCCGCGGTCGACACCATCACCCGCGAACAGGCGGCCTACACCCACTCCCTGGGCACGGGCGACGACCCGTACTCCGGCTCCTGGACCCCGAACGGGCTCACGGGCGGGTACGTCGGCGACACCAAGCTGGAGGAGATGGGGCTCTACGCGCAGACCCTCGCGCCGGCGCTGGCCTGGGCCCCGGACGACCGGCGCCGCTCCGAGTGGGCAGCCGACTACGGCACCTGGTCGCGCAACGAGGGCGGCCTGCCGCCCGCCGACCTGGCCAACCCCGCGCGGGTGGACGGGGTGCCGGTCTCGCACAACACCGCGCACAACACGTACGACACCTTCATCGTCGAGAACCACGGCTCCTTCGGCCCGCACTACCAGGAGGAGATGTGGCGCACCTCCGGGCGCAACGCGGCACACTTCCTCGCCGCTGGGCAGCCGCTGCCCGAGGTGCTGACCAGGCAGCCCAACGCGGAGCCGCTGTGGCGGACCCTGCTGGGCGTCATGTCGGACGCGGGCGAGCCGCTGATGCCGATGGTGGACGACCGCGAGCACCTGTACGGCAGGGATGTCATACCGCTGGCCTTCCTGTCGCGGGTCGCGGGAGACCGGGCGGCGGCGCGCGCGGAGACGGAGCTGGCCGCACGCCTGGAGGCGTACCAGGCGTACCCGCCCGAGTACCGGCTGGCGAAGTTCTCGGGCGAGCCCAAGTACGAGCCGGAGGCGCGCGCGGAGCTGGCCATCAGCTATCTGCTGCACGTGTGGCCGCAGGCGGGGCCGCGGGTACGTCCCCTGTCGCGCGAGGAGTTGTTCGCGTACGCGTCGGGGGTCACCGACTTCGGGACCGGCCCCGGTCTGGTGTCCCACCAGTCGCCCGCGGCCTGGGCGGGCGCGGTGACGAAGCCCGGGTTCGTGAAGTTCGCCTGGCAGCCGGCGCACGACGACTGGCTGTTCCGGCTCGGCGGCGCCACCCCGATGTTCCTGCCCTCGACCGCCGCGGAGGTCACCGGCAGGACGGTGCGCGTACACACGGCGCTGCGGGACGGCTTCGACGGCAGCGCCACGGTACTGCGCCTCGGCGAGGGCTTCGCCGGGTACGCCACACTCCCCACGGGCGCCGTGGTCTACGCCTGCGAGGGGCCGGGCGCGGCCGCGTCGCGGCTGGAGGTGCACAACCTCACCATGCCCGGGGTGGCGGGCCTCGACGGCAGCCGCACCTACCGGTTCGCGGAGGGCTCGGCCACGGTCCGCGCGCGGGACACCACGCCCTCGGCCGCGGGGCGTGTCGACGAACTGGCCTTCCCCGGCACGACGGTGCGGCACCTGCGCATGCTGGGCGTCCAGCCCGACCCGGCGTACGGGTACTCGCTGTACGCGGTCGAGGCGCGGGACGGGGCCGAGGGGCCCGACCTCGCGCGGGGCGGGACGGCGACGGCCTCCTCGCAGTCGTCCGGCATGGGGCCGGAGCTGGCCGTGGACGGCGACGGCGGAAGCCGCTGGGCGGTCTCGCGCGAGGACCGCGGGCGGGCGGACAGCTGGTGGGCCGTCGACCTCGGCGCCGAGCGCGTGCTGGACCGGGTCACGCTGCGCTGGGAGGCGGCCGCCGGCCGCTCCTACCGGGTGCAGGGTTCGCCGGACGGCGAGCGATGGACCGATCTGGCGACCGGCCCGGCCCCCTCACTGCGCAGCGGCGGCGGCTGGCTCGACGTCGACGGCCGCGCCGGGCTCGTCGTCCGCGGCGGGGGCGAGCACAGGATGGCGGTGTACGGCGACGCGATCGTCCCGGCCGAAGGGGCCCGGGAGCCGCTGGTGATCGAGGGGCACTGCGGTGTGTGCGCCGAGGACCTGAGTGCGCTGGCCCGTCGCGCCACGCCCACCGCCGTGGACAGCCGGGTCCGTGCGGCGCGGGTGGACGGGTACCTCAGCCTGTTCAACCTGTCGGCGCAGGAGGTGGAGACCCGGGTCTCGGTGCCGCAGCAGGGCGGGAGCCGGGAGGTCTACGAGGGTGAGCAGACGGTGACCCGGGAGGGCATCGACTACGGTGCGCGGCTGGACGCGGCGTCGGCCTCGCTGCTCGCGCCGCGCTTCACCCTCAGCGCGCTGTCCGGCCGCTCCCTGCCCTCCGGGCTGCGGGTCCGGGTGGCCGACGGGGCGACCCTGATCCTGTCCGGCGCCGACTGTCGGCTGCGGATCGAGGCCCAGGGCCGCGGTGCCGGGGCGACCGTGCGGGGCGGGCGGGAGACGCGGGTGACGCTGCGCGGGGCACAGGCCTTCCCGCACCACGACCACGCCCTGGGTCGGAACACCTTCCCGACCAATCCCCTGCCGCCGGGGATGTCCGGTCCCGGCGCCGCCGTGGACGGCGACCCGGACACGGCCTGGCGCCCCGGGCGCGACGGCCGCATGGTGGTCGACCTGGGGACGCGCACCGGTGTGCGGTGGGTGGAGGCGCGGTGGAGGACCGGCGCGGCGCCGGCGGCCCGCGTGGAGTTCAGCACCGACGGGGTGCACTACCAGCAGGCCGGCACCCTGGACGGCCGTGGACGCGTGCGCCGGCTCACCCGGGCGGGCTCGGCCCGGTACGTCGCGGTGACGGTGCAGGGTGCGCCGCACGCACACGAGGGGCTGGTCCGGCTCTCCGTGGGCTGAGGCGGTCCCGCAGGGGCCTGCCCGGCCTGCCCGGGACGGGGAACCGGTGGGCGTCAGTCCAGTACGAAGGTGCCGCCGGCGCTGGTCGCGACGTCTGGCCCCAGGGCGCCGGCCGGCGTCCATGCCCCGGGCCGGCCGGCGCCGCGGGCCAGCAGTTCGGTGACGGTGGCGGTGACGTCGGCGGTGAAGTCCATGCCCTCGTCGGCCCGGAGCCATCCCTCGCGCCGGGTGCCGTCGGCCCATTCCACTACGGCGTGTCCCCAGGAGTGTTCGCGCGGTCGGGGGGCTGCCTTGACGGTGACGCGTCCGAGCCGGGCGACGGCGAGGTGTCGCAGCGCCGGGACGGACAGCAGGCGGCCCAGCGGTGGGACCACGGCACGCAGCAGCGGCGTGCTCGGTGCGAGGGAGGACGTCGCGGTGACGAACGGTGCCCCGCTGGCCGCCCGGGCCGCGACGAGCTCGCCGGAGGCGACACCCGCGGACCTGGCCGACGTCCCGTCGGGGAAGGTGAGCCGCTGCGGGTCGGCACCGAGGCGCGAGGCCACCAGCCGCCCGTCGGCGTAGCGGCGTCCGCCGGCGGTGAGGGCGTCCACGATGCTGGCCGCCAGGGCGGCACCGAGGGCTCCGGCCTCGACGGCCACCGAGGCCGCGGAGTCGATCCGCACCCGGTGCGGCACGGACCGCTCCTCGCACAGTTTCGCCACGACCGCCTCCGTCGCGAGCACTCCGAATCCGGCGCCGGTGACCAAGGTGCTGCCGGCCCGCTTCGCGTCCTCGTGCAGGGCGAGGAGTCCCTCCACGGCGACCACGTCGTTGGCCTGGTCGACGTAGTGGCCGCCGACCGACATGCAGGCGCGGGCGATCACCGGCGCCGTGGTGGCGTAGGCGCCCATCGCGTTCACCACGCCCCGCGGGCGCTGCCGCAGGACCTCCTCCGCGATCCGCTCGGCCGAGTCGGCGACGACGGTCTTCGCGTCCGCGGCGAGGCCGGCTGCGGCGCCGGCGGCAGCCATCCGCTCCCGGCTGCGCCCGACCGGCACGACCGTCAGGCCCCGCGCGGCCAGTCGCCCGGTCACGCCCCGGCCCACCCGGCCGGTGGCCCCGACGATCCACACCTCGTCGTCCGTCCTGTACCCGCTGGTCTCGGTCATGTCCATGCCCCTGTCTGCTCCGGGCGGCACCGGGGCGGACGCTCCGGCGATGACACACAGTGCCATGACTGCAGGCTAACACTGACGACACGGTGAGACATCACCTGTTAGAGTCGGACCATGGCAAGGTGGGACCCGGGCGCGGAGCAGCGCCTGAAGCGGTCGGCTCTGGAGCTGTACCTGGAGCGCGGCTACGACGACGTGACCGTGACCGACATCGCCGAGCGGGCCGGGCTCACCCGGCGCTCCTACTTCCGTTACTTCCCGGACAAGCGGGAGGTCCTGTTCGGCGGCTCGGAACTCCTGCCCCCGGCGCTCGCGGAGGCCGTCCTGGCGGCGGAACCCGATGCGGCTCCGCTCACCGCCGTCCTCGATGCGATGTCCCGTGTCGGCACCGAACTGGTGGCGCAGGTACACGACTCGGCGGAGCGGCGGACGGTCATCGACGCCAGCCCCGAGTTGCAGGAGCGTGAACGGACCAAGGCGGCCGCGATCACCCGGGCGGTCCGCGACGCCCTCGTCCAGCGGGGGGTGGAGACCGACACGGCCGAACTCGTCGCACAGGTCGCCACGGTGGCCTTCGACATCGCCTTCCGACGCTGGATCGACGCCGGGGGACGCATCGGTTTCGACAGCTGCCTGGACATGGTGACCGATCGGCTGCGGGCCGCCCTCGCCGGGACGTGAGCCACTCCGGATCAGCCCAGCAGGCAGGTGAGTTCGTCCGCGCGACGGTGGTCCTTCGGCCGCACGAGAGCACGGGAGGTCCAGACGCTGTTGGCGGTCTGCAGCACGGGGAAGGGGCACCGTGGCCAGAGCCCGTCGCAGGCGGGCCGCGTCCGCCCGTCCACGGGCCACCGCCGCGTGAAGTCCCCCGTGACCGCGACGGTGTTCGCCCATCAACGACAGCTCGGCCAGGACACCGAACCCAGTGATCAAGTCCGAGGCACCGTTCGGTGCCGGATGCTGAAGATCAAGCTAGTGCAGATAGTCGCTCGCCCGGGTGCCGAGGACGTTCAAGAGAGCCAGCGTCTGTGCGCCGGGGGATCCCGGCGGGGCGCTGTAGAGGACGAGATGCTGGTCGCGGTCGGTGAGGGTGAGGGTGTCGCAGTCGACGGTGACGTCGCCGACGACGGGGTGGTGGAAGGTCTTGGTGAGCGTCGGTACGGGCTGTACGTCGTGGCGGTCCCAGAGCCGGGCGAAGTCGGCGCTGGTGTCTCGGAGTTCGTCGACGAGGCCGGTGACTGCGGGATCGGTGGGGTAGCGGGCGAGGGCGGTGTGGAGCTGCATGACGACGTTCGCCCGGAAGTCGGCGGCGTCGGAGATTCCGTAGAGCGTCTCATCGGTGTATTGCGGTCCGGGGAAGGCCCGGCGCGCGAGGTTGCGCTCGTAGGGGGTGAGCGGGGCGAAGTCCTCCGTGAGGGCGGCCGCGAGATCGTTCCAGGCAAGGACCTCGCAGGCGGCGGACATCACAAAACCAGCTGTCTGCGGCATTCGGTCGAGGAGCGCGAGGATGCTGGGGCGGACGTCGCGCCGGTGCAGTGCGGTGCAGTTCGGCGCGGTGCCGGCGAGTACGTGGAGGTGGCCGGACTCCGCGTCAGTGAGCCGCAGGGCGTCGGCGATCGCTGCCAGGACGTCGCCCGAGGGGCGCGGCGCCCTGCCCTGTTCGAGGCGGATGTAGTACTCGGTGGAGATGTGCGCGAGGACGGCCACTTCCTCGCGGCGCAGACCTGGGGTGCGGCGTCGCGGGCCGGCGGGGAGGCCTACGTCGTGCGGGCGGAGCCGTTCGCGGCGGCTGCGGAGGAATGCCCCGAGTTCCTGTTTGTCCATAGGGCCAGTGTGCGTGCCGCCCGGCGACGGATCGTAGTACTGGTTGTGCCTGTATCCGGTCGGCGGCCGGCCGGACGCTGTTGCCATGCCGAACAACACGAACACCCCTGAGATCGCTCCCGTCGGCCTGCTCACCGGCAAGGTCGTCTTCATCACCGGCGCCAGCCGTGGCATCGGGGCGGCCGCGGCCCGGCTCTTCGCCTCCGAGGGCGCCGCCGTCGTGCTCGCCGCCCGCAGCACCGACGCCCTGGAGACCCTCGTGAAGGAGATCCGCGCCGACGGCGGTACCGCCGACGCCGTCACCCTGGACCTCGCCGACGGCGCGAGCATCCGCGCCGCCGTCGCCCAGGTCGAAGAGCTGCACGGACGGCTGGACGGCGCCTTCAACAACGGCGCGGTCCCCCAGCAGCAGTTCGGGCCGGTCCACACCACCAGCGACGAGGACATCGACGAGCAGTTCGCCGTGAACTTCCGCGCGCACTGGACCGCCATGAACGCCGAGGCCGCTCTCATGCGGCAGGGCGGCGGCGGGGCGATCGTCAACACCTCCAGCATCGGCAGCCGCCGCGCGAACCCGGCCCTGCCCGCCTACGGCGCCATGAAGCGCGCGCTCAACAGCCTCACCGAGACCGCCGCGGTGAACTGGGCCGGTGACCGTATACGGGTCAACGCCATCACCCCCGGCGGCACCTCCACCGAGATGATCGACACCTGGGAGGCGGCGACCCCCGGCATCGTCGAGCAGATGACCAAGTCGATACCGCTCGGCCGGATGGCGGAGCCCCGGCAGATCGCCGAGGCGGCAGCATGGCTGCTCAGCGACCGCGCCTCGTACGTGACCGGCGCGAGCCTGCCGGTCGACGGCGGCGCCGGCGCCTGACCAGGACAGCCCGACGCCACCCGCCGAGGCCCACCCGCACGGCCCCGAGCCGTCACTCCACAAGGACCGCCCGGCAACCTCAGTACGCGCTGCGCCACACGGACCTGCGCCCCAGCCCCCGGGCCGGGCACTGCAGGACGGCAGCTGTACGCCCCTCAGTGGCGAACCTGGTCTACGGCTGGGTCTCGACGGACCAGCATCGACCGCCCGGCAGACCCTCACCCTGGACCAGATACGCATCCGGCCGCCCGCCTCGACGAACTGACCACGGAAGGCGCGGACGACATCGTCCAACTCGCCCCCGACCAGGACGCCGCCGCGGCCGCGCTCGCCGAAGCCGCCGCAGAGGCCGACGTGGTCCTCGACCATGTATGGGGACCGCCCACCGAACTCGCCATGCGTGCCGTCCTTGAGGCGCGTACTCAGCACACCCGCCTGCACGACTGGGTGCAGATCGGCGGCATGGGCGGAGACACCATCACGCTGTCCGGACACGCCATGCGCTCCAACGCATCGCGCGTCCTGGGCAGCGGCATCGGAGCGGTCTCCATGAACGTCTTGCAGCGGGAGTCCACCGAGCTCGTCGCCGCGATCGCCGAGGCATGGCCGTACGCCCGCACCCCTTCCCGCTCGACCAGGTCGAGGCAGCCTGGGCCCACCGGGACGCATCCGGCGAACGCACCGTCATCATCCTGTAACACAGCGGTATGAGCCGCGTGCCTCCGGCGCGGGCGGCCCGCCGATGGCCTCCTGTCGGCCTTGGACACCCGCCCCCGACAGGGTGCCTTCGAGCACGTCCCGGAGTTGTGACCGGGCGGTGATGCCCAGCTTGGGAAACACACGGTAGAGGTGAGAGCCGACGGTGCGCGGCGAGAGGAACAGCTTCTCGCCGATCTCACGATTCGTCAGTCCTCGGGCTGCCAGCCGCACGATCCGCTGCTGCTGGGGGCTGAGTTCGGCGAAGGCACTGGGCACGACGCTGCTGGCTTCGATGCCGGCGGCGCGCAGCTCTGTCTGTGCCCGCTCGATCCACGGCCGCGCTCCCAGCCGCTGGAAGGTTGCGAGGGCGGCGCTCAGCAGCGGGCGGGCCTCGGTGATGCGGCGCTGCCGCCGGAGCCACTCCCCGTAGTCAAGTCGTGTCTGCGCCCGTTCGAACGGCCACTGCTCACCTGTGGCGTCCGCGAGCGCCGCCTGGAAGTACGGCTCCGCGAGCTCGGCATCCGCCAACAGGGCGCGGCCCCGGGCGATCAGCGCGGCTACCCGCGCCGACGTGCCCGTCCCCAGGCGTCGCGCCGACCGCTCCAGCAACTCCGTGACGTCCCCCCGCCGCCCTCGGCGGACGGCCGCCGCGGCGAGTTCGGCCAGGACGGTGTAGGAGACGTGGTAGTGGACCGGATCGCCGTCGTCGGTGAAGGCGGAGCGGAACTGCGTGTACGCGGTGTCGTAGTCGCCCTCGGCCACGGCCGCCATCCCCAGAGCCCGACGTGCGAAGACCGCGACGGAGCGGCTCTCCAGCGGATCGACGAGGGCCAGCGCCTGCTCGGCGAGCCGGCGTGCGGCGGCCGTGTCACCGAGCAGGCTGAGCACCGTGGAGTCGAGTGCGCGAGCACACGCCTCGGCGTGGTGAAGTCCGGCCGACGATGCCATGGCGGCGATGTCGGCCGCCACCGACCGGGCCTCGGCCCACCGGCCCTGCTCCACATAGGTCCAGCCAGCAGCGCACCCCAGTCCGTCCGGGAGCGGTCCATGGGCCCGCCACCGATCGAACGCCTCGTCGAAGGTCCTGGCGGCCAGCGGGGTCTGGTCGAGGAGCCAGGAGACGATGGCGAGCATGGTCAGGCGCTTGGCGTCGTCCTTGGCCTCGGCGATGAGCCCGGGCAGCAGCGGCCCCAGGGATGCTCCCGCGCCGCTGGGGTCGGAGACGGCCAGCACCCAGGCGTGCATCGCTGCCCTGGCGTCATCGTCGGGCAGGTGGGAGAGCAGGCCCTGGATCTCCCGCTGCTGGAACTCCTCACCCGAGTAGTAGCGGACCACGGCCGCCGCGGCGAGCGCGTCCAGTACGCGAGGCGACCGGGCCGCCGCCGCCTCGCGGGCGACGCGCAGGAGCATGGTGAAGGCCGCCGTGTGGTGCTTGCCCATGGCCATGAGCTGCCCGGAGGCCAGCGAGGCCTCGCCTGTCAGTGCCGGGTCGACGGTGGACTCGCGGACCTCTGCGGCAAGGCGTTCCACCCAGCCGAGCTGACCGGTGAAGACAGCTGCGGCGGCGGCTTCCGTCAGGAGTCGCGCCCGGTCCTCGCCGCGTGGGCTCAGTTCCGCGGCGCGCTCCAGAGCTGCGGCTGCGGCCGCATAGCCACCCCGACGCCGGGCTCGGTCGGCCGTCTGTTGCAGAGCGGCCGACACCTCCTGATCGGGGCGCAGGGTTGCGGCGGCGAGATGCCAGGCTCGGCGGTCGGGCTCCTCACGCAGCAGCTCCACGAGATCGAGGTGTGCCCGGCGGCGTTCCTCGAAGGACGCGGCATGGTAGACGGCCGAGCGGATGAGCGGGTTGCGGAAGACCACCCTGGGTCCCTCCTGGCGTACGAGACCGGCCTGCTCCGCGGGCACCAACGCCTTGTCATCCGCCTCGGGGAGTCCCATGGAGGCCGCCGGCGCATCCGTCGCACCGGCGGCAGCGAGCAGCAGCAGGGTGCGGCGGGTCGGTTCCGGCAGGTCGGCCGCGTGCTCCGCGAAAATCCGCTTCAGCCGGTCGGTGAGCGGCAGTGGGCCCTCAATGCTGCTGCCCTCGAGTTGCCGGACCGCGGCGACGCGGGCGAGTTCCGCCAGAGCCAGCGGGTTGCCGACCGCCTCCTCAAGAATCCGCACGCGTATGCGGCCGCTGGGCGGCGTCGGTTGCTGGTCGAGCAGTCTGTTCGCCGCCTCGATGCTCAGTGGGCCGATCTCGAGGCGCTCGTATCCCCTGTCGAACCCGGGCAGCGCAGCTGCGGTGCGGACTCCCACCAGCAGCGTGACGGGTTCGCTGTCCATGCGTCGCGCCACGAAGGAGAGAACGTCCAGTGTTCCGCGGTCGATCCACTGGGCGTCGTCGACCACCACCAGCAGCGGGTCCGTTTCCGCCAGATCCGACAGCAAGGTCAGGACCGCCAATCCGACGAGCATGGCGTCGGGCGTCTCGGCACGGTCGTCGAGCCCCAGAACGGCTCGGAGCGCGGAGCGCTGCCGCGACGGCAGGCTCTCCGTTACGCCGAGCACCGGACGAAGCAGCTGATAGAGACCGGCGAACCCGAGGTGCGTCTCGGATTCGCTGCCCACCGTCCGCAGCACTCTGCGGCCCGAGCTTCGCGCGCGGTCCACCGCGAGGTCGAGCAGCATGCTTTTTCCGGCACCAGGCTCGCCCGTGATGATCAACACGTCACTGTGGGACCGGTCGGCGCCAACACGCCGGATGATTTCCGCGGTCTCGGTTTCTCGGCTCACCACCGCCGGAGCGGAATCCCGCGTCGAGCGCTGATCCCCACGATCCCTTCCATTGTTTCGCACGGATGCTCCAGGGAATTGAGAATTTCCCAGATATTAGCGCGCCCGAATCGCGACAGTGCCCGCAGCTACGGTGTCACCGGACTCGGGCCTTGTTGAGTCAAGCAAAACACAGGCATGACCCGAGATATTCCGCCGTCGCCCGTCGGTTCGCCACAGACCGGCCGCCCGGCCCGTCCGGACGGGCTCCCGGCCGGGGCATCGAGGTCGCCGCGGGGAGAACCGGCAGGCGCACGCCCACTCCGCCCGCAGGCGAGCGGCACCGATGCAGTCATGTGACGCATACCGCAGCCGGGTGACCGGATCCAGAATCGTGATGCGCGCACGGTCGTGCCTTGCCCGGGTCTGCGGGGCAGACACGACCGGCGCCGACGGTGGCGCGCTTCTGCGCAGGGGACCACCGAAGCCGCACATCTTCGGCAGGAAAGGTCGTTCTCATGGTCACCGATGGCTTGTGGCTGGTGGGACTCGGGGTCCGCACGCCTTGCGGTCGGCTGGCACGCCACTTCTACGTGGTCGATGGCGCAGCCGATGCGGAGCACGCGCGCGAGGCAGCCTTTGCGAGAGCCCGTGTCATCCCGTCGAAGGACTGGGCGATGACGAATTCGGCTGCACTGGCGACCGCGCCGATGAGGGAGTCGAGACAGACGCCCTGCCACCGGGTGTCGAATTTCGTCCATCGTGTGACGCAGTGGTTGTCGACAACGGGCTGCTCCTGCGGCAGGGCGAGGATGTCCTCCCAGGTCCAGCTGTGGCTCTCGCCGGTCTCGCTGGTGACGGTGAAGGACCAGTTGTCCGTGGGCACCTGTGGGGTCCGCCCCGCCGACAGTACGGGAAAGGACTCGGTGGGGTACTGGCCCGGCGGCAGCCGCTCGAGGATGCTGCGGTTGCCGCGGCCGTGGAACCCGGGCGACAGACTGGCCATCGCCGTCTCCTCCTTCTCCGCGGGGCCTGGGGTGATGCAGCTGCCCCTTGGGGGGACGGGCATGCCGCCCCATCAAGCTGTCGTGGCTGGGCTCATCGACCAGGAGCCTGGTGGGCTCAGCTGTCGTGCAGTGCGGTGCGCAGGGCGTCGACGGCGAGCTTGCGGGCGACGTTCGCGGCGCGGGTGTCGCGCAGGCTGTCCAGGAGCAGGAAGTCGTGGACCATTCCCGCGACGCGGACGGCAGTGACGTCGACGCCGGCTTCGCGGAGCTTGTTGGCGTACTTCTCGCCCTCGTCGCGCAGGACGTCGGCCTCGTCGGTGATGACCAGGGTGGTGGGCAGGCCCTTGAGCTGGTCCAGGCTGGACTGCAGCGGCGAGGCGTAGTGCTGCTTCCGCTCGGCGGGGTCGCTGGTGTACGCGTCCCAGAACCACTTCATGCCGTCCCGGGTGAGGTAGTAGCCCTCGGCGAACTGCTGGTAGGACGGGGTGTCGAAGTCGGCGTCGGTGACCGGGTAGAGCAGGACCTGGGCCTTCAGGTCGAGGCCGTCCTCACGCTCCTTGTTCATCAGTGCGAAAACCGCGGACATGCATCCGCCGACCGACTCGCCGGTCACCGCCACCCGGGAGGTGTCCATGCCGTGGTCGGCACCGTTCTTGCGCACCCACTGGCCCACGGCGTAGTTCTGCTCGATCTGCGTGGGGTACTTCGCCTCCGGTGCCCGGTCGTACACCGGAAAGACTCCGACCGCGTTCGCTCCGACCACCAGTTCGCGGAAGAGACGGTCATGTGTCTTGTCGTCACCGAAGACCCAGCCCGCCCCGTGGATGTAGACGACCACGGGCAGGGCCCCCGTGGCGCCCTTGGCGCGGATGACCCGGGTACGCACCGTGCCCCACTCGCCCGCGTCGACGTCGACCCATTCCTCGTCGACCTCGGGCCGTTCCACGCCCTCGCCACTCTGCAGACCGGCAAGAATGTCACGGCCCTGCTCCGGCGGGACCTCGTAGATCCGCGGGTGCGGGTCCGTCGCCTCGGCCAGCTCCTTGGCCGCAGGCTCGAGGAAGGGGGTGACGGGCGGGGGAAGCTGCGTCATGCGGACTCCAGTGTGTGTGGGCGCCTCACATCGAGGCGCGGACCCCGAGCTCCGCACTCCATGTTCGCCGGGGCAGGCGGAGACGCAAGTCGACCAAGGCAAACGCCATCGAGCACCGATCCCTAGGCACTCGCGGCTCCCCCGGCCGGCTGAGCCCCGCCCGGCCGACCTGGTAAGGCCGCTCTACGTCCACCGCTTGCACGTTGCGGCTCTGATCCGCCCACACAAGCCCCGCTCACGAAGCTGTGGTGCGGGACCCGCATCGGGGGGTGTGTCCCGCGTCCCCGGCCGCGCCTGCCTGCGAAGGGTGCAGAAGGTGCGAGGTACAGGGGGAGATCGAGGGCATTCCGGAGCCGAGACAGCCGACCCCGGGTACCTGGCCGGGGTCGGCGGCTATTGCCTGTCCGTCCGTCTCTTGGTCATGTCTTCTGGTCATTCTGCAGGCCGGAATGCGCGGCTCGTGGCTGGTCTGGCCGGGAGGGATCGGTCCGGTCAGTGTTCGCTGTTGCCGTATCCGTCGTCCCCGCGGCCGTAGCCGTTGTCATTCGTGGGGTGAGGGGAGGGCGAGGGGATGCGCCGTGTTCCTTGTTGGTGAGGGTGCGGGTGACTGCGTCTCCTGCTTACCTCACTCACCCAGGCGTCCCTCTACTGGTTCACCGGCACGATCTCCACCTCCTTCCGCCCGTACTACGAGTACGCGCACCGGCTGACCCGGCGTGCACGGCGGGTGGAGGTGCCCACCGCCCCGCCCTGTTTCCCGCCGATCTCTCCCAACCACCACGGAGCTGGGCCGAGCGCACCTACCACCTCACTCGCTACACGCACATGCCCCGCGCTGGGCGCTTCGCCGCCCACGAGGAACCCGCCCTGCTCGCCGAGGACATCACGGCGTTCTTCCGCGACCTCCGTTCATCCCACCCGCAGAACGGCGGCGACACGCGTCCGACCGGCTTCGGACAGCGGCGCCTGCTGTGTGCGGCGCAGTCGTTGGAGACGGCCCGCTTCACAGCGGCCCCGCACGCCGACGTCCCCCTCGCCGGGGCCTCGGGAGGGTTTACGGCCGGGCAGGACACGAGGCCGCTGTGTGACCATCCGGCGATTCACTCGTTTGAGTCCGCAGCAGGAGCAGCTTTCGCGTCCGTGAAGGGCATCGCCACATGTCGCTCAGTCGGTACCGCAGCCCGGTCGCCGTGTCCCGCATCCGTGTCCAGCGAACGGAAGCAGTGCTGGTGGAGCAGTACGGCTCCCTCGTGCGCCTCGCCTACTTGGTGCTGCCGGCCACGATCGGCAGGCATCGCCGCCTCCTGATGGCTCACACACTGGTGCAGCGGTCCCTTGCGAAAGTACCCAGGGCGGCGTGGCGGAGGTCGAGGATCCCCGCTCCGCGTGAAGCGGCTGAAGGGGCGACCGACTGCCTCCGGGACGAGCTGCGCGTCGTGGTGCTGCGCGGCGCGCTCGACGTCGCGGGGGGCCGGGGAGGGCGGCTGCGCCGGTGTACGGCACTCCTGGGGTCGCCCTTGCCGATCGTCGTCGGACTGCGTCTCCTGCCTCTGTCGGGCGGCCCCGAGGATCCGACGACGGGACGGCACCTGGCACAGGAGCCGCCCACCAGCCGGGCCGCGTTCGTCCTGCGCTACCTGGACGGGCTGCCGGAAGACACCGTGGTTGGGGTGCTGCGGGCCGCTTCGGCCCGGAACCCGGCCGAAGCACTGCGCCGGGCGGCGCGACTGCGGGACGACGTGGGCGCGACAGTGGCGGGCGACGGTGTTCCGGCACGCCCCGGTGAGTGGGACGCCTGCACGGTGCGGGCCCAGCCGACGGACCTGTTGCACCGCAGGCTCCGGACGCGGCTGGCCGGTGCGGCCCTGCTCGCCGGTCTGGCCGCGGTGACCGCATGCATCGTCGTGGACACCGTCTCGGCGCGGCCCGAGCCCGTGCGGCAGCAGACGTCCGTATCCGCCCTGCAGCACGTGCGCCGAACGCCGCCCGGGGCATGGGCGGACACATCTCGTGTCGACTTCACCGCCTGGCCCGCCCGAGGCGAACGGAGAAGCGATGACGCACTGGTGGAGCGGGCGGTGGCGGCCTGGGCACGCCCGACGGGTTCCCTGGCGCGCGTGGCCACCGCACCCGGAACGGCGGGCGATCCACTGTCCGGTTCCCCCCAACTGCTGTACGCGGGGGAAGTGGAGGGGCGGGCCGTGGTCGTTCTGTACGACGGACGCCGTCTGGCCCGGTACACGGAGCCGAGCCGCCAGGGGCGAGGAGCTGCGGCCCTGTCGCTGGCTCGGGTCGACGACGCGGACGTCACCACCGCGGCGGCCATCACCGTGTCGAGGAGCGGAGCATCCGCACGGTACCTGCTCGCTCCGTGGATCGCGGAAGCGGGAAGCCGGGACCTGCTGCGTCCCGACGAAGCCGCACGCACCGTCAACGTCTCCGCGGACGGCTTGACCGAACGCGTGCCCGGAGTTCCGGCGGGTTCCTCCTGCGACCGACGGCCGGTGCTCCAACTGCGCTCCTCGCCGAGCATCGTGGAGGACCACTCCTTCCTTCTCGCCGATCTCGGTGGCCTTTCCCCCACGCACCTCACCTACACTCCCCTGCCCGGCTCTCACACGGCCGCGGCACGCCAGCCCAGAGAGGCGACCGGCAGCGCTGCCCTCACCGCCTGGTCGCGGACGGCCTGTGGTCTCGGTGACCGAGACCGGAGCGCGATCCGCGCGGTGAACCTCTGGGACTTCGCCGAGCAGCGCCTTCCGGAGGGCAGCGGGTCGGCCGTGTGGTCGTGTTCACGTTCCGTCACCTGGCGCGGAGGCAGCGACGTGGCCGTGGTTCTGCGCACGCGGCACGGGGGCGCCACCTTGCTCGCGGCTCGGGAATCCGACTCGGCGGCGTGCAGCCGATTCGGGCAACACGTCGTCGCCCAGGCCCATTGGCGCTCACCCCGAGGGGACTGGTACATCCTGGCTGCCGGCAGCCGTGCCGTGAGGGGACTGGACATCACGGGCGACGTGACGGCCGGAACCGACGGCCGGACGCTGGCGGAGCCGGCCCCGCGGACGGCCGAGACCTGGGTGTCCGGTCGCCTCGCGTCCGGCGACACGCTGCCGGCCCTCCCTCCGCCACCAGCCCACCCGGACCGGTCATGATAGGGCGAAGGATCGACGGGGGCCCACGGACGTGGCGACGTTGGCCCGGCATGTTGGTGCGTGCTGCGGCGACCGACCGCACGACGTCGCCCGTCAGGTGAGTACCCCGAGGGCGAGCGCCACGGCGATGGTCAGGACGGAGGCCGGGAGCATCACCGCCCGCAGACGGTTCAGTGGGTTCCCGACTCCGCAGGCATCTGTGCAGCCCTCTTCGACGTTCTCTTTCACGCGGCGCAGGTTCCCGTCCTGCGCCCGCGGAACCAGGCTTGACCGATCCGTGGTCGTACCGCTGCTCCGTCGTGACGTCCCGACCGAGGGGGAGGCGCGCCGTGCCGTGCAGGCTCGGTTGTGGATGGGGTCCGCCCCTGGCCGGGGGAGCCCGTTCGGCATGGGCCAGGGGCGGTGAGGGGCACGGGGAGCACCCTCGATCACGCTTCCTTGCGACCCCTGCTGGGGGATGCAGGCACAGCTCCTTTAACCCGTGTGAGTGACAACTCCTGCTCCCCGTCCTGGACGCTCGTACCGCCCGCGCCTGCCGCTGGGCTTTGTCCGTCGGTCCCCGCCAGGGGCGGGGGTACAGGGCATGTTGCGCTCGTACGGGGGCATGCGCATCGGAAGACAGTCAACCGACCGGGTGGCTGTGCCGTCCCGTGTGCAGAGGTGTCGCGATGACGCATGCCCTGGTGCTGAAGACATTCCCCGCCGGTTCGCCCCGCGGCTCCTGGCCCGCCGAGGAGTTCGCGGCCCGCCTGCGCGAGCACGGTCGGGGCGCCGAGGTCGTCATGGATCTCACCGCGGATGCCTTCCTCGTCGTCGAGGCCTCTCCCCGCGCCCGCTCGGACACCTCCGGGCACGAGGCACCGGCCCTGGGGGCCGTGGCCTGACGCGCAGCCGCCAGCGCCTTTCGGATGCTCGGGCACCAGGGTGGCGTCCGTGAAGCACACACGCTCCGGACCGGCATCCGACCGGCCGCTTGCGTCCGACGGGCCACCTCGTCCGGACCGGGCCGGTGGCGTGGAGCAGCCGTCGCGCGTCGGTCCGGGACATAATGCCGAGGTGCGCAGGAGAAGGCAGTCGTCTCCGCGAGCGTCCGAGCCTCCGGCACTCTTGTGCGCCAGAGGTCCGGTCCAAGAGGCGCTCGCATCCAGCGAGGACGCGCACGGAGTCCCACGTCGGCGTACGGACAGATGCGGACGTCCTCCGTGCGGCCGCACCGCCATCCGCTGCCAGCCGAACCTGCGGCCGGCCGCAGTCAGCGTATGACAGCGAAGAGGAACGTGTGAACGATCGCAGTCGAGAGGCGTCCGAGGCTCAGTCGCCGTGGTGGCGTCAGCTGCATCAGCTCTGGCTCGCGGCCGTGCGCGCACACGACGTCACGACGCTCGCCGCGCTCATCTACTCCGCTTTGTCCGAGACACCCGGGGCCGTCGCGGTCGTCGGCGCGCGGTGGCAGGCGCACGAGGTGAACTACCTGCGCCGGTTGAGCAGGGGGTCCCGGGAGGCGGTCACCTGGTACCCGACGGCAGCCGACTGGCCCGGGGGGTCGGTGCCGCCTCCCGTCCTGGCCGCCGACGAGCGGCCCCGGGCACGCCGACGCGCCGTGGCGCATGTTCCACCGCTCGTGGCCCCCTCCCTGGGTGAGGCCGGTGCGGTCGCCGTCGTGGAGTGCGTCTTCCCTCTGGGGCCCGATGACACGGCGGGGCTCTGGGTGGGCCTGGACCGGGTACGGCCCGACGAGGAGGAACGGTTCCTCTGCGACCAGTTGGTGCAGGTCGCGGACGTCCTCATGGCGAGCAGCCGGCGCATCCGCGAGGAGATGCGCCATGAGCGGCGCCAGGCGCGCGACGCCTTCCTCGCCGAGGCCTCGCTCCAGATGGACGAGAGCCTGGAGGTGGAGGAGACACTGCGCCGGGTGGCGCGTCTGGCGGTGCCCGCGGTGGCCGAGGGCTGTGTGGTGCACCTCTTCAGACAGGACGGTGGGCTGAGATCCGTTGCCACCGCACATGTGGCGGCCGACGCGCAGACATGGCTCGGTGAGGTGGCCGCGCACGACGCGTGGTTCGCCACGGAACTGCAGAAGGTCGCCGTGCGCTCCCGTGGACAGGTGCTGGCGGGCGATGACCTCAGGGGCGGACCCTTCGGGCCGGACGCCGTGGGTGAGGGGACGGCGATCCGCGCGGTCAGCGTCAGTCCGCTGCGAGCCCGGGGCCGGGCCCTGGGCACACTGACCTTCCTCTACCACCGCGACGACACGAGTCTGGCGGATCTGCCGACCCTCACGGACCTGGCCGGCCGGGCCGCGCTCGCCATCGACACGGCCACTCTCTACGCGCAACGTCGGCAGCATGTCGAAACCCTGCAGCACCAGTTGCTCCCCCGTGCGCTGCCCGAGCCACCCGGAGTGGTGCTGAGCGCCGCCTACGAGGTCGGCGACCCCAGTCTGGACGTCGGAGGGGACTTCTACGACGCGGTGGTCGCCGACGGGCGCATCTCGCTGTTCATCGGCGACGTCTGCGGCCGCGGGGCCGAGGCAGCGGCGTACACCGCGCTGGCCCGGCACACTCTGCGGACGCTGCTGTTGGACGGCATGTCGCCGGGCAGGGCCCTGGCACGGTTGAACACGGCGCTGGTCGAGGAGGGCGCCACACGCTTCGTCACCGCCCTGGTGACAACCCTCGTTCCGGGTGCGCGGGGAGGCTGGGACGCCGAGATCGCCGGAGCCGGACACCCGTGGCCACTGGTCAGACGCACCGATGGAGTCGTGGACGAGCTACCGGCCCACGGCCTCCTGCTGGGTGTCGTGCCGGGAGCCGTGTACGTGCCGCACCACGTCCGACTCAACGACGGCGAGGACCTGGTGCTGTTCACCGACGGCCTCACGGAGGCAAGAGCATCGGACGGCACCTGTTTCGAGGATCTCTTGCCCGACTCCGTGCGCGAGCTCGGGCCGGTGGACGAGCAGTCGGCACGGCGGCTCGTCAGGGCCGCTTCGGACTTCCGCGAGATGGGCGACGACGACACCGCAGTACTGATCGCTCACCTGAAAGGACGATCGTGACCCAGGCACACGCACCGAGGAGGAGGCTGGACAACAGCTGGGTCCTGGTGGTGGAGGATTCCCAGGAGGACGCCGAGGCGATCGAACGCGCCCTCGCCAGCAGCCATCCCCAGCTCCGTCTGGAGTTCCTCGACCGGGGCGACGGCTTGGTGGACCGCCTGCTGGGCGAGGACCCGATGCCCGGAATCCTGCTGTTGGACCTGAACATGCCCGGCCTGGGCGGTCACGCCGTGCTCCAGGCAGTGCGCGCACGTCCGGAGTTGGCGGAGGTCACCGTGGTGGTGTTCACCTCCTCGACCGCTCCTTCGGAGGTCGACGCCGCCTATGCGGCCGGAGCGGACAGCTACATCTACAAGCCGCTCAACTTCCACCTGTTCAAGACTGTCCTCAAGGGGGCGCTCGACTACTGGCTGGGCACCAAGGGTCAGCCGCCCGCGCCCGGCGGCTCCGCGCCCAGCGTGAAGTAGAAGGCCGAGCCCTCCCCCGGCGTGCTGGTCAGCCAGAGCCGGCCTCCGTGGCGTTCGACGATCCGCTTGACCACCGCCAGCCCGACGCCCGTGCCACCGCCGCGCTCCTGCGGACCGTGCAGTCGGCGAAAGAGAGCGAAGACCTCCGCCTGCCTGTCATACGGGATGCCGATGCCGTTGTCGCGAACGACCACGGCCGGCGTGACCCGCGCCTCCCCGGGGGGCGTGGCGTCCTCCACCCCCACCTCCACCATGCGGTCGGGCCGGTCGGCCGCGTACTTCGCGGCGTTGACCAGCAGGTTGAGCAGAACTTCGAAGAGCCGGTCCGGATCAGCGTGGATCCGCGGAAGACGCCCCGGCCGTACGAGGCGCACTCCTTCTTCCTCGAGACGGGCTCCGGCCACCTCAAGGACCGCGTCCAAGACGTCGTCGAGGGCGACATCCTCCCGGCGGAGTCCGGCACGACCCATCCGCGCGTAGTGGAGCATTGAGTTCAGCAGGTCGTCCATGCGGGCGGCGAGCCGGCGCGTCGTCTCCAGGCGCCGCACACTCGTGCCGTCGAGACTCTCCCCGGCGTCCTCCAGGGTGAAGGTGGCGGCGTTGGCGATGCCGCGCAGCGGCTCCTTGAGGTCGTGGGCTGCCGCATGCGCGAAGGAGTCGAGGTCCAGGTTGGTCATCCGCAACTCATCGTTGAGCTGGTCCAACTCGTCGGCGTGGCGCAGCACGAGTTCGGTGAGCAGGCCGCCCATACCCCTCGCAGCCGCGTGTTCGCGGGCACTCCAGGGCAGGCTGCGGCCCCGGATCATGGAGCGGTAGGCGGCGCCCGAACCTCGCGGCGTCAATCGCTCGCCCTGCGGCCCGACGAGGACGGGGTGAGCGGGATCCGCGGCCCATTCGCGTGGCGTCGGACGCTCCTGCCGGACCCAAGCCAGGTAGTCACCGCCGTGTCCGATGGGCAGGAGCAGGACGCCTGCAGGACAGCTGTCGCAGGCCGGGGCGGTGCCCGCCTCGGCGAGCAGTTCCGGCAGCCGGTCGGTGGCCCACAGCCCGTCGGGCATCGCGCGGACGGCGTAGGGGGCCAGTGCCCGCACTACGTCCTCCGGCACGCGCAGGCCTCCGGAGGACACCCGGCCTGCGCGCACCAGCAGCACGCCGTCGGCGTCGACCAGCTTGCGGATCGCGGCCTCGTGCCGCAGCAGCGAGGCGTCGACATCCTCTTCGAGCAGTCCGGCAATCACG
Source organism: Streptomyces sp. NPDC085944 (assembly GCF_040686295.1). NCBI lineage: Bacteria > Bacillati > Actinomycetota > Actinomycetes > Kitasatosporales > Streptomycetaceae > Streptomyces > Streptomyces sp. NPDC085944. The sequence goes on along the minus strand of NZ_JBFBJX010000027.1, from coordinate 27,576 downwards.
GCCACGTCCTGGCTTGAGCGTTCCAGGGCATCGGCGCGCTCCCGTTCCGCGATGGCCGCCAGTTGCATGGAGAACGCGGTGCCGAACAGTTCGCATGCCGACCGCACCTCCGGTGCCAGACCACGTGGCTCGGCGCCGTGGCAGGCGATCAGGCCCCAGAGGCGTCCCTCACGCAGCAGGGACACGGACATGGAGGAGCGCACCCCGATGTTGCGCAGGTATTCCAGGTGGAAGCCGGACACCGTGCGCAGTGCGGCACCGGACAGATCGAGGGGGGCGCCTGTGGCCAGACGGTCCGCGGGACGCAGCCGAGCCGTAGGATCGTCGACGTCCCGGATGACGCGGATCCAGTTCTCCTCGTACAGGCGCCGGGCCTGGGGCGGGATGTCGGTGGCGGGGAACCACAGGCCGAGCCAGGGCTCCCAGCCTTCGCGCACGTCCTCGGCTACCACTTCGCCGGGACCGTCGGTGCCCTCGAAACGGTAGACGACGACCCGATCGTAACCGGTCAGCCGCCGTACCTCGCCGACCGCGGCACGGCAACAGTCGATCACCGTTTCGGCGGAGCGCAGGCGGCGCAGAGCCCGGCGGATCTCCTGGTAGAAGGCGGCGAACTGGTGGACGGCGGACTCGTCGCGCGGCTCGAACTCCAGGATCACCAGACCTTCGCGGCGGTGGACCGAGAGATCGAAGCCAGCCCGGTGACCGGCGGTGCCGGCCAGAACGGGGAGCGTCACCGCGTTGGGGTCCCCCTCTTCCAGCACCGCCAGCACCTCCGCCCAGTCGGCGTCCGCCAGTACGGTGGTGACGTGACTGCCGACAAGGTCGTCGGCCGCCAGAAAGGTGCCGGTGTTGTCGGCGGCAGTGTCCACGAGCCCGCTCTCCGGATCCACTGCAAGCAGGGTGCCGTGCGACTGGACGCCACCGAGGTGGTGAATCCTCTCCCGTACGCACTCCGAGAGGTCGAACGCCGTACCGGCCGAGGCCTCGGCCGACCTGACCCGCTCCGACATCCACTCGTCCGTCATGGTTCGATCATGCCTCACCGCCGCGCCCACCGGGCCGGCTGCGGCACGTCGGTGCCGGGTGAGGACAGCCGGACGTACCGAACATGCGCGCCTACGCGGATGGCACCCGCGGCTGCCCCGGGCCGCTCCGCACCGTGCACGACCACCGGCACCACACGTCACACCACCCTTCCGGAAGGCCGACTGCTCAGATCAGCTGCCCTCTTACCGACTCCTTGCCTCCGACGGGGGCGGCCTGTAAAGCGATGGCGACGAGGTCGTCGCCCAGAGTGGGCGCCCATCGAGCAACGTCCTCCTCGATGAAGGTGACAAGACGGGTGGGGGAAACCGGCCCGGCGCTGTCGGCGCAGTGGTCCTGGATGCGTTCGCGCAGCGGATAGAACGTACCGGAGCTGTCGCGCGCCTCGGTAACCCCGTCGGAGTAGGCGATCAGGATGTCACCGGGGTCCAGGGTGTGCGTCGCGGTGTGCGGGGGCGAGGTCAGCAGGTCGCTCATGCCCAGCGGCAGGCTGTGGTCGCTCTCCACGACGGTCGCCGTGCCGCGCCGGATGATGAGCAGCGGCTGATGCCCCCGGTCCAGCACTCGTACGGCGCGCGCGTCGGCGTAGAATTCGAGCAGGACGGCCGTGACGAAGACCTCGTCCGCGGGCCCGGCGGCCTTCCCGGGCGTGTGGACCGGCCGGCCGTTGCCCACCGGCTCCGGCGCAGGGCTGTCGCGGTCCAGTTGCAGGGCCACGTCGATCCGCTCGGCCACCTGACTCAGCGACGGATGGATCAGCGCCGCCTCCTGGAACGAGGAGATCACCGTGGCCACCGTCTGCGTCGCTGTGATGCCCTTGCCCTTGACGTCCCCGACGATCACCCGGATGCCGAACGGTGTGGGGCGGACACTGTAGAGGTCCCCTCCGATGAGCGCCTCGTTGTCCGCTGCCCGGTAGAAGCCGGCCAGGAGCAACGGGCCGATCCGGGCGGGCAGCGGGCGCAGCAGGGCCAGTTGCACGGCCTCGGCGACCGCCTGGACGTGCCGGAAACGGTTCTCGGTCCGTCGGCGCACCACACACAGCGAAGCGGACAGCACAGTGACGGTGACCAGGACGGTCAGGGCCACGATGGTCATGGGACCGATGTGGTCCTCGACCGACTCGGTGACCACCAGCAGCACGCATCCGGCGGCGCCGATGGCGAGGACACCCGACGGCGGGTACGTGAAGAGGGCCAGGACCACCGAGGCCGCCAGCAGCGAGCCGAAGAAGTAGCGCGACGGCGTCGCCTGGTCGAGCACCATGGTCGCGACGACGAGTGCGGGCGGGACCCAACGGAGCCACCGGGGCGGCCAGGGGTGCTGCTCGTCCCGCTGTCTGTGCTCCGCCGCAGCCCGCCCCGCACCCACACTGCCACCCCGCTTCTGACGAGCTCCCGGTCCAAGGCTTCGGTGAGCATCATGCACGAGTGGGCACGACCTGCGCGGCACCAACCCACCGCGCGGCGGCTCTCCGCGGAGCGCGGGGCGTGCCTGACGCTCGAGGGCCGTCGGGGGGGGGCCGGACAGTTTCGGCCGGAACTCCAGGCCCCCCGTTTCGGAGAAGTCACCCGGATGCCGAGCCGGTGGACGGTCGAACGGACCTGCGGCCGACTGATGCTCCCCCGCCGTCTCACCGGCGAGAACGCCCGCTCCGGGCGGGGCCCGGCACCACGGAACGGTAACCGGCTTCCGGTTGCGACAGCCGGGGCCCTTTGCGGCGCCTCTTCCTATGTGTGCCGCAGCAATCTAGCCGGAAGAGACGTTGCAAGAACCGGCCGGGTTGCTCCGTCGGGCCACCCGGACCGGGTCGCCGGTACCCCGAACGTGGCACGACGACGTACGCACGGGGCATGCGCGGCACTCCGCGCCTGTTCAGAGGACGCATGTCACCCAGGCGCTGTTTCTCGGATCTTCCGACGTGAGCGATGTGTCCGGGGTCAGGCCGGTTTCGGGCGCAGGTACACACGTCGAGGTCGAACCAGTGGGCGATGTCCGGCTGCAGCTCCGTGATGGCGCGTATTCTCGCCCCCCCCCCAGTCGTGCCTGGTCGGACCGCGGTCGTCGCCATCGCTCCGGAAGGTGGCGACGACGCCATAGAAGTCGAGGGCGATCACTCGGGCGCCGGTCCAGGTCGCTTGCGCCCAAGGCCCGCGTTCCAGCACCGAGTGCCGCTGCTGCGGACCTTGGGCCTGCACCGAGCCGGATGAGAGGCGCCGCCCAGCTACCAGCCGGCCTTCACCGCGTTGTAGGCCGTACGACAGTCGGCGTTGGTGGCATCCGCGGCCAGCTTCTCCATGGAGTCGCGCCAGACCGTCTTGGCCACCCTCTCCATCTCCCCGGTCTCGGCCGGGACATTGGGGGCGTACTTCTTGATCGTCGACAGTGCGGACCTGGCGAACTTGTTGCACACGGGTCCGGCGGCGTTCCGGTAGCGGCTGTCCAGGTCGGTCGCGACCGCCTGGCCATTCCGGGTGGCCCAGCTGTTCCAGGCCGCGCACGCCACCTCGGTGAACACTGCCTGGTCGGCCTCGCTCAGCCCCAACACCTGGGCGGTCATGGCTTTCTTGACCTTGTCCGGGACCGTGAAGTCCACGACGGGGAACTTGTCGAGTGTTTCGAGCAGCGCTTCCTGACACGCGGGCGGCAGCGGAGCGGCCTGTGCGGTGGCGGGGACGGCCGGCGTGGAGACGCAGACCAGCGCCGCGGTGAGGACGGCGCGGCGGGCGGTACGCGAGACAGACATGGGGCGGTGCTCCTTGCACTGGTGAACGGGTCGTTCCGGGCACCGGTCCAGCGCCCGACGGCTACAGAACGATCACCGCCTGCCGAGGTCACGGGCGTATCGGCGGGACAGGGCGCCCACGGAGTCGACGGCCGTCGTGCGACGGACGGAGTCCCCCGAGCGGCCCCGGGACAGCCGGGCGGTCAGGCGGGTCCCACCCTTTCCGGCGTCGGGCCGGACTCCGCCGGGGGCCGGTGAGTGCCGGGGCCCTCGGTCGCTCCAGCGCCGCGGTTCGCCGGAAGCGATGGCTTCCTGTGCCGCACGAGCGCGTTTCGGGTACGTCGGCGGAAGACCAGGAATCCCGCCGCCGACGCGCCGGTGAGCCAGAGGCACTGGGTCAGGAGCGCCCGGCCGCCCGACGCGTCGGAGAAGGCGGCGGACATGCTGGCCTGGACCGCCCCGTACGTCGGCAGGAAGCGCACGACGGCACTGTCGGAGCCGGAGCTGGAGAGGGGGTTCTGCAGGGCGACGTCGAGGACGCTGATCATCAGGATGGCGAACATCCCTTCGACCTCGCGCCGGAGTACCGACCCGAAGACCACGCCGAGCGCGCCGTAGGTGAGGGCGGCGCCGAACAGCGCGGCGGTGAGCAGCAGGGGCTGTCGCGGCGTCCAGGCGAACCCGGCCACGGCGGTGGCGTACACGGAGATCGCGACGCAGACCAGCGTGAGCGCGGACAGTTTGGCGAGGACGAGGTGGTACCGGGGGTAGCCCGCCATCGCCAGCCGGCGGTCGAAGGCTCCCCCGGTGAACGTGGCCGCGAACATCATGAACCCCGCGATGAGGGTGACCGCGTTCAGCGCGCCGGTGATCTGAGTGAGGTGGTTGCCGGGCGGGGAGAGCACCTCGCCGGTCGCCCGGAGCCGGAAGGGGGCGGGCCGATCGGGAATGGTCACATAGGCGAGGGCGATCCACACCGGGATGTACACGACCACCAGCAGCATCGCGAACCGGTTGCGGGCGTGTCCGATCAGCGCGTACCGCGACGCCGTGACGAACAGGGACAGGTGCCGCCTCACGCCGCGGCCTCCGCAGGCCGGTCCTGAACGTGCAGGCGCCCGCCCTCCAGGCGCCAGAGCAGGTCCAGCCGGTCGATGTCGTACGCGAGGTGCGAGACGACCAGCACCGAACGCCCGGCGTCGCGCAGCCTGGTCGCCAGTTCCCAAAAGCGCAGGTAGGTCTCCCAGTCGAAGCCCTGGTAGGGCTCGTCCAGGAGGAGTACGTCCGGGTCGTGCATGAGCGCCAGGGTCAGGTTGAGCTTCTGCCGCGAGCCGCCGCTGAGCCGGCCCGCGCGCTGGTCGAGGTACTCGGTGAAGGCCAGTGTCTCCATCACTTCCTCGGCCCGTTCGAGCCCGGTGAGCCCGAACGCGCTCCGGAAGAAGTCGAGATGCTGGCGGACGGTGAAGGAGTCGTCCAGCACCACGGTCTGCGGACAGTAGCCGAACCTGCCGCTGTGGTGCACGGCCCCCCGGTCCGGACGGAGTTCACCGGAAAGGATCTTCAGCAGGGTCGTCTTGCCCGCACCGTTCTCGCCGACGATCCCGGCCAGGGTGCCGGGCTTCAACCGGAGGCCGACCCCACGCAGGACGGCGTGCTGCCGGTAGGAGTGGTGCACATCGTGGACGTCCATCGCTTCCCTCCGTCGTACCTGCCCCGCGGACCGCGAAACCGGTCCGCGCGTGCCCAACGAGTCGGCCGGGCGGGGGAAACGGCAACCGGGAGAGCGGCGGCCCCCCTACCGGTGTCAACCTGACGCCCGCACGTCACGCGTGCGGCGGGAAGCCTGGCCGAAACCGCCTCGGTCGCAGTGGCGGCGGTTACCGTGACCGGGCTCCCGGAGGGTCGTACCCATCTGATGTGAAAGGCCGGTCAGCCATGCGGAGAACGTGCGTGATCGGAGCCGGCCCGTCCGGCCTGGCCGCGAGCAGAGTCCTCGCCTCGCGCGGCATCCCGTTCGACTGCTTGGAGGCCGGCTCGGGCATCGGCGGGCTCTGGCGCTACGGCAACGACAACGGCATGTCGGGGGTGTACGCGTCGCTGCACGCGAACATCTCCAAGGAGAGCATGTCCTTTTCCTCACTGCCGATGCCGGAGCACTACCCGGTCTTCCCGCACCACACCCAGGTCCTCGCCTACCTGGAGAGCTACGCGGAGATCTTCGGACTGCACGGTCACATCGGGCTGCGTACGGAGGTCACTTCCGTACGTCCTGCGGAGGGCGGCGGCTGGGAAGTCGCCCGCCGGAGCCGAGGAGCTGCGGAGGCGGTGACCGATCGGTACACCGAGGTGCTGGTGGCCAACGGGCACCATTGGGACCCGCGTCTTCCGGACCCCGCTGTGCCCGGGGCCGGGCTGTTCGAGGGCTCCGCCGTCCACGCGCACGCCTACCGCTCCCCCGAGCCGTACGCCGGGCAGCGGGTGCTCGTCGTCGGGATGGGCAACTCCGGGTGCGAGATCGCGGCGGAGATCTCCCGTTCGGCGGCGCGGACGTTCCTCTCCGCCCGCACCGTGGCGCACGTGTTCCCGAAGATGCTGCTCGGGCGGCCCGCGGACCACTGGGCGGTGAGCAGGGCGGCCGCTCTGCCCCGCTTCCTCAAAAACCCGGCGATGGCACTCCTGCTGCGGCTGGCCCGTGGGGCCCCCGCGCTGTACGGGCTCCCCGAACCGGTGCGGCGGCCTCTCGCCGCCCACCCCTCCACGTCGGACGAACTCCTCGTCCAGCTGGCCCGGGGCGCGGTCACCGCGAAGCCCGGCATCCGCTCCTTCGGCAGGGACTCGGCGTCTTTCACGGACGGCAGCCGCGAGACCGTGGACGCCGTGGTGTACGCCACCGGGTACTCGCTGTCCTTCCCCTTCCTGGACCCCGCCGTCTTCGCCGCACCGGACGGCCGCACCGAGCTGTATCTGCGCACGGTGCCGCCCCGGCTTCCCGGGCTCTTCTTCATGGGGCTGGCACAACCGGCGGGAGCGGCGTTCCCGTTGCTCGAACCGCAGGCCGAATGGATCGCCGACCTGATCGAAGGGGAGGTCCTTCTGCCCACGCCCGCGGAGATGATCCGGTCGATCGCCCGTGCGCGGGAACGGCACGACAAGGTCTACGCGCCGACCTACCGGCACGGGATCGAGATCGACATCCGCGCCTACCGTCGCGCCCTTCGACGGGAGCTCCGGGCGGGCAGGCGCCGAGCGCTCCGGGCTGCCGCTCGCCGCCCCGACGCGCCTTCTCCCGCTCCGGTCTCCGACGCAGTGTGACCAGCCCTCCCATGGCAGTACGGGGGCGGGGCCGGCCACGTGCGGGCACGGGGCAGCAGGCCCGTGCCCGCGCCCGCACACCCGCTCATCATCGCCGCACGCTCTCCTCCAGCTCTCGCACGGCCTGTTCCCACAGCTCCGGCAGCAGCTCGCCCAGCGGCAGGGCGCGGTCCGCGACGAAGGAGACCTCCGCCCAGTCGCCGAAGAACGACAGCCCCACTCCGCAGAGGTGTCCCGGCACGAGGAGCGGCAGCAGCGCCGTCCCCGTCACCCGGGTCTTCCCCAGGCCCCCTTTTTCGGCGAGCGGCATGGACGTGGCCATGACGTTGGTGACACGAGGGGACAGCATCCTGCGCAGGTACCACGCGGTGGGACGGTCCGGCATGTAGCGGACCAGGTCCTGAACGGCCTGTCGCCAGGTGTCGCCCCTCAGCTTCCGGGTCACTGCCATGATCTGGTCGAGCCGTCGCAGCGGCGCCTCCTCGTCCGGAGAGCCGTCCGGGCGGCCCGGGGTGGGGCCAACCGGCAGGTCGACCGGAAGGGCGAAGCAGCGGTTGCCCCAGGCCTGCTCCTCCTCGGCCCGCCGCGCGTCGACGGGCAGCACGGCCGTCACCCGGGGCAGTGGCACGCCGGAGCGGGCCGCCCACACCGACAACGCCCCGGCCAGCGCGGCGAGATGCACGTCGTGGGCCGAGCCACCGCGTCCGGCGCCGATCTGCCGCAGGGTGTCCACGGGGACGCGCCCCCGCCACAGCCGCCGCTCACCGGTAGGGGCGAAGGCCGGGTCCGGTCGGTGACCGCGCACGGCGAAGGTGCGCGCCAGGAACCTCGTGGCCAGCGCGGCGGCCGCGCCGAACCGCCGGGGCACGCCGACCACGCCGCTCCCGCCCGGCAGTGGACGCGCTGATGGCTCCCCGTCGCCCAGCATCGCGCGGAACGTCGTGGCGGCGGCCGAGCCGTCCTGGCAGGCGTGGAGGAAGCGGTAGCAGAGGGCGTAGGCGTCGGGTTCGTGGCCGTGGATCAGCCAGACCCCCCAGTAGGCGCCGGGCGCGAACGGGGCGTTGAGGGCGCTGTGCAGGGCGGCGTCCCAGTCGGCGGGCCCGTCGGCCACCACCTCGTGCACATGCCGGTCGACGGGGAAGTCCTCGGACGGCTGCCACCCGGGCCGCCTGCCCCCCGTCACCCGGCTGGTGAGCAGCGGCAGTTCACCGAGCCGGAACGCCACGTACGCACGGAGATCGGCCAGGCTCGGGGGCGGGCCGCTGAGATACGCGACGCCGCCCGCGTCCCAGCGGACCTCGGGGCGGCGGCGCTCCAGGTCGAGGAACGCGCGGTCGACCGCGTGGGTGGGATGACGGGGCGGGGGGACGGAACGCTTCGACCGGCCGGACCCCGTAGAGGGGTCCGCGGACGCGGTGGGCGGGGCGGACACGGTGGACTGCTCGGAATCGGGCATGCGGGTGCGGGCTCCCGTTCGGGCCGAGGCGGTCGCGACGACCACCGGTGGTGGGACAGCGGTACGGCAGCGCGCGAAGTGCGGGGACTCCGGCGGCCGGGCGCCCCATCCATACGAGCCGGTCGCGCTGCCGGGACCGGCGGCTCACCAGGATGACCCGCGACCGGGACAGCGTCGGCCGGCTGCGGCGGCCCGTCCCGGCTCCGCGGGCGGGTACCCGACGGTTCCGCGACGGTCGCCGCCCACCCGCTCTCCGCGCCTCGCGCCCTCGTTTTCCCGTGCCGCGGCGGGGCCCCGATGCCCGGCGAGCGCGGCCGTGTCCCGGGGCGCGGCCCGCGAGGGTGTCATCCTGGGGTACCGCGACGAGTTCCCTCGAAAGAGGGACCGGACCGAGCGGCGTGCGCCGGCGCCACCCGTGGTCGAGCAACATCCTCCGTTCGGGTGGCCAGGGCGGATCAATGGGTGTGTTCCGCCCGCCGTCTGCCATTGTGTGCAAGGCGCCGGAGATCACCGGGGTTCGAAGGCCTGGCGAGCCCCGTCCGGGACGGGCGTCGGGAGAGCCGGGGGCGCCGGCAGCACGGATCGGCGGGACGATCCGGACCGTGCGCGGCGCGACCGCCGACGACGTCCCGCGCAGCGGGACGGTCGACGCCGTGCCGCTCGTATCCGCTTCCGGTCCGCCGCACCGCCGGTGCTCCGCCTCCGCAGGCCCCGCACGGCGGGGGACCGCCCTTCTCACCGCTCTGGGAGCCACGCTCGTGCACGTCGCACTCACCGGCGCCACCGGATTCCTCGGACTGCGCCTGCTACGTCGTCTGCTCGACACGCACGCGTGGGTGACGGTCCTGGCCCACGCCGGTTCGGGCGACGCGCTGCACCGCATCACCCGTTCCCTCGAACTGACGGGTGCGCCGAGCGCGTTCCTCGCCCGACTGCCAAAGCGGCTGAGGGTGGTGGAGACCGATCTGGCGCTGCCCCGGCTGGGCCTGTCCGCACGGGCGTTCCGAGAGCTGGCCGACAGCCTCGGCGCGATCTGGCACAGCGCGGGAAGCATCCATCTGGAAGGGGACCTTTCCGAGCTGCGACGGACCAATGTCGAGGGCACCCGCCACGTCCTGGAGTTGGCGGCCGCCGGGCGCGCGGAACCGGTTGTGCGCCATGTGAGCACCGCGTTCGTGGCCGGCGCGCGGCGCACCGGGGTGGCGTACGAGGACGAACTGGACGACGGCGCCGGTTTCGAGAACGCCTACGAACAGTCCAAGTACGAGGCGGAGCTGCTGGTTCACGCCTGGTCCCGCGAGCACGGGCGACCGGTCTTGGTGCTGCGGCCGAGCATCCTCGTCACGGACGTGCCACCGCACCCGGAGCTGCCTTCGCACCCCCTGCAGGTCGTCGAGCGCATCCTGCGCGACGCGCGACGGGCCGCCTTCGCCGCACCACCGACCGCCACGAGCCCTCCCACCGGGGCTCCGGACGGTCCTTCCCGCGGCGCTCCCGGGCCGCCGGGCACCGGGGCCCGGCCCCGGGTACGGACGGTGGGGCACCCGCACGGGCGGCTGAACCTGCTGCCGGTGGAGCACGCGGCCGACGTCATGGTCCGCCTGTCCGAACTGCCGTCCTCACACAGGGTCGACACGTACCACGTCGTCCACGACCGCGACGTACCCGTGCCCACCGTCGTCGCCCTGCTGGAACGGCTCGTCCCCCTCTCGATCGACCTGGTCGACGCCAAGCCGGAGGACCCTTCGGCGCTGGAGACCATGATCGACTTCTACCCGGGCATCACGGCCTACCTCACCCACCGGCGGCGGTTCGACGACACCCGGGTGAGGACCCTGCTCGGTCCGGCGGCGGTCTGCGCTCCGGTCGGTCTCGATCGGCTGTGGTCCGGACTGGCCCCGAGGAGCGCGGCGCTCCCCCGGCCCCCGGACACCCCACCCGCCCCTGCGCCCACACCGTGCGCCTGAGTTTCCCGTACGTCGCAGACGGCGTACGCCCGACCAGCAACAACCGTCCCGTCCCGTTGGAGCCTCCGTGTCCGTTCTCGCCGCTCCCCGCGCCCCTGCCGTGCGTCCGCCGGTCTTCTCCCCCGGGGGGATCGCCGACCGTGTCCGGCTGATCCGGGAACCGGTGCACGTCGTCAGCGGGCCGGACGGCCGGGAGCTGGGCCTTGCGACCGGGGCACCGCCCGCCGGTCCGGTGCTCGGCACGCTGCCGCCGCTGTACCCCGAGTGGCTCGGCGGCCGAACCTTCTGCGAGGCGCACGGCGTCCGCTTTCCCTATGTGGCGGGGGAGATGGCGAACGGCATCGCGACCACCGGCATGGTCGCGGCGATGGCGCGGGCGGAGATGATCGGCTTCTTCGGTGCGGGCGGCCTGCCCCTCCCGGAGGTCGAGCGGGCTGTGCACTCCCTGGCGCAGGAGCTGGGGTCCCGCACGAACTGGGGAGTCAATCTCATCCACTCACCGGCCGAACCGGAGCTGGAGTGGCGGGTCGCGGAGCTCCTGGTGCGCTGCGGTGTCTCCCGGATCTCGGTGTCGGCGTTCATGGAGCTGACCCCTGCGGTCGTCCTGTGCTCGGCGCAGGGCCTGCGCCGGGGACCGGACGGCGACGTCGTCCGGCGTACGCGGCTGCTCGCGAAGCTCTCCCGTCCGGAGGTGGCCGAGAGGTTCCTCTCCCCCGCCCCGACCGCTCTGCTGGACCTTCTTGTCGCGCGGGGCAGCCTGACCCGCGAGGAGGCGGCTCTGGCGGCCCTGGTGCCGGTGGCCGAGGACATCACCGTCGAGGCGGACAGCGGCGGGCACACCGACAACCGGCCGTTGTCGGTCCTGCTGCCGCGGATCGCCGCCCTGCGCGACACGGTCTGCCGGCGGTTCGGGTACCGGCGGCCGGTCCGCCTCGGTGCGGCCGGGGGCCTCGGCACCCCGGACGCGGTGGCCGCCGCCTTCGCTCTCGGCGCGTCCTACGTCGTCACCGGTTCGGTGAACCAGACGGCGGTCGAGGCCGGTCTGTCCGACGAGGCCAAGGCGATGCTCTGTGACGCGGACGTCGCCGATGTCGCCATGGCGCCGTCGGCCGACATGTTCGAGCTGGGCGTGAAGCTGCAAGTGCTGTCGCGGGGCACGATGTTCGCCCGGCGGGCCGGCCGCCTGTACACGGCCTACCGTGACCACGGCTCGCTGGAGGAGATCCCGCCCGCGCTGCGTACCGCCATCGAACGCGACGTGCTGGGCGCCCCGTTCGAAGAGGTCTGGCAGCGCACGCGTGCCTTCTGGGAGGAGCGCGATCCGGCGCAAACCATCCGTGCGGAGGCCGACCCCCGGCACCGCATGGCCCTGGTGTTCCGCTGGTACCTGGGCAGTTCCAGCCGGTGGGCGATCACCGGGGAGAGCGCGCGGCGGGCCGACTACCAGATCTGGTGCGGACCGGCGATGGGCGCGTTCAACCGGTGGGCGGCCGGCAGCTTCCTGGCAAAACCGCCCCACCGGTCCGTGACGCAGATCGCCCTCAACCTGCTGGAAGGGGCCGCGACACTCACCCGCGCCCATCAACTGCGCACGTACGGCGTTCCGTTGACCTCCGAGGCGTTCACCTACACGCCGCGCGAGCTGGCATGACAGGCCGCGCCGCCGCAGCATCGTCCGCCGCCGCCCGACTCCGAGGAGAGACCATGTCCGGCTCCACCCCCCGCCAGGTCCCCATCGCCGTGGTCGGCGTCGGGGCTCTGGTTCCGGGCGCCACGGACGCGGCCGGCTACTGGCGGGTCGTGACCGGCGGCCACGACCTGATCACCGAGGTCCCCGCCTCCCGCTGGCGGGTGGAGGACCACTACGATCCGGACCCGGCCGCCCCCGACAAGACGTACGCCCGCCGCGGCGCCTTCCTTCCCGAGGTGGACTTCGACCCGATGGCCTACGGGGTGCCGCCCGCCAATCTGCCGGCCACGGACACCTCCCAGCTGCTCGCCCTCATGGTCGCCGACCAGGTGCTGAGGGACGCCGGCGGGACGTCCGGGATCGACCGGGACCGGACCGGCGTCGTCCTCGGGGCGGCCGCCCTCGAACTGCTGCCGCACATGTACGGGCGCTCCCAGCGCCCCGCGTGGCTGGCGGGGCTGCGGGAGAGCGGGCTCGACGAGGCCGAGGCACAGGCTGTGTGCGACCGCATCGCCGCCCGCTTCGAGCCGTGGCGCGAGTCGACCTTCCCGGGACTGCTGGGCAACGTCGTCGCGGGACGGATCGCCAACCGGTTCGATCTGCACGGCGTCAACCACACCACCGACGCCGCCTGTGCCAGCTCGCTGGCCGCCCTGTCGACGGCGGTCGCGGAACTGTCCCTGCGCCGGGCGGACCTGGTCGTCAGCGGCGGCGTGGACACCGGGAACGACATCGGCATGTTCCTGTGCTTCTCCAAGACGCCCGCCCTCTCGCCCAGCGGCGACTGCCGCCCGTTCTCGGAGGCGGCGGACGGCACGATGCTCGGTGAGGCGGTCGTGATGTACGCCCTGAAGCGTTTGTCCGACGCAGAGCGCGACGGCGACCGGGTCTACGCCGTGATCAGGGGAATCGGCACCTCGTCGGACGGCCGGAGCACAGCGGTCTACGCCCCGCTGCCCGAGGGCCAGGAACGGGCCCTGCGACGCGCGTACGAGGAGGCCGGCTACCCGCCGGAGACCGTGGAGCTGGTCGAGGCGCACGGCACCGGCACGAAGGCCGGGGACACCGCGGAACTGGCCGCGCTCAACGCGGTGTTCGGCGCCCCGGGACGTCCTGACGGCCAGTGGTGCGCGATCGGCTCGGTGAAGTCGCAGATCGGGCACACCAAGTGCGCGGCGGGTGCGGCGGGGCTGCTCAAGGCAGTGATGGCCCTCCACCACAAGGTGCTCCCGCCCACAGCCAAGGTCGAACGGCCGAACCCGGCGGCCGCCGCCCCTCATGGCCCCTTCTACGTGAACACTCAGGCCCGGCCGTGGGTGCGGCCGGCAGGTCATCCGCGCCGGGCGGCGGTGTCGAGTTTCGGCTTCGGCGGCAGCAACTTCCACGTCACACTGGAGGAATACACGCCGTCGACCGTGCCCACCCCCTCGTCGGGCACGCACGCAGACACCACTGCGCGCCCCGCGCCGAAGAACACGGGCCGCCCTGCTCTGCGCCACCGCACGGCGTCGAGCGAGCTGGTCCTGTTCGCCGCCGCCTCACCGTCCGCCCTGGAGGAACAACTATCCGAGGACGGACGGCCCCTGACCGCGCTGGCGAGGGAGAGCCACGCCGCGTTCTCGCCCACCGCCCGGGTGCGGCTGGCCGTCGTCGCCACCGACACCGATGACCTGCGGAGGAAGTTCGCGCAGGCGCTCGCGCACATCCGGCGGCGCCCCGAGGCGTCGTTCTCGGCCCCTTCCGGAATCCGGTACGCGTACGGAGAGCCCGCGCACGGCCGCATCGGCTTCCTGTTCCCCGGGCAGGGCTCCCAGTACGTCGGGATGGGGGCCGAGCTCGCGATGCTGGCCCCGGCCGCACAGGCCGTGTGGGACAGGCTGGGCTCCACCCGCTTCGACGGAAGGCCGCTGCACCGGGCCGTGTTCCCGCCGCCCGCCTTCACCGAGGAGGAGCGCGCCGCCCGAGCGGCCCTGCTGAACACCACCGAGTGGGCTCAGCCGGCGCTGGCGGTGCACGCGCTCGCGCTGCTGGCGGTGGTGCGGGAACTGGGGCTGCGGCCGGACTGCGTGGCCGGCCACAGTTTCGGCGAACTGGTGGCACTGCACTGCGCGGGCGCCCTGGACGCGGAGTCGCTGGTCGGGCTGGCGCGTCGCCGCGGCGAGCTGATGCGGGAGGCGGCGGCCACCCCGGGCGCGATGCTGGCGGTGGCGGCGGACCGCGTACGCGTGGCGGAGGTACTGGCCGGCGGTGGCTTCGAAGACATCTGGCCGGCCAACCACAACTCGCCCCGTCAGACGGTGCTCTCAGGTTCGGCGGCGGCGGTCGAAAGGGCGCGGAGTGCCTTCTCGGCCGCGGGGATCGCCTCCCGCGGACTGTCCGCGCCGACCGCCTTCCACAGCCCGCTGGTCGCCCCGGCCGTCGAGCCGCTCGCCGCCCACCTGCGGACGGTGACGGTCTCGGAACCCCGCATCGAGGTCTACGGCAACACGGACGCGGCGCCCTACCCCTCCAGCCCGGACGCGGTGCGCCGCCGGGTCGCCGGTCATCTCGCCTCGCCAGTCCTCTTCCAGGACCAGATCGAGGCGATGTACGCGGCGGGGGTGCGAACCTTCGTGGAGGTCGGCGCGGGCGCCACGCTCACGGGCCTGGTCGGGCAGATCCTCGGCGACCGTGAGCACGCTGCCGTGCCCCTCGACCGGCCTGCCGGGGCGGGCGCCGACGCCTTCCACGCCGCGCTCGGTGAACTCGCCGTACGGGGCGTTCCCCTCGACCTCGTCCCCCTCTGGACCCCCTACGCATCACCCGGAACACCAGCGAAGGAGCGCGAGCCCCGAATGACCGTGAAGATCAGTGGAGCCAACTACGGTCAGCTCCCGCCCTCCGGAACCCCGCACGTCGAACCGACGCCCGCCCCGGAACACGGGCCGCGTCCCGACGCCGTACCGGCTGTCGCCGCCCCCGCACCGGCGGTCACTCTGCCCTCGCCGCCCCCCGGCGACGTGCCACCGCCACCGGTATACGTGCCGGCTGCCGCGTCCTCGCAGCAGGGGCCCGGGCCGTCGCACCCTGCGGTGGCGCCGGCTGACACCCGCCCGGTCATCGGCGACGAGCGGCAGCTCGCCGTCGAGAGCATCCACCGGCAGACCGCCGAGACCCACCTCGCCTGTCAACGGCTGCTGACGGACAGCCATATGGCCTTCCTGAGGATGACCGAGACGACCCTGGCCGCGCTGCTCGGTGCGCCGGTCCCGGGCGCGGTCCCGGACATGACAGCACCCGCTCCGCTGCCGCTCCCCCGCTCCGCCGGCCCGCTCGACGTACCGGCCGCCGTGGCGCCCCCGGTGGCGGCGCCGGCTCCCGCGACGGTCGTCGGGGCCGCGACGCCGTATCCCGTACCGGAGGCGAGCGCCCCTCAGGCGCGCGACGCGGTGCGCCCCTCGGTACCGGAGCCGGCACCACCGGCCGAAGCACCGGCACGGGACGCGTCGGCGCCGGACCAATCGGGGTCGGAGCCTGCTCCCTCGGAGCTGTCTTCCTCCGAGCTGTCTTCCTCCGAGCTGGAGGAGTTGCTCCTGTCGGTGGTGGCCGACCTCACCGGCTATCCGACCGCCATGCTGCACGTGGACATGGATCTGGAGGCGGACCTGGGCGTCGACTCCATCAAGCGTGTCGAGATTCTGTCGGCCGTGCGCCGCCGGGTGGGCGACGTGGCGGTCGGGGACCCCGGACTGCTCGGCAAGCTCCGTACCCTGCGCGAGATCACCGCGGCACTCGCCTCCGGCGCCCGGACCGCCGGGCCCGCGCCGGAGCCGGACGTCCCTGGCGTGCCCGCGCCCCGCGCGGACGCGTTGGAGCCCTCCCCGGCAAAGGATCGCGAGGCCGCCCCGTTCTCCACGAACGTCGATGTCCCGACCGCACGGGGCGACGGATCCGGGCGGTCCGCCGATGCCGCGGCGGCGGACGGGGGGACGCCCTTGACCCGGCTGGTGCCGCGCATGGTGGAGTCCCCGGCGTCCGGGCTGGCCACGGCGGGGCTGTTGGACGGGCCGGTCGTGGTGAGCGGCGAGGACGTGGCGGGGTGCCCGGTCGTCGGCCTCGTGGCCCGGAAGCTGGCGGAGCGCGGTGTGGACGCCACCGCTGTGGCGGAGGTACCCGAAGGGGCGCGCGGCGTCATCCACATCGGCGGCCTGTCCGCGCACGGCACACCGGACGAGGCCCGGGAGGTCCACCGCTCGGCGCTCCGCGCGGCGCGCGCGCTGGCACCGCGGGCGGCCGGGGGCGGCGGCCTGTTCGTCACCGTCCAGGACACCGGCGGCGACTTCGGGCTCGGCGGACACGCGCCCGGCCGTGCGTGGCTGGGCGGGACGGCCGGACTGGCGAGGACCGCCGCGAAGGAGTGGCCGGACATCCACGTGAGGGTCCTCGACTGCGAGCAAGGCGGGCGGGACGACGAAGAGGTAGCCGACGCGATCGTGTGCGAACTGCTCGAAGGCGGAGCCGACGCGGAGGTCGGCCTTCGTGCGGACGGCACCCGCGCCCTGCTGCGGATGGTGCCCGCGCCGCTCGCACCCGGCGGCGCCCCGCGCATCGGCGAGAACTCCGTGATCGTGGCCGCCGGCGGTGCCCGCGGGGTGACCGCCGCCGCGCTGCTCGGCCTGGCCAGGACCCACCGGCCGCGGATCGTCCTGCTCGGAAGGACGGAGGCGGCCGCCGAGCCCGCCGGCCTGGCATCGGCCACCGACGAACGGGCCCTCACCCGACTCCTCGCGGAGCGGGCCCGGGACGATGCGGAGGGGTCCTCGCCCGCCCGGATCACGGAGGAGGCCCGGAGGATCCTCGCCGCGCGCGAAGTACGGGCGACGCTGGCCGGACTGGAGGCCGCCGGTTCGCCGGCCCAGTACGTCAGGGTGGATGTCCGGGACGCCGACGCCCTCACCGCGGCGCTGCGCGAGGTGCGCGCGACGTGGGGGCCGGTGACCGGCATCGTGCACGGGGCCGGCGTGCTCGCCGACAGGCGGATCGCGGACAAGACCGACGAGCAGGCCGAGCTGGTCATGGCCACGAAGGTGGACGGCCTGCGGGCGCTGCTGACGGCGACGGCGGACGATCCCCTGGACACGATTCTGCTGTTCTCCTCGGTGGCCGCCGTGTTCGGCAACGCGGGCCAGAGCGACTACGCCATGGCCAATGAGGTCCTCCAGCAGGTCGCGTCGGCCGAGCAGGCTCGCCGCCCCGACTGCCTGGTGCGCTGCGTGGCCTGGGGTCCCTGGCAGGGCGGCATGGTCACCCCGGCCCTGGCCGCGCACTTCGGCCGGGCCGGGGTGCCGCTCATCCCCCCGGCCCAGGGCGCCGCGGCCTGCACCGCCGAACTGGACGGTGCGGCAGGCGAGGCCCGTGTCGTGCTGACGGCGGGCGACGGGCCGGCCGCCGCGGACGAGCGGTTGCGTGCACAGGTGCTGGTCAGCTCAGACACCCTGCCGCAGCTGGCCGACCACGCGCCCGCCGGTGTCCCGGTGCTGCCCGTGGCGCTGGTCCTGAACTGGTTCGCGGGCGCCGCGGCGGCCTGGCTGCCGACCGAGGGGCAGCTCGTCCTGCGTGATCTGCGGGTGTACCGGAAGTACGACCTGCCGGAGCTGGAAGGCGTGGGCCACCGGCTCACCGTGCTCGGCAGCCGGGGCGCGCCCGGCTCCCCGGCCGGGGTGGAGGCAGAGCTGCGGGGCGAGGAGGGTCCGGCGCATTTCCGTGCCGTCGTGGACACCTGCGACGGTGCGCCCGACGGGTCCTCCTGGGACACTCCGGCGGACCTGAAGCCGCTCGACGTGGCCGCGCCGTACCACGGGGGCGTCCTCTTCCACGGCCCCCGGTTCCACGCCCTGCGCGAAGTGCGCGGTGTGTCGGAGCACGGGGCGGAAGCAACGGTCGCGGGCCTGCGGTCCCTGGGCTGGCCGGGCGGGCACGGTCCGGTGGATCCGGCCGCCGTGGACGGCGCGCTCCAACTCGCGCTGCTCTGGGGCGAGAAGGTGCTCGGGGCGGCGACCCTGCCGATGGCCGTCGCGGAGTGCAGGGTGTACCGGCGGGGACCGGTGGACGACGCCGTGCGCTGTGTGGTGCGGGGACGGAAGGCCCACGACACCGGGGCACGCTGCGACGCCGCGCTGATCGGGCCCGGCGGGTCCGTCCTGCTGGAGCTGACCGGCGTCGAACTCGTCAGCCGCCCCTCCTGACCGGGCCTTTCCTTCCTGTCCGAACCCGCCGTGAAGTGAGACCCGCATGCGTTTCGAACCGATCGCCATCGTCGGCCGGGGCTGTGTCCTGCCCGGCGCACTGGACCCGGACGGGTTCTGGGAGAACGTCGCCGCCGGGCGTACGAGTCTGACGGCGGCCCCGGAAGGCCGGTGGCGGCTGCCGCGTCACCGGGTCATGGGCACGGTGGACGACCATCTCGACCGAACCTGGACCGACATCGGGGGGTACGTCGAGGGATTCGAATCCGTCTTCGACCCGGAAGGCTTCCTCCTCCCCCCGGAGCGGATCGCGACGCTGGATCCGCTCTTCCACTGGGTGCTCTACGGGGTACGGCAGGCGCTCACCGAGGCGGGCCGCACCACACCACTGCGGCGCGGCGGGCTGATCCTGGGCAACCTGTCGTACCCCACCCCCACCGGGGCGGCCTTCGCCGAACACGTCTGGCTGTCGGCGCAGCGCCCGGAGCTCCGCGAAGCGCTGCTGGCGGGTGGACGCCACCCCCGCCCCGATGCCCGCAACCGCTTCTCCTCCGGCCTCCCGGCCCTGCTCGCGGCCCGAGCGCTCGGGCTCGGGGCCGGGGCGTGGTCCCTCGACGCAGCCTGCGCCTCCTCGCTGTACGCGATCAAGCTGGCGTGCGACCGCCTGCACGACGGCACGGCCGACCTGATGGTGGCCGGTGCGGTCAGCCGGCCCGACCCTCTCTACCTGCACGTGGGGTTCTGCGGCCTGTCCGCGACGAGCCGTACGGGGCGCAGCCGCCCCTTCGACCGGGACGCCGACGGGCTGGTGCACGGCGAGGGAGCCGGGTTCGTCGCCCTGACGCGGCTCTCCGACGCCCGCGCGGCGGGGCTTCCCGTATTCGGCGTGATCCGCGGGGTGGGGCTGTCCAACGACGGGCGGGGGTCCGGTCTGATCAGCCCGTCCGAGGAGGGCCAGGTGCGGGCGATGCGCCTGGCGTACGAGGCGGCGGGCGTCGCTCCCGAGTCGGTGTCGCTCGTCGAGTGCCATGCGACGGGAACCCAGGTCGGCGACGCGGTGGAGGCACGGGGCATGGCCCGGGTCTTCGGGGTCGCCGACGACGTGCCGATCGGTTCGGCGAAGTCGAACATCGGGCATCTGCTGGCCTCGGCGGGCGTGGCGGGGCTGCTGAAGGTGCTGGGTGCGCTGCGCTCCGGGGTGCGCCCGGCGACGCTCGGCGCGCGTCGGCCGCTGGACGCCCTGTCGGGCACGCCGTTGCGCGTGCTGCAAACGGCGGAGCGGTGGGCGGGACCCCGCAGGGCGGCGGTCAGCGCGTTCGGGTTCGGCGGGACCAACGCCCACCTGCTCCTCGACGACCCGGACGACGCTCCCCCGCCCTCCGTGCCCCGGCCGGCGTACGGACCGCGGCCCACCGCGCGACGGGCCGCACCGGCGGACCGGGCACCGCAGGACCCGGTGCCGGGACCCGACGCGCCGGACACCCCGGCGGCGGCAGCCGACAGCGGCGCGCCGGACGACCGTACGCCCGGGGCATGCGCGGCACCCGTGGCGATCGTCGCCATCGGGGCGCGGGTCGGGGAGGGAACGTCGGTCGAGGACCTCCGCCAGGCGGTGCTGGGCGGTGAACGGCGCGGCCCGGTCGCGGAGATCGCCGTGCAGCTGACGGGCCTGTGCTTCCCCCCGCTGGCCCTGGAGCGGACCGTACGCCATCAGCTCCTGGTGCTGGAGGCCGCCCGGGAGGCCGCCCGAACGGTGAACCTGCCCCGGGAGCGGACCATGGTGGTCATCGGTACCGGCGTGGATCCGGAGGTGGCCCGGGCGGGCGCGCGCTGGCGAATTGCCCACTGGCTGGAGGAATCGGGGGTGCCCGTCACCGCGGCGTCGGCGGACCTCGCCCGGGACGCCTTCACCCCGCCCATGACGGCGGAGGGGGTGGTGGGCAGCATGCCGAACCTGGCGGCGAACCGCATCAGCACCCAACTGGACCTGGCGGGACCGAGTTTCACGGTGTCCGCCGAGGAGGCGTCCGGGCTGGTGGCGCTGGCGGCCGCGGCCCGCGCCCTGCGGTCGGGGGAGGTCGACGCCGCGCTCGTCGGCGCCACCGACCTGTCCTGCGAAGCAGTCCACCGGGCCGCCGTGCGGGAGTCCGCTCCCGGCGTGGAGCCCGGTGACGCGGCGGTCGTCCTGGTCCTCAAGCCGCTGGACGCCGCCCGCCGGGACGGGGACACCGTCGTCGCCGTGCTGGACGAGGAAGCCGGCGACGAACCCGACATGGTCATCGGCGACGGCCCGGACGCCGGATTCGATCCGGCGTCCGCCTTCGGGCGCGCCCATGCGGCATCCGGGCTGGTGTCCGTCGCCGTCGCGGCACTCTCGCTCCAGCACCGCGCGGTCCCCCGCCCCGACGCGCCCGCCGACACGGCGGCCGTCACCCACACCGCGCGGGCCGTCACCGTACCGGCGGAGGGGCCGGCCATGAGCGTCCGGCTGCGCGCCGGGGACCCCCGGCCGTGGCTGCCGGGGCCCGCCCCGCGCCTGCGCGTCTTCTCCGGGGCGGACCGCGCTCAGGTGCTGGCCGCGCTGGAGGCGGGGACCGAGTCCTCGGCGGGCCCGGCCCGGCTGGCTCTCGTGGCGGACGGCGGCACCGCCTGGGCGGAGCGCCGCGAAGCGGCCCGTCGCTGGCTGGCTCAGGGCGGGGCCCGCCCGGCGGATGTCCTGTACCGGGACGCGCCGGTCGGCGGCGAGACCGCCTTCGTGTACACCAACGGCTCGGCCGCGTACCCCGGGATGGGCCACGCGCTGACGCTGGCGTGTCCGTCGCTGGGCGAGAGCGTCCGGGCGGGGCACCGGGCGATCGGGACGCGGCTGCGCTCCGGGAGGGGGCCCGGCGTACTCGACCAGATCTGGTCCGTCGCCGAACTGGCGGTCTTCCACACCGTGTTCAGCCGTGAGGTGCTGGGCCTGCGACCGGACGCCGCGATCGGCTACTCCTCGGGCGAGTCGACGGCGCTGGTCGCGCTGGGCGCGTGGCCGGACGCCTCGGGGCTGTACGAGGCGACGCGGGAGAGCGGGCTGTTCACCACGGAGCTCACGGGTGAGCTGCGGGCGGTGCGGCGCTACTGGCGGCAGCGCGGCATCGGCGGCGACCGCTGGTCGAGCTATCTGGTCGCCGCGCCGCTGGAGGCCGTCCGCGCGGAGCTCGCCGGGGAGCGGGCGGTGCATCTGATGGCGGTGAACGCGCCGGGGGTCTGCGTCGTCGGCGGCGAGTCCCGGGCGTGCGCGGCCGTGGTCACCCGGCTGGGCGTGGACCGGGCGATCGAGCTGGACTACGACATGGCCGCCCACGCCCCGGAGTTGGCGGAGGTCCGCGAGGTGTGGCGGGAGGCCCACCGCCGCCCCACGGTCGAGGTGCCGGGGGTCCGGTTCTACAGCGGGGCCACCGGTCGGGCGTACCGTCCGACGACCGAGCGGGCCGCCGAAGCGCTCACCGCTCAGGGACTGGGCACGATCGACTTCGCGGCGACGATCGAGCGGGCGTGGGCGGACGGTGTCCGCGTCTTCGTGGAGCACGGGCCCCGGAAGCTGTGCACCGGCTGGATCAAACGGGTCCTCGAGGGCCGGGAGTTCGTGGCCGTCGCACTGGACACCCCGGACGACGCCGGACTGCGGAACCTGTGCCTGGCCGTCGGCGAACTCGTGGTGGCCGGGGTGCCGGTGCGGGCCGAGGCGTTGACCGCCCGGCTCGCCGAGGCCGCCACCGGCCTCCCAGCCCCCGGCCCCACCGTCACCGTTGCCGTACCCGCCACGCCCTGCCTGCCGCTCCTGGAGCCCGCCGTGACCGTTCTGCCCCGGGCCCCCGAGCTGGCGCCGGTGCCGGCGGAGCGGCCCGCTCCCGCGGAACGGCCCGGTGCCCCGGTTGCCGTCGCATCCGCCGCCGAGGTCGGGCCGGTGGCCCGGCTGTCCGACCCGGCGTCCCCGGCATTGGGGTCGCCGGCGGTCGCGGGCACGATCGCCCGGCAGAGCCGGCGGGCCGCCCTGGTGCACGAGCAGATCATGGCCGCGCACGCGGAGGCCCACCGGCGGTTCCTGCACGTGTCCGCGCTCGCCGCTACGGCGCTGACGGCGGGCGGCAGGGCGGACGCCGGACGCGCGGCAACTTCCCTGCCCCCGGCAGGCGCTGCCTCCGTACCGCCGTCCGCCGCCCTCCCCGTACGACTGCCGGGCGCCCCGCCCGCCCCCATGCGGCCGCCGGGCCCGGTATCGGCCCCGCGCCCCGGCACGGCTCCGGCTCCGGCTCCGGTCCCTGTCCCGGGGGTGAAGCCGGTGTTCGACCGGGCCCAGTTGGAGTACCTCGCCTCCGGGGAGATCTCCACGCTGTTCGGTCCGCGCTTCGCCGAGCAGGACCGGTACGCGGTGCAGACCCGGATGCCCGGACCACCCATGCTCTTCGCCGACCGGGTCACCGCCATCGACGCAGTGCCGGCGGCGCTCGTCCTGCCGGGGCCGGTCCGCACGGACGGGCGGATCTGGACGGAGACCGACGTCCTGACCGACAGCTGGTACCTGGACGCGACGGGACGCATGCCGGCCGGTGTGCTGATCGAGGCGGGACAGGCCGATCTGCTGCTGCTCAGCTGGCTGGGGGCGGACCTGCTCAACCGGGGCGAGCGCGCCTACCGCCTGCTCGGCTGCGAGGTGACGTTCCATGGCGGCCCGCCCCGCCCCGGCGACACCCTGTGCTTCGAGATCCATGTGGACGGCCACGCGGAGGCGGGCGGGGTCCGGCTGGCCTTCTTCCACTACGACTGCTACGTGGACGGTGAGGTGCGGCTCAGCGTCCGCGAGGGCCAAGCCGGGTTCTTCACCCCCGCAGAACTGGCCGCCGGTGGCGGGGTGCGCTGGGACCCGGCCGAGCACGCTCCCGGTGACGACCTTCCGTTCGACCCTCCGGCCGTACGCTGCGAGCGGACCCGCTTCGGCACGGACCGGGTGCGGGCCCTGGCGCTGGGATCGCCCGCGGAGTGCTTCGGGCAGGGCTGGGAGGCGACGGCAGCCCATGTGCGGACACCCCTGCTCGACGGGGAGCGGCTTCGCCTGCTGGACGAGGTCACCGTGTTCGACCCGGTCGGCGGGCCGTGGGGCCGGGGGTATCTGCGCGCCGAGACGGCGGTGTCCCCGGACGACTGGTTCTTCACCGGCCACTTCAAGAACGACCCCTGCATGCCGGGCACCCTGATGCTCCAGGGCGGTCTCCAGGCCATGGCCTTCTATCTGACGGCCTCGGGCCACACCGTCGACCGGGACGGCTGGCGTTTCGAACCGGTCGACACCCAGCCGTCCCGGACCAAGTGCCGGGGCCAGGCGACCCCGGAGTCGCGGAGGATCGTCTACGAGGTGTTCGTCCGGGGCGTCTCGGCCGGGCCGGTGCCGACGCTGCACGCCGATGTCCTCGGGTCGGTGGACGGCAGGAAGGCGTTCCTGGGGCGCGGCATGGCACTCCGGCTGGTGCCCGACTGGCCGTTGTCGCAGTGGCGGGGCTCGGGGCCGCCCGCCGTGCAGGAGGACGGAGCGCCGGTGCCGCCGCCACGGCTCGGCGGACTGTCCGGGCACCGGGAGGAGAAGGCGGTGGCCGTCGCGGCCGATGGGTTCCGCTTCGACTACGCGTCGTTGCTGGCATGCGCCTGGGGCAGGCCCAGCGAGGCGTTCGGCACCATGTACGAGCCCTTCGACGGCACCCGCAGGGTCGCCAGGCTCCCCGGGCCGCCCTACCACTTCATGAGCCGGATCGTCTCGGTGGACGGCGTCCAGGGCGGCATGCGGGAGGGCAGCGTCGTCGTCGCCGAGTACGACGTACCGGAACGGGCGTGGTACTTCGAGCAGAACCCCTCCCGGTGCATGCCGCTCGCGGTCCTCATGGAGGTCGCGCTGCAGCCCTGCGGGTGGCTGGCCTCGTACGCCGGCAGCGCGACGACCAGCGAGCAGGACCTGCTGTTCCGCAATCTGGACGGAGTGAAGACGGTCACCGGCGAGGTCACCGCCGGGACTCGCACGATCCGCACCCGGGCCGAACTGACCCGTGTCTCGCGCAGCGGGGACATGATCATCGAGTCGTTCCGGGTGGTGTGCACGGCCGACGACGCGCCACTCGCCGAACTCACCACGGTCTTCGGCTACTTCCCCCGGTCGGCGTTCGACGACCAGCAAGGGCTGCCGGTCCCGGCCGAGGAGCGCGCCCGTCTCGACGAGCCCTGCGACCGAGTGGTCGACCTGACCGCCCGGCCCGCCCGCTACTGCGCCGGGGAGCCGCGCCTGCCGGGCCGCATGCTGCTGATGCTGGACCGGGTCACGGGCTCCTGGCCGGAGGGCGGAAGCGCGGGGTTCGGCCGACTGCGGTCGGAGAAGGACGTGCGCCCGGACGCCTGGTTCTTCCGGGCCCATTTCTTCCAGGACCCGGTGCAGCCCGGCTCCCTGGGGGTCGAGGCCATGTGCCAGCTGCTCCAGTACCACCTGATCGAAGGCGGCGCGGCGGACGGGATCGTCCACCCCCGATTCGATCCGGTGCTGCCCGGCCGGGAGACGGTGTGGACGTACCGGGGCCAGATCACCCCCGCCAACCGGCTGATCCGGGTGGACATGGACATCGTGGAGTCCGGTACGGACGCAGGCGGGCCCTTTGCCGTCGCGGACGCGACGCTGTGGGGCGACGACACGTGCATCTACCGGGTACGGGGGCTGGGGATGCGGGTGGTGTCGGGCCCCCCGCCCGTGCGGTGATCTGCCCGGTCCTCCATCCCGAGGCCGGCCGCCGGGACCGTGCGACCGCCGTGCCTGCCCGGCGCGGGGCCGGCCCCGCGCCGGGCAGGTCGCCTGGTACCCAGTGAGAAATCGTTGCCCGAGCTGGTCGGTTTCGTTGTTCCGGGCCTGGTGTACGGGTTCCCACCTGGTCCGACCGGTTTGTGGTGGCGTACATGCTCGGCGAGCACCCGGAGCGGCTGCCACCGCGACCGTTCGGACACGTTCTACAGACAGCGTTCCGGTAGCCTCGTCCACTCCGCACACCAGTGCGGAGCTGGAGGTTCTTCGGGGGCGTGGGCTGGTGAAGGACGAGGAGGTCGTCGCGCGCTTCGACGGCCGGGGCCGGGTCGAGCTGCTGCTCGGCCGCCTGGAGAATGTCTTTCAGCGCAATATCGGACAGATCGCTCACGCGTTTGGCTACCGGCTGCTGTCCATCGAGATCATCGGCCGCGCCCGTATCCGCTATCTCTACGAACGCGACGACTCGCCGCCCGCGCGCCGCCGGGCCGAGTTGACCATCGCACGCCTACACGCGGGCGGCTCCGTCCTACCGGCGTCGGATCCGCCCCCGCCCCCGCCTCCTTCAGCCCCGCCACCGCTGCCGCCTTCCAGGTAGATACCCCCACGTCAGACGCCGGAGAGGGAACCGAACCGGAGTGCGGGAATTCAACGGCAGCCCCGCTCAGTGAACTGCTTCAGCGTGGCCACTGATGGGGTGACAGCGGTGGAGGCGCAAGGCATGAGGCACCCGCGCCGGTGAGGGAGGCGATCGGAGTCTCGACTTGTCAACGTAGGTGCCTTGTTGCTCCGCCATCCTGTCGTACTCGCCCTTCCGCACGCTCTGGTCGAGTGAGTCTCAATGATGGTGTCAAGCCGATTGGGGGGCCGGTGGGGCGGAGGTGAAGGGCCTCTTGTCACGGAGCATGGCCCATAAAACGTCGACTCGGCGGCGTGCAAGGGCGAGCAGTGCCTGGACGTGGATCAGTCCCTCGGCGCGTTTCTTGAGGTAGTAATCCCGGGAGGGTCCCGGGCGCATCATGGCGGTTTGAGCAGCCATGTAGAAGACGTGTCGCAGGCGGCGGTGGTAGCGCTTGGGCCGGTGGTGGTTACCGGTCCGGCGGCCGGAGTCGCGCGACACCGGGGCCAGTCCGGCATGTGCGGCCAGGCGGCCGGCGTCTGCGTAGCTGGACAGGTCTCCGACGATGGCGAGGAACTCTGCCCCGAGGATGGGGCCCATGCCTGGCAGGGATTCGATGATTTCGGCGCGCTCGTCGAGGTGGAAGGACTCGCGGATCTCCCGGTCGGTGTCTTTGATCCACTCGTCGAGCGCGAGGAGCTGGTGAGCGAGGTCGCACACGAGTTTGGCGGCTCGCTTTTCACCCGGCAGAGCAGTCACCTGGGACTGGGCTGCCTCGACCGCGCGGGTGGCGATCTCGGCTGCACTGCGGACCGCGCGCCGTGACAGCCGGTCCGCGAGCTGCTTGGCGCCGGTCCGTCGCAGGGCGTCCGGGGTCTGGTACTCGGTCAGCAGGACGACCGGTCCCTTGGCTGCTGAGTAGTCGAAGGCCCGCTCCAGAGCAGGGCAGATGCCCACCAGGGCATCGCGCAGGCGGTTGATCAGCCGTACCCGGTCGGCGATCAGGTCGGCTCGGTGGCCGGTGAGCAGCTGGAGATTGGCCACGGTCTCGTCCGGGAGGCTCAGGGGTGTGAAGTCCTGGCGCATACGCGCGGTGTCGGCGATGACCAGGGCGTCCTTCGCGTCGGTCTTCCCCTCGCCGCGGTAGGCCCCGGACATTCGATTGACCGTGCGGCCGGGCACATACACCACACTCTGGCCATGGGCAATCAACAGCGCAAGCAGCAGTGTTGAGGCCCGGCCGCAGATGTCCACCGCCCACCGCACCTCGTCGGCCATCTCGCACGCCGCCACGACCAGGGCCAGGATGTCGTCCTCACCGTTGACGACCTTCCTCGAAAGCACCTTCTCTCCGCTGGCGTTGACTCCGACCGCCCAGTGATGGGCCTTGCCGGCGTCGATGCCGACCCAGACCTGCTCGTGACGTTCCGTCACCGTCGTCGCTCCGTTCCTCAGGCTCCAGCACCCTTAAGGTCCGGGAACACTCCGCCGCCAAGCCCCTAACCAGCGATGACCGCAGTTCTCAATCAGCAGCCGGAGCGTCCCGGAGGACCGGGCGGCCACTCACTCCGAGCCACTAATGGCAGGTCACTATCAGCCACACCCAGTCCTCCCGGACCACCAGCATTCTTAGTGGGCGGTTCGTGAGTCTTTGAGTGGGTCTGCTGTCGCCTGATGGTGTGGCGGCGGGGCGGAATCTGCCGGTCCGCGGTTGGTGATCTG
>NZ_JBFBJX010000026.1:0-76546 GCF_040686295.1 Streptomyces sp. NPDC085944 | reverse complement strand
ACCGTTCCTCCACGCCTACAACTACCATCGCTGCCACACCGCACTCGGAGGTCAGCCACCGATCAGCCGTGTCAACAACGCAGCGGGTCAATACAACTAGATGTGCGGATGCAACAGCTGACGGACCTCGTCATCAGGGCGGGGACGGACGCGGCCGATGCGAAGAAGGTTCTCAGGCCAGTGCCGTACTCGGAGGTCGTGCGAGAAGCGGGGGCTCTCATGCCCATGGGTGCCGCCGAGGCCGAAGCCGTGTGGAGTAGCTGCAGCTCGCTGGCACACGGCGACCTTTACGGCACGCTCAGCGTCCTGGAACGCAACATCGTTGGCACCCAGGGACTCGTAAATCTTGCGCAGGTCACCAGCTCCCCCATGGTGCTGTTCTGGGCCGCGGACCGCACTGTCGCAATGATGCGGCGAGGTTTCGGTCTCTTCGAAGAACGCGCTACCTGCCACCGCTGACTGCAACTTCTCGACGGTGACCACATCGCTTCGGCGCCCTCGGCCGACTGGCCGCTCATTACACGTTCAAGAGGCACTGTCAGTGCCGAGGGAGACACTCAAGCCATGGGTACTGATCGTGAGTTCAGAATGGCCGACGGCGCGGAGCTTGTGGGCCGCCAAGACGAATCGTTCGAGATGCTGGTGAGTATCCCCCTCGACGACAGCGGTTTCGTAGGCCGACAGTGCCCGGACTGTTCGTTGGTCTTCCGCATGGATGCCGAGCACTACAAGGCACTACCTGATGACCTCACCTTGTGGTGCGTCTACTGTGGGCACCACACGGAGCACTCAGAATTCATCACCGAACAACAGCGCGACCGCGTCATGCGAGCTGCGGGTGACTTCGCTATGCAGACGGTGAGCCAAGAATTGGCCAAAGCGTTCGGCGGGATGTCCCGCGACACGCGCGGTAGCAGCTTCTCGCTTTCTTACAAGTCCCGCCCCTTCTGCCCTCGCCCGCTTCCGGAAATCGACGAGGAGCAACTCGTCCGCGTGCGCACCTGTGCCGGCTGCCAAAACGACTATGCAGTGTTCGGAGAACACCGGTACTGCCCCGTGTGCGGGCAACTCCCGGCAGCGTCGATCGCCTTCGATGCCCTGCAGGCGGATACCGCCCGGCTGAACGCGCTGGAGACCCTGCCCTCTGACACGAAGGCCCTCCTCCGCGAGCAGGGAGTCTTCACGCGCAACTGGGTCGACACCGTCGAGAACGTGGTCGGAGTCGTGGAAGCTCTGGCTTCGTCCCTCTTCCGCTCGGCCGTGCCCAACGCAGACAGCCTCCTGAACGGCAAAGGGGCCATCTTTCAACGCCTCGACCATATGGCCGACCTCATCGTCGCAGCAGGGTTCGCCGACCTACGGACGAACCTTGGCACGCAGACGTGGCTGCGCCTCCTCGAAACCTGGGCCGCCCGACACGTCTTCACCCACAACGACGGCATCGTGGACGAGAAGTACCTGACTCGGGTGCCGGGGTCATCCGCACGGATCGGCCAGCGCCTCGTGCTCACCGACACTACGTGCCGTCGAGCTCTGGACGACGCCAAGGCCCTGTGCGAACGCCTCATCGACGTGCTTCGTTAGGCGCCCGCGAGGGCACATCCAGGGCACATGAGCCTGGGAAACGGCGTTGAGCCGTGAGAAGTACCGAAGGCAGTTTCCGCAGGTCAACGCACACTTTCCCCAGAAATGCCAGGTCAGCGCACCGACGCGTTGAATCGCTGCACGGGTGGCAGGACTCCTCACATCGGCTGCACGAGGCTGGGCATGAGACGTACTGCTCAACGTGGTCCTGAGCTGGGCTTCCCGCAGACTGGGCGGGGCTTTCGAGGCCCCGCCCAGTCACGGCAGGAACCGAGGTAGGCACCGCCCGCGCCCCCAGCGGTAGCGGTCGGCCCCGCCCCTCCTGTACCGGTGAGAACCGGCCTGAGCGGAGTTCACGTATGGCGACGCGGCGACCGCTGGACAACGGGCTCTCCCAAAGCCATTGCTCCGATTTACTTGGTCAGGGCCATGGGCAACTTCGGCGCTGGCCGCGCCGCCTGTTCCGGTGGTCGCTCACAGCAGAAGGTCGAATACGGCTCGGGCCTCGTCCCAGTGCTGGGTCTGGGGGTTCTTCAGATCGGGGTGAAGGATCTTGAAGGTCTGGCCAAGGGCGAGGCTGAGTCCGCCCACGATGTCCGGGTAGGCCGCCTCGGTCTCCTCATCGGGCGTACGGTCCAGCGCGGGATGGGTGGCGAGCTGCTCCAGGATCGGCTTGATCTCTACTTCCTGGTCGATCTTCCGGAACTGGTGGATGCTCTCCTGCAAGCCCTTCGTGATCGGCAGGTCACAGGTCCGGATGACGTCGCGTCCGTTGGCCCTGGCAGTGGCCTGGGCGACGGTCAGCAGGTCGTAGAGCTTGGCGTCGACGAAGTCGCTGTAGCGCTTGAGATCGTTCTTGTCGACGTTCAGTCCTGCGGCCGCGCGAAAGAACCTCTCGAATCTGGCGATGGACATCACTGTCATGACGGCAACCTCCGGCTGCGGGATTCGGGCGATTTCCGGCCCCGGGTCTCCCGGCCAGCCTGGCCGACGGGAGCGCACCAGCGCATGCGCATGCCGGGCCCAATCAGGCTCCCCGTCTCGCCCTGTCAGGCCCAGGAATCCGATTGCCCGGGTTGCCCGGGGTGTCGGGCGGGCCTGCGGGCCCACAGGGCAGGGCCGGGAAAGCGCTCGAGAGAGCCAGGTGAGCAGCAGCCCAAGTGACTGACGCGGATTATCCCGCCCACCAGCCGTTACGCCACCGGGCGGAGCGTAGCGCCGGCGCCTGCACCCGCCGGCGGTACGGCCGGCAGGTGCAGACGGCGTCGGTGTTACCTCGGAGGCGCCTGCGGGCACTTGGGCTCGCGGGGCAGCCGACGAGGAGGTTCCCGTCATGCGGATGTCGTCTCAGGACGTTACGGTCGTGGCTCTCCTGGCAGACCCGTACGCGCCGACGGAGATCGCACAGCGCGTGGCCCGGACACTTGCCGCCCGGCTCGCCGACAAGTCGGGCCGGGAGCGACGTTTCGACGTCGAGGTGGTCAGCGAGCCGTTCACCTCGGGGACGGAGGACCCGCCCACCTTGATGCGCCGGATCAGGGACCGCGGGAGGGCGGAGAACTGGGACATCGTCGTGGCACTCACCGACCTTCCGCTGCACGCCCACGGACGCAGGCTCGCCGTGGATCTGAATCACGAGTACGGCTTGGCACTGCTCTCTCTTCCTTCGCTGGGGGGCCTGCGGCTGCAGACAAGGACCCGGCGTGCCGTCGAGGAAGCCGTGCTCGGGCTGGCGGGTCCACGGACCACGGCGGTCGAAGGGCCGCCGCGAGGTCAGCCGTCCCCGGGGCCCCTCGACGACAGTGTTGCGCCTGTTCATCCCAGCCCGATCGGTGAGCGGGAGGCCGACGATCTTCGGTACGTCGTCGGCGGACCGCGCGGTTACCTGCGGGTACTCGTCGGTATGGTCCGCGCCAACCGGCCGTGGAGGCTGGTGACGGGCTTGTCGAAAGCCCTGGCTGCCGCACTCGCCACCGGGGCCATCGCCACCCTCGACTCCACCACCTGGAGCCTCGCCGCAGCTCTGAGCACGCCACGCCTCGTGATCGCCATGGTCGGGTCCGTCGGGCTCATGATCGGCTGGCTGATCATCGACGGAGAGCTGTGGCACCGATCGGCCGAGGGCTCACCGGAGGCGAGGCAGAGGGCCCGGCTCTACAACGCCTCGACGGTCGTGACCGTGGGTATCGGGGCCCTCGTCTGCTATGTGGGTCTGATGGTCATCAACTTGGTGTGGGCGCTGTTCATCCTCAATGGACAAGTGTTCGCTTCCATGACGCGGTCCCCGCTGCACGCCACGGAGTACCTGACGCTGTCCTGGTTCGTCGCCTCGGTCGCCACCGTGGGCGGCGCGCTGGGATCAGGCTTCGAGAGCGACGAGGCGATCCGGGCAGCCGCATACTCCAAGCGTGAACAGGAACGTCGCGACAGACTCCAGGCAGAGCCCCGATGACCGGCCGCGACCCGAGCCGGAAGTGCGTCGGTGACCGGTGGCCCCTCCTGGGTCCTGCGGGGGTCTTCCTCGCGCGGGTGCCGCACCTCGACCAAGCCGTCACGCCCCGGCAGGGTGGGAAGGTCGGGCGCGCACCGTGAGATGGCTGCGAACCCTCGGTGAGGTCGTGCGATCCGGGCTCACGGTCGAGGAGACCCGGCTGGAGCCTCTGCTCGCGTTGCGCACGGCTGCGGGGGTCGGGCTGGTCATCGGGGCCGCGCTGTGGCTGGCTTCGCCTGCATTCGCCGCGTCCGCCGCCCTCGGTGCCTTCTCCGCGGGGACGGCCACCTTCCAGCGCACCTGGCGTCCGCGCAAGGTGATCGCGCTCGGCGCGGGCGCGGGCTTGGCGCTGAGTACCTTCGTGGGGTACCTGGCGGCGGGGCGACTTGTGACGTTCCTTCCGCTGCTGGCCGTATGGGCCTTTGCCGCGGGGATGGCGTGGGCTCTCGGATCGACCGCCGGGATCGTCGCGGCGACGACGGTCGGCAGCATGCTGGTGACCGTCACCCTGCCCACGAGCATCGGGCCGGCCCTTGAGTACGCCGGAGTCATCGCGCTCGGAGGCGTGGCGCAGGCCGTACTGATCCTCCTGTTCCCGATCCGACGATGGGGGGCTCATCGTGACGCGCTCGCCGACGCGCTGGCCGCTGTGGCCGACTACGCCCGTCGGCTGCAACACGAGCCGACTGCCCCGTTTGACCCGGAACCCCTTATGACCGCCCGGGACGCGGCCGCCGTGACGCCGTCGCAGGCCCGCACCCGGCCCCCCGCTCTCCACGGCCCCCGGGGCCTCGCCGAGCGCATCGTGCCGGTCGTCGCCGCGCTCGCCGACCCGGACGTCGGCGCTCCGGTGGAGGGGCCCGGGCGGGACCGTGTACGGGAGTTGCTCAGTGCGGCCGCTGACATTCTGGACGCTGCCGCGCGTTCGATCCGTCGCGGCACTCCCACCGAGGTTCCGCCCCGCAGCGCGGACGTCCTGAGCCTGGATGGGCAGGACGAGATGCTGGAGGGCCATGCCCGGCAGGCCGCCGATGAGCTCGTGAAGCTGCTCGCCGAGACGTTGGAAGTGGCCGGGGGCGTTGGCGCGCGCGAGAAGGCGCCTGCGTCATCCGACCCCGCGAGCGCCCGGTTCCTGGTGCGCCCGACCATGTTCCGGCTGCTCCCCGTTGTCGTCCGCGCGGTCCGCCGCGAGCTGCGCCGCGACTCGCCCGTGCTCCGGCACGCCGTCCGCCTGGCGGCGGTGGCCCCGCTCGGCTATCTCATCGCGTCCCCGCTGCCCGTGGGCCACGGGTATTGGGCGCCCATCGCCTCGGTGATGGTGATGCGGCCGGACTTCCACCGGACGTACGCGCGTGCGGTGGGCCGCCTCGCCGGCACCCTGGTGGGGGTGGCCCTCGCCACCGGGATGGTGCGGGCCATCGGCCCCGACGCTCATCTGTTCGGTGCGCTCGGGGTGGTCTCGGCGGCCCTGTCGTACACGCTGCTCCGTACCGGCTACGCGTATTCCCAGTGCTTCACTGCCGCCTATGTCGTCTTCCTGCTCGGCATGGGCGGCCACGCGTGGGAGCAGACGGTCCCGGAGCGGGTGGTGCTCACCTTGATCGGCGGGGCCCTGGCGATGCTGGCGTACGTGGTGTTCCCCGCATGGGAGACCCCCCGGCTCCCGGGACGGCTCGCGGACTGGCTCGCCGCAAACGGCCGCTACGCGGCCGCGGTGCTCCGCGGCTACGCCGAACCGACCCAGAGGCATCGCGCCGACCTGCGCAGCGCCCTGCTGGCGAGCCGGGAGGCACGTGCCGCCTGGCAGGAAGCCTACGACCAGGCGAGACAAGAACCCGTCCGCCCCAGGGGCCTGACATCCCGCGAGGCGGAGGATGCGCAGGAGGCGCTCAGGGGATTCGACCGAGCGACGATGCTCATGGAAAGCCACCTCCCGGCGGCCGGCAGTCGTTCCATCCCCGAGGCGGAGAGGTTCGCCGAGGCCCTGGAGGCGGACACCGCTCAGGCGGCAGACGACATGCGTGAACACAGAAACCCGGACTGGGGGCACGTGGCGGAGGCGCTCCACACATGGGAGGGCACCGCCGGGGACCGCAGCCCGGTACTGCGGCGCGGTACGGAACTGCAGAAGAAGGCCCTCGACAATCTTGCGACGGCCGTGAGCCGCACACCCCTGGAACGGGACGTCGGCTCTGCTCGCGAGGAGCAACGGGTGCGCGCGGCTCTGGCCGCGGAGGGTGACGGATCAGGACCCGCCCGCGGAGGCGGGTGAGGGTTTCGGCGTCGAGGACCGCGGCGTCCCCCGAGTCAGCCGGATCCGCCCAGCACGATCTTCCACACGCGGGTCGCCACCTGGAGGTTGAGCCGGTCCTCGACGTTCGCGAGGTCGTTGCCGCTGATGTCACGGATTCGCTGCAACCGATAGCGCAGCGTGCTTCGGTGGATCGCGAGGGACGCGGCGGTCTCGTCGTAGTTGCCGCCGCAGTCGAAGTACCGGGTCAGGGTGTCCACCATGGTCGCGTGGTGCCGGGCGTCGTACTCGATGAGCTGCCCGATCCACTCGTGGACGAACGCTTCCAACTGCTGGTGGTCGTTGCCGGGGCCGAGGATGCGGTAGAGGCCGAGCTCGTCGAAGAACGTCGTGCCGTAGCCCTCGCGGGACTGGCGGCGCACCTCCAGGGCACGCTGTGCCTCCTGATAACCCCGGGGAATGCCGTTCGGGGAGTCGCACGGGGCGCTCACCCCGATGGCCCCTGAATGTGTCCCCGTCTCCATGGTGAGCGCCTCGTACAGCGCGCGGGCGCGCGGCCTGGCGTCGGCGACCAGGACCACGTGATCGGAGCGCCGGGTCAGCAGCGAGCGCATGCCCTGGGCGGCGGCCGCCCGGCCTACGGTCTCCGCGAAGGAGTCGTCCACGGTGCGCTTGGACCACTGCACCACGACGATGTAGTGACTGCGGTGCAGGTCGTGGCCGATCGCCTCGGAGCGGGCGTAGGCGCTCGCCGTGTCCGTCCCGGCCAGGAGGTCATCGGCCAGCTCACGGCGCAGGCCCAGCTCGACTTCGGCAAGGTTGCGCATGTGCCCCAGCTCAAGGGCGAGTGACGTGGCGGCGTTTTCCAGCGCGAGCACGGTGTGCTCGTCCGCCTCGCCTCCGGCATCGATCAGGGCGAGCACGCCCAGGATCTCGCCGTGCGGGCGGACCAGGGTGAGCAGCCGGTCCTCTATCCGTACCGGCCCGGCCTCCCGTGCAACGGCGTGCAGCATCTCGTCCCGACGCACGGGGTCCGGTTCCGGATAGGGGTCGGGCCGGCTGGGGCCGCTCCAGGACCTCAGCCGACCGAAACGGTCCTCGACCAGCGCGGGGAGTCCGGTGAGGCCGTGGAGCGCCCGCGTGACGGCTTCCTCGCCGCCGCCCGCGGCGGCGACGTCGGTGATGAGCGTGTGAACGGCCCGCTGGTACCGCTGCTCGGCCACGACCGAGATGAGCTGTCGCTGAAGGGCGAGGCGTTCCCCCCTCACCCGGTGGAGCTCCACCGCCTGGTCACTCAGGCGGCGGTGTGCAAAAGCGAGCGACAGAGCGGCGGCGGTGTGCCGGACGAGCGTGCTCAGCAGGAATCGTTCCGCCTCGGTGGGCTCGGAATCGGACGTCACCACGAGGTAACCGTGGAGCCGCTGCAGTCCGCGCAGCCCGAGGGCGCGGCCCCAGGGCCTGTCGGGTACGGTCACCGGCCCGTCCTGGCCGGCCAGCTCCCGCACTCTCCGGTCCACCGCCGAGGGGTGATTCCGTCCGTTGGCCGGAGCCGGAATCAGACCGCCACCCCTTTCGACGAATCCGGCCTCGGCTCTGTAGGCCCCTACGGCCTCCACGTGGGCCATGGCCAGCCCGAGGATCTCGGCTTCGTCCAGAGTGTCGAGCAGAGCGTAGGAGAGCGCCGACAAGTCGCTGAGGGCACGGTCAAACTGGCCGGCCGATACTGGCCAGCCCGCCGCCGGGGCAGCCGCGGGAGCCAACCCGCCGCCCCGTGGGAGATCGTTCTCCCGGTCGGGACCACTGGAGTACGGATCCTGCACCCGGCTGGCGGCCATGGGATGGCTCCGTTCGCCCGAGCCCTCGGTGGACAACCGGACGGGTACCCGTCCGCGCGCCCACTCATTCGAAATACACGACTTGCACCGTCTTGTACCGACGGTGCGAACGGCCGCGGGCAATCTCGGCTCGCCAGGAGCAGGCGTGCCCCTTCTCGTCTCACCACCCTGGGGTGTGTCCGAGAACCTCAGTCCACACCGGCGGCAAGAGCTGGGCGATGACCGAGGAGCCCGCCCTACGGGCCAGGAGGTTCCGGTCGTCAGTGAACCAACGCGATCCGGAGAGTCGGCGCGGGCCGCCGGAGCAGGAGGAGATCCTCATGGCCAAAGCAGTGGGCATCGATCTGGGCACCACCAACTCGGTGATCGCCGCGTGGGAGGGCGGCGAACCGTCCGTCGTGCCCAACAACGAGGGCAACCGCACCACACCGTCCGTGGTGGCCTTCACGGACAGCGGTGAGCGCCTGGTGGGTCAGCTGGCCCGTCGCCAGGCGATCCTCAACCCGAAGGGCACCATCTACTCGGCCAAGAGGTTCATCGGCCGGCACTTCGACGAGATCTCCGACGAGGCCAGAGCGGTCGCGTACGACGTCGTCGAGGGCGACGGCGGGGCTGCCCGCTTCAAGGTGGGCGACAAGCTGTACGCGCCCGAGGAGATCAGCGCGCAGGTACTGCGCAAACTCGCCGACGACGCCTCCAAGCAGCTGGGCGAGCGGGTGACCGAGGCGGTCATCACGGTGCCCGCCTACTTCAACGACGCCCAGCGCACCGCCACCAAGGACGCCGGGCGGATCGCGGGACTGGAGGTGCTGCGGATCATCAACGAGCCGACGGCGGCCGCCCTCGCGTACGGCATGGACAAGAAGCAGCACGAGACGGTGCTGGTCTTCGACCTGGGCGGCGGCACCTTCGACGTGAGCATCCTCGACGTCGGCGACGGCGTGGTGGAGGTACGGTCCACCGCCGGCGACAGCCACCTGGGCGGTGACGACTTCGACCGACGTCTGGTGGATCACCTCGCGGACGACTTCCAGAAGGAGAACGGCGTCGATCTGCGCAACGACCCGCAGGCGCTGCAACGGCTTTTCGAGGCGGCGGAGAAGGCCAAGACCGAGCTGAGTTCGGTGACGCAGACGCAGGTCAGCCTGCCGTTCATCACTGCCGACGCCTCGGGGCCCAAGCACCTCACCGACTCGGTGATGCGCTCCACGTTCGAGCAGATCACCAGCGACCTGGTGGAGCGGTGCCTGGGCCCCGTCCAGCAGGCCATGGCTGATGCCAAGGTCGGCGAGAGCGACATCGACGAGGTCATCCTCGTCGGCGGCTCCACCCGCATCCCCGCCGTCCAGGCCCTGGTGCGCCGGCTGACCGGCGGCAAGGACCCCAACATGAGCGTCAACCCCGACGAGGTCGTGGCCCTGGGCGCCGCGATCCAGGCCGGAGTGCTCAAGGGCGAGGTCAAGGACGTCCTGCTGCTCGACGTCACGCCCCTTTCGCTCGGGGTGGAGACACGTGGCGGCGTGATGACGAAGATCATCGAACGGAACACCACCATCCCGGTACGCCGCAGCGAGACCTTCTCCACCGCCGAGGACAACCAGCCGGCCGTCGACGTGGTGGTTCTCCAGGGTGAGCGCGAGCGGGCCGCCGACAACCGGGTGCTGGGCCGGTTCCAGCTCACCGACATCCGCCAGGCGCCGCGGGGCGAACCGCAGATCGAGGTCACCTTCGACATCGACGCCAACGGCATCCTCGAGGTCAAGGCCCGCGACCGGGACACCGGCAAGGAACAGGGCATCACCATCAGCGAGAGTTCCAACCTGGACCGCGGTGAGGTCGAACGGATGGTCCAGGAGGCCGAGCGCAACCAGGGCGAGGACCAGGCACTCCGCGAGGCCGTCGACGCCCGCAACGAGCTGGACGCCGTCACCTACCAGGTCGAGAAGCGCCTCGCCGAACTGGGCGACACCGCCCCGGCGCACGAGAAGGCACGCGCCGAGATGCTCGTGTCCGACGCCCGGGCGGCGGTCAAGGAGGAGGCGGGCGTGGAGCGCGTACGGCCGCTGACCTCCGAACTCCAGCAGGTGCTGGCCGGGCTGGCGGCTGCCCAGCAGAGCGCCACCGCCGCGGGCGGGCCCGGCCAGGACACCGCCGACGGTGGTGCCGCCGGTGGCAGTGACGACGACGTCATAGACGCCGAGTTCGACAAGGACTGAGGCACGCCATGCCCACCCAGCCGAACGAACCCGACCGCGCCGCGTCGGACCCGGCCGAACCGACTCCGGAAGCCGTACGACCGCGGCACGGGGACGTGCCGCGTCCGGACCCGGCGCCCCGGCCGGAAGCGGCGCACGG
Organism: Streptomyces sp. NPDC085944; assembly: GCF_040686295.1. Lineage (NCBI taxonomy): Bacteria > Bacillati > Actinomycetota > Actinomycetes > Kitasatosporales > Streptomycetaceae > Streptomyces > Streptomyces sp. NPDC085944. The sequence goes on along the minus strand of NZ_JBFBJX010000026.1, from coordinate 66,030 downwards.
CGCGTCGGAACCCGACGCCGACCACGCCGAGCCCGCCGAGCCCACCGACGACGAATACGCGACCGCGGTCCAGGAACTCGAAGACCGCTGGCGGCGCGCGCTCGCCGACCTCGACAACCTCCGCAAGCGTCACGCCAGGGAGCTGGAACGGGAACGGGCCGCGGAACGGTCCCGCACCGCAGCGGCTTTCCTCCCCGTCATCGACAACCTCGAACTCGCCCTCAACCACTCCGACGCCGCCCCCGGCGCGATCGTGGAGGGCATCCGGGCGGTCCGCGACCAGGCCGTGAACGCCCTCGAACTGCTGGGCTACCCGCGACACGCGGAGACCGGCGTCGCATTCGACCCGGCCCGGCACGAGGTGGTCGGCGTCGTCCAGGACCCCGACGCCGCACCGGGCACCGTCGTCGAGGTGCTGCGCCCCGGCTACGGCGACGATGAGACGCAGCTCAGGCCCGCCGCAGTGACGGTCGCGAAGCGGGAGTGACGGGTCATGGCACGGGACTTCTACGAGGTGCTGGGCGTGTCGCGGACCGCGAGCCAGGACGAGATCCAGCAGGCGTACCGCAAGCTCGCCCGCAGGTACCACCCCGATGTCAACAAGGATCCGGGAGCGGAGGAACGCTTCAAGGACCTCAACGAGGCGTACAGCGTCCTCTCGGATCCGAAGACCCGGGCCCGTTACGACCGCTTCGGCGAGGACTTCCGCAAGATCCCCGAGGACTTCGACGAACGGGTCGCGGCCGGAGCGGGTGGCGGGTTCCGCGCCCGGGGGTCCGCGGGCACGGGCGGCCCCCGCGTCCGGTACGCCACCGGCTTCGGCGACGACTTCGCGGGGGAGGGTGTCGACATCGAGGATCTGCTCGGTTCGCTCTTCGGAGCGGGCGGGGCCCCCGGCGGTGTACCGGGCGCCGACCAGGAGGCCGAGCTGCCGCTCACCGTCGAGGAGGCGTACAGAGGCGGCCGCCGCACCGTCACGCTCGCCGGCCCCGGCGGGCAGCCCCGGCGGTACGACGTCGACGTGCCGCCGGGCGTCACCGACGGGCAGCGTATCCGGCTGGCGGGTGAGGGCGCGCGGGGCAGCGGCGACGCCCCGGGAGGCGACCTGTACCTGAGAGTGCGGGTCCAGCCCCACCCCCGGTTCCGGCTGGAAGGCCGCGACGTGTACGTGCAGCTCCCGGTCGCCCCCTGGGAGGCGGCCCTGGGAGCGACCGTGCCGGTGCCCACCCCCGGCGGCGGCACGGCCAAGGTCACGGTGCCCGCGGGCTCGTCCAGCGGCCGACGGCTGCGACTGCGCGGTGAGGGCATGCCCAATCCGCGCGGCGCCAGTGGCGACCTGTACGCCGAACTCCGTGTCATGGTGCCGCCCACCCTCGGCGACCGGGAGCGCGAACTGTTCGAGGAGCTCGCCGCCACCTCTTCCTTCGACCCCAGGAGGACACGATGAAAGACCGACCCGAGAGAGCGGCAGGCCCCGTCCGGACCGGGCTGGGCGACCGCCCGGTCCGGACGCACGCCGACGTGACCGCCTCCACGGCTGTCCGGTTCGCGCTCGTGCCCGCACCGAGGCTCTCCCTGGACGCCGTGGCCCGCCGCTCGGGCCTCCACCCCGATCTCGTCCGCCGGTTCGTCGCCCTGGGGCTGGTCGACGCCGAACGCGACGCCGCGGGGCAGCTGGTGTTCGACCCCACCGCCCCGGCGGTACTCGCCCGCATCCAGCGGCTGCGCGCCGGACTCTGCCTCAACTACGCGGCCATCGGACTGGTGCTCGACCTGCTCGACCGCATCAGCCTGCTCGAGTCCGCCCTGCGCGTCCGCGGCACGAGGAGTGAAACACCCCCATGGACATGAACCGTCTCACCCAGAAATCCCAGGAAGCCCTCCAGGAGGCCCAGACCGCGGCCGCCCGCATGGGACAGACCGAGGTCGACGGGGAACACCTGCTGCTCGCGCTTCTCGACCAGGAGGACGGTCTGATCCCGCGGTTGCTGCAGCAGGCCGGCGCCGAGCCGAAGGAACTGCGCGAGGCCGTGCGCGACGAACTCTCGCGCCGCCCGCGGGTCACCGGTCCCGGCGCGGCCCCCGGTCAGGTCTTCGTCACCCGGCGTCTCGCCGGCCTGCTCGACACCGCCGAACAGGAGGCCAAGCGCCTCAAGGACGAGTACGTGTCCGTGGAACACCTCCTGCTCGCCCTGGCCGGGGAGGGCTCCTCGACCGCCGCCGGACGACTGCTCGGCCGGGCCGGCATCACGACGGACTCGTTCCTGGGCGCGCTCACCCAGGTGCGCGGCAACCAGCGCGTCACCTCCGCCAACCCGGAAGTGGCCTACGAGGCCCTGGAAAAGTACGGCCGCGATCTGGTGGCCGAGGCCAGGGACGGCAGGCTCGACCCGGTCATCGGCCGGGACTCCGAGATCCGCCGCGTCACCCAGATACTCAGCCGCAAATCCAAGAACAACCCCGTCCTGATCGGCGACCCCGGCGTCGGCAAGACCGCCATCGTCGAGGGCCTCGCCCAGCGCATCGTCCGCGGTGACGTACCGGAAGGACTCCGCGACAAGATCGTGTTCGCCCTCGACATGGGTTCCCTGGTCGCCGGCGCCAAGTACCGCGGCGAGTTCGAGGAACGCCTCAAGGCCGTGCTCAGCGAGGTCAAGGCCGCCGAAGGAAACATCCTGCTCTTCGTCGACGAACTGCACACCGTCGTCGGCGCGGGCGCCGCCGAAGGGGCCATGGACGCGGGCAACATGCTCAAGCCGATGCTCGCCCGCGGCGAACTGCACATGATCGGCGCGACCACACTCGACGAGTACCGCCTGCACATCGAGAAGGACGCCGCCCTCGAACGCCGATTCCAGCAGGTCCTGGTGGACGAACCCAGCGTCGAGGACACCATCTCCATCCTGCGCGGACTGCGGGAACGCCTGGAGGTCTTCCACGGCGTCAAGATCCAGGACACCGCGCTGGTCTCCGCGGCCACCCTGAGCCACCGGTACATCACCGACCGGTTCCTGCCCGACAAGGCCATCGACCTCGTCGACGAGGCGTGCGCCCGGCTGCGTACCGAGATCGACTCGATGCCCGCCGAACTCGACGAGATCACCCGCCGCGTCACCCGCCTGGAGATCGAGGAGGCCGCCCTCTCGAAGGAGACCGACCCCGCCAGCGAAGCCCGCCTGGAGGAACTGCGCAGGGAGCTGGCCGACCTGCGCGGCGAGGCCGACGCCAAGCACGCCCAGTGGGAGGCCGAACGGCAGGCTATCCGCCGCGTGCAGGAACTGCGCCAGGAACTGGAGCAGGTCCGCCACGAGGCGGAGGAGGCCGAGCGCGCCTACGACCTCAACCGCGCCGCCGAACTCCGCTACGGCCGCCTCCAGGATCTGGAGCGCCGGCTCGCCGCCGAGGAGGAGCAGCTGGCCTCCAAGCAAGGGGAGAGCCGGCTGCTGCGCGAGGTCGTCACCGAGGAGGAGATCTCCGAGATCGTCGCCGCCTGGACCGGCATCCCCGTAGCCCGCCTCCAGGAGGGGGAACGGGAGAAACTGCTGCGTCTCGACGAGATCCTGCGCGAGCGCGTCATCGGCCAGGACGAGGCCGTCAAGCTCGTCGCCGACGCCATCATCCGCGCCCGCTCCGGCATCCGCGACCCGCGCCGCCCCATCGGCTCGTTCGTCTTCCTCGGCCCCACCGGCGTGGGGAAGACCGAGCTGGCCAAAACCCTCGCCCGGGCTCTGTTCGACTCCGAGGAGAACATGGTCCGCCTCGACATGAGCGAGTACCAGGAACGGCACACCGTCAGCCGGCTCATGGGCGCACCTCCCGGATACGTCGGCTACGAGGAGGGTGGCCAGCTCACCGAGGCGGTACGCCGCAAGCCGTACTCCGTCGTGCTGTTCGACGAGATCGAGAAGGCGCACACCGATGTCTTCAACACGCTGCTGCAGGTCCTCGACGACGGCCGCATCACCGATGCCCAGGGCCGTACCGTCGACTTCCGCAACACCGTGATCATCATGACGTCCAACATCGGCTCCGAGCACCTCCTGGACGGCGTCACCGCCGACGGGGAGATCAAGCCGGACGCCCGCGCCCTGGTCATGGGCGAACTGCGCGGGCACTTCCGCCCGGAGTTCCTCAACCGCGTCGACGACATCGTGCTGTTCAAGCCGCTCGGCGAGCGGCAGATCGAGCGGATCGTGGAGCTGCAGTTCGACGAACTGCGACTGCGGCTCGCCGAACGCCGCATCGACGTCGAACTCACCGATCGCGCGCGCGAGGCGATCGCCCACCAGGGCTACGACCCCGTGTACGGGGCGCGCCCGCTGCGGCGGTATATCTCCCACGAGGTGGAGACCCTGGTCGGGCGCGCCCTTCTGCGCGGCGACGTCCAGGACGGCGCGACGGTCCGCGTGGACAGCGAGAACGGGGAACTGGTGGTCACCTACGACCAGCCGGAGGCCGCCGCCCGGGAAGCGAGGGCAGCGTGAAGACCAGCCGGACGACAAAGGTGACCTGCCCGCACTGCGAGCGCGAGAACCGGATCCCCGTGACAGGCGAGGGACGCCCCAGGTGCGGTCACTGCAAGCAGTACCTGCCCTGGATCGTCGACGCGGGCGACGACGACTTCGGCGAGGTCGTCGAGCAGGCCACGGTGCCCGTCGTCGTCGATCTCTGGGCGACCTGGTGCGGCCCCTGCCGCATGGTCAGCCCCGCCCTCGAACAAGTGGCTCGCGACCTTGCCGGACGGATCAAGCTCGCCAAGGTCGACGTCGACAAGAACCCACTGCTCAGCCAGCGGTTCGAGGTACAGGCGGTGCCCACCCTGCTGGTCCTGGACCGGGGCGAGACGGTCGCCCGGCAGGCCGGCGCGGCACCCGCGCACGTCCTGCGTGACTGGGTCGAACAGGCCATGCCGAGCCGGCCGGACCAACGACAGAGCTGACCGACCCGGGAGCCCGGCGGTGCGGGACCGCGGTCCGGCACCGCCGGGCCGCCGGGAGCGAAAGGAGCCCTGGTGATGACCGAAACAGGATTTTCCTCATTCGACACCATGGTGGACAAGGCGAACCGGCTCCTCAGGGAGATCGAGGAAGCCAACGGCTGGCCCAAAGAGCGCCGTAAGCAGTCGTACGCCGCACTGCGCGCCGTCCTGCACCGGCTACGGGACCGGCTCTCCGTCGACGGGGCAGCGCACTTCGGGGCACAGTTGCCCACTCTGATCCGAGGCGTCTACTACGACGGCTGGAAGCCGTCCGAGACGCCGGTGAAACTCAGCGGCGAGGATTTCCTCCAGCGCGTCCGGGACGACTTCCCCTACGCGGTCGACGGTGGCGTCGAACGAGTCGTGCACACCGTCCTGGAGGTTCTGGAACGCCACGTGAGCGAAGGCGAGTGGAACCACCTCAAGGCCGGACTGCCGAAGTCACTGGCCTCCGTACTGCCGTAGACCCTCGGGCGCGCTGCCGCGCACAGCCGCGAAGCAGCCCCTGTCCAGGAAGGAGCACCCCCTCATGGTTACGATCCCCGACCCGCACCTGGCGATGGTGCGTCCCGTGACTCCGCGTACCCCGCAGGGATGCGAGGAGTGCCTCAGGGTCCACTCCCCGTGGGTTCACCTGCGGCTCTGCCTCACCTGCGGGCACGTCGGCTGCTGCGACTCCTCGCCCCTCAAGCACGCCAGCCGCCACGCGGCCGGCGTCGGTCACCCCGTCGTGCAGTCCTTCGAACCCGGAGAAAACTGGCGCTGGTGCTACGTCCACGAGGCGATGGTCTGATGAGCAGCGCCGAGCACGGGCAGGATGGACCCCGCGAGACACCGGACCAGTACGGGGCGTTCCCGCGCCTCTCACCGGAACAGCTTCAGGTGCTCACCACGCACGGGGAGCGGCGCAGGACGGCCGAGAACGAGGTGCTGTACCGCGAGGGCGAGCCGTTCCGGGACTTCCTCGCGATCCTCAGCGGCACCGTCGAGATCGTCCACGACCACCGCGGCCCCGAGGAACGCACGGTGGCGGTCCACGGTCCCGGCCGCTTCCTGGGCGAACTCGGACTGCTGGAGGGGCAGGCGGCCTTCGACACCGCCGTGGTGCGTGAGCCGGGCGAGATCCTGGCCGTACCGGTGGACCGGCAACGCGCCCTGGTCGGACGCGACCCCGTCCTCGGTGACCTGATCCTCCGCGCATATCTGGGTCGCAGACATCTGCTCATCGGCCTCGGTGCGGGCTTCCGGATCCTGGGGTCGTGCTACTCACCGGACACGTTGCGGCTGCGTGAGTTCGCCGCCCGCAACCGGCTGCCCCACCGCTGGGTGGATCTGGAGAAGGACAAGGAAGCGGAGGCGCTGCTGCGGCGGTTCGCGATCCGGCCCGAGGAGACTCCGGTGGTCCTCTGGAAGGGCGACCAGGTGCTGCGCAACCCGAGCAACGCCGAACTCGCCCGCGTCATCGGGCTGCCCGCTCCCTCTCCGGAGACGGAGCGGTACGACGTGGTGGTGGTCGGGGCGGGTCCCGCGGGACTCGCCGCCGCCGTGTACGGCGCCTCCGACGGTCTCACCACCGCCGTGGTCGACGCCGTGGCCACCGGTGGCCAGGCCGGAACCTCGTCCCGCATCGAGAACTACCTCGGCTTCCCGTCGGGCATCTCCGGGGGCGAACTCATGGAACGCGCGGTGCTCCAGGCCCGCAAGTTCGACGCCCGCCCCATGGTGCCCGCCAAGGTCACCGGGCTCACTCCGCACAACGACGAGTACGTCGTCAGCTTCGCCGATGGGTCACGGGCCCGGACTGGCGCCGTGGTCCTCGCTTCGGGCGTGTGGTACCGCAGGCTCGAGGTGCCCGGCATCGCCCGCCTGGAGGGCGTCAGCGTCTACTACGCGGCGACCGTCCACGAGGCCGGCCTCTGCCGGGCTGATCCGGTCGCCGTGGTCGGTGGCGGGAACTCCGCCGGACAGGCAGCGCTGTTCCTCGCGAACCACGCGTCCAGGGTCCAGCTCCTCGTCCGGGGCGGTGACCTCAACGCGGACATGTCGCGCTACCTCGTCGACCAAGTGGAACGGCACCCGAAGATCGAGGTACTGCTGCACACCGAGGTCCGACGCGTCTTCGGGGCGGAAGAGCTGGAAGCGCTGTTGGTGGAGGACAACAAGAGCGGCCGACGGCGAGAGCTGCAAGCCGCGGCGCTGTTCGTGTTCATCGGAGCCCGGCCGCGCACGGAATGGCTCAGGGATGCTCTGGCCGTGGACGAGAAGGGTTTCGTCCTCACCGGCGCCGACGCCCAGCCGTTGGCCGATCCGGCCCGGTGGGCTGTTCTCGGCCGTGGTCCGTTGCCATTGGAGACCACCCTTCCCGGCGTCTTCGCCGCCGGCGACGTCAGAAGCGGTTCGGTCAAGAGGGTGGCCGCGGCGGCCGGTGAGGGTGCGATGTCGATCCATCTCGTGCACGAGCACCGCGAGCAGACGGGGCATCTGGCCCGCGTCTCAGGCCCGGAGGCACGTCACCCGGTGAGGGGCAGCCGCTGAGCGTCGGTCGGATGGGACCGCTTGCACTGCATGCGGAAGCCGCGGGCGAAGGCCCGCGGCTTCCAGGAATCCTGGACGTAAGAGGACGGGAAACCCGTACGCGAGTCCCAGAATCACGGGGCCGCGCATACGGGTTGGATCGCGGGCCTCAGGCGGGAATGAGGCTGTGGGGGTCGATGATGAACTTCTCGGCCACTCCCGTGTCGAAGGTCGCGTAGGCGTCGGGGGCGTCGTCGAGGCCGATGACCTTCGTGTTGAGCATGGCGCTCAGGTAGGGCATGCGGTCCCACAGGATCGCCATCATCAGCTCGCGGTTGTAGTGCATGATCGGTGCCTGCCCGGCGGCGATCCGCGGCGACTTGATCCAGGCCTTGCCGAAGTCGATCGGGTACGTCCCCTCTTGCTCTGCCTTCGACTTCGCGAGCGGGTCGGGGCCGTAGACGCCGATGACTCCGGTGGCTCCGCCCGCGCGGGTGGCGTCGAGCACCTGGTTGAGGGCGTGGGCCGGGTCCATGTCCTCGGCCTCGCGGCCGATGCCGTGTGCCTCGGTACCGACGTAGTCGACGGCGCAGTCGACCATGGGTTCGCCCAGGATGGCCTCGATCTGGTCGGTGAGCGCTGCGTCCTGGCTCAGGTCGATCGTCTCGCAGCCGTTCTTCTTCATCAGCTCCAGGCGGTCCTTGTGGTAGTCGCCGACGATGATGCAGGACGCCCCGAGGAGGCGCGCCGCCGCCGCGCCGCAGCGGCCGACCGGGCCGGCGCCGGCGAGGTACACGGTCGAGCCCGGCTTGGCACCGGCCTCCATGAGACCGTGGAACGCGGTGGGCAGGATGTCCGAGAGCAGCGCCAGGTCACGGATCTTGGCCATGGCCTGGTCCCGGTCCGGGAAGCGCAGGAGCTGGAAGTCGGCGTACGGGACGAACAGGTACTCGGCCTGGCCGCCTGCCCAGTCGCCCAGGTTGAAGCCGTACGCTCCGCAGGACACCTCGGGGTTCGTGGTCTCGCAGACGTCGGTCCGGCGCGCCCTGCAGTTGCGGCAGCGGCCGCAGGCGACGTTGAAGGGAACGGAGACGAGGTCGCCTTCACCGAGGAACTCGACGTCGGGGCCGACCTCGACGACCTCACCGGTCATCTCGTGCCCCATCACCATGCCCTGGGGGACCGGGAAGGACCCGCGGTAGATGTGCAGGTCGCTCCCGCAGATGTTGGTGGCGACGATCCTGAGGATGACTCCGTGCGGAGCCTTCTTCCCGTTCGGCATCTCGAGCTTCGGGAAGTCGAGGGACTCAACGCGCATCTCCTTCGGGTTCTGGAAGGTGACGGCGCGGTTGCTGCTTGCCATGACGATCTCCTCTGCTGATCCACGGCGTCGGCCGTGGGACTGCCGGATGTCGATTCGGTGGCTTGCGACTTCTCCCGGTCAGGCGGGTTGCGGTGCGTAGGCGAAGCGTTCGACGATCGCCTTGCAGAAGGCGGGGAGGTCCTGCGGGCTGCGGCTGGAGATCAGCTGGCGGTCGATCACGACCTCCTCGTCGACGACCTCGGCGCCGGCGTTGCGCAGGTCCGTACGAATGCTGGGCCAAGAGGTGAGGCGGCGACCGTGCAGCACATCAGCCTCCGCCAGGGTCCAGGGTCCGTGGCAGATGGTGGCAACGGGCTTCCCGGTCTCCACGAACTCCCGCACGAAGGCAACGGCGTCGGGGGCGGTGCGCAGCTGGTCGGGGTTCATGGTGCCGCCGGGCAGCAGGAGCGCATCGTAGTCAGCCACCCGGGCGTCGGCGACCTTCTTGTCCACGGAGAAGGTTCCGGCCGGGTCGATGTCCATCTGGCGCGCGTTGATCTCGCCGGTGTGGAGGGACAGGAGTTCAGCCTGCGCTCCAGCGCCCAGCAGGGCGCCGAGAGGCTCTTCGAGCTCGACGCGCTCAACGCCGTCCGTGGCCAGGATCGCGACCTTCCTGCCGTGCAGTTCGTTGGTCATGGTGGGTCATTCCTTCCGGTGATCGGCGGGGACCGGTTCGGTTCCGTTCCGCCGCTCGGCTGCCGTGGAGGTGGAGAAGGACCTGGTCCAGGCGTCCTCTCGATGGCCGAAGGTTGATGGGACGCCTGCCGGTTGTGCGCCTTGACGTCGGCCTGGCCCGTCCTCACGGTCTGGTGCGCACATCACCGTGGACGAAATGCCGCACGGAAAAGGCCTCACCACTCCCACTGTCCCACCCTCACATCACATATCAAAAAGGTCAGATCACCATGTAAGACTGCTTATGCGCAGGAAACCCGGCATGCGCTGAGGCATGCCGGGTTCGAGTCCGGCGGATACACGTGCCGCCGTGCGTGCCCACCAGTTGGGCGCCCGCGCACCGCGGGCGGAACCTGCTCTACGCGGGCTGCTTCTCCACGACGACGTCGAGCTGCTCGATCGTGGGCTCAGCGAAGAGCTTGCCCGTGTTCTCACCGAGCGCTTCCGCCACGGCGCCCGACAGATGCGCCTGGCGCCCGTCGTCGTCGGGAAAGGCATCGAAGATCCCGAACGATGAGGGTCCGAACTGGATCCCGAACCACCTGACGGTCTTCGGCTCCCCCTCGACGATCGTCAGCCCTTGGTTCAAGAAGTCACGGACGTCGTCCTCCCTGCCGGGCAATGCCTCGAGGCGTACCAGAAGCGCTTTGCTGACCTGCGTTGCCATGTTGGGTCTCCTCTGCCTCAGCGGACTGTCAAAAACACGCGCGGTAAAGGCCCAGACGCCTCCGTGGAACCGTTTGATTCATCCACCGTCACCTGGGGTCGCATCACACGCAAACGCAGCCTGCGGGCGCAGGAAGACTACGACGGCCATTGCCGCCGCCGGTGAGGTCGGCCACCCGGCTCAGGGCGGAGCCCGGTCGGGCACGCTGACGGGGGTGTCACAGCATCTCCAGCGGTCCTTTGCCCTCCGGCGGCGGGAACGCCCGGTCCAGCATCGCGAGGTCGTCGGCGGTCAGGACCACGTCCAGAGCCGTTCTGTTCTCCTCGACGTGCGCGCGGGAGGAAGCCTTGGGGATCGCGATGACGTCCTCGTGGCGCAGGATCCAGGCCAGGGCGATCTGCGCGGGCGTCGCACCGTGGGCGGCTGCCACGTCCCGCAGCGCCGGGTGGCCGACCAGTCGGCCCTGCTCGACCGGCGAGTACGCCATGACGGGAATCGACAGCTCACGGCACCTGGGCAGCAGGCTGTGCTCGGGACCCCGACGGCTGAGGTTGTACAGCACCTGGTCGGTCTGGGGCGAGGCTCCGGGCGGCAGGTCCGCGAGATCGTCCACGTCCAGGTTGCTCACTCCCCAGCAGCGGATGGCGCCCTCCCGCTCCAGGGACTCGAACGCCTCGACCGTCTCCTCCAGCGGAACGGCTCCACGCCAGTGCAGCAGGTACAGATCGATCCGGTCCGTGCGCAGCCGGCGCAGGCTCGCCCGGCACGCCTCGGCGACTCCACGGGCGTCCGCGTGGGAGGGGAGCACCTTGCTGACCAAGAAGACCTCGTCCCGCCGGCCGGCCACCGCCTCGGCCACCACTTCCTCCGCCGCGCCGTCCCCGTACATCTCCGCGGTGTCGACGAGGGTCATCCCCAGGTCCAGCCCGGTGCGCAGGGCCGACACCTCGGCCGCGCGGCGCCCGGGATTCTCCCCCATCCCCCAGGTGCCTTGACCGAGCGCCGTGACCTCAACCCCGCTGGGAAGGACGACCGCCCGCGGACCCGCCATGGCTTCCTCCTGGATGTAAAGGCGGCCAAGACCGTCAACCACCAAGTGCATGCCGATGTCAGATCGGAATGGAACCCTCTCAGACAGGAATGGGATTCTCCTGCGGCACGCCCCTGGATTCCCCGCTGGGGCCCGTGGTTCATTCGGCAAAAGTCGTCAGCGTCGCGCTGCCGCCGCTGCCGCACCCGAGGACGCCGGGCAGTCGGTCCGAGGGAACGGAAGGCGAGGTCTTGTTGACCCCGGAGAAGACGAGGCCGCGGGTGGGGTCGCGGAAGACCAGACCTTATTGCCGGAGGGCCCGGAAGACGTTCCGAAGGACGATGTGGATCGAGCGGACCCGGTCGATGACCCGTAGACGCATCTGCTGTCAACGGTCGTGGTCGCCCTGCAGCATGCGGCGACGCTCTTGCTCGCGTTTGGAGTAGGCGGCTGCCCGGATCGCCTCGTCGGTCTCCAAGCCCGATCCAAGGGCGCCGCCCACCGTGGCGATCGAAGCGACGAACCAGGACAGCGTCCAGTACTCCGCGGCATCCAGCGGGATTCGTGTGAAGGAGGCGAACACCCTGTCGTTGAGGATGAACAACGCCCACACGACGGGACCTCTTTCGGTGTCCCGAACAGCACACGTTCAGCACATATGAGCACGGGAAGCCCCGCGAAGACGTGAGAAATAGGGCGTCGTGATTCCCCGACCAGGGCCTGTTCCGCCAGTATTCCCGCAGGTCACGACCCCGCCCATAAGGACCTCCTAAAGCGGGTATCGCAGGTTCGAATCCTGCCGGGGGCACCATGCAGTACCGCTCTGACCTGGGGTTTCTCCCCCGGAGAGAGGTCCTGTTCGGCCTCGGACTCGTCGTCCGGGGCCGTTTGCCTGAGCGGAAGGGCCGCCAGGCTCCGGTATTTCTGCTTGAAGATCAGCACCATCCGGCACACACTTCGGTCGGGATCCTCCGCATCGTCGGGCTCGGACTCCGCTTCGGGTGCGGCGTTCTCGGAGAGGCCTTCTCGGAGAGGCCGTCTCCAAGACGCGGATGCGGTCAGGAACCGCAGCACCTCGGCCGGACACCTAACAGGCTGACGCGGAGTCGACGCGGGCTCCCGCGGCTGTTCCCGGCCGGCGTCATACCGGGCCGAGTTGACAGTCGATGCGGCTGATCAGCTCGGTGCGACGGGCGCGCAGCTCGGCGGGTGCGCAGGTGAGAGCGATTCGGTGGGCTTCGACCAAGGGGCCGAGCTCGGGTGGGGGCTCGACCACGCCGGAGAAGAGCGGCGCCATCCACGCGGCTGTCGGCGCCTGCGTCTCCACTCCGCCCGGCGAGGCGGCCGGGGCGGGCGGAAGGTGGCCGGCCTGTCCGTGGACCATGCGGGCGGTGAGGATGGCCGCCTCCCAGACGCGCATGCTCTCCAGGCGTACTTGCGAGGCCAATTCATCGCGTAGCGCGCACAGGTCGCTCCACGCCCGCTCATGCTCGCGCAGGGCATCGCCGACTCGCCGTACCAGCCAGGCATACGTCAGCCTGGCCCGCAGCAGGCCACGGCGGGCCTCGGCCGCGCTGTCCGCGTAGGGGTTGTGGGCGACGACCTTCATCGCCACGGCGGTGATCGCGAGCACCAGCATCAGTACGGCGACCCAGCCGGGCGCGTAGCGGGCGCCCTCGACCTCCTCCGTTCCCGTGTCACGAGCCCTCAGTACCGCCCACACGGTGACCGAGGACAACACGGCGGCCAGGTAGAGGGCAGGCAGGGCGAGCGAACCGAGCAAGGACAGTCCCGGGCGGCGGTCGCGCAGAGCGTGCAGCCACTCGCGTACCCGGTGCAGCGGGGCCGCGATCGCGTGGCCGGACAGCATCAGGGCCAGGGCAAGGACGACACCGGGCAGGAAGGAGACCGTCTGCTCGGCCCGTGAGACCGCCTCCTCACTGGTGGTGAGGTACTGGAAGACCCGCATGAAGTACCACGCGTCGAACAGGGCCATGGCGGCGATGACCGGCCAGCGCAGGACCCGTATCCACATCTCGCGGCGGCGCCGGTCGTGGGCGCCGTCCTCCGCGTGGCGGGATTCGACTGCCGCGTGGGCCACTCGGCTCGTCCGGAGAGAGGCTGCGGCCTCGAAACGAGCCAGCGACTGCACCGCCTCCTCGGTCCGTGCGTGGGCGTCGATCGTACGGGCCCGGGCAGCGGCGAGTTGCTCGCGGTTGTGGCCGACGAGCTCGGCGACCTCGCGGGCCGCGCGCAGCAACATCCGCATCTCACCGTTGTCCAGGTGTTCCGGGTCCCGTTCCGGACCGTGTTCCGCGCTTTTCACCAGGTGCCGGATATCGCATCCACAGCCGTGGTGGCAGGGGATGCCTCGATGGGTCTGGGACATGGACGACGTCCTTTTCTGCGATGTGCTTCTCGAACGGCTGCGGGCGGAGTCGGGTCGGTCAGCGGCGCACCGTCACGGTGATTTCCACACGGCGGTTGCACGCCATGGCCGCGTAGTCCGGTACGCCGTCGTGGTACTCGGGAGTGCAGCTGGGCCGGTCGTCGGAGTAGCCACGGGCGGACGCCACCGCGGTCCCGCGCTCGCCGAGGGCGGACCGGACGGCCCGCGCGCGGGCCAGCGAGAGCCGCCTGCCGTGCTGTTCGCTGCCGCGGGAGTCGGTATGGCCGGAGACGGCGACCGAGACGGGATCGAGGTCGTCGATGCCCCGGGCGGCGTCGTCCAGCGCGCTCTGTGCCGACCGGGACAGCTCCGCGCTGTCGGTCGCGAACAGTACGGAGCCGGGCAGGATGATCGTGGTGGTCCGCCCGGACCGCTGCTCCGCGACGGCCGGGAAGGTCACCTCCGGTTCCGTCTTGCCGGCCCGCGTGTCCCTTCCCGCCTGGCGGACCCGGGCGGTGGCGGCCACCTCGCGGCTACTACGCGGATGCCGGCCGACGGGGAGGGGCGTGAGCGAGATCAGCGTTCCGGACGGATGGCAGACAGTACGCTGAATCCAGCGGGATCGGGCCCGCAGCACAGTGTCCGGGAGGTGCTTCATGGCGGCCGAGATGGTGGCCCCGGCGTGGATGCATGAGCAGATCACGGCGGAGGAGTACGAGTCCTGGTCCGAGGAGCAGTGCGCCGGCATCGAGATCGTGGACGGGATGGTCGTGGTGAGTCCGAGTGCGTCCAAGCGGCACAACCGGCTGGCCCGGATTCTGGCGAACGCCCTGGACGCCGCCGCGGGCCCGGAGTGGAACGCCGACACTGACTTCGACGTCCGGCTTCAGGACGTCCCGCTCACCAATCGCCGCCCGGACGTCATCGTGTACCGCGCAGACACGATCGACATCACCCCCACCCGCCCCGAGCACGTGCTGCTGGTCGCGGAGGTGGTGTCACCAGGCTCGGAGACCACCGACCGGATCGTGAAGGTCGACCAGTACGCCAAGGCAGGCATCGGCTTCTACTGGCGGATCGAGCAGGCCGCGACAGGCGTCCCTCTCGTGTACACCTACGTTCTCGACCCCGCGACGAAGACCTACCGAGACGGAGACATGCTCACCGGCATCCTCAAGGTAGCGGCCCCCTTCCCGGTGGAGATCGACCTCGGCCAGGTCTGACCACGCGCTGCTCAGCAGCCGCCGGCGCGTGAGCGATGCGTGAGCGGACGGCCCGGTACAGGGCGGCATGAGCCGGATCACGTGGCTCGCCGCGAGCTTCTGACCAGAGGAAACAGCACCGCGCGGCAGCACCAGGCACTCCCCGGCAAGGATTCGATCCCACTCCTGAAGCGGGAGTCGCAGGTTCGAAATCCTGCCGGGGGCACCGGTTCAGAAGGGGTCCACCTACGCATTCTCGGAGGTGGGCCCCTTCTGACATCCACGTCTGACATCAATGCGTGCGGGCGTCCGCCGTCTCCGGTGTCCTCACCTGATGTCGCAGACTCACACCGTCAGACGATCTTCAGGATGCGTCGACGTAGGCGTGGTGGGCGTCGCAGACGGTGCAACGGAAGAGCATGGCGGTCATCCCCTCGCCCAGGTGGGTCAAGAGGCGCTCAAGCCGGCTTTCGTCGTGGTGGCCGTCGAGGCGCAGGTCGGCACGCAGCTGGTCGAGGGCTTCGGGATGCTCCGCCAACTCCGTGTACCCGACTTCGCCCACGAACGCACTCGCGTCGCGGCAGTGGACGAGCCAGTGCGGGTCCTGCCAAGCGTGGAATCCAGGTGTGCGGCGGGTGACCTCGTGCAGCACGTCGTCGCTCACGCCGTCGAGCCCGTAGGAGTCGGTGAATTCACCTTCGAAGCGTTCAGCCGCGCTGCCATCGGCGATGCACCAGGGGCAGAAGCGTCCGCTGACCTCTTGCGCGGAGTAAAAGGTTGCCGTGTAGATCCAGCCCGTGCTGCGGCCGCAGCAGGCGCACGACTCGGCGGACGCGCGGACGGCCCCGCTTGCCAGGGGGTTCGGGTGATACCGGAAGCATGGCAGGTCGGCGCTCATCGCAGCTTCTTGATCTGTGCGTCGGTGGCCATGCCCACTGATCCCATGAAAGACAGCGTGTCAGCGGGAGGACCGTGCGGGCCCCGTTGGCATGCCCCCGATCCGCCCCCGCTCCGTCCTCTCGACGGCCCCGTCAGGCCCCGGCCTCCGCGCCCACCGTCACGTGCTCGCCCGGGACGCACCGCAGCAGGCGGGCGCTGTGGCCCCGGCGGTCGGCCTCCGTGAGGAAGTCGAGGAAGTCGAGGAAGTCGAGGAAGTCGAGGAGCGGGGAGCGGGGAGCGGGGAGCGGGGAGCGGAAGACCGTGTAGTCGTCGTAGTGGACGGGGATGGCCCGGCGCGGGCGCAGGAGGTCGAGCAGGTCGGCGCCCTGTTCGGCGTCCATGGTGACCACGAGACCGCCGGGCAGGGTCGTGCCGCCGAGGTGCAGGACGGCCAGGTGGATGTCCGGGTGGCATACGGCGATCTCGCGCAGGCCCTCGTACATCGGGGTGTCGCCGGAGAGGTGGACGACGAGGCGGGTCTCGCCCGTGCGGTCGCCGAACTCCAGCAGGCTGCCCATCACCGGCGGCAGCAGGAACCGGGCGGGGCCGGGCGGGTGGCGGCCGGGGAGCGAGGTGACGCGGACCGTGGAGTCGCCGTGGCGCAGGGTGTGGGTCTCCCAGGTGCGCAGTCCGGTGGCCCGGCGGAAGCCGTACAGGCCCTGCAGGACGCGGGAGCCGTGCGGGGTGGTGACGAAGGGCAGTCCCCGGTCGATGCCGCGCCGGGCCACCCGGTCGAAGTGGCCGCCGTGGAGGTGGGAGAGGACGACGGCGTCCAGGTCCTCGTGCGGCAGTGCCGTCACGTCTACGGCCGGCTCGGTGACCCGGCGCGAGACCAGTCCGTAGCCGAGGTGCACCCGCCGGCCGCGGTGGAGGAAGTTGGGATCCGTCGGGAGCGTCAGGTCCCCGTAGCGGATCAGCAGGGTGGCGTTGCCGATGAACCGGATGTCCGCGGCACCGTCGGGCGGCTTCGCCGGGTTCGGTGCGTTCGGCGACCGCGTCGCGTTCGGCGGGTTGGCTGAGTGGTGCGGCACGGTGGGCTCCCTCCGTCGCTCGCGGCCTCCCTCGGACGCCCCGGGTGCTCGAAGACCGCGGGGCCGCACCCCCGGGCGCCGGGACGGGTCCGGTCAGGCCCGATCGCGCGTCCCCGGGCCCAGGCGCACCGCCGAGACCAGGAAGAAGACGCCGCCGAGGAAGGCGTACCCCGCGAGGCTCCCCAGCGACGGATCGTCGGCGCCCGCCTGCGTGGCGAACGAGACGCCGGCGAGTGTCGAGACGGCACCGCTGACGATCATCGGCCACTGACCGCCCAGCCGGCGGCGGACGGCGCCCGCGACGAGCTGGACGATGCCCGCGGTGACGGCCCACGCGCCCCAGACGCGCAGGACGGCCGGGATGCCCGAGGTCGCGGCGAGGGCGAGTGCGAGGACCGTGAGGGAGCTGATCGCGATGTTCGCGTACAGGGGCGCGGTGGGGCCGTCGTTCGCCCTCGCCGAGCGTACGTCGACGATCGCGGCCGCGACGTCGAACAGCGGGTAGACCAGCAGGAGCGTGGTGCTGAGCGGGCCCAGCGTGTCGGCGGTGGCGAAGAGCAGGGCGGCCCATGCGGCGGCGAACGCGAAGCGGACGAAGTAGAGCCTGCGCAGGGTGGCGGGGACGCCGGTGGGCGGGGCGGCGACGGCGGTGTCCATGGGGATGGCCTTCCGTGAGGGAGAACGTTCGGTCTCGTTGCCGTGCAGTCAAGAGCCTTCCCGCCTCCGCTGTCAAGACCGAACGTTCTACCTCGCCACTTTGATACGGTGGGTCCATGAGCCCGAGCACAGAAGCCCGCACTCCCTCCGAAGCGCGAGACCGGCTGCTCGGCACCGCCACGAGGATCTTCTACGCGGAGGGCATCCACTCCGTCGGCATCGACCGGATCACCGCGGAGGCGCGGGTCACCCGGGCCACGCTGTACCGGCACTTCTCGGGCAAGGAAGACCTCATCCTGGCCTACCTCGACCAGGCCGACCGGGGGATTCGCGGGCAGGTGGCCGCGGCCAGGGGCAGTACCGACTCGGCCGCCGGGCAGGTCAGGGCCGTCGCGCGGTCCATCGTCGACGGGATCCGGTCCCCCGGCTTTCGCGGCTGTGCCTTTCTCAACGCCGTGGCCGAGTACCCGGACCCCGCCCACCCGGTGCACCGGGCCGTACTGGCGCACCGGCAGTGGTTCCTGGACACCGTCACGGAGCTGCTGGCGCGGGTCGGCGGCGGTGACGGCGAGGCCGCCGGGCGGCACTTCGTCATGCTCCGGGACGGTGCGATGGCGGCAGGGTGCCTCTTCGATCCGGAGCTGGTCTCCGACACCTTCCTGCACGGCGTGGAAGGGGTCCTGAGGGACGCGTCGGAAGAATCTTCCGCCTGACGTCCTCCGCCGTGTCGAGATGCCGCGTCCGGCTCCGTCCCAGGGGTGAGGGCGGCCACAATGGGCCGCACCAGAACCGAGGAGACGTCGCATCATGGCCAAGTACCTGCTGCTCAAGCACTACCGAGGCGCCCCGGCACCGGTCAACAACGTGCCCATGGACCAGTGGACGCCGGAGGAGATCTCGGCGCACATGCAGTACATGAACGACTTCGCCGCCCGGCTCGAGAAGACCGGCGAGTTCGTCGACGGGCAGGCGCTCGCCCCCGAGGGCACCTGGGTGCGCTACGACGGCGAGGGCAAGCCGCCGGTCACCGACGGCCCGTTCGCCGAGACCAAGGACCTCATCGCCGGCTGGATGGTGATCGACGTCGACACCTACGAGCGCGCCGTCGAGCTGGCCGGGGAGCTGTCGGCCGCCCCGGGGGCGGGCGGGAGGCCGATCCACGAGTGGCTGGAGCTGCGTCCGTTCATGGGCGAGCACCACCCGACCGTCACGGAGTGACCCCGCCGATGGACGAGGCTCCGATGGACGAGGCCCTGATCCGGAGCCTCACACCGAGCGTGCTGACCGTCCTCGTCCGCCGCGGGGCCGACTTCGCGGCGGCCGAGGACGCGGTCCAGGAGGCGCTGGTCGAGGCGGTCCGCAGGTGGGCGGACGACCCGCCGCGGGACCCGAAGGGCTGGCTGGTCACCGTGGCCTGGCGGCGGTTCCTGGACGCGGTTCGCGCCGACACCGCCCGCCGTCGGCGCGAGGACCGCGTGGAGGAGGAGCCGGCGCCCGGGCCCGCCCCGGACGTGGACGACACGCTCCAGCTGTACTTCCTGTGCGCGCACCCCTCACTGACCCCGTCCTCGGCGGCCGCGCTCACCCTGCGCGCCGTCGGCGGGCTGACCACCCGGCAGATCGCCCGGGCGTACCTGGTGCCCGAGGCGACCATGGCGCAGCGGATCAGCCGGGCCAAGCGCACCGTGTCCGGCGTACGGTTCGACCGGCCCGGTGACGTCGCCACCGTGCTGCGCGTGCTCTACCTGGTCTTCAACGAGGGCTACTCCGGCGACGTCGACCTGGCCGCCGAGGCCGTCCGGCTCACCCGGCAGCTCGCGGCCTCCGTCGACCACCCCGAGGTGGCGGGGCTGCTGGCGCTGATGCTGCTCCACCACGCGCGGCGCGCGGCGCGGACCGCGCCCGACGGCAGCCTGGTGCCGCTCGCCGAGCAGGACCGCGGCCTCTGGGACACCGCGTCGATCGCCGAAGGGGTGGCGATGTTGCAGGCGGCGCTCGCCCGGGACCGGCTGGGCGAGTTCCAGGCGCAGGCCGCGATCGCCGCCCTGCACGCCGACGCGCCCACCGCCGGGGAGACCGACTGGGTGCAGATCGTGGAGTGGTACGACGAGCTGGCCCGCCTGACCGGCAGCCCCGTCGTACGGCTCAACCGCGCGGTGGCCGTCGGGGAGGCCGACGGGCCGCGCGCGGGTCTGGCGGAGCTCGCCGGGCTGGACGAGGCGCTGCCCCGGTACACGGCGGTGGCGGCCTACCTGCACGAGCGAGACGGCGACCTGGACCGGGCGGCGCGCTTGTACGCCGAGGCGGCCCGCAAGGCGTCCGACCTCGCCGAGCGCGACCATCTGACCCGCCGGGCCGGGCGCCTCAACTCCCGGCGTCGTGCGGGCCGGTGACCGGCCGGGTGGGGGCGGGGGCCGGTGAGGGCGCACCGGCCGCCCGGTCCGGGCGCGCGTTCCGGTCCTGTGCCCGGCCGCCCGGGTGGCGCAGCGCGCAGAAGTAGCGGTGGCGACGGCGACGGCCATGCCGTAGAAGACCCACTGGTTGGCCTCGGCGAAGTCGAGGCGGAGGGCGGGCACCGCGTCCCGCATGGCGGTCTGGGTCGGGCCGTCGCCGGTCGGGGCGCGGGTGTCGGCGTTACCGGTGATCGCCTCGGTGACGTCCCGGGCCATGGAGTGCCGGGCGTCGGGTGGTACGCCGCCGCGGGTGCGCAGGGTCTCCCCGACCCGGTCGGTCATGGAGTGCGCCAGGGTGCCGAAGACGGCCAGGCCGACGCCGGCGGCGTAGTTGCGGACGGTCCGGGTGATGCCGGTGACCTCGCCGTAGGAGGAGTCGATCGAGCGGTTGACGGCGTCCGTCGACGCGGGGGCGAGGACGGAGCCGATGCCCGCGCCGGCGAGGGCGGCGTAGGGCCACTGGTCGTGCGTGCGCATCGGGGACGGCGCGATCGTCGCCGCCGGGTCGCTCGTCACCGCCGACGTACCGCCGTACACCGTAAGCGGGCCCCGAAGCTGTAAGCGGGCCCCGAAGCTCGGCTGGTGCCGGGAGGGCAACCCGCACACCTGGCTCGGCATGGCGTCCGCCGGTGCGCGCCACGCCTGAGCGCCGTCACGCCGGGGCGACGGAGACCCCGCCCTGGTACCGCAGCAGCAGCATCGCCGCGTCGTCGTGGTGGGGTCCCGCCGCGTGCCGTACGAGGTCCTCGCGCAGGGCGTCCAGGGCGCGGTGGGCGTCGGGGTCCTTGAGGAGGTGGGCGCGTTCGGCGAGCGGGTAGAAGCCGCCCCGCTCGTCGCGGGCCTCCGTGACGCCGTCGGTGTAGAGGAGCAGCTGGTCGCCGGGGAGGAAGGGCACCGGGAAGGGTTCGGGGCCGGGGCCGCCGTGCGCGGCCAGGCCCAGTGGGAGGGCGTGCTCGGGCGGCTCCGGGAAGTCGGCGGTGCCGTCGCCGTGGACGAGCAGCGGCGCGGGATGGCCGTAGTTGAGCAGGACGACGCGGTGGTCGTCGCCGATCTCGGCGAGGATCGCGGTGACGAACTTCTCGTCCTCCAGCTCGCGGGCGACGCTGCGCTCCAGCCGCTCCCCCAGTTTGACCAGGTCCTTCTCGTCGTACGCCGCCTCCCGGAAGGCGCCCAGGACCCGGGCCGCGGTCTCCACGGCCGCCAGGCCCTTGCCCTGCACGTCGCCGACGATGACCCGGACGCCGTGCGGCGAGGCCACCACCTCGTACAGGTCGCCGCCGATCCGGGCCTCGGCGACCGCCGAGGTGTACGAGACGGCGGCGTGCAGCGGGCCCGCGGTCAGCGGGACCGGGCGCAGCAGGACCCGCTGGGCCACCTCCGCGATCGAGCGCACGCTGGCCAGCTCGGCCTCGCGGCGCGAGCGCATCACGGCCGCCGCGATGCCGACGCCGGTCACACCGGCCACCGACACCATCGCGGTGTAGCCGCGGGGCCGGTCGAAGAGATCGTTGTACATGCCGAGGCCGACGCAGAGCAGCAGCGCGGCCAGTCCGATCACCGCGGTGCGCCGCCAGCCGCCGACCAGTCCGGCGAAGGCCGGTCCCAGCGACACCAGCGGCAGCAGCCCGACGCCCGGTCCGGCCGTGACGTCCACGACCGCGACCACGGCCATGGCCGCGACGGGCATCCAGGACAGCACCACCGCGGAACCGGACGGCGTCTTCTCAACGGTCATGACTACTCCGGTGTCGCAGCGCTCAAGAGCCGCCCTCTCCCTGTCCTCAGGCGCCCTCCCCAAGCTTCCCAGCCTAGGCAAAGGTCCGGGCACGCAGGAGTTCCCGGACGGTCCTTAACCCAATCGAGGCCGAGTCCTCCTCGCCGGAGCGGCACGTCACACGGACCGCGCCGCCGCCCGCGCCGGCAGCAGCCCGCCGTCGGGCGCGTTCCGCCGGCTCGCCACCGTCAGCGCGAGCGTCACCGTGAGGGAGGCGAGCGCCATCACGGTCATGGCCGTCGCCGGTGAGGTCAACTGGGCCACCGTGCCCGCCAGGGTCGCGGCGACGCCCTGCATGGTGAGCATCCCGGCGGAGTGCAGTCCGAGGGCGTGCCCGGAGAGTTCGTCGGGGGTCGCGGCGATCAGGCGCTCCTGCTGCACCAGGGTGGCGCCGAAGCCCACGGAGGCCACCGCGACCAGGACGGCCGTCAGGGGCAGCGGCGGGCGCAGGAAGAGCACGAGGTACGGGGCGGCCAGCAGCGCCAGGAGGGGGACGCCGAGCCGCGGGCGCAGCCGGGCGGGCAGCAGCCGGCCTACGGTCAGGTCCCCGGCGAGCATGCCCAGCGCCCCGCAGGCGAACAGGGTGCCCGCGGCGCGCGGGTCGTAGGAGACGAACAGCGACTCGCAGCCCACGACGAGGCCGTTGGGAACCCACAGGGCCAGGTACACGTGGCGGCGCGGACGGGCCGACCAGAGCAGGGAGTTGGCCCGCCACGTGGCCCGGACGGAGGGGCGGCCGGAGACCCGGGGCGGACGGCGGGTCAGGCGCAGGGCGAGGGCGGCCGACGTGCCGTACAGACCGGCCGCGAGCAGCAGGCACAGGCGCGGCGACAGCAGGGCCACCAGGACGCCGCCGGTCGCGTATCCGGCGATCTGCATGAGGCCGCTCATCATGTTGAAGAGCGAACGCCCGGTCAGATAGCCGTCCTTGGCGAGGATCTCGGTCAGCAGGCCCCAGCGGACGCCGCCGCCGAGCGAGGCGATCAGCCCCTCGACGAACACGATGAGGAGCATCGCCCACACCGGCAGGCCGGGCAGCGCGAGGGCCGCGGTGGCGGCGGCGAAGGAGAGCGAGAGGCCCGCCAGCGTCGCGCGGGGCGGCAGCCGGTCGGCGCCGGAGAGGAAGAAGGTGGCGCCCAGCACCTGGGCGAGCGCCGGGCCGAACATGCTGACCGCGGAGAGCAGCGGTGACTCCGTCGCCCGGAACACCAGGGTGCCGAGCGCGAGCCCGCTCACCGTCTGGGCGGCGATGTTGGCGGCGGAGGAGAGGAAGAGGGGGCTGAACCCGGGGGTGCGGAAGAGGGCCGCGTAGGTCGTGCGGGGTGTGTCCGGCATGCGGGGAGTGTGGGGTGGGCGGGAGACCGGCCGTTATTGTTTCGCGCGGACGCGAAAGGTCACGAGGGGTACGGAGAGGACGGGCGGATGGGCTGGTGGGAGATCAACGCCGACACCCTCGCGCGCGGCCGTTTCGTCGTGTCCCCGCTCGACGAGACCCTCGCCTGTCTGAAGCTGCTGCACGCGGGGATCGCCGGGCATCCCGGTGAGCGGGCCTGGCTCGACACCCACCGGCCCGCCCATCTGCGCCGGATGGCGGCCGACCCGGTGACCGCACTGCTGGTCGCCTCCGGCCTGGGCCGGGAGTGGAACGCCGACTTCCTCACCCCCACCCCGGTCGAGGGCCTCGGTTTCGAGGAGGGGGTGGCGCGGATCCGGGCGACCCGCCCCGACGAGGCCCGCGCCGACCTCACCGTCTGTCTCGGCGGCCCGCTCCCGGCCGTGCTGGACCGCGACGACCTGCCCGAGCGGGGCGCCGCGCTCCTGACGGAGGTCTGGACGCAGGCGGTACGGCCGGACTGGGACCGGCGCCGCCGGGTGCTGGAGGCGGACGTCGTCGCGCGGACCGCGCGGGTGAGCCGGGGTGGCTGGGCGGCCGTACTGGACGACCTGCGGCCCGGCACCCGCTGGCTGGGCGACAACCGGCTCCAGATCAACCTGAACCCGTACCCGCCGCGCGAGCTGTCCGGGGCCGAGCTGATCCTCGCGCCGATCACCCCGCAGCGGCACGGCTGGGTGGCGTGGGAGGAGCCCGAGCGGTACGCCGTGGTCTACCCGTGCACGGGCGCCCTCGCGGACGACGGCGCCCGGCACGTGCCCGCCGCCCTCGGCGCGCTGCTCGGGCCGGGCCGCGCGACCGTGCTCACGCTGCTCGGCACCCCCATGAGCACCAGCCAGCTGGTCGGCGTGACCGGCCAGGCCCTCGGCTCGGTCGGCCGGCACCTGCGGGTGCTGCTCGACGCGGGGCTGGTGGAGCGGCGGCGCGCGGGCCGCTCGGTGCTGTACTCGCGGACACCGGCCGGGGAGGTGCTCGTCGAGGCGGGAGCGGGCGCGCCGGGTGCCGGGGTACCGGACTAGCATCCGGTCCATGACGACCTCACCGAACACGCGAAGCGACGACAGCCTCCCCCTCGACGTCGAGATCGGCGCCCTCCAGGGCGGGACCGCCGACCTCTCCCAGTACGCGGGCCGGGTCGTGCTGGTGGTCAACGTGGCCTCCAAGTGCGGGCTCACCCCGCAGTACGCCGGCCTGGAGCGGCTGCACGAGCGGTACGCGGAGCAGGGGTTCACCGTGCTGGGCGTGCCCTGCAACCAGTTCATGGGCCAGGAGCCGGGCAGCGCCGACGAGATCGCCGAGTTCTGCTCGGCGACGTACGGCGTCACCTTCCCGATGACCGAGAAGGTCGAGGTCAACGGGGAGGGCCGGCACCCGCTGTACGACCGGCTGACCGGCTTCCCGGACGACGAGGGGCACAGCGGGGACATCCGCTGGAACTTCGAGAAGTTCCTGATCGGCCGGGACGGCAAGGTCGCCGCCCGGTTCGCCCCGCAGACCGAGCCGGAGGCGGCCGAGGTCGTGGCGGCCGTCGAGGCGCGCCTGGCCGGTTGACCTTGCCCCTGGGTCAAGCCGAAGGGTCTGCGTCACCGGGCGGAAGAGCCGCCCGGTGACGGAGGACGACGGCGTGGACGACGGCATGGACGACCGGGGGGGGACGTGCGCGACGACGCGTTGCTGACGATCGGCGCTCTCGCCGCGCGGGCCCGGCTGTCGGCCAAGGCACTGCGGCTGTACGACCGGCTGGGCCTGCTGGCGCCCGCCCACGTGGACGAGGCCACCGGCTACCGGTACTACCGCGCCGGGCAGGTCGAACGCGCCCGGCTCGTGGCCCTGTTGCGCCGGCTGGACATGCCGCTCGCGCGGATCGCCGAGGTGGTCCACGCGGACGGCGACCGGTCCGCCGGTCTGCTCGACGCCTACTGGGCGGACGTGGAGGCCCGGGTGGCCGGGCAGCGCACGCTCGTCGAGTACCTCCGTGGACGGCTGACGGGAAGGGATTCCGACGTGCAGGGAAAGTTCGTGGTCGAGACGGTGGACGTGCCCGAGCAGGTGGTGATCAGCGAGACCCGGCACCTGCTGGCGCACGAACTGCCGTCGTGGATCGGTGCCTCGCTGGGGCGTTTGGAGGAGGCGGCCCGGGACTGCGGGGGTGTGACGGCGGCACCGTTCGTCGCCTACCACTCGGACGTGTCGGCGGAGAGCGACGGCCCGGCCGAGTCCTGCGTGCCGGTCGGCGACGAGGCGGCGGCGCGGGGATGGAGCGAGGAGCGGGGGCGGGCGTGGCAGACGCGGGTGCGGGTGCGGGTGGAGCCGGCCGGACGGCTGGCCTACACCCGGATCACCAAGGCCCAGGTGGCCTATCCGCAGATCCTGGCCGCCTTCGGGGCGGTGGAGGAGTGGATCGCCGCGCGGGGCCTGACGGTGACGGGACCGTGCCGCGAGGTGTACTTCGCCGACTGGGAGGCGGCGGGCCCGCAGGACCCGGTGTGCGACGTGGCGTTCCCGGTGAGGTGACGTGACGTGAGCTGACGGGCGCCCTCTCGGCAAGGTCGGCGAACTGGTCGAGAGGGCTCCGTCGGCGGACCGGGCGTACGGCGCGTGGCGGTGCTACTCCTTGACCGACGTCACGAAGGCGTTCCACGCGTCGGCGGGGAAGGCGAGGACCGGGCCGTCGGTCACCTTGGAGTCGCGGACGGCGAGCGCCGCCACGAGCGGGGACCGGACCTCGACGCACGCGCCGTTGCCTCCGGAGTAGGAGGACTTGGTCCACGATTCCTGGGCGCCCTGAAGAATTGCCATGTCTGCTCCGATGGCGAGTCGCGAGTGTGGTTTACGCCAATGACGTGTGATCTTTGGCGTGATCGACGCTACTCGCTGGCCTCCCCGGTCGGAGCGGCCATTCACCCGGTCGGATGGCATATTCCAGGTGAGTCTTCCAGTGCATCGTGGGAGCCGTGTACTATGCCGCCCCCCGCTCAGCGCGCGTACTCCTTCGCCACGTCCTCGATGCGCTGCCGCGACTGCTCCACGTTCAGGGCCTGCGCCCGCAGGTGCTCGTACATCACCGTGTACTTCTGCACGTCCGGCGCCTTCTCCAGGTACAGGTCGCTGGTCACGCCCTCGATGTACACGACGCTGGAGTCGGCCGTGTCGGCGAACTCCAGGATGGAGTACTGGCCGTTGATGCCGGGGTGCGCCCCGACGTCGAAGGGCAGCACCTGCACGGTGATGTGCGGCAGCTGCGACATCTCGGCGACGTGCTCCAGCTGCTCCCGCATCACCTGCCTGCCGCCCACCACCCGGCGCAGGCTGGCCTCGTCGAGGACCACCCACAGGCGCAGCGGGTTGTGCTCGGCGGAGATGCGCTCCTGGCGCCGTATGCGGACCTGCACCCGCTTTTCGACGTCGGCGACGGACGTCTCGGGCAACGCGCCCTGGATCAGCGCCTCGGCGTAGGGCCGGGTCTGCAACAGGCCGGTGATGATCTGGGGTTCGTAGGTGCGCAGCGACTCCGCGTCGGTCTCCAGGCCGATGTAGACGCTGTACGGGATGTCCCCGAAGGCGTGCCACCAGCCCTGCTGACGCGAGTCCTTGGCCATCTGCATCAGCGAGTCGACGATCCGCTGGTCCTCGACCTCGTAGACCCCGCACAGGTCGCGGACGTCGCGCTGGCTGATGCTGCGCCGCCCGTTCTCCAGGCGGCTGATCTTCGACTGGGAGACCAGCAGCCGCTCGGCGACCTCCTCGGCCGTCATGCCCTTCTGCTCACGGAGCCGGCGCAGCTCCTGGCCCAGCCGACGCCGCCTTACGGTGGGATTGACACTCGACGCCACGGGACGTGCACCTCCGGCTGGGTGACTCGTACTTGCCACTTTGTGTATCTGCTGTTGAGCAGACTGCCACCAAGGTGCTTGCTACCGCTGGGAAACGGTCGATATGCGCCGCGTACACGCCAGTTCGGCACACCACCCCCGGGTGCGGCCGCGCGGGGCGGCGGAACCTTTCCTCTGTCCGGGCGGGCCGGACGTACGGTCGGTTCCGCCGCCCCGCGCGGACCTGCGGCTCCCGTGACCGGGCTTGGGGGCTGGCGGTGCGGCGTCGTGTGCGGCTGTGGTGCGGTGTACTCGCGGACGGCAGGGTCTAGTGGACTGCCGCTCGCGCCATGGATCCGTGACGCGGTTGCGCCGGAACACCGCGGGCGGGTTCCGGGGCGGTCCTCGCCCCCGGTCCCGGGGCCTGGCGGCCGGCCGGGGCCGGACTGCGGCGTGGCTGTGCCGCAGCGCCGTTCTGGACGTCCATCACCGCGTGCGCCACCAGGCCGCCCATGGGGTCGTGCCTGATGAGGTCCCGCAGCCGGGACCGCGACGAGCGTCCTTCGTTGCCCGGGTAGAGGTGCTTGCCGAGTCCGACCGCGTGGGCCAGCGCGGCAAGTGCCGCGGTCCGCGGGTCCGGCGGTACGCCGGTGCGGATCGCCGAGTCGAGCCGGGCCTTGATCTCCCTGCTGATCGCCGTGTCCGTCGCCTGGTAGCGAGTCGTCGGCAGCACCCCGCACATCTGGCCCTCCACGGCATGCACCATGCCGCAGCGCTCCAGATGCGAGAGATAGGTCTGGCGAAGCCCCAGGCGGGGTCCGCCAATCCAGTTGACCGCCCGTACCGGAGCGCCGCGCCTTCGCAGCAACTCCAACGCGCAGTCCAGTGTTGGATCTCCTGTCGGCCGTGGGGCCACCACGGCGATACGATCCCCGTCTGGGGCTATCCGTCCGGCCAGCGCCAGCTCCACCAGCTGTGCTCCGGCCAGACCGAGGTCGAGCGACTGCGGCTGTGCGGTGGTACCCGTGGTCGGGTCCAACGCCAGCAGCAGAAGCTCCTCCGGAAGTGTTCTGCGGCTCCTGCCCATCCATGCCTCCCCGCGTGGATGACAGACAGGGTGACCCCTCTCACATTGGTCTGTCGAGGGTGCGTGACCGCTTCGTAGTGGAACCAGTAGGTATGTCGTTCTCGTCTTCCGCGTGGGTTCCACCCGTACACAGGACACTGGTAGATGGTTTCGGTACGGGTTCGGTAGCGCGCACAGGACGTGCGACGCATGGAGGAGGCATCGGTGGCGGGCGAGTCCCCCGACAGGTCGAAGCAGCGCGAGTCGTCGGAAGAACCGACGTCGGGGAGCGCGGGTCCGGTTCCCGAAGCCAGGACCGGGTCGAGCCAGGCGCGTGATCCGCGGCTAACGGTGACGCGGGAGGAAGCGAAGCGCTCCGCGGACTCCGGTGGCGGCGTCGACACGGCGACGCGGGTGCTGTCGGTCCGCGACACCGAGTCGGACGCGGACGCCTCCGGCGAGGACACCGACGCCACCGGGGCGCCCGAGGCGTCGGCCGGCACCGGGGCGCCCTCGGACGCGTCGGACCCGACCGCCGCGCCGGAGCCGTCCGACGCCTCCCAGGACGACCGCGAGGAGGAGCCTGCCCCCGGGAACGACGGTCGCCTCCGGGACGTCGTCGCGGCCTGGGTGGCCACCGCGGACGAGCGCGCCGCGGCCAACGCCCGGCCGGCGGACGGGCGGGAGGCGGAAGACGCGGAGCAGACTCCGCAGGGCGGCGGCGACGGCGACGCGACCGAGGCCGGGACTGCCTCCCCGGCCGAGGGCGCCGAGGACGGCAAGGACGACGAGGACGGCCCGCGGCGGGAGACCGCGCAGCCTCGGGAGGCCTCCGGCCACACCGCCGACTCCGAGGCCGACGCGACCCCGGTCAAGGACTCCGCCACGGACACGACCTCCGGCTCCGACTCGGGCTCCGACGCGCCCGCAGCCTCCGGAAAGGGCTCGGACACGGGCTCGGCCTCCGGGCCGGGCTCGGCCGTCGGCTCCCATGCCCGCTCCGGCTCGGACACGGCTTACGGCACGGACTCGAGCTCCACCCCGGACCGAACCGCCGGCACGACCCCAGCCTCCGGCCCGGACACGACCACGGACACGGACACGGGCAGGGGCTCGGCCTCCGGGCCCGGCTCGGACACGGGCTCCCATGCCCGCTCCGGTTCGGACACGGCTTCCGGCACGGACTCGAGCTCCACCCCGGACCGAACCGCCGGCACGACCCCAGCCTCCGGCCCGGACACGACCACGGACATGGGCAGGGGCTCGGCCTCCGGGCCCGGCTCGGCCGCGGGCTCCGGTTCCCGCTCCGGCTCGAGCCCGGCCTCGGTGTCCGGCTCGGACACTGCGCCGGACGCAGGCACGGACACGGACCCGGTTACCGGATCGGAGACGGACGCGGACCGGGCTGTCGGCTCGGACGCGGTGCCGGCTGTCGGCGCGGGGCCGGAGCCGGACGGGGGCTCGGACTCGGGCCCGGCCTCGGGTGAGGCCTCGGGGGCGGATTCGCGGCCGGGGACGGTTTCCGGGGCGCAGACGGTCTCGGGGCGGGGCGGGGATGCCGGCAAGGGCGACGGCGCCCCGTCCGTCGATCAGCCCACCGCCGTGTTCAAGACGCCGCGCAAGCCCGCCGTGGACCAGCCGACGACCATGCTGAAGCTGGGGAACGCCGCCTCCGCCGCCGAGAAGGCCGGGCAGAAGGGCGACGCCCCCGCGCGGTCCGAGAGCGACGCCGAGCGGACCAGCAAGTTCGTGGCGCTGCGCAACCCTGACGACCCGGCGAACCGCCAGCCCCCGCAGCCTCCGCAGGCCGCGCAGTCCGCGCAGACCTCCGAGGCGCCCAAGGCTCCGCAGGCGCCCCGTACCGGGGTCACCGCCGCCCGGCCGCACGTCGGGCCCGACCGGACCACGCAGCAGCCGCTGCCGCCGAAGCCGCCGCTGGACCTGCTGGCCGAGCTGACGAACACCCCGCCGCCCCCGGAGACCCCGCTGCGCACGACGATGCGCCGGGTCAAGATCTGGACGCCGCTGGTCCTCCTGCTGGTGATCATCCTCGGCGTCGTGCAGTCCATGCGCCCGCTGCCCGCGCCGACCCTCGACCTCACGGCGCAGGACAGCTTCACGTTCGAGGGCGGCAAGCCGCAGATCCCGTGGCCCGAGAGCGGTCAGGCCGCGCTCGACGTGCAGGGCATCGGCTCGTTCGGCTCGTCCGGCGACCAGAAGCCGGTGCCGATCGCGAGCGTGGCCAAGGTCATGACCGCGTACGTCATCCTGCGCGACCACCCGCTCAAGAGCGGCGCCGAGGGTCCGAAGATCAAGATCGACCAGGCGGCGGAGGACCAGTCGGACGCGGGCGACGAGTCCACCGTCAACGTCTACGCCGGTGACTCGATCTCCCAGCGCGAGGCCCTCAAGGCCGTCCTGATCGCGTCCGCGAACAACGTGGCGCGGCTGCTGGCCCGCTGGGACGCGGGCTCGGAGAAGGCGTTCGTGGCGAAGATGAACGCCGCCGCCAAGGACCTCGGCATGACCAACACGACGTACACCGACCCGTCCGGGCTGAACAACACGACGGTGAGCACGGCCGTGGACCAGGTGAAGCTGGCCAAGGAGGCGATGAAGTCGCCCGCCTTCCGCGAGGTCGCCGCGATGATGTCGTACAACGACTACAAGGGCGTCAACCACGGCAACTGGAACCATCTGGTCGGCCACAACGGCGTCGTCGGCATCAAGACCGGCACCACCACCTCCGCCCTCGGCAACCTCGTCTTCGCGGCGAAGAAGGAGGTCGGCGGGGAGACCCGCACCATCGTCGGGGCCGTGGTGCGCCAGCCGGACGTCGGCGGGGGCATCCTCGACGCCGCGCTGGACGCGAGCGACGAGCTGATCCGGGCCGCGCAGGACACCCTGCGGTCGTCGACCGTCCTGAAGAAGGGGAGCGTCGTCGGGTATGTCGACGACGGCCTCGGCGGCCGTACGCCGGTCGTCGCCACGAAGGACGTCAAGGCCGTCGGCTGGGGCGGACTGACGGTGAAGCTGACCTTCGACGCGGACGAGGTGCCGCACACGGCGAAGGCCGGCACCAAGGTCGGCAGCCTCACGGTCGGCGACGGCGGCACCAGCGGCGCGGTGAAGGTGCCGGTGGCTCTGGGCGAGGACCTCGTCGAGCCCGGCTTCTCGGACAAGCTGACCCGCCTGGGCTGACCTCCGGCCCACCCGGGCCGATGCGTCGCCCCGCGCCCCCGCGGCCACCCGGCCGCGGGGGCGTTGGCGTGCCAGGAGGCCCGGGGAGGCCCCACGAGGCCCCGGGACGGTCCCGAAAGGGAGGAGGAACTGTCCGGGGCCGCGTGCTAGCGTCACGAAACGGGGCAGTCGCCGGTCGTGGGAACGGGACACGGCCCAAAGAAGAAGACGGGACACGGGGAGTGCCTTCAGGTGGCCACTGCGGAGCCGACACGCGCCGACGACGCCGATCCGGGCCAGGGAGCCGGCCCGCGACCACGTGTACCCGAACCCCGCACCCACGGGGCCGACGGTGAGCCCCGGGCTTCCGAGCCTCGTCCCTCCGGGCCCCGGCCTGCCGAGTCACCGGCTGCCCGGTCCGCACCCGTCGAGCCGAAGACTCCGTCGGCCGTGAACACCGCCTTCCTGGCCCTGCGCGAGCGCATGCTGCGCCACCCCGTGCTGTCCGTGACGGCCCTGGCCGGGGTGCTCCACATAGTGTGGTTCTTCACGTTCGCGAACAGTGGCGGCGATCTCGCGGCACAGGACGCGTGGGCCGAGTTCGTCGGCCGGCACCCGGACTCCGCGTACAACCTCGCCTGGTACGGCGGCATGCACCCGGTGTCGTACAGCGTGATCTCGCCGTACCTGATGTCGGTGCTCGGCGTGCGCACGACGATGATGATCGCGGGGACGGTGTCGGCCGGGCTGCTGACGATGATCCTGATCCGCAGCCGGGTGGTCCGCAATCCGCTGTGGGCGTCGCTGGCCGGACTGTTCGGGCTGCTGGCCAACGCGGTGTCGGGGCGGGTGACGTTCGGGCTCGGCATGATGTTCGGGCTCGGCGCGGTCGCCGCCGTCTTCTGCTGGCCCTACCGCTGGCGGTACGAGCGCTGGGCCAAGGGACTGTGCGCGGCGCCGCTGGCCGCCCTGTCGACCATGGCCTCGCCGGTGTCGGGGCTGTTCGTGGGCCTGGTGGCGGTGGCGCTGTTCCTGCAGAAGCGCCGCCCTGGTGCGTGGTCGCTGGGTCTGGCGCCGAGCGCGGTCGTCGCGCTGTCGGCGGTGCTGTTCCCCTTCTCCGGCACGCAGCCGATGGGGTTCGGCTCGGCGCTGCTGCCGCTCCTCTACGCGGGCCTGGTGTGCTGGTTCGTGCCGAGCACCTGGAAGACCGTGCGGATCACGTCGGCGGTCTACGGCCTGTCGGTGCTGCTGGTCTGGCTGATCAGCTCCCAGATCGGCTCGAACATCACGCGGCTCGCGATGCTCTTCGCCGGGGTGGCGCTGGTGGCGGCGCTGCCGTTCACGGTGCCGAAGTCGCGCAAGTGGTACGCGCTGGTGGTCTCGCTGGTCGGCTTCGTGGGCTGGATCGGCTTCAAGTCGGCCGACGACGCCATCCACACCCAGCCCGCCGCCTCCTGGGCGCGCGAGCTGGCGCCGCTCGTCAACGAGCTGCAGAAGGTGGGTGCGGAGCAGGGCCGGGTGGAGGCCTTGCCGGCCCGCTCCCACCGCGAGGCCTCGGCGCTCGCGCCGTACGTGAACCTGGCCCGCGGCTGGACCCGGCAGGCCGACATGGAGCGCAACCCGCTCTTCTACGACGACACGCTCAACTCGGCGAACTACCACGAGTGGCTGAAGCGCTGGGCGGTGCACTACGTGGTGCTGCCCAAGGGCGAACCGGACGGCGACGGCGGCAAGCGCGAGCGGGAGCTGCTGCAGCGGGGTCTGCCGTACCTGCAGCAGATCTGGGGCGACGCCAACTGGCAGCTGTTCAAGGTGACCGATCCGACGCCGTTGGCGGAACCGAACGCGGTGGTCCGGCGGGCCGAGCAGGACGAGTGGGTCATCGACGTGCAGGAGCCCGGCCGCGTCCTGGTCCGGATGCCGTACTCGCCGTGGCTGAGCCTCGTCGACGAGGAGGGCAAGAAGCTGAAGCCGCCGCAGGAGACGGAGGCTTCCAAGAGCGCCCCGGAGGGCACGCCGAAGACGTACGACAACGTCAACGGCTGTGTGACGGAGACCGAGGAGACCGCCGACGGCGACGTGTGGACGACGCTCGTCGCCCCTCAGGCGGGCACGTACCGGCTGGCGGCGCCGTACGGGCTGAAGCGGGGCACGCCGTGCCCCGACGAGCTGAAGTAGCCGGAGCGGCCGAGAGCAGCGGACCGGGCGGCCCCTTCGGGGGCACCCCTTCTCGTTCACGTAGGTGAACGTAGGTCAGCAAGTCGAACCTTTTTACCTCCTCTTGACCTTCCCCTTCCTTGTCGTGCCCACGTCGGCGCACCCACGATGAGCGGGCACTTCGCGGCCTGCCACGCCCCTACCCCGCTCAAGCGAAGTGCCAACCGGCTGAGCGGAGTTCACAAGGCGGACCCCGGAAGGGGGCACATGAACGGTCTCGACTGGTCCGTGCTCATCGGCTACTTCGCCGTCATGGTGGCGATCGGCGTGTGGTCGCACAAACGCGTGGACGACGTCAGCGACTTCTTCACGGCCGGCGGCAGGATGCCCTGGTGGCTGTCCGGCATCTCGCACCACATGTCGGGCTACAGCGCGGTGATGTTCACCGGCTACGCCGGCATCGCCTACACCTACGGCGTCACGTCCTTCGTGACGTGGTCGTTCCCCATCGCGCTCGGCGTCGCCATCGGCTCCAAGCTGTTCGCGCCGCGCATCAACCGGCTGCGCTCACGGCTGCACGTGGCCTCGCCGCTGGAGTACCTCAAGAACCGGTACAACCTGCCCACCCAGCAGGCGCTGGCCTGGTCCGGCATGCTGCTGAAGATCGTGGACGTGGCCGCGAAGTGGGCGGCCATCGCCACGCTCCTGTCGGTCTTCACCGGCATCTCCCTCAACCAGGGCATCCTGATCACCGGTGTCATCACGGGCATCTACTGCACGATCGGCGGCCTGTGGGCGGACGCGCTGACGGAGCTGGGCCAGTTCGTCATCCAGCTGCTGGCCGGTGTCTCGATGTTCGTGGCCGTGGTCCTCAAGCTCGGCGACCACGGCGGCTTCTTCGGCGTCTGGGACGAGCCCGCCCTCCAGGGACACGGAAAGCCGCTGGTCGGCCCGTACGGGACGGTGTTCCTGCTGGCCTTCCTCTTCATCAAGCTCTTCGAGTACAACGGCGGCATGCTCAACCAGGCCCAGCGCTACATGGCCACGCGCGACGCCCGCGAGGCGGCGCGCGGAGCACGGCTGTCGGCGGTGCTGTGGCTGGTGTGGCCGGTGGTGCTGTTCTTCCCGATGTGGATGTCGCCGCTGCTGGTGGAGTCGCAGAAGGCGGACGGTTCCGACTCCTACGCCCTGATGACCGAGCAGTTGCTGCCGCACGGGCTCCTCGGGCTGGTCATCGTCGGCTTCTTCTCGCACACCATGGCCATGTGCTCCTCGGACGCCAACGCCATCGCCGCGGTGTTCACCCGTGACGTGGCGCCGGTGCTGTCGAAGCGGGCCCGGGGCTGGGGGCGGCGGTCGGGTCTGCTGGCGGCCCGGCTGACTACGGTGATCTTCCTCGGTCTTTCGATGGCGGTGGCGACGCAGGTCGACTCGCCGACGTTCAAGGACATCATCACCGTGGTCATCAAGTGGGTCGCCGGTCTGATGGGCCCGATCGCGATCCCGATGATGCTCGGACTGCTGCGGCCCTTCCGCCGCTCGGGCCCGACGGCGGCGCTCACCAGCTGGGGCCTGGGCCTGGTCGCGTTCTGGCTGGTCAACTACCCGATCAACTGGAACGTGGACGGCGGGGTACCGCTCGAGTACCAGGTCTCCGTCCCGCTGGCGGTCTCGCTGGTCCTGTACGTCGTCGTCGGCTACCTGAGGCCGGAGGACACCCCGGAACGGCTCGCGATCATCGAGCGCGTCAACACGGACGGGGACGGCGACGACGCCTCCGGCGCGGCGGCCGCGATCCCGACGCCCGCGGGCGGGGTGGACGGCGCGGTGGGGCGCAGCCGGGTGGGCGACTGACCCTCCGTCCGGCAGGCGTACGACCGGTGTCCGGCCGGCGGCCACGGTGCGTGGGCGCCGGCCGGACACCCGGCCGCGTCCACCGCTAACGCAGTTCCTGGATGCGGATCTGGTTGCCGGCCGGGTCCCGGAAGGCACAGTCCCGGATGCCGTACGGCTGCTCGGTCGGCTCCTGGACGATCTCGGCGTTCCCGGCGCGCACCTTCTCGAAGGTGCCGTCGAGGTCCTTGGTGGCCAGGAGGAGCCAGCCGTAGGTGCCCTTGGCCATCATCTCGGCGATGGTGCGGCGCTCGGTGTCGGTGACGCCGGGGTCCACGGCGGGCGGCGAGAGCAGCAGCGAGACGTCCGGCTGGCCGGCCGGCCCGACCGTGATCCAGCGCATCTTGCCGTTCCCGACGTCCTTGCGGACCTCGAAGCCGAGGACGTCCCGGTAGAAGGCGAGGGACGCGTCCGGGTCGTCGTGCGGGAGAACCGTGGTGTGAATGCTGATGTCCATGGCAGGCACGCTAGCCGCGCCCCGCGGGGCGGCGCTTCTCGAAACGTGACGGTTCCGCCGAGGGTTTCCCGCGCTCCCATGCGACCGCGACGGCCGGCGGCCACGGTCGTGGCGCGTCCCGGTGGCCGAGCGCACCCGGCCGCGTGAGCGCGCCGGGCCACCGGGCTCCCGGAACGCCGGGCGGTGCGGTGCCGGCCGCGTGGGCTCGTCGGGGCGCCGGGCCGGGATCACGCTCGCGGGTACCGCGTCAGCCAGGCGGGGGACGAGCTTGCCGGGCCGTGGAGGGCGGGGCCCTGGGTCATTTCCATGGCGAAGTCGTCGGCCAGTTCCAGGAGGGTCGGGCGGCCCTCCAGCTCCGCCACCCAGGCCGGGGGCAGGGCCGTCTCGCCGTGCAGGGCGCCGAGCAGGCCGCCGGTCAGGGCGCCGGTGGCGGCCGAGGGGCCGTCGTGGTTGACGGCGAGGCGCAGCCCGTGCCGTACGTCCTCGCCGACCAGGGCGCAGTACACGGCGGCGGCCACCAGGCCCTCCGCCGTCCCCGCGCCGATCAGCTCGGTCACCCGCGCCGAGGTCGGCAGCCCCTGCCGTACCGCGCCGAGGGCGTGCTGCAGGGCCGTCGCCACGGGCTCGTGCCCCGGCCGGGCGACGAGCAGCGCCAGGGCCCGCTGCACGGCGGCGTCCAGGCTCTCGCCGCGCGCCAGCCCGTGCACGACCACGGCGTAGGCACCCGCCGCGAGGCAGCCGGTGGGGTGGCCGTGGGTCTGCGCCGCGCACTCCACGGCGAGCTGGGCGACCAGCTGCGGCTCCCAGCCGACCAGGAGCCCGAACGGCGCCGAGCGGGCGGCGGCCTCGGGGCCGCGCTCGTCCGGGTTCTTGGGCGCCTCGGGCGTGCCCATCGTCTCGTCGCCGAGGCCGAGCAGCAGCGCGCGCGGGGCGTTTCGGCGGACGTACAGCCACTCCTCGTGGGCCAGCCAGCCGTCGTCCTTGCGCCGCAGGTCGGGACCCCAGTCGCGCTGGGTGGCGACCCAGCGCCGGTAGGCCCGGTGCAGGTCGGTCGGCGGGTGCCAGGCGCCCGTGTCGCGCCGTACCTGGGCGCGGATCAGCCCGTCCACGGAGAACAGGGTGAGCTGGGTGAGGTGCGTGACGGCGCCGCGCCGGCCGTGGGCCGGGGCCAGGTCGGACAGCCCCTCGGCGCCGTGGGCCTCCCGGATCGCGTCGAGGGCGAGGGAGTCGACGGGCGCGCCGAAGGCGTCCCCGACGGCCACGCCGAGCAGCGTTCCGCGCACCCGGCTGCGGAAGTCCTGCTGCTCGGCCCGCCCCCAGACGGCGCCGGTCGTCCCGCCCACCCGGACCTCCCCTCGGCACTGCGCGTACGTACGACGCCCAGCACTGTATGCGAACGGACGCGGTCGGTTCAGGGCCGCGGCGGGCGGGATCGGTGTGGAAACGCTCACGGCCGAAAGTGGTGGCAGGTACACCCGGTTTCCGCCGTCCGGGCCCATCGAGCGGGCGGCGGGTTCACGGACGGAGCCTCGACCCGTTTCCGGCCTGGGCCGCCGGGCGGCTCGTCACCACCCCGCGCGACCTCAACCGCTTCTTGGCCGCCCTGCCCGGCGGCGAGGTCCTGGGGACGGCCGAACTGAAGGAGATGAGGACCACGGTCCCGGAGGCCGAGGGCGCCCCCGCGCCCGGCACCGGCTACGGCCCGGGCCCCTTCCGCACCCCCCTGTCCTGCGGCGTCGAGCTGTGGGGCCACGGCGGCTCCGTCCACGGCTACCAGACCTACGGCGGCGCCACGCGGGACGGCCGCGCGGCCACGGTGGCGACGACGGCGCTGTCCGGCTCGGTGGCCGCCGGGGGATGTCGCCGACGGAACGCTGCGAAGAGATCACGTTACGGGCCCTGCCTACGGGCGGGGCCCTCGGCTTCGCAATAGTGCTGCCATGACCAAGAACCCCCGCAGCACCCTTTTACTCGCCTCGACCGTGCTCACCGCGGTCCTCGCCCTCTACATCGCCCTCGTGGCCCTCGGGAACATCACGGACTTCGACAACAACCAGCAGTACGTGCACCACGTCCTCGCGATGGACACCACGTTCAAGGACGACGACCTGATGTGGCGGGCGATCACGAGCAAGGGGCTCCAGGACACCGCCTACGTGGCGATCATCGTCTGGGAGACCGCGGCCGCGCTCGTGCTGATCTGGGCGACCTGGCTCTGGATACGCCGGCAGCACGCCCCCGCGCGGCGCTTCACCACGTACGGCACGCTCATGCTGATGCTGCTCTTCGGCGCCGGGTTCCTCGCGATCGGCGGGGAGTGGTTCGCGATGTGGCAGTCGGAGGACTGGAACGGGCTGGACGCGGCGACGCGGGTGCTCCTGTTCAGCGGCGTCGTGCTGATCGTGGCGCACCTGCCGTCCGGCGAGGCGGCGGAGGCTAGGCGACCACAGTGACCGTCGTGCCGGACGTGCCGAACTCCCAGAGCGCGTCGCCGTCCGCCTTGGGCAGCCGTACGCCGCCCGTCTTGGCACCGTCGGCGGGCGGCGGCGGGGAGGAGCCGTCCACGGCGTTGGAGAAGGCGACCCAGACGCCGTCCTCCTGGGTGAAGTACATGATCTGCTCGACCCGCACCCCGTCGGAGCCCGTCGTCGGGTCCTGGCGGCGGGTGCCGACGCTGTACTTGCCCGGATCCGGGTCGACCGTGCCCGGCCAGACCTTGAACGACCGCCGGGTGGCGTCGCTGGCGTCGACCAGCCACACCCGGTCCTGGCCGACCGAGTAGACGACGCGCCGCCCGGTGCCGGAATCCGCCGGCACCGGGGCCGGCGCGGTCTCCTTCGGCTTGGGGTCCGCCGACGCCGACGCCGACGCCGACGGGCGCGGCTTCGTCGCCGCGGCGGTGGGGTGGGGTCCCTGGTCCGCCTGTACGGCCAGGACGGTCACCGCCGCTACCGCGCCCACGGTCAGACCGGAGACCCACGCCCATGAGGGAAGTCGGGCAGGCACGGGCACGCATCTCCTCAGCTACGAGAACCCCGACACACCGGGGGCCCGATCATCGTACTGCGCACCCGCCCCGCCTCCGAAGCGTGCGCCCGCGCCTCAGTCCAGGACCGGCAGCAGCTCAGGCAGGTGCCCGTCCGAGTCCCGCGCCGCCCGCTGCCGCTCCTCGGGAACCGGGCCGTAGAGCGTGGTGCGCGGCCTCGCGGGGCGGCCGGCGGCGTCGGCGACCGCGATCAGGTCCTTGACCGACTTGTAGGAGCCGTAGGACGAGCCCGCCATGCGGGAGATCGTCTCCTCCATGAGGGTGCCGCCCAGGTCGTTGGCGCCGGAGCGGAGCATCTCCGCCGCACCCTCCGTGCCCAGTTTCACCCAGCTCGTCTGGATGTTGGGGATGTGCGGGTGGAGGAGGAGACGGGCCATCGCGGTCACCGCGCGGTTGTCCCGCAGGGTGGGGCCGGGCCGGGCGATGCCCGCCAGGTAGACCGGCGCGTTGGTGTGGATGAAGGGGAGCGTCACGAACTCCGTGAAGCCGCCCGTGCGCCGCTGGATCCCGGCGAGGGTGCGCAGGTGGCCCAGCCAGTGGCGGGGCTGGTCGACGTGGCCGTACATCATCGTGGAGGAGGAGCGGATGCCCAGCTCGTGGGCCGTCTCGATCACCTCGGTCCAGGTGGCCGTCGGCAGCTTGCCCTTGGTGAGGATCCAGCGGACCTCGTCGTCGAGGATCTCCGCCGCCGTGCCCGGGACCGAGTCCAGGCCCGCCTCCTTGGCGGCGCCCAGCCACTCCCTGATCGACATGCCGGTGCGGGTGGCGCCGTTGACGACCTCCATCGGCGAGAAGGCGTGCACGTGCATGCCGGGGACGCGCTCCTTCACCGCCCGCGCGATGTCGAAGTACGCCGTGCCGGGCAGGTCGGGGTGGATGCCGCCCTGCATGCAGACCTCCACCGCGCCCACGTCCCAGGCCTGCTGGGCGCGGTCGGCGACCTGGTCCAGGGAGAGCGTGTAGGCGTCGGCGTCCGTGCGGCGCTGGGCGAAGGCGCAGAAGCGGCAGCCGGTGTAGCAGACGTTGGTGAAGTTGATGTTGCGGGTGACGATGTAGGTGACGTCGTCGCCGACCACCGACCTGCGCACGTCGTCCGCGATGCCGCACAGGGCGTCCAGCGCCGGGCCGTCGGCGTGCAGCAGGGCGAGCGCCTCGTCGTCCGTGAGCTTCGTCGGGTCGTCGGCCGCCGTGGCGAGCGCGGCGCGCACGTCGGTGTCGATGCGCTCGGGGGCCATGCCGGGGGCGGCGGCCTCGCGCAGGGCGCCCCAGTCGCCGTACACCTCGTCGAAGTCGTCGCGGCGGTCCGACGTACGGCCCTCGGTGTCGATGGTGGCGTGCAGGTCGGTGCGGCCGGTGGCGGTGAACGCCTCGTCGGGCTCCTGCCAGGCGTGCCCCTCGACCACCGCGTCCTGGCGGGCCAGGCCCGTGACCGGGTCGGCGAGCGCGGCCACGTGCGGGCGCAGCCGCGGGTCCAGCCAGGGCTCGCCGCGCTTGACGAACTCCGGGTAGACGCACAGCCGTTCGCGCAGCTCGTAGCCGACCGCGCGGGACTTCGCGGCGAGTTCGTCGATCTGCGGCCAGGGGCGCTCGGGGTTGACGTGGTCGATGGTGAGCGGGGAGACGCCACCCCAGTCGTCGATGCCCGCGCCGATCAGCCGCTCGTACTCGGCGTCCACCAGGTTGGGCGGGGCCTGCAGGCACGCGGACGGTCCCATGATGTGCCGGGCGACGGCGACGGTGGCGACCAGCTCGTCCAGCTCCGCGTCCGGCATGCCGCGCATCGCCGTGCCGGGCTTGGCGCGGAAGTTCTGGATGATCAGTTCCTGCACGCCGTGGTAGGCGCGGGAGATTCGGCGCAGCGCGAAGAGGGACTCGGCCCGCTCCTCGTACGTCTCGCCGATGCCGATGAGGATGCCGGAGGTGAAGGGGACCGAGGAGCGTCCGGCGTCCTCCAGGACCCGCAGCCGTAGGGCCGGTTCCTTGTCCGGCGAGCCGTGGTGCGGGCCGCCCGGCTCGGACCACAGGCGGGTGGCGGTGGTCTCCAGCATCATGCCCATGGAGGGCGCGACGGGCTTGAGCCGCTGGAAGTCCGTCCAGGTCATGACGCCCGGGTTGAGGTGCGGGAGCAGGCCCGTCTCCTCCAGGATGCGGATCGAGATCGCGCGGACGTAGGCGATCGTGTCGTCGTAGCCGTGCGCGTCCAGCCACTGCCTGGCCTCGGGCCAGCGCTCCTCGGGCTTGTCGCCGAGGGTGATGAGGGCTTCCTTGCAGCCGAGGGCCGCGCCCTTGCGCGCGATGTCGAGCACCTCGTCCGGCGACATGAACATCCCGTGGCCCGCCCGGCGCAGCTTGCCGGGGACGGTGACGAAGGTGCAGTAGTGGCACTTGTCCCGGCACAGCCGGGTCAGCGGGACGAAGACGCTCTTCGAGTACGTGATGACGCCGGGCCGGCCGGCGGCCTCCAGGCCCGCGTCCCGGACCCGGGCGGCGGACGCGGTGAGGGCGTCGAGGTGCTCCCCGCGCGCCTGGAGCAGCACGGCGGCCTCGGAGGCGTCGAGGGCGACGCCGTCCCGGGCGCGTTTGAGGGCGCGACGCATGGAGTTCTCGGTGGGCCCTGCGGGGTCGGCGGGTCCGGTTCCGGAGGTCGCGGAAGTCGTCATCCTTCGAGCATACGAGCGGCGTGATCAGCACGGGCGCCGCGTCCGGTGACCCACCCGGCCGTTTCC
Source organism: Streptomyces sp. NPDC085944 (assembly GCF_040686295.1). Lineage (NCBI taxonomy): Bacteria > Bacillati > Actinomycetota > Actinomycetes > Kitasatosporales > Streptomycetaceae > Streptomyces > Streptomyces sp. NPDC085944. The sequence continues at coordinate 24,628 of NZ_JBFBJX010000026.1, read as the reverse complement.
GGTCCTCCATCCGTCTTCCCCCTTCCCTTGCACCGCGGTTCACGGCTCAATACGAGGGTTGTCCGCACCAACCCCTGCACCACCCGTGCCATGTCATCCACGACACCTGGGGAGCAGCAGCATGTGCGAGGACGTCCACGAGCAGGAACACGCCGGGATCGGCAGACGCGCGGTGTTCGTGACGGGAGCCGCCGCCGCGCTTACGTCGTCAAGCGTGAGCTTCGCCTCGGCGGCACCCCGGGAACGGCACACCAGGACCGTGCGCGGCACCCTGCCGCCCGGCTCCCCCGACTTCGTGTACATCCCGGTCGAAGTCCCCCGGGGCGTGCGCGAGATCCACGTCGCCTACACCTACGACCGCCCCGCCGTGCCGGCCGGCACCCAGGGCAACGCGCTCGACATCGGCCTCTTCGACGAACGCGGCACCGACCTGGGCGGCCGGGGCTTTTGCGGCTGGTCGGGCGGGGCGCGCACGGAGTTCTTCGTCCGCGCGGACGCCGCCACGCCGGGCTACGTCCCGGTCCCGGTGCGCGCGGGCACCTGGCACATCGCGCTCGGCCCGTACACGGTGGCCCCGCAGGGCCTGGCGTACGAGATCACGATCACGCTCACCTACGGCGAGGAGGACCGGACACCCCGTCCGGTGTACCCGCCCGAGCGGGCCAAGGGGCGGGGGCGCGCCTGGTACCGGGGTGACTGCCACCTGCACTCCGAGTACTCCGACGGCCGCTACACCCTCGCGCAGATCGCGGAGCTGGCGCGGGCGGCGGGCCTGGACTTCATCAACTCCTCGGAGCACAACACGCACTCCGCCCACGCGCACTGGGCCGATCTCGCCGGGGACGACCTGCTCGTCCTGCTCGGCGAGGAGGTGACCACCCGCAACGGTCACGTCGTCGCCCTCGGCACCGATCCCGGCACCTTCGTCGACTGGCGCTATCGGGCCCGCGACAACCGCTTCGGCCGTTTCGCCCGGCAGATCCGCCGCGCCGGCGGCCTGGTCGTGCCGGCCCACCCGCACGCCACCTGCATCGGCTGCAACTGGAAGTTCGGGTTCGGCGAGGCCGACGCGGTCGAGGTGTGGAACGGCGCCTACACGCCCGACGACGAGGTGGCGCTGGCCGACTGGGACGGCATGCTGGTCGCCTCGGTGCGCGACGGGCGGGACTGGATCCCGGCGATGGGCAACAGCGACTCCCACCGCTCCCCCGACGTGATCGGCCGCCCGCAGACCGTCGTCCTCGCCGACGACCTGACCCGGGAGGCGATCCAGCAGGGCATCCGGGCCGGGCGCTCGTACGTCGCCGAGTCGTCGAAGGTGTCGCTGTCCTTCACCGCGTCCGGCGGCCGGGGCGAGCACGCCGGCATCGGCGAGCGGCTGCGCGTGGACCGCGACACCCCGGTCACCGTCCGCCTGGAGGTGACGGGCGCCCCGCGCTGCACGGTCCGGTTCGTCACCGACCAGGGCGTGCTGTTCACCGGCGATCCGCTGCCGGTGTCGGGCGCGGGCACCGTGGAGTGGCGTACGACGGCCTCGTACGCGGCGTACGTGCGGGCGGAGGTGCGGCACGAGACGGCGGCGGGCCCCCTGCCCGGGGCACTGGCGGCGTTCACGAACCCGGTGTTCCTGGGGCGGTAGCCGGCCCGGGCACCGCCCCGCCGTCGGCCAGGTCCGCGACGACCGCCGCGTGGTCGGAGGGCCAGACCCCGTCGACGGGGCCGGCGGCCCGCCGCACCGCCAGGACCCGGCCGAGTCCGCCGGGCCCGGGCGGGCCCACGTGGACGTAGTCGATCCGTGCGCTCGGCCCGCCGTCCGCGTGGGCCACGTACGGGTTGGCGGTGTCCCAGGTGCCTGAGGGCGCGCCCGGGGCCGCGTGCTCCCAGGCGTCACGCAGCCCCGCGGCCCGCAGCAGGCGGACCTCCGGCGCCTCGGGGCGGGCGTTGAAGTCGCCGGTGACGACGGGCGGGTGGGCGGTGCCGTGCCGGTGGGCGGTCACGAACTCGGCCAGAGCGGCGGCCTGTTCGCGGCGCACGGCACGGGCGGGGCCGCCGCCGGAGGTCAGGTGGACGGTGAAGAAGGGGACGCGGTGCCCGGGCGTGTCCAGCCGGGCGTACGCGGCCAGCCGCCCGTCGTCCAGTGCGGCGGGGGCGGGCAGTTTCAGCACCGCCCGCTCCACGACGGGCCGGCGGCTGAGCACCGCGGTGCCGGCACCCACCGTGTCGTCCCCGATCCGCCGCTGCCACCGCTCGGGCGCGGGCGAGGGCCACCAGGCACAGTGCAGGCCGAGGTCGCGGGCCAGCGACTCGGCGAGGTTCTCCCCTCCGTCGACGGCCCACACCTCCTGGAGGCCGACGACGTCGGGCTCCAGCTTGCGCAGCACGGCGAGAATCGCCTCGCGCCGGGCCGCCCACGGACCGAACCGCCACCACAGGTTCCACGTCACGACCCGCACACCCGCACCCCCGTCGTCTCCCGGCCCCGTTCGCATCTTCCCCGGCGAGGATTTACGGGAACATGGAGGCCCACGAGACAGGAGAGTGAACGAACGATGTCGTCCTCGTCCTCCGCGGAGACCAAGTACCGGATCGTGGCGGCCTTCCAGCGCCGGCTCAACGCCGTCGTGCGCCGACTGCCCGGCCAGACCCTGCTGGAGACCACCGGCCGCGTCTCCGGACTGCCCCGCCGCACCCCGGTGGGCGGCCGCCGCACCGGCGACTGCTTCTGGCTGGTGTCGGAGTTCGGCGAACGGTCGCAGTACGTCCGCAACATCCGGGCCGATCCGCGGGTCCGGGTCCGGCTGCGGGGCCGCTGGTACCCGGGCACGGCCCACCTCCTGCCCGACGACGACCCGCGCGCCCGCCTGCGCCTCCTCCCCCGCTACAACAGCCTCGCGGTGCGGGCGATGGGCGTCGGGACGGGGCTGCTGACGGTACGGGTGGAGCTGGAGGGACAAGGGAGCAGGGGGTGAGGAACCTGTGATCGGCGTCTCCCACGGCTGACGTGGTCAGCATGAACAAGGCAAACTGGCCTGGTTGCTCAGGATGTCTAGGGGGGACGGCATGGACGGTGTACCGCGGGTTCCGGAGCAGCGGCGTCCCGGATTCCCGGCGGAAGAGGACGGGGCGGCCGCGCTCCGCTTCGGCGTGCTCGGACCGGTGCGCGCCTGGCGGGACGAGGAGACGTTGGCCACCGGCTCGCCGCAGCAACGGGCCCTGCTGGCCGCCCTGTTGCTGCGCGAGGGCCGTACGGCGACCGCGGCCGAGCTGATCGACGCCCTGTGGGGCGAGGAGCCGCCGTCGCAGGCGCTGGCGGCGGTACGGACGTACGCGTCCCGGCTGCGGAAGGTCCTCGACCCGGGGGTGCTGGTCAGCGAGTCGGGCGGGTACGCCGTGCGGGGCCTGGCCGAGGGGGCGCTGGACCTGGCGCGGGCCCAGGACCTGGCCGCCGAGGCGGAGAAGGCCAGGAGCTCCGGGGACCTGCGCCACGCCCGCGACCTGCTGCGCCGCGCGCTGGACCTGTGGGACGGCGAGGTCCTGGCCGGCGTGCCGGGCCCGTACGCCGAGACACAGCGCGTGCGGCTCGGGGAATGGCGGCTGCAACTCCTCGAGAGCCGCCTCGGCATGGACCTGGAGCAGGGCTGTCACGCCGAGTCCGTCTCGGAGCTGACGGCGCTCACGGCGGCCCACCCCCTGCGTGAACGGCTGCGCGAGCTGCTGATGCTGGCCCTGTACCGCAGCGGCCGCCAGGCGGAGGCCCTCGCCGTCTACGCGGACACGCGCCGTCTGCTCGCCGACGAACTGGGCGTCGACCCGCGCCCCGGCCTCCAGGAACTCCAGCAGCGCATCCTGCGGGCCGACCCGCAGCTGACCGAGCCCTCCGGGCCGGCCGCGGAGACGGCGACGCCCTCGGTGCGCCCGGCGCAACTGCCGGCCACGGTCCCCGACTTCACCGGCCGCGCGTCCTTCGTCCGCGAGCTGAGCGACGTGCTGTCCGCGGCCTCCGGGGGCGCGACGACGGGCCGCGTGATGGCGGTCTCGGCGCTGGCCGGCATCGGTGGCGTCGGCAAGACGACCCTCGCGGTGCACGTCGCCCACCAGGCGCGGTCCGCCTTCCCGGACGGACAGCTGTACGTCGACCTCCAGGGCGCCGGGGCGCGGCCCGCGGAGCCGGAGACGGTACTGGGCTCCTTCCTGCGCGCCCTGGGCACCGCCGACTCGGCGATCCCGGACTCCCTGGAGGAGCGGGCCGCCCTGTACCGCTCGGCCCTGGACGGCCGCCGGGTCCTCGTCCTCCTGGACAACGCCCGCGACGCCGCCCAGGTGCGGCCCCTGCTGCCCGGCACGGACGGCTGCGCCGCGCTGGTGACGGCGCGGGTGCGGATGGTGGACCTGGCCGGGGCGCAGCTGGTCGACCTGGACGTGATGTCGCCCGAGGAGGCGCTGGCCCTCTTCACGAAGATCGTGGGCGAGGAGCGGGTCGCCTCGGAGCGGCAGGCGGCGCTCGACGTGGTCGGCGCGTGCGGTTTCCTGCCGTTGGCGATCCGCATCGCCGCGTCCCGGCTGGCCGCCCGCCGCACGTGGACCGTCTCGGTCCTGGCGGCGAAGCTGGCGGACGAGCGGCGCCGGCTGGACGAGCTGCAGGCGGGCGACCAGGCGGTGGAGGCCACCTTCGAGCTGGGCTACGGCCAGCTGGAGCCGGTCCAGGCCCGCGCCTTCCGGCTGCTGGGCCTGGCCGACGGCCCGGACATCTCCCTCGCGGCGGCGGCGGCCGTCCTGGACCTGCCGGCGGAGGATGCGGAGGAGCTCCTGGAGTCCCTGGTGGACACGTCGCTGCTCGAATCGGCGGCACCGGGCCGCTACCGCTTCCACGACCTGGTCCGCCTCTACGCCCGCGCGTGCGCGGAACGGGACGAACGGCCGCCGAGCGAACGGGCGGCCGCGCTGTCCCGGCTGCTGGACTTCTACCTGGCCACGGCGGCGGGCGTGTACGCGATCGAGCGGCCCGGGGACCGGACGGTCGCCCACCTGGAACCCACCTCCTACACGGGCCTCTCGTTCGAGGACCGGGGCGAGGCCCTGGACTGGCTCTTCACGGAGGCCCAGAACCTGCTGGCCTGCGCGCAGCAGCAGGTGTCGGGCAGCGAACTGCGCCGGGCGGTCGACCTGCTCTGGGCGACCAAGGACCTGGCCGAGTCCGGGGCCAACGCCCGGCAGTACGAGACGGCCGCGACGACGCTGCGCGACGCGGCGCGGGCGACCGCCGACATCCGGGCGGAGAGCCGGGCCAGGACCGCGCTGTCCAACGTCTTCCTGGCGGCCGGCCAGTACTCCAGGGCGGACGACGAGGCGCGGCTCGCCATCGAGCTCGCCACCGAGGCCGCGGACGCCACGCCCATCGGCTGGGCCGCCACCGACCGGGGCATCATCGCGCTCAGCCAGGGGCGTTACGAGGAGGCGGAGGAGCTGCTGACGACCGCCCGCGACGGCTACCGCGCGGACGACAACCGTCCCGGCGAGGCAAGCGCCCTGTGCAACCTCTCGCGGCTGCACGAGCGCATGAACCGCACCCACAGCGCGATCGCACTGGCGCAGCAGGGCGTGGACATCTTCCGGCAGCTCGGCCTCACACTGCGCCTGGCGAACGCCCGTTACGCGCTCGGGGTGGCGCTGCTGCGGGCGGACCAGCACGCGGAGGGCCTGCGGCAGATGCAGGACGCCCTGGTCATGTTCGGCACCAACCGCCAGCGCCTGTGGGAGGGCACCGCCCACTTCCGCATCGCGCAGCTGCACCTGGTCGCGAAGCGGCCCGCGGCGGCGGCCCAGCACGCGGAACAGGCCCTGGCGATCGGCTTCATCGGCGGCGACCTCATCCGGGGCAGCATCCTGAACACCCTGGGACAGAGCCTGAGCGCGCTGGGGCAGAGCGGCCGGGCGCGCGCCTGCTGGGACGAGGCCCTGACGCTGCTGGAACGCGCCGACGCCCCCGAGGCGTCGGAGGTGCGCCGCCTGCTCGCCTCACCCGTCGACGCCGCATGACGGGCCGGCGGCACGGGCGTTCATCGAACGTTTATGGCCACGGGCCAAGCTCTTACCCGGATCCGTCGCGTCGGGGGGCAGACGGGTCACGCACCGCGGCCACCCACCCGGGAGACCGCGCAGGCCTCTGTCCGGCGATACTCGGGGGAGTCGCCGGACAGAGGCGATCGGCACCCGTACGCAACGACTTTCAGGGGAGCAGCATGAGCGAGACCGAGAAGAAGCCGGCCGACATCGTCACCATGGAGAACCACGCTCCCGCACCGCCCGTCGGCGGCGAGGCCAGGCTCCTGGAGAACCACGCTCCCCAGCCTCCGGCCGACGAGCAGATCACGACCCTGGAGAACCACGCCCCGGCCCCGCCGGCGCTGGACCTGGACGGCGACGGCAAGTAGGCCCTTCTCGACCTTTTTCCCGCACGGGGATCGGCCGCGGCGGCGCGGAGGGGACGCCGCCGCGGCCGACGTGTGTCCGGGCTCGGCCGCGCCCCCGCGGCGCGGGGTCACGACGGTGACGTCACCGTCTCGTCCAGTTGGCACTCGTACGGGGGCTTGTAGCCGTCGAAGGGGATGCGGACCTCGCTCACGCCCCGCGCGGGGACGGTGGCCTCCTCGTGGCCGGCGGTGAGCTCGGTGCCGTACACGTCGATGAAGCGGACGGTGACGGGGAACGTGTACTCGCTGTCGTTCGGGTTGGTGACCTCGACGGTGGCGTACGGCTCGGTCTGCGTGGCGCATGCGACCAGTTCCAGGGTGGCGGACACGGCGTGGGTGCCGCCGCCCGTGCCGTCGCCGTAGGTGTCGTCGTCGTGGTCGTGGTAGCCGCTGCCGCCGCTGCCGTAGGTGTCGTCGTCGTCCTTGTAGGCGTCGCCGCCGCCCGACGTGGACGACGAGCTGTCGTGGTCCTGACCGGAGCTGCTGCAGCCGCCGCCCCCGTCGCCTCCGTGACCGTGGCCGTGCCGGCCGGTCGAGAAGCCGGTCAGGCTGAGGACCACCAGTGCCGAGATCGCCGTGTACCTGAGTGCTCGCCCCCGTGTCGTCATGACGATCACGCTAGTGCCCGGATGTCACGGACACGTCACCGGGCCGCCACGGCCCCTCACGCCGCACGGGGCCGCCTCCTCGTGGGTGCCCTCAGGTCGTACGGGCCGTCCCGGTGCCCTTCTCCGCGTCCAGCGCGTACACGCAGCGGTCCTTGCTGCACGCGTACACGATGCCGTCGCGGACGACCGGGGAACCGGTGATCTCGCCGCCGGTGGCGAGCTTCCAGCGCAGGCGGCCGTCGTCGGCCTTCAGCGTGTACAGCAGGTGGTCCGTCGAGCCGAAGTGGATGCGGCCCTCGGCGACCGCGGGCGCGCCCACGATGTCGCCGCCCGCCTGGAAGCGCCACTTGGGGGTGCCGGTGACCGCGTCCAGGGTGTACAGGCCCTTGCCGCTGCCCACGTGGACGTGGCCGGCGGCGACCAGCACCGGGTCGGTCGAGGAGCGGGCCTCGGTGGCGATGCGCCAGCGGTCGCGGCCGTCGGTGGCGTCGAGGGCGTAGACGGTGCCGAGGTAGTCGGCGAGATAGACGCCGCCGCCGGTCACGGCCGGGCCCGGCACGAAGGCGGGCGGGGCCAGGAAGACCGCCGGGGCCTCGAAGTGCCAGCGGACGTGGCCCGAGGTGACCTCCAGGGCGAGGACCCGGGTGCCGGCCGCGACGTACACGTAGCCGTCGGGCGCCTGGGTGAGGCGGACCGGGACCCCGCCGCAGGAGGCGGCGTCGCCGATCGGGTACGACCATCTCTCGTCACCGGTGCGGGCGTCCAGGGCGCGCAGGCGGGCGTCCTGCCAGACGTACGCCGTGCCGTCGTGGAGCGCGGCGCCGGCCTCGGGGGACTCGAAGTCGGTCTGGGCGCCGGTGATCTCCCACAGCTTCTGGCCGGCCGACGCCTCCCAGGCCTGGACGCCGCCGCCGCGGGTGGCGGTGAGGACGGTGCCCCGGTCGGCCTGGAGCGAGTACACCCAGGCGTCGGTCTGCACGCGCCACAGGTCGCCGCCCTCGCGGGCGTCCAGGGCGAAGAGGGTGGGCCCGTCGGAGGCGTGGACACGGCCGTCCGCGACCGCCATGGACCAGGCGACGTCCCGGGTCTTGAAGCGGCGGCGGCCGGTGGCCACGTCCAGGGCGTGCACCTCGAAGGAGGTGACGTAGACCAGCTCCTCGGCGACCCGCGGTGTGCCCCACACGTCGTTGGACATCCGGAACCGCCAGGGCCGCCACCCGGGCGGCGAGGCCTCCGCAGGCGCGGGGGCGGGGGCCGGTACGGCAGGGTCGGCGCCGTTGACGCCGGTGCGCGGGCGGGACCAGGACGCGGCGAGGGCGGACTCCGGCGGCGGCGCGGCGACGGCGGCGGCGCGCATGTCGGCGACGCGCGGCCCGGGGCCGATGGGCACCGCGGCGCCCGGCAGCCGGACCGGCCCGCCGTCGGGGGCGCCGACGGGTGCGGGCACCGCCGGGCCGTGCGAGGGCGGCGCCGGTACGGCGGGGTCGTGCGCGGGCGGGGGCGGCAGCGGGGGCGCGTGGGCGGGCCCCCGGGCGCCGGAGGGGCCCGGACCGCGGCCGCCGGCCGTGGCGGGCTTGGCCGCGGGGCGGCCGTTGCGGCGCCCCTCGATCAGGCCCACGGCCCGTTCGGGCAGCCACGCCGACGCCGTACCGCTGTCGTCGGAGCCGGAGCCGAAGAGGTGCGGGGCGAGCTGGGCCTGGAGGTCGGCCGGGTTGGGGCGGCCGGTGGCCTCCATCTGCATGCAGGACTCGATGAGCGGGCGCAGCTCGTCGGGCAGGCCCTCCAGGTCGGGGCCCTCGCGCAGCAGCATGAAGACCGTCTCGACCGGGTTCGCGCCGTGGAAGGGCGGGTGCCCGGTGGCGGCGAAGACCAGCATGGAGCCGAGCGAGAACACGTCGCTGGCGCCGGTGACGCTGCGGGAGTCCTTCGCCTGCTCCGGGGACATGTAGGCGGGGGTGCCGACGGCGACGTTCGTCATGGTCAGACGGGTGTTCGAGACACCGGACGCGATACCGAAGTCGATCACGCGGGGGCCGTCCTCGACGACGAGGACGTTGGACGGCTTCAGGTCGCGGTGGACCAGGCCGGCGCCGTGGATCGACTGCAGCGCCTCCGCGACGCCCGCGGCCAGCCAGCGCACCGCCCGGGCCGGCAGCGGCCCGCACTCGTTCACTATCTCCTCGAGGGAGGGCGCGGGCACGTAGGCCGTCGCCAGCCACGGCACCGCGGCGCGCGGGTCGGCGTCGACCACGGCCGCCGTGTAGAAGCCGGAGACCGCGCGGGCCGCCTCCACCTCGCGGGTGAAGCGGACCCGGAACAGCTGGTCCTCGGCCAGCTCCGTGCGCACCGTCTTGATCGCCACGCGCCGCCCGGACGCCGAGCGTGCGAGATAGACCAGCCCCATGCCGCCGGCGCCGAGCCGCCCCAGCACCTCGAACGGCCCGATCCGCCGCGGATCGTGCTGCGTCAGCTGATCCACCACTTGCCTGCCACCTCCCCGTACGGGCCGCGCCACCCACATATGTACGCGACCGAAGTGCAGCGTCTCACCACCGCACCTCCGTGGCGCCACGCACCCCGATTCTTCCTGTCCGAGGCGCTGGTGGCGAACCTGGCGACAATCGGGGTGTCTTACCTGATTCCGGGCAAAGATCCTCTTCGACGCCACCCCGGGTCAGCGCTGCAGCAGCCCGAACGACGCCCCCTGCCCGTCGGAGACCACGGCCACCCGCCCGTACGACGTCTCGAAGGGCGGGACCCGCACCCGCCCGCCGAGCCGGGCCACCGCGGCGATCCCGTCGGCCACGTCCTCGACGAGGAAGTGGACGAGGAAGTGCGGCGGCATCTCGGCGGGGAAGACGTCCGAGACCCGGGCACGGCCGAAGTCGGGGGAGGCGTCCGGGCCGAAGAGCGCGTCGTGGAACAGGTCGCCGTAGAAGGTGTTGGCGGCCTCCGTGTCCCGGGTGTACAGCTCGGTCCAGGCGAAGGTGCCCGGCTCGTGCCGGCGTCCGAAGCCGGTGCGGCGGCCCGGCTGCCAGAGCCCGAAGACCGCGCCGTCGGGGTCGGCGGCGAGGGCGGCGGTGCCCAGGTCGCCGACCGGGTGGGGCGGGGTCACGACCTGACCGCCGCCCGTCCGGATCCGCGCGGCCAGGGCGGCGGCGTCCGGAGTGTGGAAGTACACGGACCACACGGTGGGCATCCGGCCGTCCGTCTTGCGGACCAGCGCGGCGACCGGCTCCCCGTCCAGGCACGCCCGCACCAACTCCCCCGCCGCCCGCTCGTCCGTCTCCTCCGCGTCCTCGAAGGTCCAGCCGAACAGCCCGCCGTAGAAGCGCTTGCCCGCCTCCACGTCGGAGAGCTGTGCCTCCACCCAGCAGGGGACGCCCTCCCGGCGGGCGGGCGGACGGTCCGACGACCTCTTCTCGAATGCCCCGTTTTCGGCCATGCCTCAAAGTAACCGCGTCGCCCGCACCGCGCAGACCAGGCACACCCGTCTCTTCTCGCTCCCGCACCCCATTTGCAGTCGGCCGAATCGCGCTCGGATCACCCGTCGGTAAGCTGACGGCATGACAGGACAAGTGCGTACCGTCGACGGCCGCGTGGCCGGTCGACGTGGGCAGGCGACCCGGCAGAAACTGCTCGACTGCCTCAGCGAAATGCTCAGCTCCTCCCCCTATCGCGATGTCAAAGTCATCGATGTCGCCCGCAGGGCGGGCACCTCGCCCGCGACCTTCTACCAGTACTTTCCGGACGTCGAGGGCGCCGTCCTGGAGATCGCCGAGCGCATGGCGGCGGAGAGTTCCTCGCTGAGCGAGCTGACGGCGGGCCGCTCCTGGGTCGGCAAGGCCGGCTGGCAGACGGCGCAGGAACTCGTCGACGGATTCCTGGAGTTCTGGCGGAAGAACGACGCGATTCTGCGTGTGGTGGATCTCGGTGCGGCGGAGGGCGACAAGCGGTTCGCCAAAATCCGCATGAAGATCCTGAATTCGGTGAATTCATCCCTCACGGATTCCGTCGCCGATCTCCAGGCAAAGGGCAAGGTCGACAAGGACGTGAACCCCGCGGCGATCGCCGGGTCACTCGTGGTCATGCTCGCGGCCGCCGCATCGCACCAGAAGGGATTCTCTTCGTGGGGCGTGAAACAGGCGGAACTCAAGCCCCATCTCGCCCTGTTGATGTATCTCGGCATCACCGGAAAGAAGCCCGCCAAATAGGACACCGCGCGGCAGCCTGTCATCTCCGCCCGCCGCGTCGCCGCCCGCCGCACCTGCGTCCCTCCGCCGCGTCTCCGGCCTCCCGCCGCGCCTCCGGCTCTTCGCCGCGCCTCCGGCCAAGCGCCCTGCGCAGCCTCGCCGGCCGCCCGAACTCGGCGACCGTGCCCCGGCCCCTCCGGCCGCACCGGCACGATGTCCAGCGCCTCGAAGTTCAGCGCCTCGGCGCCCACGTCTCGACGGCCCCCGACGGGGAACAGCCGCCCGCCCGGCCGACGTTGTGCTCAGCATCCGTACCCGCACCCGCTGGAGGAGACCACATGGCCCTGACCCGCGAAGAGCGTGAGACGTTCCTGACCGAGCCGCACATCGCCGCGCTCGCGGTCGACGCGGGAGCGGGACGCGCCCCGCTGACCGTGCCGATCTGGTACCAGTACGAGCCCGGCGGCGAGGTGTGGATCATGACGGGACTGGACAGCCGCAAGAACGAGCTGATCGGCAAGGCGGGCCGGTTCTCCCTGATGGTCGACCGGCTGGAGCCCACCATCCGCTACGTTTCGGTGGAGGGACCCGTCGTCGACACGTTCGCCGCGACCGAGGCGCACCTGAGGGAGATGTCCGCGCGCTACCTCCCGGCCGAGAAGGTCGACGGTTACGTCGCCTTCGCCTCGGCGAACCACGGCGAGCAGGTCGTCGTCCGGATGCGCCCCGAACGCTGGGTCTCATCCGACCTCGGCTCGGTGTGAGCCCCGGGGCGCCCCTGACCGCAGGACAATCGGGGTCATGGGAACCGATCTTCACGAGCTGCTGAGGTCACTGCGGGTGTGGGACCCCGAGGTCACCGAGCTTCCGCCGCTAGACCCGGCCGCCGCGCCCGGCGACCCGCTGGAGCTGTTCACCCGCTGGTTCGCCGAGGCGGTCGCGGCCGATGAGCGCGAGCCGCACACGGTGTCGCTGGCCACGGCGGACGCCGAGGGACTGCCGGACGTGCGCGTCGTCGTGCTGCACGGCGCCGACGCGGACGGCTGGGCCTTCGCCACCCACGCCGACAGCCGCAAGGGCCGCCACCTCGCCGCCCGCCCGTACGCCGCGCTCGTCTTCTACTGGACGGCGCTGGGCCGTCAGGTGCGGCTGCGCGGCCCGGTCGCCGTCGCCCCGGCCGACCAGGCGCGGGCCGACCTGCACGCACGCTCGACCGGCGCACTGGCCGCCGCGCTCACCGGCCGGCAGAGCGCGGAGCTGGGCTCGACGGACGAGCTGGCCCGCGCCTCCGAGGCGGCCTGGGAGCGGGCCGGGCGGGAGCCCGACGCCCCGGTCCCGTCCTGGACGCTGTACCGGCTGCGCCCCGACGAGGTGGAGTTCTTCCAGGGCGAAGCCCGCCGGCGCCACGTACGGCTGTCCTACCGCCGGACCGAGGACGGTGCCTGGGACCGGCGGCTGCTGTGGCCGTGAACCGCGCTCACCGCGCGCCCGGCGGCGTCGGCTCCGCGTCCGTCGCCAGGCGCGCGTGCAGGTGCACGTCCCGGAAGGCGTCGTGCCGGCCGGCCTGGAACATCGCCTCGCGCAGGGTGCCCTCGGCGCGGTAGCCGCTGCGCTCGGCGACCCGGCAGGAGGCTTCGTGCCCGGTCGCGTGGCCCAGTTCCAGTCGGTGGAGGCCGAGTTCCGCGTAGGCCCAGCGCGAGGCGAGGAGCAGGGCCCGGGTGGCGACGCCCCGACCGCGGGCCTCGGGGAGCACCCAGTAACCGACCCGGGCCGTCTTCAGCCGGATGCTGATCTCGCCGAGGCCGATGTGCCCGAGCGTCGCACCGCTCTCGTCGTCCGTGATCCGGAACGACGCCGACCTGCCGTCCGCCGCGTCGCGCGCCCGCGCACGCAGCGACTCGCGGGCCCCGGCGAGATCGGTCCACAGCTTGAGCGGGGTGTTCCAGCGCTGGAAGTCGGGATCCAGGTGACCGCGCAGCCATGCTTCCACGTCGGCGTCCGAGCCGGCGTCCCAGGCGCGCAGACGCAGGCCGTGTCCGCGGGGTTCGGGGCGGGAGAGGGAGGGGTCGAGGGTGTACATGCGTGTGTGGGCCATCCGGCCATTCAAGCCCACCGGTCCCAGTCGTGACCGATCCGCAACCGATTCCGGTCTTGACCGAGACCCATCAACCCGGTGCGCGATTACGCTCGCCGCATGGCCGACTCCACAGCGTCCGCTGAACCGCCGCAGCCCGCCCACCCCGCGGGCCGCCCCGTGTACGTCATAGGCGCCGGCCCCGGCGGTCTCGCCGTCGCCCACGCGCTGCGCGCCCGCGGTCTGCGGGCCGTGGTCCTGGAGCGGGCCGACCGGGTCGGTTCCTCCTGGCGGCGGCACTACGACCGGCTGCGGCTGCACACCACCCGCCGCCTCTCCTCGCTGCCCGGCCTGCCGATGCCGCGCCGCTTCGGGCGCTGGGTGGCCCGGGACGACGTGGTGCGGTACCTGGAGAAGTACGCCGAGTACCACCAGCTGGAGATCGTCACCGGTGTGGAGGTCTTCCGCGTCGAGCGCGCGTCCGACGGGGACGGCTGGCTGCTGCACGCCTCCGGGGGCCGGGAGCTGACCGGCGCGGCGGTGGTGGTGGCGACGGGTTACAACCACACCCCGCGACTGCCGGACTGGCCCGGACGGGACACCTACACCGGCGAGTTCCGGCACGCCGCCGAGTACCGTGCCCCGGCCCCGTACGCCGGCCGGGACGTCCTGGTGGTCGGGGTGGGCAACACGGGCGCCGAGATCGCCGTGGACCTGGTGGAGGGCGGGGCCGCCCGGGTCCGGCTCTCGGTGCGCACGGCACCGCACATCGTCCGCCGCTCGACGGCGGGGTGGGCCGCCCAGTACAACGGCGTCCTGGTCCGGCGCCTGCCGGCCGCGCTCGCCGACCGGCTCGCCCGTCCGCTGGCAAGGATCAGCACGCCCGACCTGTCGGCCCACGGGCTGCCCCGCCCGCAGACCGGCCTGCTCACCCGGGCCGCCCAGGGCGCCATCCCGGTGCAGGACGTCGGCCTCGTCGACGCGGTGCGGGCCGGCCGGGTGGAGGTCGTGGCCGCCGTGGAGGGCTTCGAGGCCGGCAAGGCGGTCCTCGCCGACGGCACCCGCATCGCCCCGGACGCGGTGATCGCCGCCACGGGGTACCGGCGGGGCCTGGAGGGGCTGGTCGGCCATCTCGGCGTCCTCGACGGCACCGGGCGCCCGCTCGTGCACGGGGGCCGCGCACCGGCCGGCGCACCCGGCCTGTACTTCACGGGGTTCACCAACCCCATCAGCGGGATGCTCCGCGAGCTGGCGCTCGACGCCGGGCGGATCGCCGGGGCGGTGGCGAAGCGGGAGGCGGGGCGGGTGTCGCGGCTGCCGGGCTAGGGGGCGTCGTGTGGATCAGGCCAGCTCCGGGCGACGGTGCCCTGGTGGCTGGGCCGAGCGGGGTCTGGTGGGGGCGGCCGCAGGGCGGCGGAGGGCGCCGGGGCGCAGCCCCGGCAACCGACGACGCCGCTGGGGACACCTCCCACGCTCTTCAGGCAGCGGGGAGAGCGTGTACCAGCCCCAGCGCCCCCGGCACGATCCGAACCACACCCCCTAGTCGCGGGTGAGGATGAGCACGTCATCGGCGTCCGGGTCGCCGAGTTGCACGAAGAGTTCGGGGTCCTGTGCGGTGCCGCCGATCGTCCAGTACGTCTCCTGGCCGCACTCGCCGCCGGGACGCAGGAGGACGCCGTCGCGGTCGGTGTCCATGAACTCGTCGTCCCGTTCGAGCGTCCACGTGCCCGTTCCGTCGCACACCGGGAAGCCGCCCCACTCGTCCTCACCTCCTCGGACCGGCAGGCGGGTCAGCTCGGCCCGGCCGCCCGGTGCCAGCCGCAGCACGCTCCCGTGCGCGCCGTGCCAGGTCCCGGTGAGCTGCCGGGCGGACAGCCGAGGGGGTTCGTAGTCGTCGGCCAGGACGGCGGCCGGTATCCCGCACCCGACGAAGAGGACGAAGCTCGCGACCGCCGAACCGAGCCAGACCCTCCGCCCCCTCCACGACCGTCCGCGCAGGCGGTCGAGGACCAGCACCGGCAGGACGCCGACCCCGGTGAACCACGGGAGGGTGTCGCCGAGCGGCCATTCCCACAGCACCCGTCCCAGTACCGCCCAGGCGGCACCGATCAGTACGGACAGGGCCAGATGCCAGGCCCACTCCGGGCCGCGAAGGGCACCGGGCCGCAGGCCGGCCAGGGCGGCCGCGGGTGTGATCTGCAAGGTCGCGTGAACCAGCCCGAGCAGCGGCAGAGCCAGCGGCACGCAGCAGATGCCCAGGTAGGCGCCGCCCACGTACCCGTAGTCGTCCCTGCCCGCCTGCGGGGCGAACCACCACGCCAGCCACACGAGCGGCAACTGCCCCGCGCACAGCGCGGCCGCCCGGTTCCAGTCGTCGTTCGGCCGGACGGGCCTCCGGTCACCGGGACCCGCCGTCCTCCCCCACCCCATCGCCGCAGCCTACGACCTGCTCATGACAGCGCGGCCACCGGCGTCGCCCGCCGCCGGATCACCAGTGCCATCAGCGCCGCCGCCGCGCACAGCGCCCCGGAGGCGACCCACACCACGTCGTACGAGCCGAAGCGGTCGCGGGCCACGCCGCCCAGGAAGGCGACGAGGGCGGCGCCCACCTGGTGGGAGGCGAGCACCCAGCCGAAGACGATCGCGCTGTCGTCGCCGTAGTGCTCGCGGCACAGCGCGAGGGTGGGCGGGACGGTGGCGACCCAGTCGAGGCCGTAGAAGACGATGAAGAAGACCATCGGCGGGTGGACGCTCGGCGCGAGCAGCATGGGGAGGAAGAGGAGGGAGACGCCGCGCAGGGCGTAGTAGACGGCGAGCAGGCGGCGCGGCTCGAAGCGGTCGGTGAACCAGCCGGAGGCGATCGTGCCGGCCACGTCGAACACGCCGATGACGGCGAGCAGCGAGGCAGCGGCGGTGATCGGCATGCCGTGGTCGTGGGCGGCGGGCACGAAGTGGGTCTGGATCAGGCCGTTGGTGGAGGCGCCGCAGATCGCGAAGGTACCGGCCAGGAGCCAGAACGGGCCGGTGCGGACGGCGGAGAACAGGACCGTCAGGGCGCGCCCGGCGGCGCCGGGGACGGGGGCGGGCTTGGGCACGAACTCCTTCGCGCCGTACGGCTTCTGGCCGACGTCGGCCGGGTGGTCGTGCAGGAGGAGCCAGACGAAGGGGACGACGGCCAGGGCGGCTAGGGCGACGGTGACGGCCGCCGGGCGCCAGTCGTACGTCTCGACGATCCAGGACAGCAGCGGCAGGAAGATCAGCTGACCGGAGGCGGAGGCGGCGGTGAGGACGCCGGTGACCAGGCCGCGCCGCTCGGTGAACCAGCGATTGGTCACGGTGGCGGCGAAGGCCAGGGCCATCGAGCCGGAGCCGAGGCCGACCAGCAGGCCCCAGCAGAGGATGAGCTGCCAGGCGGAGTCCATCCACACGGTCAGGCCGGAACCGAGCGCGATCACCATCAGGGCGACGGCGACGACCCGCCGGATGCCGAAGCGGTCCATCAGCGCGGCGGCGAAGGGGGCGGTCAGCCCGTAGAGGGCCAGGTTGACGGAGACCGCGGCGCCGATGGTGCCGCGCGACCAGCCGAAGTCGTCGTGGAGCGGGTCGATGAGGATGCCGGGCAGGGAGCGGAAGGCGGCGGCCCCGATGATCGTCACGAAGGTGACGGCGGCGACCCACCAGGCGCGGTGCACGCGCCGGCGGCGGGGGGCCGGCTCCCGCCGGTCCTCGGATACTGCGGTGGCATCGGTTGTCTGGGTCACGTCACTGAGTCTCCGCAGGGGACGACGTACGGACGAGTGGCCCGAAGGACATGGTTCGCTAGGATCGGGCCATGACCTCCGGCCCCGGCGACACCTCCGACACGTCCGCTCCCTCCGGCCGCCCGCACCGCGTCGTGGTCCTCGCCCTCGACGGCCTGCTCCCCTTCGAGCTGGGCATCGCGCCGCGCATCTTCGGTCTCGCCCGCGACGAGCGGAGACGTCCGCTGTACGAGGTGATCACCTGCTCGGTCCGGCCGCCGGGCCCCGTCGACACGGACGCGGACTTCGCGATCATGGTCGAGAACGGCCCCGAGGCGCTGGCCACCGCCGACACGGTTGTGGTCCCCGCCTCCTACGAGCTGGGCCCGGTCTACCAGGAGGGCGTGCTGACCGGGGAGCTGGCCGCCGCGCTGGCCCACGTGCGGCCCGGCACCCGGCTCGTCGCGATCTGCACGGGCGGGTTCGTGCTGGCCGCCGCCGGGCACCTCGACGGCCGCCCGGCGACCACGCACTGGGCCTCGGCCGAGCACTTCCAGCGACTGTTTCCGAAGGTCCGGGTGGACGCCGACGTGCTGTTCGTCGACGACGGCGACGTGCTCACCTCGGCGGGGGTCGCGGCGGGGATCGACCTGTGCGTGCACATCGTGCGCCGGGACCACGGCACCGCCGTGGCCAACGAGGTGGCCCGGCGCACCGTCGTACCGCCCCACCGGGACGGTGGGCAGGCGCAGTTCATCGAGCGGCCGGTGCCCGATCCGCAGCAGTCGTCCACGACGGCCGCCCGCGCCTGGGCGCTCGGCCGTCTGCACGAGCCGATCCAGCTGCGGGACATGGCTGCCCAGGAGTCGATGTCGGTCCGCACCTTCACCCGCCGTTTCCGCGAGGAGGTCGGCGTCAGTCCGGGCCAGTGGCTCACCCGGCAGCGCGTGGAACGGGCCCGGCAGCTGCTGGAGTCCACCGCCCTGTCGGTCGACCAGGTGGCCCGGGACGCGGGGTTCGGAACGGCCCAGTCGATGCGGCAGCATCTGCAGGCCGCGCTCGGCGTCACGCCGACCGGGTACCGGCGGACCTTCCGCGCGGAGTTGTCCACAGCCTGTGGAGAATGAGCGCCGTCGAGGACCGGGATCCGTCCCGGACTCGTCGGCCGGCGGCGCGGCGCTGTCCGCCCCGAGCACGGCATCGCGCGCCGCCACCCGACTCCGGCGCTCCCGCCCGGCTCCCGTCGCCCCCGAGGGAACCGCCGCCGACACGACCCACACTCGTCGAGGGCTTCCGTCACCGAGCCCTCGTCGTCCCCTCACGGCGAATCGTGGCTACAAGCGTCAGGAAACGGTCACGATCCGTCAACCGGCGAGGAGGGTTTCCTCACTTGTGTACCGTTTCGCCAGGGACGCGCACGGAAGCACATCCCGGCGCACGGCCGTCACACGACCTCGAAGGCGAACCCCTCGTACGCCGCCGCGCCGCCGTTCCCGCAGACCGGCGCGCCGCTCTCGCCCCCGGAGGAGCGGTCCAGCTCGCACCAGATGCGCTTGCCGGTGCCCTCCCTGCTCCAGCCCCAGCGGTCGGCGAGGCCGTCCACGAGGGCGAGGCCCCGGCCGCCCGTCGCCTCGCCGCCCGCACAACGGGGCACCGGGGCACGGTCGCTGGCGTCGTCCACCTCGAGGCGGACGGTGGCGTCCTTGGTCTCCTCGGTCACCGCGCCCGGCAGCACCAGCCGCAGCACCGCCGAACGCCCGGTGTGGACCACGGCGTTGGTGACGAGTTCGGAGACGAGCAGGGCCAGCGTCTCGGCGAGGGGTTCATCGGCCCGTATGCCCGACCCGGCCAGGCGTGAGCGCGCCCAGCGCCGGGCGCGCCCCACTTCCGAGGGGTCTGGACGGACCTCCAGCTGCACTTGAAGCACTTGCACCGCTCACACCATCCGAACCGGCGGACACAAAGGCTCGCGCCTCATGAGGGCCACGATCGTAGCCATTTCCAGCATGGCCAGAACAACGGCCGGGGCGGGGATCACCGAACGTGAATCCCTTGTGGAACAGCATGGTTGACGGACAGTCACGTCAACAAGCGCTTCGGGCATATTCCAGCGCGAAGGAGTACCCGTGCGGCATACTGTGCGACGCACATTCCGCTGAGTCGAACAGGCGGCGGCAGACGGCCGTTCCACCCTGCGGGGCAAGGCGTACGCCGTCGGTTCCGGAGCCGCCCCAGGGGCAACTCCGGCACGGCTGGCGCTCGGGAGCACTCGCATCCCACACAAGGTACCGGAGCGTGGCGCCGACTCCGGGCCGTAACGGGTCACACGGCGGACACAACCCGGCATCAACGCTCCGTGACGCGGTTCTGCCACGATCCGTGACACGCACCGCGCGGGGCCTCGCGAGCGAGTGCCGTTACTCGGGCACGGTGAACCAGCGGGCGAAGGCCGGGACGACCTCCGCCTCCCCCACCCTGCCGTCGCCGTCCGCGTCGAGCGCGGCGGCGACCGGTCCGGCGACGTCCCCGGGCACGCCGAACGCGGTCAGCGCCCGCACGGCGTGCGCGACGGTGACCGTGCCGTCGTCGGCGGTACCGGCGACGGCGAGGGCGGCGCGCAGGAAGGGACGGGCGATCTCGGCGAACCGGTCCGGCTTGTCACGCAGCCGCTTGACCGCCCCGGTGACGAACTCCTCACGGGTGATGCGCTGGTCGCCGTCCCGGTCGGCGATGCCGGCCAGCCCCTGCCAGAGCGCCTCCGCACCGCCGTACAGCGCCTGCCCCCGGTCGGAGCGGGCGGCGACGCCGAACTCGGCGAGCAGGGCCTTGGCCGCCCCGCTGAAGTCGGAACGGTCGATGTGGCCGTTGCCGTCCTGGTCGAAGGTGGTGAACCGGGCGGCGATCCTGCGCTCGTACTCGCTGTTGACCATGGCTCTCTCCGGCCGTCTCACGTCGATGCTCGGGTACGTCCCGCCCGGAGCGTACGCCTACGCGGACAGGGGGCGCGGCTCGTCCCCGGTCGCCGAGGCGAGGTCGGGGTGGCAGTCGAAGAGCCGGCGCACGCCCAGCGCACCGAGGACGCGGTTGACGTGGGAGCCGTCGACGGCTCCCTGAGCGGGCAGTATCAGGCGCAGCCTGCCCTGGCAGGAGCGGATGAGCCGGCGCGAGGCGATGAGGACGCCGACCCCGCTGGAGTCGCAGAAGAGGACCTCGGACAGGTCCAGGACGAGGCTGTGCCGCCCCTCCGCCACCTCGTCGTGCACACGCTGCCGCAGCACCGGTGACGTCACCAGGTCAAGTTCCCCCGACACCTGGAGCACGGCCCACCGGCCCCGCTCGCCGCCGGTCACGTTGAACGTCACCACCATGCCCTTCATCCGTCGGAACGCCTGGATTCACCCGAAACGGAAGCCGTATTTACGCTTCTTGGCGGCGCGCCTGCCCACCGGCCGTTCCCGCAAACGCCGGGGCAGAAACGGAGACCGGCCAGAAGAGGCTTGTTTCAGACGCTTTCGATCCTGTTCGATCGATTTCGGTCGCACGTTAGAGGGTACTGGAGGCGCATATCACCTCCGGCCGGCCGGGGGCGCACATTGGAGCAAAGGGGCGTGCGCTGTCGGACGTGCCGACTACATTCGGGGAGAGGGTGGGCGCAGGCTGGGTCCGAGGAGGGGGTGGAGGAACGGCATGGCGAAGAGGGACGTGCCACTGCGCTGGGACCGCAAGATGCAGCAGCGGCTCGCGCGCGGCGAGGCCGCCGCCCTGGGCGAGCTGTACGACCGGTTCGCCTCGCTGGTGCACGGTCTGGCGCACCGCGTGCTCGACGACGAGCGGGCCGCCGACCACATCACGCGCGACGTCTTCGCGCACGTCTGGGAGCACCCCGACGCCTACGACCCCCGGCAGGGCCCGCTGCGCACCTGGGTCGCCACGCTCACCCACCGATTCGCCGTCCAGCGGCTGCGCGCCACCGAGACGGCAGCCCTGGTCCGGGGCGGGCCGGGCACCGCGGAGGAGCTGGAGAGCAAGGTGCGGCACGCCTCGGTCGCCGCCCGCGCCGACTACATCGTCCAGTCCATGCCGGCTCCGCTGCGCGCCGCCCTCGAGCTGGCGTACTTCCAGCGCCGCGACTACCGCCAGACCGCCGCCGACCTCGGTGTCACGGAGGACGAGGCCCGCCGCCGCCTCCGCCTGGGCCTCCAGCTCCTGTCCACGGCCCGCGACGCCGGCACCGCCCCGCACCCACCCGCGGCACCGCCCGGATACGGGGGTGCGGCATGAAGGCGTACGACGAGGACGACGGAAACGACGAACAGGACACGCAGGACGCCAGGGAAACCCGGGACACGCAGGGAAACGACGGCGACACCGGCACCGGCCCCGGCACCGGGGCGCGTGTCCCGCTGCCCCGTGCCTCCGTCGAGGACGGCGGGCGGGCGCTGCCCGACCCGGCGCCGGCCGCGCTGGAGCACCAGTTGCTGACGTCGCTGCTCGGGGCGTGGGCGCTGGCGGCCTGCTCGGCGCAGGAGGCGGCGGCCGTCGAGGCGCACCTCGGGGAGTGCGACGCCTGCGCCGACGAGGCGCTGCGCCTGCGGGAGGCGGTCACGCTGCTCCAGCGGCCGGAGACCCTCGACCTGGACCCCGCCCTGCGCACCCGGGTCCTGGACGGCTGCCTGGAGCGGCGCCCGCCCCGTATCCCGGTGCCCGAGTGGGCCGCCCCCTACGACGCCGAGACCGCCCGCCTGGACGCGCTGCTCCAGGACTTCGGGGACGCCGATTGGCAGGCCCCGGTCCGGCTGCGCTGGTTCGAGGACGACGGTGCCACGAGTCGCCGTACCACCGTCGCCGGGGTGATCGCGCACTTGATGACGGTCGACGGGACGGTCGCGGCCGCGCTGGGCCTCGACGATCCGCTGGGTGAGACCACGGCGCCCAGCCGGGCACCGGCCGCCCGCACGGAGGCGTACTGGCGGGCCTCGCTCCACCCGCCCACCCGCGCGGTGCGGGCGCCCTGGCGCGAGCAGAGTCACGACCTCGTCCGGACGGTGGCGTTCACCGGCGACTCGGGCGGGATGCCGGTCTCCTACGGCGACTTCGAGCTGCCGCTGCGGGACGCGATGCTGGACCGGGCGTTCGAGTGCTGGGTGCACGCGGAGGACATCGCCGAAGCGGTGGACTACCCGTACGAGCCGCCGTCCGCGCGCCACCTCAACGGCATGATCGACCTCGCGGCCCGGATGCTGCCGGGTGTCCTGGCAGCCCGCCGCCGGGCCGGTCTGGCCGCGCCCGGCGACCGTCCGCACCTGGTCGCCGCGGGCGAGCCGGGACGCAGCCTGCGGCTGGAGATCGAGGGTTCGGGCGGCGGCGAGTGGCTCATCCCGCTGGATTCGCCCGGCGCGGTGGGCTCCGCCGATCACGAGGTGGCCCATGTCGCCCTGGACGGCGTGGAGTTCTGTCGGCTGGCGGCGGGCCACGTGCCTCCGGCGGAGGCGGCGGCCGGTCAGGTGGGCGACCGCGAGGCGATCAGGGACGTCCTGTTCGCGGCCGCCTGCCTGAGCCGGATGTAGGGGCGAGCCCCGACGGCCGCACCGGCGGCGCCCGCCCGCCCCGGGCTCATCCCTCCGTGTCCGGGGGCGCTGCGGGGGCCGTGTGCAGGACCTCACGGGCCTGGTCGGCGGCGCGGACGATGCTCTCGGAGATGTGGCCGAGGAAGCGGGCGATGTTCTCCAGGCGCTCGGCGGCCGGGGTGCCGGACCCCAGGACGGCCACGCCCTGGCGCGCGGTTTCGGCCACCTGCAGGGTCCCCCGGGCGCTGGCGATCATGGACTGGTACCAGACGTCGTCGTCGATGACGTAGCGCTCGCGGCGCGACTCGTCGCGTTCCCGGCGGACGAGTCCCTGCTCGTCGAGGAAGGCGACCGCCTTGGAGACGGACGCCGGGCTGACCTGGAGGCGCCGGACGAGTTCGGACGCGGTGAGGCTGCCGGTGTCGCTGACGCAGAGGCACGCCATCACCCGGGCCATCATCTTCGGCGTGCCCTGCTGTATGAAGACGGTGGTCAGCGTCTCCTCGTACTCCCGCACGGCCTCGGCGTCCCGCCCATGGGCCGGCGGGGTCGCCTCGGCCCCGCGGGGGGCCGCCTGCCTGCGCCGGTGGGCGCGGCGCTCGGTGGCCCGGTGGGCGAGGTCGGCGCGGTACGCCGTGGGGCCGCCGTTGCGCATCACCTCGCGGGTGACCGTCGAGGTGGGGCGGTCCAGGCGCCTGGCGATCTCCGCGTAGGCGAGGCCGTCGGCCAGTCCCAGGGCGATCTGCTGACGTTCCTGCTGTGTGAGCCTGCCTCCCGGCATCGTGATCTCCTTCGCGCTCTCCTGATACCCGGACCATAGCGTTCACTGCCAGATCATTGCAACGCAACTCCGTCCACCGTTGCGTTACTTTCTGAACCGTTGCAACGAAATTACAGATCTGACCTGGGGTTTCTTTCTCTTGTCGCAACAAAGTCATTGATGCTTCCGTGAACGCAACGTAGCGTTTCTCACGTCAGAAACAGAGACGAACACAGGAGAGCACCATGCAGACCTTCGACACCACCGCCCCGATCTCCGCCGTCCTCGACGTCCCCGCGGGCCGCGTCCAGATCATCGCCGCCGACCGGGCCGACACCACGGTCGAGGTGCTGCCCTCGGACGCCTCGAAGGGACGTGACGTGACGGCGGCCGAGCAGACCCGGGTGGCGTTCGGCGACGGCGTCCTGCGGATCGAGGTCCCGGCGGAGAGCCGGTTCATGGGCGCCTCCGGCTCCGTCGAGGTGACCGTCCGGCTGCCCGCCGGCTCCCGCGTCGAGGCGAGGACGGCGGCCGCCGAGTTCCGCGGCGTCGGACGGCTCGGCGACGTCGCCCACGAGGGCGCGCAGGGCCCGGTCAAGCTCGACGAGGCCGCGAGCGCCCACCTCACCACCGCCGCCGGCGACATCTCGGTCGGCCGGCTGGACGGGCCCGCCGAGATCCGCGTCCAGAAGGGCGACATCCGGATCGCCGAAGCCGTACGGGGCGCGCTCGTGCTGCGCACCCGCTCCGGCGACATCACCGTCGGCGCCGCCGCCGGGGTCTCCGCCGCCCTGGACTCCGGCACCGGACACGGCCGCGTCCACAACGCGCTGAAGAACGCCGACGGCACCCCCGCCCTGACCATCCACGCGACCACCGACCACGGCGACATCACCGCCCGCAGCCTCTGAGGAGCAGCAGCCATGACCGACCTGGCCATCGCGGCGAACGGACTGCGCAAGTCCTACGGCGACAAGACCGTCCTCGACGGCATCGACCTGGCCGTCCCCGAAGGAACGATCTTCTCCCTGCTCGGCCCGAACGGCGCGGGCAAGACCACCGCCGTCAAGATCCTCTCCACCCTCGTGACCGCCGACGCCGGTGCCATCCGCGTCGGCGGGCACGACCTCGCCGCCGCCCCGCAGGACGTGCGGGGCGCGATCGGTGTCACCGGCCAGTTCTCCGCCGTGGACGGTCTGATCACCGGCGAGGAGAA
>NZ_JBFBJX010000025.1:68516-77871 GCF_040686295.1 Streptomyces sp. NPDC085944 | reverse complement strand
TCGGGGGGTGTCCGCCCGCAGCGGTTGGCGCGTCAACGCCGGGGAAGATCTGCGGCCGACCGATTCCGCGCCGTTCCGAGGACGGACACCCCCCGACCCGGCCCCGACCCACCACGCACCCCAAGGCGCTACGTGCACCCCCACCCAACCCGCACAGGCGCCGCAGGCACCCCCACCCACCGCCGCAGGCACCCCCCACAGGCGCCGCAGGCACCCCCCACCACCACGCACCCCGCACAGCCCGCCGCAGGCACCCCCACCCCCACCGCCGCGGGCACCTGCACCGGCGCCGCAGGCACCCCGCACCACCCACCGCGAACCCCGCACAAGCGCCGCAGGCGCCCCCACCACCGGAGGCACCCGCACAGGCGCAGGCACCCCCCACCCCCACCGCCGCAGACACCGCACAGGCGCCGCAGGCACCCCGCGCCACCGCCCGAGGCACCCGCTCAACCGCCGGACGCACCCGCCCGGTCCAGCAACCCCGTCCGCGCGGCCAGCGCCGCGGCCTCCAGGCGGGAGCCCACGCCCAGTTTCATCAGGACGCGCTGGACGTGCGTGCGGGCCGTGGACGGGGCGATGCCCATGCCGGCCGCGATCACGCGCGTGTCCTCGCCGTCGGCGACCCGCACCAGCACCTCCACCTCCCGCGGTGTCAGCATCTGCAACAGGCGCTGCCCCTCGTCGTCCGGCTGGGCCGCCGGGTTCAGCAGCTCGCCGAAGGCCCCCTGCAGCAGCGCCGGCGCCACCGCCGCCTCCCCGGCCCGCGCCTTCATGATCGCCCGCTCGACGCCCTCTATGCGCTCGTCGTGCCGTACGTACCCCGACGCCCCCGCCGCGAACGCCGCCGCGATCCCGCGCGGGCTCGGCACCGGCCCCAGCACCAGCACCGCCACCTGCGGACGCTCCCGCTTGATCCGCACCACCGGGTCGAAGACCCCCGGCTCGGCCGGTGCCGCGGTCCCCAGCAGGCACACCTCCGGCGCCCGGCTGATGACCAGCTCCGCCGCCCCCGCGGCCGGTGCCGCCGCGGCCAGCACCCGGTGCCCCCGCAGCTTCAGCGCCGAGGCCAGCGCTTCGGCGAGCAATCGGTGCTCGTCGACCACCATGAGCCGTACTCCCATGGAGCAACCCCCCAGTCACCCTGTCCCACCCCGGCATGCCCCCGGCATGTCCCCGGCATGCCCCCGGAAGCTACACGCTAGCCCGCCCGCGCGCTGCCCCTACCGGCGAGAACCGCCCCGGAGCGCCGAAAACCCCGGCCCGGCAACGCGACCGGCCCCGCCCCTGGAACAGGGACGGGGCCGAAAAGGTCACCCACGTGACCACGACGGGCGTCAGCCGCTGGTGCCGAACCCGATCGCCAGGTACTCCTTGTCGTCCGTGCTGTCCCGCTCGCTGGCGTACACCTCCGACATGTAGAGGTGCCCGTTGGCGTAGATCAACTCGGAGTAGTCCGGCGACATGCTGGACTCCACGTCCCGCACCGCCTCCGTCGCCGGGTTCTCCAGCAGCGTCGTCTGCTTGAACGAGGAGCCGTCGATGCTCACGATCTGGCCGCCCTTGTCGTACGGCGGGCGCTTGTAGGCGATCACGTTGCCGCCGTCCATGCGCAGCGGGGTGATCGTGTAGTCGTCGCCGGAGTCCGCGCGCTGGCCGGTCTGCTTGCCGGTGGTCAGGTCGAAGGCGACGACCTCGTTGGCCTGGCTGTACGACTCGCCGCTGCCCTCGTGCTCCTCGGTGGCGATGTAGAGCTTGCCGTTGCCGACCGCGAGCCCCTTGCAGCTCTCGGGCTTGGTGATGCTGTCGCAGCGGGCCGCGTACTGGTCGCCGGGCGCCGAGATGCGGTTGAGCAGCTTGCCGGTCTTGTTGTCGATGGAGAAGAAGTCCGAGATGCCGCTGCCGTCACCGGCGGAGTCGCCGACGTCGGCGGCCACGACCAGCGGGTTCGTCGACACGACGCCCGCGTACTCGATGCCCTTGGCCATCTTGTACTCGGAGAGCACCTTCCCGCTCTTGGGGTCGATGGTCTGGATGTTCAGCTGCCGCGCGTCGTACGTGCCGCACTTGCGCACCGCGACCAGCTTCTCGCCGCCGCCGTAGCCGGCGTCGTAGCAGGTGTCGGTCGTCTTCGGGGACCAGAGGATGTCGCCCTTGGCGATGTCGAAGGCGACACCGCCGTCCGTGCTGCCCGCGGCGACGGTGTCACCGCTGATGGTGACGTTGTCGAAGGAGATCGGCCCTTCGCCGGCGGTCTTCGTCCACACCTTCTTCCCGGCGTCCAGGTCGAGGACGGCGACCTGGGTGCAGCCGTGGGCGGGCTCCGCCTTGGTCGGCATCTCGGGCTCGTAGACGATCACCGTCTTGTTGTCGTCGGTGACGTGCGGGGTGACGGCGCAGACGGGGCCTTCGAGCTTGACCGTCCACATCTTGCTGCCCTTGTCGGGGTCGTAGCCGACGACCTCGGCGACCCCGCTCTTGGCGTACACCTTGTCGGTGAGCCAGGAGCCGGAGACGTCGGCGGTGCCGTCGTCCTTGCTCACCGCGGGCATGGGGACCTGGAAGAGCACCTTCGCGGCGGGGTCGGCGGGCGCCTTCTCCTTGGCACCGGAGGCCTTGCCGCCGTCGCCGCCCTTCTGGTCCGTACCGCCGTCGCCGCCGCCGTCCTTTCCGCCGGAGCTCGCGGTGTCGTCCTTGCCCCCGTCGTCGGAGGATCCGGCGTACCAGACACCGCCGCCGATGATCAGCGCGATCGCGACGACGGCCGCGACGATGATCGCGACCTGCGCGTTGATCTTCCGGCCGCCACCGCCCGCCCCGCCCCCGGGCTGCATGGGCATGGTCGGAGACTGGTAGCCGGGCTGGTATCCGTAACCGGGCTGCCCCGGCTGGGCGGGCTGCCCCGGCTGACCGTAGGCCGGCGTCGGCTGCCCGTACGGTCCCGGCTGTCCCGGCTGTCCCGGCTGTCCCGGCTGCTGACCGGGGTAGCCGTACCCCGGCTGGGGCTGCGGCGGCGTCTGCGGGTATCCGTAACCCGGCTGCTGCTGCGGCGGCCCCGCGGGCGGGGTCGGCGGCGCGGCGGGGGCCTGCGGCGGGGTCTGCGGGGCGGCCCCGGGCGTGGGCGGGTAGCCGTAACCGGGCTCGGGCGCCTTGCCCAGGTCGGGTCCGGAGGGCGCCGGGGGCGGCTGCTGCGGCGGCTGGTTCTGCGGCGGGCCGAAGCCGCCGCCCTGCGGGGGCTGGTTGGGCGGCGGGGGCGGCGGCTGGGTCATGACGTGAGCACCTCGGAGAGCGGAGAAGACGGGAACGGAGCGGGCCGCGCGAGCGCGGCCGGAGAAACGGCCGGAGAAGAGGTCACTTGCCGTAGGCGAGCATCAACTTCTCCTTCGACTCGTCGTTTCCGTTCAGGCGGGTGGTGGAGATGAAGAACCGCCCGTCGACCCAGTCGATGTCCTTGGAGTAGAAGCCGTTCTCGATGTCCGCGACACCCTGCGGGTTCTGCAGCAGCTTGGCCGGCTTGTGGCTGCTGCCGCCGGTCGGGATGGACACGACCTGGCCGCCCGCGTCGTAGGACGGCTGGACGTACGCGACGAGCTGGTCGCCCTCGACCTTCATCGGCGTCATCGACTCGTCCGCGGGGGACTTGGTGCGCCACTTCTCCTTGCCGGTGGCGAGGTTGATCGCGACGATCTCGTTGGCGCCGCTGGTCGCCTCGGTCGGCAGGTAGAGGGTGTCCCCGGCGACGGTCACGCCCGAGCAGCCCTGGAGGTCGCGTTCCATGATGGCCCAGCCGCACTCGGGGGCGAAGTCCTCGTCGACGCCGACCTGTTCGCGGACCTTGCCCGCCGAGGTGAAGGAGGAGATGTTCCAGACCTTCTTGTCCTCGTTGGTGGCGTAGACGACGAGCGGGTCGACGGAGTACGCGCGGGCGATCCGCCAGCCCTTCTCGTACTTGTAGGTCCACAGGGCCTTGCCGGTCTTGGGGTCGAGGCCCTGGAGCTCGTCGTGCGCGTTGTCGCCGCCGGCGCCGCAGGAGGCGACCTGGACGAGCTTCTTGGCGCTGCCCGCGAATCCGGCGGGGAAGCAGGCGTCGCCGTACTTCTTCTTGTCGTACAGCTTCTTGCCGCTGCGGACGTCGTAGGCGGTGCCGGACTGCGAGCGGCCGACCATCATGACGTCGCCGCTGAGCGTGAGTTCCAGGGAGAGCGTGGAGTCGAACAGGTCGCCCTCGGCGACCTCCTCCGACCAGCCCTTCTCGCCGGTGGCGAGGTCGATCTCCTGGAGCTTGTTGCACTTGGCCCGGTCGCTGGAGCCGCTCATGTAGGCGACGACGATCTTGTCGTCGGCCGTCTTCTCCGGGGTGACCGCGCAGATCTTCTCCGGGAAGGTGACCGGGTCCCAGGTGGGCTTGCCGTCGCCGACGTTGTAGGCGAAGACCTGCTTGTACGCGGCCTTCACCGCGGCCTTGTCGGTGATCCACATGCCGTCGGCGTCGGCGCCGGAACCGGGGGCGTCGGGCGCCTCCTTGTACCAGAGCACCTCGGACTCGCCGGCCTGGCGGCCCTCGTTGAGGTTCTCGGGGTCCTCGCCGCCGTCGCCGCTGCCGTCACCGGGGTTGACCGGGGCGCCGCCCTTGGAGCCGGAGGGCTTGGGGTCGTCGCTCTTGCCGGCGACGGGCTTCTTGTCCTTGTCGTCGTCGCCGCCGCTCGCGGTGACGGCCCACACGCTGCCGCCGACGACGAGCAGGGCCGCGACCGCGGCACCGACGACGAGGGCGGGCTTGCCCTTGAACGGGTTGCGGGACCCGGAGCCGCCGGGCGGCGGGGTGCCGGGCGCGCCGGGCATGCCGGGGTACTGCTGCTGCGGGTAGCCGTAGCCGGGCTGCTGGCCGTACGGCCCCGGCTGCTGCGGCTGGGCGTACGGGCCGGAGTTGTACGGTCCGGGCTGCTGGCCGTACGGCCCCGGCTGGGCCGGCTGGCCCGGCTGCTGCGGATAGCCGTAGCCCGGCTGCTGCGGCGGTGGGCCGGGCGGCGGTCCCTGCGGGGGCGGCGGGGTCGGTGCCCCGAAGCCTCCCGGAGGCGGGTCCTGCGGTGCTCCGAAGCCACCCGGCTGCGGCGGCTGATTCGGCGGCTGGCTCATCAGCGCGTTCCCCCTTATTGCTCACTCACTGATTTTTAGCCACGCCCCGGGTCACGCGCTGGCCCCGGAGTCGTCGAAGGCGATCGTTCGAACTGCCTCGGACCGTTCTGGGACAGTCCTCGGACGGCCTTTCTATCACCCGCGGCCAATCCCCCACCGGGCCGCGTCCGCCCCTGTTCCCAAGGGCGGACCGGCCCGTGATGCCTCTGTTACGCGCCTTCACGCCGCCTTTACACCCCCCGCGCCCCCCGCACGCAGGAGGCTCAGGCGTCCTCGGCCAGTTCCAGCCAGCGCATCTCCAGCTCGTCGCGCTGCCCCGCCAGCTCGCGCAGCTCGGCGTCCAGTTCGGCCACCTTCGCGAAGTCCGTGGCGTTCTCGGCGATCTGGGCGTGCAGCTTGGTCTCCTTCTCGGAGACCTTGTCCAGCTGCCGCTCGATCTTCTGGAGTTCCTTCTTGGCGGCGCGCACGTCGGCGGCGCTCTTCTCGGGCACGGCGGCGGCGGGCTTGGCCGCCACGGCCGGGGCGCTGGAGGCGGCGGCCTCCTCCATGCGCCGGCGCCGCTCCAGGTACTCGTCGATGCCGCGCGGCAGCATGCGCAGCGCGCCGTCACCGAGGAGGGCGAAGACGCGGTCGGTGGTGCGCTCGACGAAGAACCGGTCGTGGGAGATGACGATCATCGAGCCGGGCCAGCCGTCGAGGACGTCCTCGAGCTGGGTCAGGGTCTCGATGTCGAGGTCGTTGGTGGGCTCGTCGAGGAAGAGGACGTTGGGCTCGTCCATCAGCAGCCGCAGCAGCTGCAGCCGCCGCCGCTCACCGCCGGACAGGTCCCCGACCGGCGTCCACTGCTTCTCCTTGCCGAACCCGAAGGTCTCGCACAGCTGCCCGGCGGTCATCTCCCGGCCCTTGCCGAGGTCGACGCGCTCCCGGACGCGCTGCACGGCCTCCAGCACCCGCCAGGTGGGGTCGAGCTCGGCGACCTCCTGCGACAGGTACGCCAGCTTGACGGTCTTGCCGACCCGCACCTGCCCGCCCGCCGGCTGCCGCTCGCCCTCGCTGCGGGCGGCCTCGGCCATGGCGCGCAGCAGGGAGGTCTTGCCGGCGCCGTTGACACCGACCAGGCCGATGCGGTCGCCGGGGCCGAGCTGCCAGGTGACGTGCTTGAGCAGCACCTTGGGACCGGCCTGGACGGTGACGTCCTCCAGGTCGAACACGGTCTTGCCGAGCCGGGAGGAGGCGAACTTCATCAGCTCGCTGCTGTCGCGGGGCGGCGGCACGTCGGCGATCAGCTCGTTGGCGGCCTCGACGCGGAAGCGGGGCTTGGAGGTACGGGCGGGCGCGCCGCGCCGCAGCCAGGCCAGCTCCTTGCGGACCAGGTTCTGCCGCTTGGTCTCCTCGGTGGCGGCGATGCGCTCGCGCTCGGCGCGGGCGAAGACGTAGTCGGAGTAGCCGCCCTCGTACTCGTAGACGTCGCCGCGCTGCACGTCCCACATGCGGGTGCAGACCTGGTCGAGGAACCACCGGTCGTGGGTGACGCAGACGAGCGCGGAGCGCCGCTCGCGCAGATGCCGGGCGAGCCAGGCGATGCCCTCGACGTCGAGGTGGTTGGTGGGCTCGTCGAGGACGACGAGGTCCTGCTCCTCGATGAGCAGCTTGGCCAGCGCGATCCGGCGCCGCTCACCACCGGAGAGCGGACCGATCACGGTGTCGAGCCCCTGCGGGAACCCCGGCATGTCCAGCCCGCCGAACAGCCCGGTCAGCACGTCCCGGATCTTGGCGCTGCCCGCCCACTCGTGGTCGGCCATGTCGCCGATGACCTCGTGCCGGACGGTGGCGGCGGGGTCGAGGGAGTCGTGCTGGGTGAGCACGCCGAGCCGCAGTCCGCCGGAGTGGGTGACCCGCCCGGTGTCGGGCTCCTCCAGCCTGGCCAGCATCCGGATCATGGTCGTCTTGCCGTCACCGTTGCGCCCGACGACGCCGATGCGGTCCCCTTCTGAGACGCCGAGGGACACGCCGTCGAGGAGGGCACGGGTGCCGTACACCTTGCTGACGTTCTCGACATTGACCAGATTGACGGCCATTTCTCTCCTGCCTGGGGGATAGCTCGACCCTCCAGGGTAGTCCGGCCGCCGCGGGCCTCAGTCCAGGACGGTCGCCCCCGGCACCGCCCCGGACGCCGTACGCACGTCCCGGCACGTCCCCGACGCCCGCAGCACACCCGCGATGTCGGAGGCGGACCTGGCGTCGGTCGCGAGGAAGGCCGTGGTCGGGCCCGAGCCCGAGACGACGGCCGCCAGTGCGCCCGCCGCCCGGCCCGCCGCGAGGGTGTCGGACAGCTCGGGGAAGAGGGAGAGCGCGGCCGGCTGGAGGTCGTTGGAGACGGCGACGGCGAGCGCGGCCGGGTCGCCCTTGGCGAGGGCGTCGAGCACCGCCTGGTCGGCGACCGGCTCCGGAATGTCCAGGCCCTCCCCGAGCCGGTCGAACTCCCGGAAGACGGCCGGCGTCGACAGCCCCCGGGCGGCGAGCGCGAACACCCAGTGGAAGTCGGCCCCCACCTCCAGCTCCGTCAGCCGTTCCCCCCGGCCCGTGCCCAGCGCGGCCCCGCCGACCAGGCTGAACGGCACGTCGCTGCCCAGCTCGGCGCAGATGTCCAGCAGCTCCTCGCGGGAGGAGCCGGTGCCCCACAGCGCGTCGCAGGCCAGCAGCGCACCCGCGCCGTCGGCGCTGCCGCCCGCCATGCCCCCGGCGACGGGAATGTCCTTGGCGATGTGGAGGTGGACGTCGGGTGCGCGGCCGTACCGTTCCGCGAGGGCGAGGGCCGCGCGGGCGGCGAGGTTGGTGCGGTCCAGCGGGACCTGGTCCGCGTCCGGCCCCTCGCAGGTGACGCGGAGCCCGTCGGCGGCCGGGGTCGCGGTGATCTCGTCGTACAGGGAGACGGCGAGGAAGACGTTGGCGAGGTCGTGGAAGCCGTCGGGGCGGGCGGCGCCGACCGCGAGCTGGACGTTGACCTTGGCGGGAACGCGGACCGTCACGCTCACTTGCTCGTCACTCCCCACTGCCTACTGCTTGTGCTCGGCGATACGCGCGAACTCTTCCACGGTCAGCGCCTCTCCGCGCGCCTGCGGCGACACGCCCGCGCCGACGAGGGCGGCCTCGGCGGCGGCGGCCGACCCCGCCCACCCGGCCAGCGCGGCCCGCAGGGTCTTGCGGCGCTGGGCGAACGCGGCGTCGACGACGGCGAAGACCTCGGCCTTGGACGCGGTGGTCTTCAGCGGCTCGGTCCGCCGGACGAGTGACACGAGGCCGCTGTCGACGTTCGGCGCGGGCCAGAAGACGTTGCGGCCGATGGACCCGGCCCGCTTCACCTCGGCGTACCAGTTGGCCTTCACCGACGGGACGCCGTACACCTTCGACCCGGGGCCGGCGGCGAGCCGGTCGGCGACCTCGGCCTGCACCATGACGAGGGTCCGCTCGATGCTCGGGAAGGTGTCGAGCATGTGGAGGAGGACG
This sequence comes from Streptomyces sp. NPDC085944, assembly GCF_040686295.1. Lineage (NCBI taxonomy): Bacteria > Bacillati > Actinomycetota > Actinomycetes > Kitasatosporales > Streptomycetaceae > Streptomyces > Streptomyces sp. NPDC085944. The sequence goes on along the minus strand of NZ_JBFBJX010000025.1, from coordinate 69,228 downwards.
GGCACGGCGACGTTGTAGGGGAGGTTCGCGACCAGCGCGGTCGGGGCCGGGCCGGGCAGCCCGGTCACGTGCATCGCGTCGGAGTGCACGAGCGCGAACCGGCCGGCGCGCTCCGGCATGCGGGCGGCGACCGTGGCGGGCAGGGCGCCGGCGAGTACGTCGTCGATCTCGACGGCGGTGACCCGGTCGGCGGCCTCCAGGAGGGCCAGGGTGAGCGAGCCGAGACCCGGTCCCACCTCGACCACCACGTCGTCGGGGCGTACCTCGGCGGTGCGGACGATACGGCGGACCGTGTTCGCGTCGATGACGAAGTTCTGGCCGCGCTGCTTGGTGGGGCGTACGCCGAGGGCGGCCGCGAGTTCACGGACGTCGGCGGGGCCCAGGAGGGCGTCGGGGGTGGGGCTGCTCACCCCGCAAGGGTAGCCGGGGGCGCGTGGGCCTCCTGCCCACAGCCGGGGCGCCACGGACGGCCCCGCACCCGCAGCCGGAACCGGGAGCCCTCACCCGCGCGGGCGCACACCACGAAAAGCCACGGCCGCGTGGCCGGGCTCGGACGCGGCCTCGCCCACGCAACCGTGCCCCACGGACGACCTCAGCCCACAGCCGGACCCCACGGACGACCCCGCACCCCCGCAGCCGGACCCCAGGCGTGGCCTCACCCAAGCAGCCGAGCATCGCGGGTGGCCTCACCCAAGCAGGCCGGGCCCCACAT
>NZ_JBFBJX010000025.1:0-68420 GCF_040686295.1 Streptomyces sp. NPDC085944 | reverse complement strand
GCGGGTGGCCTCACCCAAGCAGGCCGGGCCCCACAGGTGACCTCACCCAAGCAGGCCGGGCCCCACAGGTGACCTCACCCAAGCAGGCCGGGCCCCACAGGTGACCTCACCCAAGCAGGCCGGGCCCCACGGACGACCCCGCACCCCCGCAGCCAGACCTCACGGACGACCCAGCACCCCCGCAGCCGGACCCCACGGGTGGCCTCACCCCCGCAGCCGGGCGGCGCAGTGCGGCCAGGCGGCGGCGCCGTTGCGTACGTACAGCTTCTGCGCCCGGTACGTCTGCTCCGCGGCCGACGCGTCCTGGGGGCGGCCCTCGCCGCCGAGGTCGTGCCAGGTGCCGGTGTCGAACTGGTAGAGGCCGCCGTACGTCCCCGACGGGTCGACGGCGTCCGGACGGCCGCCGGACTCGCAGGCGGCCAGGGCCTGCCAGTTCAGGCTGTCGGCGCCGTGCACGGAGGTCGGCCGGGGCCGGGTGCCGACCCGCACGATCCGCGGGGTGGGCTCGCGCACCACCTCGGTGCGCAGGCGGCGCGGCTTCTGGCGGACGCCGTTGACGGTGCGCAGGGCGTAGGTGGTGCGGCGCAGTCCGGGCCGGCCCGCCTGCTGGACGACCTCGGTGCCCCGGTAGAGGGTGGCGTCCTCGTCCCGTCGCTCGTCGAAGGGGATCGGGTCCTCGCGGACCTCCCGGGACCCGGTGATCCGCAGCACCGTGACGGTCTGCCCGTCACGCGGGAAGGCGGTCCCCGGGACGGAGGTGGTGTCCTCGCCGCGCAGGGTGACGCCGGCCTCCTCGACGACCTCGCGGACGGTCGCGGCGTTGGTGCGGACGGTGCGGGTCCGGCCGTCCGCCATGACGGTCACCACCCGCTCGGTGCGCACCACCAGAGCGAGACCCCCGCGGCCGATGCGCCGGGCGCGCTCGGTGGACACGTACGCGCCCTGGGTCCGTACACCGAGCTCCCGCAGCGCCCCCTCCACCGTCTCCGCGGTCGTCCACACCTGGCGCCGGTGGCCGTCGAGGGTGAGCAGCAGGGGACGCCCGTAGCGGACGGTGATGTCCTCGCCGCTGGTCAGCGGGGTGCCGCGGGCGGGGGCGATGACGTCGTGGGCGCCCACCTGGACGCCTTCCTCGGCGAGCAGTTCGGTCACGTCGTCGGCGAAGGTGTGCAGGGTGCGCGGGGTGCCGTCGACGGTCAGCTCGACGGCCTTGTCCTTGGCGACGAAAGCGGTGGTGCCGCCCGCGAGGAAGGCCACGACCAGCGCCCGCGGCAGCAGCCTGCGCAGGGAGGTGTCCGCGCGCCCCGCGCACCGGGCCCGCCGCCGGCGCCCGGCGCGCCCGTCGCCCGGCGCGCTCACCGGCCGGCCCTGCGGTGCGGTGCCCTGCCGGGGCACCGCGGGCGCGGGCCGGTACGGGTCGCCGTACCCGTACGGCAGGGTCGGCGCGCTGTGCACGTCGTACGGTGCGAGGTACTCGTGGGCCTCGTAGCCCTCGTACGCCTCGTACGCCTCTGCCGGCTCGAACTGCGTTCTGCTCACGCCCACACGCTCCAGGGTCCCGATCGGGCCCCCAGAACCTAGCGGAGCGCCGGTCACTCTCCCAAGCGACGCGACCACCCAGCGTGTCAGTAGCCGAAGGCGCGGGCCGTGTTGGCGGCGAGAGCGGTGGCCAGGGCGTCCTCGCCGACGCCCCGTACGTCCGCCATGGCACGCACCGTGACCGGCACCAGGTAGGGCGCGTTCGGCCGCCCCCGGTAGGGCACCGGCGTCAGGAAGGGCGCGTCGGTCTCCACCAGGACCAGCTCCGCCGGGGCCACGGCGAGGGCGTCGCGCAGGTTCTGGGCGTTCTTGAAGGTGACGTTGCCGGCGAAGGACATGTAGTACCCGGCGCGGGCGCAGACCTCGGCCATCTCGGCGTCACCGGAGTAGCAGTGGAAGACGGTGCGCTCGGGGGCGCCCTCCTCCTTGAGGACGCGCAGCACGTCGGCGTGGGCGTCGCGGTCGTGGATGACGAGGGCCTTGCCGTGCCGCTTGGCGATCTCGATGTGGGCGCGGAAGGAGCGCTCCTGGGCCTCCTTGCCCTCGGGGCCGGTGCGGAAGTAGTCAAGGCCCGTCTCGCCGACGCCCTTGACCTGCGGGAGTGCCGCGAGCCGGTCGATCTCGGCCAGCGCCTCGTCGAGCGCCGCGTCCCCGCCGGGCTGCCGCGCCCCCTGCCGGGACCAGCCGTCGGGGTCCCCGTGCACGATGCGCGGCGCCTCGTTCGGGTGCAGGGCGACGGCGGCGTGGACGGCGTCGTGGGCCGCCGCGGTCTCGGCGGCCCAGCGGGACCCGGCGAGGTCGCAGCCGACCTGGACGACGGTCGTGACGCCGACGGACGCGGCCTTGGCGAGCGCCTCGTCCACCGTGCCGGACTGCATGTCGAGGTGGGTGTGCGAGTCGGCGACCGGCACCCGGAGGGGCTCGGGGAGCGGGGGCGCGGCGTCCTTGTCGGACCGGCCCGAGGCGTTCGAAGGCATGCCTCGATCCTACGAAAGCTCCCGCGCGCCCCCGGAAGGCCGGCTAGCTCGCCCTGCGGCGGGGGCGGAGAGCGTGCAGGAGGTCGGTCAGGTGCCGCTGCCGGTGTCCGGCGTCGAGCCCCGGCGCCCCCGGCCCGGGCTGCTCGGGCACCTCCGGCGACGGCGGCACCACGGGCACCTCCAGCGGGCCGGCCGGCGGCACCCGGCGGGTCCGGTACTCGGTGCCGCGCACCGAGGCGACCCGCCCCGGGCGCATGATCCGTACGACGTGGTTGCCGCAGGTGGCGCAGGTCGGACGGGTCAGCGGGGAGGGCACGACGCGGCCGTCCACGACGTAGAGCACGAACTCGCGGCCGTCGGCGTCCGTGTGGTGCTCTATCTCGAACGACTGTTCCCAGCCGTGCCCGCAGCGCATGCAGGCGAAGGAGTACGACTCGTGGACGACGGCGGTGGCACCGGCACGCACTCCGGTCCGCACGCCGCTCTCCCTCATGCTCATCCCGGCTCCTTCGGTTCGTTCCGTTCCTTCGTCCAGTGGACTCCTCCACAGGCCGGAAAGCACCAGGCAAGGCCGAGTATTTGGGCCGTTTTGGGCTGCCCTTGGCGGGAGCCCCCGCAAGGTCAGCGGTGGGTCAAGGGCACGGCACCCAGGGTCAAGCGAAGCCCTTCAAATCCCCGCGTTCTTCTCCGCGTCCGTCTCTGCGTCCCCCTACGCGTCCTTCTCCGCGTTCTTGGCCGCCACGACCGCGTCGAACACCTCCCGCTTGGGCACGCCCGCCTGGGCGGCCACCGCCGCGATGGCCTCCTTGCGCCGCTCCCCCGCCTCCTCACGCACCCGCACCCGGCGCACCAGCTCCCCGGCGTCCACCTCCTCGGCCCCCTTGGCCGGCGCCCCCTCGACGACGACGGTGATCTCGCCCCGCACCCCTTCGCCGGCCCACTCGGCCAGCTCGCCCAGCCCGCCGCGCCTGACCTCCTCGTACGTCTTGGTCAGCTCCCGGCAGACGGCGGCCCGCCGGTCGGCGCCGAAGACCTCGGCCATAGCGGCGAGGGTGTCGTCGAGGCGGTGCGGGGCCTCGAAGTAGACGAGGGTCCGGCGCTCCCCGGCGACCTCGCGCAGCCGGGTCAGCCGCTCGCCGGCCTTGCGGGGCAGGAAGCCCTCGAAGCAGAACCGGTCGACCGGCAGCCCCGACAGGGCGAGCGCGGTCAGCACGGCGGACGGACCGGGGACGGCGGTGACGCGCACCCCGCGCTCGACGGCGGCGGCGACCAGCCGGTACCCGGGGTCGGACACGGACGGCATCCCGGCGTCGGTGACCAGCAGCACCCGCGCCCCGCCGGCCAGCTCCTCCACCAGCTCGGGCGTACGGGCGGACTCGTTGCCCTCGAAGTACGACACGACGCGCCCCGCGGGGGCGACGCCGAGCGCCTGGGTGAGCCGGCGCAGCCGCCGGGTGTCCTCGGCGGCGACGACGTCCGCACCGGCCAGTTCCGCGGCGAGCCGGGGCGGGGCGTCCTGGACGTCGCCGATGGGAGTGCCCGCGAGTACAAGGGTTCCAGTCACGCCCCCATCCTCCCAGTCCCCCCGGCCGCTCTTCCCGGAAGGGGAACGTATCCGCGCCCGGGAGGCCCATGCGCGGGACGCGCACAGCACGGTTCCCTACGATGGCGCGGTGACCAGTACCGCGTCCTCCACGGACACCCGGCAGGGCCAGGCCCCGCACGACGAGCGGCCCACCTGGCAGCAGCGGCTGCGCCGCTTCGGCTACCCGGCGTCGGCCGCGGCCGACGACGTCCGCGACCGGCTGGTGCCGCCGTACACGAGCCCGAGTCCGCGCCTGTGGGCGTTCCTGGGCCTGTCGAAGCCGTTCACCGGGCGGATCGTCCGCTGGTCGGCGTGGGGCGGCCCGCTGCTGGTGGCGCTGCTCGCGGGGGTGCTGCGGTTCTGGAACCTGGGCAGCCCGAAGGCGGTGATATTCGACGAGACGTACTACGCCAAGGACGCCTGGGCGCTGATCCACCGCGGTTTCGAGGTCAACTGGGACAAGAACGCCAACGACCTGATCCTGAACTCGGGCGGCGACGTCCCGATCCCGGCCGACGCGGCCTACGTCGTGCACCCGCCGGTCGGCAAGTACGTCATCGGCCTCGGCGAGCTGCTGTTCGGCTTCGACCCGTTCGGCTGGCGCTTCATGACGGCGCTGCTCGGCACCCTGTCGGTGCTGCTGCTGTGCCGGATCGGGCGGCGGCTGTTCCGCTCGACGTTCCTCGGCTGCCTGGCGGGCGCCCTGATGGCGCTGGACGGCCTGCACTTCGTGATGAGCCGCACCGCGCTGCTGGACAGCGTGCTGATGTTCTTCGTACTGGCCGCCTTCGGCTGCCTGGTCGTCGACCGCGACAAGGCCCGGGCGAGACTCGCCGCCGCGCTCCCGGTGGACGACGACGGCCGCGTCCGCCCCGACCCTCACGTCGCAAAGACCCTCCGCCTCGGGTGGCGCCCCTGGCGTCTGGCGGCGGGCCTGATGCTGGGCCTGGCGACGGCCACGAAGTGGAACGGCCTGTACATCATGGCGGCCTTCTGCGTGATGGCCGTCCTGTGGGACGTAGGCTCCCGCCGCGTGGCCGGCGCCCACCACCCCTACCGCGCCGTACTCCGCCACGACCTGGGCTGGGCCTTCCTCTCCACGATCCCGGTGGCCCTTGCGACGTACCTCCTCTCCTGGCTCGGCTGGATCCTCTCCCCCTCCGACGGCACCGGCGGCTACTACCGCGACTGGGCGGCCAAGGACGGCGCGAACAGCTCCTGGTCGTGGCTCTTCCCCGACTGGTGGCGCAGCCTGTGGCACTACGAGACCCAGGTCCTGGAGTTCCACACCCACCTCACCTCGCCCCACACGTACCAGTCCAACCCGTGGAGCTGGATCGTCATGGGCCGCCCGGTCTCCTACTTCTACGAGTCCCCCTCGGCGGGCTCGGACGGCTGCCCGGTCGACGCGGGCGAGAAGTGCGCCCGCGAGGTCCTGGCCCTGGGCACGCCGCTCCTGTGGTGGGTGGGCTGCTTCGCCCTGCTGTACGTCCTGTGGCGCTGGTTCTTCCGCCGGGACTGGCGCGCGGGCGCGATCGCCTGCGGCGTGGCCGCCGGCTACCTCCCCTGGTTCCTGTACCAGGAGCGCACGATCTTCGTCTTCTACGCCGTCGTCTTCGTCCCGTTCTTGTGCCTGGCGGTGGCGATGCTCCTGGGGGCGATCATCGGCCGCCCGGGCTGCACGGACACCCGCCGGGTGGCGGGCGCGACGGGAGCGGGCGTCCTGGTGCTGCTCATCGCGTGGAACTTCATCTACTTCTGGCCCCTGTACACCGGCACGGCGATCCCGATGGAGGAGTGGCGGGCCCGGATGTGGCTGGACACGTGGGTCTAATGCTGTGACCAGGAAGGTTTACGGGTGCCTCGAAATCGTTGGACGTCCCTTGGGTGAGCCGGCGAGCCTGCGCAGGTGGCAGATGAAGCCGACGACCGGGGACCGATCACATGGAGCCCGGAGTGTGTACGTTTCGTCGAACTGTCGGGCGGGGCGATGTCCGCTCTGCTCGACGGTGACCTGCCTGAAGCCGGGAGGGTGGCCGGGGTTTGGCTGACCGAGTGTTTCGTGACCGACGCAGCACGGTGGCTGTGGCGGTTCCGGCTCGATCAGATGACCGCCGACCCCGGACGCGCGCCGTGGATGGTGCGGCAAGCGGTCGTGGGCGACAGGGGTCTCGTCGTCGGGCACGCGGGCTTCCACGGGCCGCCGGGCGAGGTCGGCATGGTCGAGATCCGCCTTCAGCGTCTGTGTCGCCGCAGCCGTGGCAGGGATTCGGGCGACCCGGAGCATGAGCCGGTGACCGCCGAGCGGGTATGAGAAGCGGCCACCCGGCCGATCATTCGTCCGAGGCGAGGGACAGCAACCGCACCGGGCGCCCTTTCCAGACCTCTGGGCTGACGGTCGCTACAACAGCGCCGTGCGGGCGCTCCTCCGACGGCTGGGCGACATGCTGCGTGTGCGGGAGTCCCCACCCCTCCCTGCCCGACAGGCTCAGCACAGCACTCAGGTCCAGGGGGAGGATGTCAACTGCCGGAAGCTGTGCGACGTGCTCAGCCAGCCCCGGATATGTCCGGTCCGCCTCCACCAGCGCGCACGCCGCCGCGTACAAGCGGGTCCCGGGGCTGCTGGTGGCCTGGTAGACCAAGCGGGACACCAACGGGTTGCCTCGCAGGGAAACCAGCGCGCCGGTGTCCAGCACGATGTGCAGATCGTTCACGCGACTGCGGCCTCCGCGATACGGCGAGCGAGGATCGCATCCGCCTCGGCGTCTGGCACGGCAGGATCGTATCCGGTCCACTCCTGGAGGATCTGCCGCGTACGCTCGGCTTCCTCGGCCCGCTCGGCCGGAGTCCTGACCGTCTCCGCGAGCTGATCCAGCCAGGCACGCAGGCTCATCCCCTCGGCTTCGGCGACGGAGGCAAGTCGGTCACGGGTCTCGGACCGTGCGCGAATGGTGGCATCTGACATGCTCTGCCCCTTCCTGGAACAAGGCTGCATCCAGACCTCTCACTCTACCCGTGTACGCACACGTACACGTACACATCGCACCTTGAGGCGATCCGAGGCGCCCCCGGGTCTCCTTTAGGCCACCAATCGGAAACAGCCGTACCGCTGGTCACCCCCTGCGCATAGAGTGCCCCTACAACTACTTCTGAACGCGTTCAAGAAAGCGGCGGAAGGTCCGACGGGGAGGGGGCTGCCGATGGGCAGGGGGGTCAAGGTCGCCGTCATAGGCGGGGTGTTCGCCGTGATGGTGGGGGGTGCCGGGTACGGCGCCTACAACGTGGTGTCGGCGCTGGACGGGGACGGGGGGCCGTCCGGGTCGGAGACCAAGAGCGGTCCGCCGGGCAAGGACGAGGTCGCTCAGACCAGCGAGAAGTTCTTCGCGGCCTGGGAGAAGGGCGACGCGACGACCGCCGCGTCGTACACGAACAACGCCTCCGTCGCCGGGACCCTGCTGACCGCCTACGGCGAGGACGCGCACATCACCGGCGTCGAGATCACGCCGGGCACGGCGGCCGGCACCTCCGTGCCGTTCACCGTGAAGGCGCAGGTGGCGTACGAGGGGACGACCAAACCGATCGACTACAAGAGCACGCTGACCGTGGTGCGCGGGGAGACCACCGGGCGGGCGCTGGTGGACTGGAAGCCCTCCGTCGTCCACCCGGACCTGAAGGACGGGGACACCCTGGTCACCGCGGAGTCGGCGACCCCGCAGATCCAGGCCGTCGGCCGCAACGGCACCGTGCTGAGCAAGGAGAAGTATCCCTCGCTCGGGCCGGTCCTCGCCAAACTCCGGGAGAAGTACGGCGACCAGGCCGGCGGCACCCCCGGCGTCGAGCTTGCGGTCCGGCACACGGCCACGCAGGCGCCGGACACCCCGCTGCTGACACTGACCGAGGGCAGGCCCGGCAAGCTCAGGACAACGCTCAGCGCGAGCGTGCAGGCGGCGGCCGAGAAGGCGGTGAAGCGCTACGACAAGTCCTCCGTGGTCGCCGTGAAGCCGAGCACCGGAGAAGTGCTGGCCGTGGCGAACAACCGCGCGGACGGGTTCAACGCGGCCTTCCAGGGCACCGTCGCACCCGGCTCCACCATGAAGATCATCACCGCCGCCATGCTCATCGACAACGGCGTGACCGACATGAACGGCCCGGCGCCCTGCCCGGAGACGGCGGTCTGGAAGAGCCAGACCTTCCACAACCTCACCACCATGAAGCCCAACGAGAGCGCCACCCTCGCCAACACCTTCATGCGCTCCTGCAACACCGGCTTCATCAAACTCATCGACGAGGTCACCGACTCCTCGCTCACCGAGGAGGCCCAGGAGCGCTTCGGGCTCGGACAGGACAACTGGCAGACGGGCATCGCCTCCTTCGACGGCAGCGTTCCCGCCTCCCCGGGGCCGGACCGCGCGGCCAACGCGATCGGGCAGGGCAAGGTCCAGATGAACCCGCTGAACATGGCCTCGGTCACCGCGACCGCCATCACCGGCGAGTTCCGCCAGCCCTACCTGGTGCCGTTCGACCTGGACGGCCGGAAGCCGGCCACCGCCAAGGGGCTGCCGAAGAGCACGGCCTCCCAGCTCAAGCAGATGATGCGGCTCACCGCAACGCAGGGCACCGCGGTGAACGCCATGTCCGGGCTCCACGGCGACATCGGCGCCAAGACCGGGTCGGCCGAGGTCGACGGGCACGAGGTCTCGGACTCCTGGTTCACCGGCTTCCGCGACGACGTCGCGGCGGCGGCCATGGTCCAGGGGGGTGGCCACGGCGGCGACGCGGCGGGGCCGATCGTCGCGGACGTGCTCCGAGTGGGCGGCTGACGCGGACCCGTGGCCATGGGTGGCCCTACTGTGGTCGCCGTTGCCGGAACCGGCACCCCAGGCACGCACGTCACTGAAGGCACCGTAGTCGTCGAGGCACCGAGGAACGGGACACCGTGGGCAGCAGAAGGGCCGCCGCCGAGCGGCGCAGGACGAAACCCGCCGTGATCGGCAGCGTGGCCGCGGTCGTCGTGGCCGGTGCCGGCTTCGGTGCCTACGCGGTGTACGGCGGCGACGCGGGCGGCGAGGACTCCGCACGGACGAAGTCGGCGGCGGCCGCCGAGAAGGTGAAGTCGGGTCCGCCGACGGCGGCCGAGGTCGCCTCGGCGGCCCAGCGGTTCCTGACCGCCTGGCAGCAGGGCGACGTGGCCGGGGCGGCCGCCGCGACCGACGACGCCGAGGCCGCGAAGGCCCTGCTCACCGGGTACGCCAAGGACGCCCACGTCAAGGACGCCACCTTCACCGCGGGCACCCCGGCCGGGGCGAAGGTCCCGTTCTCCGTGAAGGCCACCGTCGCCTACGAGAAGACGTCCGAACCGCTGGCGTACGACAGCGCGCTGACCGTCGTGCGCCGGGCCGGCGACGGCGAACCCCGCGTCGACTGGCACGCCTCCGTCGTCCACCCACAACTGCGGGACGGCGACCGGCTGGTCACCGGCAAGGCCGGTGACCCGCCGGTGAAGGCGCTGGACCGGGACGGCGGGGAGATCACCGCCGCGAAGTACCCGTCCCTCGGCACCGTCCTGGACGGCCTGCGCGACAAGTACGGCAAGAAGGCCGGCGGCACCCCGGGCATCGAACTGCGCGTGGTGCGCGGCGAGAAGGCCGGTGACGGGAAGGGCGCGCAGGAGTCCGGGGCCGGCGAGGTCGCCGACAAGACGCTGCTGGAGCTGAGCAAGGGCACCCCCGGCACGCTGAGGACGACACTCGACCCCGCGCTCCAGGCCGCCGCCGAGCAGCAGGTGGACGGCAAGAAGGGGGCGTCAGTGGTGCTGATGCGCGCCTCCACCGGCGAGATCCTCGCGGTCGCCAACGGCGGGCACGGCTTCAACACCGCCTTCCTGGGCTCGCTCGCCCCCGGCTCCACCATGAAGGTCGTCACCGCCTCGATGCTGCTCGAGAAGGACCTGGCGTCGGTGAACGAGAAGCACCCGTGCCCCAAGTACTTCACCTACGGCGGCTGGAAGTTCCAGAACGACGACAAGTTCGAGATCAAGGACGGCACCTTCAAGGCGAGCTTCGCCCGTTCCTGCAACACCGCCTTCATCAGCCGGGCCCCCGAGTTGAAGGACGACGACCTGACCCGGCAGGCCAAGGAGGTCTTCGGCCTGTCCATGAACAACTGGTCGGTCGGCGTGTCCACCTTCGACGGCCGGGTGCCGGTGCAGAGCAAGGCCCAGATGGCGGCCTCCCTCATCGGCCAGGGCGGCGTGCGGATGAACCCGCTGAACATGGCGTCGGTGTCGGCGACCGTGAAGTCGGGCAGCTTCCACCAGCCGTACCTGGTCGCCCCGTCGGTCGACGGGCGCAGGCTCGCCACCGCCTCGCGCACGATGTCGGGCAGCACCCTCGCCGCGCTGCGCGAGCTGATGTCCTACACGGCGGCGTACGGCACCGCGGCGGAGGCGATGGCCGGGGTGGGCGGTGACGCCGGCGCCAAGACCGGGTCGGCGGAGGTCGACGGGCAGGAGAAGCCCAACGGGTGGTTCACGGCGTACCGGGGCGACCTCGCCGCGGCGGGCGTGGTCCAGCAGGGCGGGCACGGCGGCGACACGGCCGGACCGATCGTCGCGGCGCTGCTCAAGGCGGGCGGCTGACCCGCCCGGGGTTCAGTGGGCCACCGGCTGTGCGGCAGGGGCCGCCTGGTGGGTGCGGCGCAGGAAGCGGATGAGTGCCTTGTTCTCGAACTGGACCACCGAGCAGCCCTGCGGCGAGTGGAACTCGACCACGGCCTGCACCCGTCCGCACGGCCACACCCGCACCTCGCCGCTCCCGGCGGGCGCGCGCAGGCCCTGCTCCAGCAGCGCGCGGGGAAAGGTCCACTCGCGGGAGCGGGACGCCCGGCCGTCCCTGGCGGGCAGGGCGACGCACACCGTCGAGGGGTCGCGCTCGGGGTCGTAGCGCAGCACGACGGGTATCGCTCCGCCGTCGTCCTGGTCGGGGCGGTCCGCGTCCGTCAGGATGTGGGCTTGTGCGTACTGTTCGACTACGGACATGGGGTCGCCCCTTACGCTCTGCCACCTGTGGTGAAGCTGTGGTTCCACCTCCACTCCAATGTCCCATATTTCCCGGCTCACGCCCCGATGAGCCGAACATCACATGTGAGGTCAGCCTTTACCTCGCTCTTGCGAACGAGTTGCAACAGGTCTCTATCATCGAACCGTGCATGTACCCGACGGATTCATCAACGCCCCGACCTCCGCCGTGACCGGGGTCGTCGCCGCGGGCGCCATCGCGGTCAGCCTGCGCGGCGCGCGCCGCGAGCAGGGGGGCACCTCCCGCTCGAGCGCAGCCGAGAGTGGGGGAGAGCGGACGGCGCCCCTGGCGGGGCTGGTCGCGGCATTCATCTTCGCGGTGCAGATGCTGAACTTCCCGGTCGCGGCCGGGACCAGCGGACATCTGCTCGGCGGCGCCCTCGCGGCCATCCTGGTCGGGCCCTTCACGGGCGTGTTGTGCGTCTCCGTCGTCCTGCTCATGCAGGGCATCCTCTTCGCCGACGGCGGCCTGACCGCGCTCGGCGTCAACATCACCGACATGGCGATCGTCACCACGGTCGTCGCCTACGCCCTCTTCCGGGGCCTGGTGAAGGTCCTGCCGCGCACCCGGCGCTCGGTCACCGTCGCCTCCTTCGTCGCCGCGCTCGTCTCCGTCCCGGCCGCCGCCCTCGCCTTCACGGTCCTGTACTGGATCGGCGGCACCACGGACGTCTCCATCGGCAAGGTCGCCACCGCGATGATCGGCGTCCACGTGCTGATCGGCATCGGCGAGGCCGTGATCACCGCGCTGACCGTCGGCGCCGTCATCGCCGTACGCCCGGACCTGGTGTACGGGGCGCGCGGGCTGCAGCAGCGGCTCAAGCTGCGGGTGAACGGCGAACTGGTCGACGCCCCCGGCGCCCCGGGCCCGGCGCCCGCCCCCGTCGCCGCCCGCTCGCACCGCAAGATGTGGATCACCGGCCTCGTCGCCTCCCTGGTCCTGGCCGGCTTCGTCAGCTTCTACGCCTCCGCCGACCCGGACGGCCTGGAGAAGGTCGCCGCCGACAAGGGCATCGACGAGAAGGCCGAGGAGCACGCGGCCGCCGACTCCCCGCTCGCCGACTACGGCGTCCAGGACATTGCCGACGCCCGGATCTCCGGCGGCCTCGCCGGCGTGATCGGCGTCGGTGTCACCGTCGTCGCGGGCAGCGCCGTGTTCTGGTCGGTGCGCAGGCGCCGCAGCGACGACGCCTCCCCGGCCGGCACCGAGACGACCGTCTGACATGGGCGCCGGCCACGCTCATCGGCTCTACCGGCACGGCCATTCCCCCGTGCACGGGCTGCCGTCGCACACCAAGCTCGCCGCCGCCTTCGCCTTCGTGGTCGTCGTGGTGTCGACGCCGCGCGAGGCGATGTGGGCCTTCGGCGTCTACGCGCTGCTGCTCGCGGCCGTGGCGTACGCGGCGCGCGTGCCGTCCGGCTTCCTGTTCAAACGGCTGCTGATCGAGGTGCCGTTCGTCGCGTTCGCGGTGCTCATGCCGTTCGTGGCGGAGGGCGAGCGGGTCGACGTGCTCGGCCTGTCCCTGAGCGTCAGCGGCCTGTGGGGCGCCTGGAACGTCCTGGCCAAGGGCACCCTGGGCGTCGCCGCCTCGGTGATCCTCGCCGCCACGACCGAGCTGCGGGACCTCCTCCTCGGGCTGCAGCGGCTGAAGCTGCCCCCGCTGCTGGTGCAGATCGCGTCGTTCATGATCCGCTACGGCGACGTCATCACGGACGAGATGCGGCGGATGCGGATCGCCCGGGAATCCCGGGGCTTCGAGGCCAAGGGCGTACGGCACTGGGGCGTGCTCGCCAAGTCCGCGGGGGCGCTGTTCATCCGCTCCTACGAGCGCGGCGAACGCGTCCACCTGGCCATGGTCAGCCGCGGGTACGCCGGTTCGATGCCGGTCATCGACGAGGTGACCGCGGACCGGGCGCAGTGGTCGTACGCGCTGGCCCTCCCGTGTGCGGCGCTCGTCGTGTGTCTGCTGGGATGGGTGCTGTGACCGACCCAGTGACAGATTCCGTGACCGGCCCCGAAGCAGACGCCGTGACCGGCGCGCCCGCCTCCCTCGACGTCTCCGGCCTCGCCTTCGCCTACCCCGACGGCCATCAGGCCCTGTTCGGCGTGGACTTCTCCGTCGCGCGCGGCGAGCGGGTCGCGCTGCTCGGGCCCAACGGCGCGGGCAAGACCACCCTCGTCCTGCACCTCAACGGCATCCTGACCGGCGGCACGGGCACGGTCGCGGTGGCCGGGCTGCCGGTCGACAAGCGGAACATGGCTCAGATCCGGCGCCGGGTCGGGATCGTCTTCCAGGACCCGGACGACCAGCTCTTCATGCCGACCGTGCGCGAGGACGTGGCGTTCGGACCGGCGGCGGCCGGGGTGCAGGGCGCGGCGCTGGAGGCCTGCGTCGACCGGGCGCTCACGCTGGTCGGCATGGCGGAGTTCAAGGACCGGCCCCCGCACCACCTCTCCTTCGGCCAGCGGCGCCGGGTGGCGGTGGCGACCGTGCTCGCCATGGAGCCGGAGATCCTGGTCCTGGACGAACCCTCCTCCAACCTCGACCCGGCCTCCCGCCGCGAACTCGCCGACATCCTGCGCTCCCTGGACGTCACGGTCCTGATGGTCACCCACGACCTGCCCTACGCCCTGGAGCTGTGTCCCCGCGCCCTGATCCTCAGCGACGGGGTGATCGCCGCCGACGGTCCGACGGCACAGCTGCTGTCGGACGACGCGCTGATGCGCGCCCACCGCCTGGAGCTGCCCTTCGGTTTCGACCCGCGGTCGGTGGCGACCGGCGGGTGAGGAATGGTGGACGGTCCGGGGCGGTTGCATCCACCGTCACCAGCGGCCGGAAGGGACGTAGCGAAGTGGACACGGACGTGGACGTGCACGGCACGGTGGCCGAGGGCTTCGAGCCGGTGAGGGACGCGTTCGTACGGAACTTCGCCGCGCTCGGCGAGCGCGGCGCGGCCGTCGCCGTCTACCGGGACGGGCGCAAGGTCGTCGACCTGTGGGGCGGCACCAGGGACGTCGACGGCACGGCCGGCACCGAGCCGTGGCGCCGGGGCACCGCCCAGGTGGTCCGTTCGGCGACCAAGGGCGTCGCCGCCGCCGTACCGCTGCTGCTGCACCGGCGCGGGGAGCTGGACCTGGACGCGCCGGTGGGCGAGTACTGGCCGGAGTTCAAGGCGCACGGCAAGGAGCGGGTGCTGGTCCGGCACGTGCTGAACCACCGGGCCGGGCTGCCGGTCCTGGACCGTCCGCTCACCCCCGAGGAGGCCCTGGACCCGCTTCGGGGCCCCGCGGCCGTCGCCGCCCAGGCGCCCGTGTGGGAGCCGGGCACCGATCACGGTTACCACGCGCTGACCTACGGCTGGCTCCTCGACGAGCTGGTCCGCCGGGTGACGGGCGGGCGGGGCGCCGGGCAGTGGATCGCGGACGAGATCGCCCGGCCTCTCGGCCTGGACCTGTGGGTGGGGCTGCCCGAGGCGGAGGAGGCGGCGGGCCGGGCCGGACGGGTCGGGCGCCTCGACGAGCCCGGGCCGTCGGGGAACGGCCCGCGGCTGCGTCCCAAGCGCGCGGTCACCGAGGCCTACGGGAACCCGGACTCCCTCACCCGGCGCGCCTTCGCCGCGATCACCCCGTTCCCCGACCAGAACGACCCCGTGTACCGCGCCGCCTCGCTCCCGGCCGCCAACGGCATCGCCACGGCCGACGGTC
The DNA here is from genome assembly GCF_040686295.1 of Streptomyces sp. NPDC085944. Classification (NCBI taxonomy): domain Bacteria; kingdom Bacillati; phylum Actinomycetota; class Actinomycetes; order Kitasatosporales; family Streptomycetaceae; genus Streptomyces; species Streptomyces sp. NPDC085944. Next base: position 53,538 of record NZ_JBFBJX010000025.1, on the reverse strand, counting down.
TGGCCCGCTTCTACGCGGCGCTGATCGGCGAGGTCGACGGCGTGACGCGGAGCGTGCGGCTGTTCGACCGGGCGACGATGGAGCTGGCCCGGGCCGAGGAGTCCGCCGGGCCGGACCGGATCCTGGTCGTGGGCACCCGGTTCGGCCTCGGCTACATGCTGCACGGCAGCGCGTCCCCGTTCCTGTCGCCCGGCTCCTTCGGCCACCCGGGCCGCGGCGGCTCCCTCGGCTTCGCCGACCCGGAGGCCGGCATCGCGCTGGGCTACGTCACCAACGGCTTCCGCAAGACGGTGACGGCGGACCCGCGGGCGCAGGCGCTGGTACGGGCGGTACGCGCGTCGCTCGGCGGGAGCGGCTCAGACGTGGATCGGGTGTGAGGTCCGCCCCGACGCCGCGTCGATCTCGTCGTGCGCCTTGGTGAGCAGCTGCATCGCCAGCTCGTTCAACGCGCGTGCCCCCGCGACCTCTTCGCCGACCCGTGGCTGCTGGGAGTCGACCCGGTGGCGGCTGGCGTGGCCGTGCGCGCGGACCTCGGTACCGTCGGGGAGCCGCACCATCGCGACCGCCCGCGTGTGCTGGTCGTCCTCCATGAACTCCATGTCGACGTGCCATCCCACTGTGGTGTGCATCATGACGATCACCTCCGGAACATCTCCTTCCAGGGTGCGCCTCCCCACGGCGGTCCGCACCACTCCGGCCGCCCCGGCCGTTCCGGCTATCCGGTGCGCAGCATCAGCCCGATCCCGACGACGAGGAGGCCCGCCGCCGCGATCCGGGGCGCGCCGAACCGCTCCTTGAAGAAGACGGCCCCGATCGCGGCGCCGACCAGGATGGACGACTCGCGCAGCGCGGCGATGGGGGCGAGTTCGGCGCGGGTCTGCGCCCACAGGACCAGGGCGTAGGCGGTGACGGACAGGGCCGCGCCGAGCAGTCCGAGGCGGGCGTGCGGCCCAAGCAGCGCCCGGGCCCCGGCGCGGTGGCGGTACAGGAAGTACGCCGGCAGGACCGTCCCCTGCACCGCCATCAGCCAGGCGATGTACCCGAGGGAGGTCCCGGAGGCGCGTACGCCGAGGCCGTCGACGACCGTGTACGCCGCGATGGTCACGCCGGTCGCCAGGGCGGCGCCGATGGCCGCCCAGTCGGGCCGGCGTCCGCGCAGCCCCCACAGGGCGACGCCGGTCAGCCCCGCGCAGGAGACCAGGATGCCCGCGGCGGCCCAGCCGTCCGGCACCTCGTGGGCGAAGACGGCGGCGAGGACGGTGACCAGCAGCGGCGCGCTGCCGCGGGCGATCGGGTAGGCCTGGCCGAAGTCGCCCAGCCGGAAGGACCGCATCAGCAGGGCGTAGTAGGCGATGTGGACGGCGGCGGAGACCAGCAGGTACGGCCACGCGCCGGCCGCCGGGAAGGCCGTGAACGGCAGCAGCGCGAGCCCGATGAGCATCCCGCCGCCGGAGATCAGCGCGAAGCCGGTGAGCTTGTCGGTGATCCGGTGGGCGATGGCGTTCCAGCCGGCGTGGGTGACCGCCGCGAGCAGCACGGCGGCGGTGACCAGTGGGGTCACGCCGAGCGCTCGCGCACGTCCACGAGGGTGGCGCCGGCGGTGGCGACGAGCTCCTTGGGCTCCATCGGGAAGACGGCGTACGGGGTCCCGGCGGCGGCCCAGACGGTCTCGTGGTCGAGCAGGGACCGGTCGGCCAGCACCCGGGTCCTGGTCCGGTGCCCGAAGGGCGGCACCCCGCCGATCGCGTAGCCGGTGGTCTCCCGTACGACGTCGGCCTTGGCCCGCGTGACCTTCTCGGCGCCGAGTTCCTCGCGGACCCGGTCCAGGTCGACGCGGGAGGCGCCGTCCATGAGGACCAGGACGGGGGCCCCGTCCGCGGCGAAGATGAGCGACTTGCAGATCTGGCTCAGCTCGCACCCGATCGCGGCGGCGGCCTCGGTGGCGGTGCGGGTGGCCTCCGGGAAGCGCCTCGCCCGCTCGGCCAGGTCGCCGAGGCCGAGTTCGCGCAGGGCGGCGGCGAAGCGGGGATGGGCGGCGGAGCCGGAGGCGTCGTCGGTCGTCGTCATGGTGGGCACCGTAGCGGTACCCGCGGCCCACGGGCGACCCGGTTACGGAGCCGGTCGCGGGGCCCTTGAACAGGGGAAGCCGGTGAGGGCGGCCCCGTCCCCACGGAAGCCCTCACCGGCTGGTCTGTCGCCGTACCCCTTTCAGCGGCGGCGGGTCAGGCGCGCACCAGCTCCCGGTCCTCGTCGGGGTCGGAGCCCCGCTCGCCGGCCGTGCGCAGGCCTTCGCCCTCGACGTCCACGTTGGGCAGTGCGCGGTCCAGCCACTTCGGCAGCCACCAGGCCTTCTTGCCGAGCAGCGCGAGGACCGCCGGGACGATGGCCATCCGGACGACGAACGCGTCGAAGAACACGGCGATCGCGAGGCCGAAGCCGATCATCTTGACCATCGACTCGCTGGAGCCGATGAAGCCCGCGAAGACCGCCATCATGATCACCGCGGCGGCGGTGACGACCCGTGCGCCGTGCTTGAAGCCGGTGACGACCGCCTGGTGGGGCTTCTCGCCGTGGACGAACGCCTCCCGCATGCGGGTGACCAGGAAGACCTCGTAGTCCATGGCCAGGCCGAAGACCACGCCGACCATGAAGATCGGCATCATCGACATGACCGGGCCGGTCTCCTCGACGCCCATCAGGCCGGACAGCCAGCCCCACTGGAAGACCGCGACGACCGCGCCGAGCGCCGCCATGACGGAGAGCAGGAAGCCGAGGGCCGCCTTCAGCGGGACCAGGACCGAGCGGAAGACCACGATCAGCAGGAGGAAGGCCAGGCCGACGACCAGGACCAGGTACGGCACCAGCGCGTCGTTGAGCTTCTCGCTGACGTCGATGTTCATCGCCGTCGCGCCGGTGACCAGGGTCTCGGCACCGGTCTTCGCCTCGACGTCGCCGCCCGCGTCACGGATGGCGTGCACCAGGTCCTCGGTCTGCACGGAGGACGGCTTGGAGTCCGGGATCACGGTGATCGTCGCGGTGTCGCCGCCCTTGTTGGGCGCGGGCGGGGTCACCGCCACGACGCCGTCGAGGCCCTTGATCTCGCCCGCCACGTCGTCGAAGGCGTCCTTGGGCGTGTCGCTGCCCTTCGCGTCCACGACGACCATCAGCGGGCCGTTGAAGCCGGGGCCGAAGCCCTCGGAGAGCAGGTCGTAGGCGCGGCGCTGGGTCGTGGACGTCGGCTGGGAGCCGTCGTCGGGCAGGCCCAGCTCCAGGGAGGCCGCGGGGACCGCCGCGGCACCGAGGCCGATGACGCCCAGGAGCAGGACGGCGAGGGGCCGGCGGACGACGAAGCTCGCCCAGCGGGTGCCCAGGTTGGCCTTCGGCGGGCCGGCCGGCGCGTCCTGCTTCGGCTCGCCCTTGCGGGAGCGGCCGAGCAGCCTGCCCTTCGCGCCCGCCGGCTTGACCCGGCGGCCGGCGTAGCCGAGCAGCGCGGGGATCATCGTGAGCGCGATCAGGACCGCGATGGCGACGGTGCCGGCCGCCGCGACGCCCATCTTGGTGAGCATCGGGATGTTGACGACCGCGAGGCCCACCAGGGCGATGACGACCGTGAGGCCCGCGAAGACGACCGCGGAGCCCGCCGTGCCGACCGCCCGTCCGGCGGCCTCCTCGCGCTCGCGCCCCTCGGCGAGTTCGGCGCGGTAGCGGGAGACGATGAACAGGGCGTAGTCGATGCCGACCGCGAGGCCGATCATCATGGCCAGGATCGAGGTGGTCGAGCCCAGTTCGAGCGCGCCGGCGAGCGCGGTGATCGAGGAGACGCCGATGCCGACGCCGATCAGGGCGGTGAGCAGCGGCAGCCCGGCCGCGACCAGGGAGCCGAAGGTGATGACCAGGACGACGGCGGCGACCGCGATGCCGATGACCTCGGTGGCGCCGGTCTCCGGGACGGCCTGGAGCGCGTCACCGCCGACCTCGACGGTCAGCCCGGCGTCGCGCGCCTGCTGGGCGGCGTCCTCCAGGGCGTCCTTGGTGGACTCCTCCAGCTCCATGCCGGAGACGTCGTACTTCACCGAGGCGTAGGCGATGGTGCCGTCCTTGCTGACGGCGTTGCCCGTGTAGGGGTCGGCGACCGAGGCGACCTCGGAGCCGTCCGCGAGCTCGTCGACGGTCTTCTGCACGGTCGCCTTGTTGTCGGCGTCCGTCATCTTCTCGCCGGACGGCGCCTTGAAGACGACGCGTGCGGTCGCTCCGTCGGCACTCGCCCCGGGGAAGCGCTGTTCCAGCAGGTCGAAGGCCTTCTGGGCCTCCGTTCCGGGGATGGAGAAGGAGGAGTTGCCGGCGGGCGGGGCGCTGGCCGCGCCGACGCCGGCGAGCGTCAGCAGGGCCACCCAGATCAGGGCGACGAAGTGCCGTCGGCGGAAGGCGAGCCGGCCGAGTTTGTAGAGGAACGTGGCCACGGGGGCGTACTCCCGGTCAGGTCGTGGGTCTTCAGGGCAGGGGGGATCAGCCCGACGACGTGAGCGGTTACGTCAGGTGGGGCTCAGGAGTTGCGTGGGGATGTCAGTGGGTGGAGACGCCGAGGGCGGGGAGGATCACGGCGTCGATGTAGGAGGTGAGGAACTCCCGGGTCGGCGGCTGGTCGTCCAGCAGCGTGCGGGTGGCGAATCCGCCGACCATCATGTGCACGAGGAAGTCCAGCGCCGGACAGTCCGCTCTGATCTCTCCGCGGTCGACGGCGCGTTGCAGCACACGCTGGAACTCGACCATCTCCGGTTCGATGAGCTGTTCCCGGAAGGCCTGGCGAAGGTCCGGGTTCTGGTGCAGCGCCATGGCGACGCCCCGCATCAGCGCGGAGTTCTGTTCCATGGTGCAGTCGTCCTCGCGCGCCATGAGGGCGTGCAGGTCGCCGCGGAGCGAGCCGGTGTCGACGTCGCCGATCTCGCCCGGCTTGTTGTGTCGCATGGCCTTGACGACCAGCTCCGGCTTGCCGCCCCACTGGCGGTAGAGCGTCGCCTTGCTGGACCGGGTGCGGGCGGCCACGGCGTCCATGGTGAGGGCGTCGTACCCGACTTCCCGGAGCAGGTCGAGCACGGCCTCGTACAGCTCGGCCTCGCGCTCGGGAGTGATCCGACTGCGGCGCGCGGTGGCGACCTCGGTCATCTCGCTCACTCCTCTCCGTCACACTCGGCGTCCGTCAGAACGGCACCGTTTCGTACAGGACGAATGTACCCCAGCCACCTAGCGAAACGAAACGGTTTCGTTCGTGTTCTGGGTCACGGTTGTCGGCACCGCATAAGCGCACCGCACAAGTTGCCGGTACCCGTCACCCGGAAAAGCATGGGGTGGGTGAGTTATCTGCGCCTTCCGCACCTCAGTGGCGACCAGCTGTGTTTCGTGGCCGAGGACGACCTCTGGCTCGCGTCCCTCGACGGTCCGGGCCGGGCCTGGCGGCTCACCGTCGACCGCACCAAGGTCGGTCACCCCCGCTTCTCCCCCGACGGCCGGCACATCGCCTGCACCAGTTGGCGCACCCTCGTGCCCGAGGTCCACCTCGTGCCGGTGGACGGCGGCCCCGGACGGCAGCTCACCCACTGGGGCGGCCTCGACACCCGGGTCTGCGGCTGGTCGCCGCCCGATCCCGACGGCACCACCGCCGTCCTCGCCGTCGCCTCCCACGGCGAGCCCTTCTCGCACCTCACCTGGGCCTACAAGGTCACCCCCGACGGCGACCCCGGCCGCAAGCTGCCCTGGGGGCCCGTCTCCGACATCCAGGCCGCCGACCTCGACGGCGAACGCAGGACGCTGCTGCTGACCGGCACCCCGCCGCACGAGCCGGCCGCCTGGAAGCGCTACCGGGGCGGCGCCACGGGCCGGCTGTGGCTGCACGGCGAGCGGCTGCTGCCCGACCTCGGCGGGCACCTCGCCGCCCCCATGTTCGTCGGCGGCCGGATCGCCTTCCTCTCCGACCACGAGGGCGTCGGCAACCTGTACTCCTGCGCGCCGGACGGCACCGGCCTGCGCCGCCACACCGACCACGACGCGTTCTACGCCCGCAACGCCGCGAGCGACGGCACGCGGGTGGTGTACCAGTGCGCGGGCGACCTGTGGATCGTGGACGACCTCGCGCCCGGCTCGGCGCCGCGCAAGCTCGACGTGCGGCTGAGCGGTCCGCGCGCGGGACGGCGTACGTACCAGGTGCCCGCGGCCCAGCACGTGGGCGGCGTCTCCGTCGACGAGACGGGCCGGGCGAGCGCCGTCGTCGTACGCGGCAGCCTGTACTGGCTCACCCACCGCGACGGCCCGGCCCGCACCATCGCCGACACCCCGGGGGTACGGGTGCGGCTGCCGGAGATGCTCGGGGAGAGCGGCCGGATCGCGTACGTGACGGACGCGGAGGGCGAGGACGCCGTCGAGATCTCCTACCTGCCCCGGGCGACCGGCGGCCGCGCGGCCCGGCGACTGGCCTCCGGACGCCTGGGCCGGGTCCTGGAGCTGGTGTCGGACCCTGCGGGCGAGCGCCTCGCCGTCGCCTCGCACGACGGACGGCTGCTGATCCTCGACGTCACGGAACCGGACCCGGAGGTCGCGCTGACGCTGGACGCGGTGGACGCCGGGTATCCGGGAGATGCCGGGGATCCCGAGCTCCCGGCAGACGCGACGCAAGAGGACGCGGCAGGCAGGGCGCCCGGGACGGACACCGACCCGGCCGACGGCGGCGCGACCGAAGGAGGCGCGGCGGGAGGTGCCCGCACGGCCGGCGACACCCCGGCGGGCTCCCCCGCGGGCAGCGGCGCCGCGGCGGGCGCCACGCGCGACGACCGCGCCCCCGGCCCCGGACCGGCCACCGGGGTGACGGCAGACGGCACGTCGACCCGGCGGACGGCGGAAGGCGAGGCGACGGCCCACGGCGCGCCGGAAGGAGCGGCCTCCACGGCCGATGGCACGGCGTCCGACGGCACCGCGGACGGCGACACGGCGGGAGACGGCCCCGCGGCCGCCGCCCGCCGGGGAGGCGCTCCCACGGGCGACGACGCCGCCGACGACGCCCCCCGGCCGGGCGCCCCGCGCGACCATCCCGCCCCCGGCTCCGGGCCGGCCACCGGGGAGACCGGCACCCCGGGCGGCCCTGGCTTCCCCCCGGCCGCCGCAGGCACCGGCGCGGACGTTCCCGCCGAGGGCGCCGCCGCCGGGGGCACCGTGACGCCGGGCGGGCCCGGCACTCCCGCGACCGCCGGAGGCCGGGTCACCGAGCTGGTCCGTTCCGTCAACGGCCCCGTGCGCGACCTCGCCTTCTCCCCCGACGGGGCCTGGCTCACCTGGTCGCACCCGGGCATCGGACGCACCCTGCGGCAGATCAGGATGGCCCGGATCGACGGCCCGGAGGGCACGCTGGTCGTCGACGTCACCAACGGCCGCTTCGAGGACGAGAACCCGGTGTTCACCCGGGACGGCCGCTACCTCGCCTTCCTGTCCTGGCGCGGCTTCGACCCGGTGTACGACGTGCACACCGGCGACCTGTCCTTCCCGCTGGGCTGCCGCCCCTATCTGGTGCCGCTGTCCTCCGCGACACCCTCCCCCTTCGCCCTCAACCCCGAGGGCCGCCCGGCGGCCGGGGGCCTGGACCCCCTGGAGGACGAGCCCGGCGAGGGCGGCGCGGTGACCGTCGAGGTCGAGGGTCTGGAGAGCCGGGTGACGCCGTTCCCGGTCACCGCCTCCAAGTACTCGGCGCTGGAGCCGGTCGCGGGCGGCGGCCTGGTCTGGCTGCGCTGGCCGATCTCCGGCGCGCTCGGCGAGACCTTCGCCAACCCGGCCGACCCGAGCGAGCGGCCGACGCTGGAGCACTTCAACCTCGCCAAGGCGAAGAAGTCCGAGCTGGTCGACCACCTCGACTGGTTCCGGGTCAGCGGCGACGGCAGCCGCCTGGTCGTGCTCGACGAGGGCGACCTGCGCGCCGTACCGGCGACCGAGGTGGGCGACGGCGACTCGACCACCTGGATCGACCTGCGCCGCATCCTGCACGAGGTCGACCCGGCCGCCGAATGGCGCCAGGCGTACGACGAGGCGGGCCGCCTGATCCGCGCCTACTTCTGGGACCCCGGGATGTGCGGCATCGACTGGGACGCGGTCCTGGACCAGTACCGTCCGCTGCTCGAACGGGTCGCCTCCCCCGACGAGTTCGCCGACCTGCTGCGCGAGGTGCTCGGCGAGCTGGGCACCTCGCACGCGTACGTCGTCGCCGGCCGGCGCAACGAGGGCCCGGCGCACTACCAGCGCTGGCAGGGCCTGCTCGGTGCCAACTTCGTCTGCCGGGACGGCCGGTGGGTGGCGAAGCGCATCCTGCCGGGCGACTCCTCCGACTCCAGGGCCCGCTCGCCGCTGGCCGGCACGGGCATCCGCGACGGGGCCGTCCTGAGCCACGTCGACGGCCGCCCCGTCGACCCGGTCCTCGGCCCGTCCCCGCTGCTGGCGGGCGCGGGCGGTACGACGGTGGAGCTGACCTTCTCGCCCGCCGAGGGCTGCCGGGGCCCCTCCCGCCGGGTCGCCGTCGTGCCGCTCGTCGACGAACGTCCCCTGCGCTACCAGGACTGGGTGGCCAAACGGCGCCAGGTGGTACGGGAGTTGAGCGGTGGGCAGTGCGGCTACCTGCACATCCCCGACATGGGCGGCTCCGGCTGGGCGCAGTTCAACCGCGACCTTCGCATGGAAGTGTCCCGGCCCGCGCTCATCGTCGACGTGCGCGGCAACGCGGGCGGGCACATCAGCGAGCTGGTGATCGAGAAACTGACCCGGACCATCCTGGGCTGGGACCTGACGCGGGACGCCCAGCCGGTGTCGTACACCTCCAACGCGCCGCGCGGTCCGGTCGTCGCGGTCGCCGACGAGGCGACGTCGTCCGACGGCGACATGATCACGGCCGCGTTCAAGCTGCTGCGGCTCGGTCCGGTGGTCGGGCAGCGCACCTGGGGCGGCGTGGTCGGCATGACCGGCCGGCACCGCCTCGGCGACGGCTCGGTGATCACGGTGCCGATGAACGCGGCCTGGTTCGACGCCTACGGCTGGTCCGTGGAGAACTACGGCGTCGCCCCCGACGTCGAGGCGCTGCGCACCCCGCTGGACTGGGCCGAGGGCCGCTACACGGTCCTGGACGAGGCGGTCCGCCTCGCGTTGGAGCTGCTGGAGGCCAACCCGCCCGCGACGCCGCCCGGTTACGACGCCGTACCGGACCGCTCGCGTCCGCCGCTACCGCCGAGGGAGTAGGAGGGGCCGGTGACAGGGGAGAGGGCGCCCACCCGGAACGGCCGGGGGCGCCCTCTCACTTCAGCGGCGGCGCGTCAGGCGTCGAAACTGTCCTGGAGCCGCTCGTCCTCGTCGCGGCGGCGCGAGGACGGGTCCTGGTGTCCCGACTCCCGGCGGCGCTGGGACGACGGGTCCATCTCGTCCTCGTCGCGACGGCGGTCGCGGTTCTGGAACTGGTCCCGAGCCTGCTCGGCACGCTGCTTGCCCTGCTGCTGCATGCGGTCGGCCTTGTCCTGGAACTGGTCCTTCATACCCATGTGGGTTCACTCCTGTGATCGGGCCCGACCGGATCGGCCGGGTGCTCGATCAGATTCACACGGGCCGTGACCGTGCGCATGTCGATCACTTACGGACCGTAGTCGCCCTGGTGGGACGCTGTTCGTCGGCCGCTCCCCCGGCACCGACGAGCCCCACCCGCAGGCCGTCGAGCCGATCCCCGAAGCGCCGCATCTCGCGCTGTCCGACGGTGCCGATGAGGGCCGGCAAGTAGCCGCGCACGCCCTGCATGCCGCGCAGCCACCACTGCCCGTACACGTGCGCGGAGCGGCGCTCGACGCCCTCCACGAGCCGGTCGACCGCCGGGCCCAGCGGGTACGTCTTGTTCGACGGCCAGGGCAGCCGCTGCCGCAACTCCCGCATCACGTCGTCCTGGTCGGCGCCGCGCACCATGTCGGTGTCGGTCCATGAGAGGTAGCCGACGCCCACCTTCACACCCCGGTGCCCGACCTCGCCGCGCAGACTGTGCGCGTACGCCTCGACGCCGGACTTGGAGGCGCAGTAGGCGCTCATCATCGGGGCGGGGGTGAGGGCGGCCAGCGACGCGATCTGGAGCAGGTAGCCGCGGCTCTCCAGCAACGCGGGCAGGAAGGCGCGGGCGGTCACCGCCGAGCCGATCAGGTTGACCTCGATCACCCGCCGCCAGGACTCGGGGTCGGACTCGACGAAGGGACCGCCCGTGGCCACGCCCGCGTTGGCGACGACGATGTCGACCTTCCCGAACCGCTCCTTCACCTCCGCCGCGACCCGTGCCATCGCCTCGTGGTCGGTGACGTCGGCGTGCCAGTGGTCGCTGTCGCTGTGCAACCGGGCGGAGACCTGCTTGAGTTCGTCCGGCTCCAGGCCGACCAGCGCCACCTTCACGCCGCGCGCGGACAGCTTGCGGGCCATCAACTCCCCCACGCCCCGCGCCGCTCCGGTGACGACGGCGACCCGCCCTTCCAGGCTCACCCTGCTCATGCGCTCTCCTCGGCGTGTTCGGCACGCGCACCGCGTGCACTCGGTATGCGTGCGCTCGGTATGTAGGTGGCCGCCAGGGCCCGTATCTTGCCGGTGACCAGGTCCGGCGCCTCCACCGGCGTCATGTGGCCGAGCCCCGGGAGTTCGGTGAGGCCCACGCAGTCCGGCAGCGCGGCGGCCAGCTCACGGGCGTGCACGGGCGGCGTCAGCCGGTCCGCCGTGCCGACCACGACCTCCACCGGCATGCGCAACTCCCTCAGGCCGTGGTCGAGGTCGAGCAGGTCGAGCACCTGTGACCAGCCGTGCCGCACCCGGCTCGGGCAGGCGTGCACGATCCGGGCGCAGGCCTCGACCATGAGAGGGTTCGAACCCGGGCCCATCGTCCCGTACTTGAGGATCCGGCGGGCGAGCGGTGTGACCGGCCCGAGCGGCGCCCGGGAGCCGAGGATGCGCCGGGTCAGCCAGGTACGCACCCGGCCCGCCCGCATCGGCACCACGGTGGCGGACGCCACCAGCCGCGCGCTGCCGGTGCTGCACAGCAGGGCGGCCGCCGCGTGCTCGCGCACCGCGGGCCGCCTCGCCGCCGCCATCAGCGTCATCCCGCCCATGGAGTGCCCGGCGATCACGGCCCGCTCGCCCGGCGCGAGGGTGGCCTCCAGTACGGCTTCGAGGTCGTCGGCGAGCGGCTCGGTGCCGTACGCCGGGTTGGCCGGGCTGCGGCCGTGCCCGCGCTGGTCGTAGGCGATGACCCGGTGGTCGGCGGCCAGTGCCCGGATCTGCGCCGCCCAGAAGGCGGTGGAGCAGCACCAGCCGTGGGCGAGGACGACGGCGGGCGCGTGCTCGGGGCCGTGCACCTCGACGTGTATCCGGGCGCCGTCGGCGGCGGTGACGGTCAGCTCGTGGGCGGGCACGGGCGGGGCGTACGGCCCGTCGGCGACGTGCAGCAGGCGGCTCACGCGCTCACCTCGGCGTCCGCGTCGGCGGCCTCGACCGGTCGTGGGGCCGGGCGCAGCACCTGGTACTCCGCGAGGTCCACGCGCCGCGTCTCGCGCCGGAACTCGGCGGTCGTGCCGGGCCAGACGGTGGTGTTGCGGCCGCCGGCGTCCAGGTACCAGCTGGTGCAGCCGCCGGTGTTCCACACCGTGCGCTTCATGCGCTCCTGCACGCGGTGGTTCCAGTTGCGCACGGCGGCGGGGCGGGGATCGAAGGCGGTGCGGCCGCCGAGGACGTTGAGCTGGCGCAGGTAGTCCGCCATGTAGTTCAGCTGGGACTCGATCATCAGGATCATGGACGAGTTGCCGAGGCCGGTGTTGGGCCCGATGACCGTCATGAAGTTGGGGAAGCCGGCCGCCGTGCCGCCGCGCAGCGCCTCCATGCCGCCCTTCCAGGCCTCGGCCAGCGTCCGCCCGTCCGCGCCCACGACCCGCTCGGCGATCGGCATGTCGGTGACGTGGAACCCGGTGCCGAAGATGATCGCGTCCGCCTCGGCCTCGGAGCCGTCGGCGGCGACGAGCGTCGACCCGCGCACCTCGCTGAGACCGCTCGCGACCACGTCGACGTTGGGCTTGGCGAGCGCCGGGTAGTAGGTGCTCGACAGCAGGATCCGCTTGCAGCCGATGCGGTAGTCGGGGGTGAGTTTGGCGCGCAAGGCCGGGTCCTTGATGGCGGCGCCCATGTTGCGCTTGGCGATCCGCTCGACGAAGCCCAGCTCGTCGGGGTGCTTGGTGAAGGCCTGCACCTGGAGCTCGCGGATGCCCCACAGCAGCCCGCGGCGGAGCTTGGTGGTGGCGGGCACCGCCCGGTGCAGGGCGCGTTCGGCACCGCTGATGGCCCGGTCCACGCGGGGCATCACCCAGGCCGGGGTGCGCTGGAAGAGGGTGAGCCGGCCCACCTTCGGCTGGATGGACGGCACGATCTGGATGGCGGAGGCGCCGGTGCCGATCACGGCGACGCGCTTGCCCGCGAGGTCGTAGTCGTGGTCCCAGCGTGCGGAGTGGAAGACCTTGCCGGGGAAGGTGTCGAGTCCCGGGATGTCGGGGACCTTGGGGTCGGACAGCGGCCCGGTCGCGGAGACGACGACGTCGGCGGTGAGGGTGCCGCGCACGGTCTCGATCTCCCACCGCAGCTGCTCGGTGTCCCACGCCATCCGCTTCACCTCCGAGTCGAAGCGGAGGTGGGGACGGAGCCCGAAGGTGTCGGCGACGTGTTCGAGGTAGGCGCGGATGTGCTCCTGCCCGGAGAAGGTGCGCGGCCACTCGGGGTTGGGCGCGAAGGAGAAGGAGTACAGGTGGGACGGCACGTCGCAGGCGCAGCCGGGATAGCTGTTGTCGCGCCAGGTCCCGCCGACGCTCCCCGCCCGCTCCAGTACGACGAAGTCGGTGATCCCTTCGCGCCGCAGCCGCACGGCGGCCCCCAGCCCGCCGAAGCCGGACCCGATCACCGCCACCCGTACGTGTTCGTGAGCCTGCTCGTGCTCGGCCATTTGGGAGCCTCCACGCTTGCCTGGACCGTCTGGAACCGTTCGGAACCACTTGGAACCGTGCCAGTGAACACTGGCGCAATGGGAGCGTAGAACAGCTCCGTACTCATGGGTAGGGGTCGGACGGAGGAAAGTTACCCGCGGTACGCCATAGGGTCGTGACGTGACCGAGAAGCACGAATACCGCATGGAGGAACTGGCCGGACTGGCCGGCATCACGGTGCGCACCCTGCGCTTCTACCGCGAACGCAAACTGATCCCGCCGCCCCGCCGCGAGGGCCGCATCGCCTGGTACGACGACCACCACCTGGCCCGGCTGCGCACCATCGCCGCGCTGCTGGAACGCGGCCACACCCTCAACGGCATCGCGGAACTGGCCGACGCCTTCGACCACGGCCGCGACGTCGGCGACCTGCTCGGCCTCGGCGAACCCACCGAGGAGACCCCGGTCCGCCTCACCCCCGAGGAACTCGCCGCCCGCTTCGAGGGCGAGGTCACCCCGGAGAACCTGGCCGCCGCGATGGAGCTGGGCTACCTCGGCACCGACGGCGATGAACTGGTCCACATCAGCCACCGCCTGCTGGAGGTCTCCTCCGCCCTGGTCCGCGAGGGCATCCCGCTCGGCGAGGTCCTCCAGGCCGGCGCCCGCGTCCGTGAGCACGCCGACGCCCTCGCCGAACTCTTCGCCGACCTGATACTGCGCCACGCCCCCGAACCGGAACTCCACCGCCTGCGCCCGCTGGCCCGCAGCGTGGTGGAGGCGGAGCTGTCCCTGGCACTGGACCGGCGGATGCGCAAGCAGACGGACTAGAGCGGACGGACGGGACGGGCTCTCAGCGGTCGTAGACCACCGTGACCGGCGCGTGGTCGGACCACCGCTCGGCGTGCGCGGCGGCACGCTCGACGTATCCCTTGACGGCCTTGGCGGCCAGCCCGGGAGTGGAGACGTGGTAGTCGATCCGCCATCCGCTGTCGTTGTCGAAGGCCCGCCCCCGGTACGACCACCACGAGTACGGCCCCTCGACGTCCGGGTGCAGGGCGCGCACGACGTCCACGTAGCCGCCCTCCGCCGGGTCGAGGACGCGGCTCAGCCACTCCCGCTCCTCGGGGAGGAACCCGGAGTTCTTCTTGTTGGCGCGCCAGTTCTTCAGGTCGGCCTCGCGGTGGGCGATGTTCCAGTCGCCGCAGACGACGACCTCGCGCCCCTCGGCGGCGGCCCGCTCGCGCAGTTCCTTCAGGTGGGCGAGGAACTCGCCCATGAAGCGGACCTTCTCGTCCTGGCGCTCGGTGCCGACCTCGCCGGAGGGGAGGTAGAGGGAGGCGACCGTCACACCGGGCAGGTCGGCCTCGACGTAGCGGCCACTGGTGTCGAACTCCGCCGAGCCGAAACCGACGCGAACGGCGTCGGGCTCACGGCGCGTGTAGAGGGAGACGCCGGCCCGGCCCTTGGCGGCGGCGGGGGCGTGCGTCACGTGCCAGCCGTCGGGCGTACGGACGTGCTCGGGCAGCTGCTGGGGTTCGGCCCGCACCTCCTGGAGGCACAGCACGTCGGCGGAGGTGTCGGCGAGCCACTCCACGAAGCCCTTCTTCGCGGCGGCGCGCAGGCCATTGACGTTGACGGAGGTCACGGTGAGCACCAGGGCACGATACCGGCACACTGGACGACGTCCCGCTCCGGACTCCGCATCGATATACGGTAGGCAGCATGAACATACGCAGGGTCCCCTTCGACCACCCCGACGCCGTGAAGCTCAACGACGAGGTCCAGGCCGAGTACGACCTCCGCTACGGCGACGGCGGCGACGCCACGCACCTGGACCCGTCGGACTTCGCGCCGCCGAACGGCCTGTACCTGGTCGCGTACGACGAGAACGACGTCCCGGTCGCCTCCGGCGGCTGGCGCCGCCAGGACGCCAACGACGAGGGCAATCTCGACGGGGACGCCGAGCTCAAGCGGATGTTCGTGACCGAGCAGGTGCGCGGGCGCGGGCTGGCCCGGCGGATCCTGGCCGCCCTGGAGGAGGACGCCCGCGCGGCGGGCCGGACCCGGATGGTATTGGAGACCGGCACCAAGCAGCCGGAGGCCGTGGCCCTGTACACGTCCAGCGGCTACGAACCGTGCGTGAAGTTCGGCTACTACCGCTTCCACGAGGAGAGCCTCTGCTACGCGAAGGCTCTCCAGGCCCCGTAGACGGAAGGGGCCGGCCCCGGCACCGCGGGACGATCCGGGAGCCGGGGCCCCGGGGCCGGAACTGGGGCTGGGAAACGACGAAGGTCCCGGCCGATCGTGATGATCGGCCGGGACCTTCGTCAATGTGCGTGGACCTGAGGGGATTTGAACCCCTGGCCCCCTCGATGCGAACGAGGTGCGCTACCGGACTGCGCCACAGGCCCTTGCAACGAGTGAAACTCTAGCACCCCGCCCGGCCTGCTCAAAAATCGCTTCCGGCTACTCGTTGGCCGCGCGGGGGCGGTCGCCGTCCTCGTACTGGTCGAACAGCGGCGTACGGCCCCGCTCCCTGGCCCGGCGGGCGGACGCGGCACGGCGGGCGTCGCTGCGACCCGGGGTCTCCGGACGCTCGTCGGCACGGGCGGCCGGGCGCTCCTCGGCGGCACGGTCCGCCGAGCGGTCCGGCACGGGTGCCGCCTCCTCCTGGTCGGGCGCGACGGGACTGGAACGCGCCGAGCTCCAGGCGTCCGGGGCCGCGAGGTCCACGTCGGGCGTGGCGCGGGGGGCGACCGGCGCGGTCACGTAGGTGGGCAGGGGGACCGGAACCGGGTCCCAGCTGTCGCCCTGCGGGCGTCCCCGGCGTTCCCGCTGCTGGTCGACCCACTCGGCGTGGTCGGTCTGCTCCACCAGGGCCCGCCGGTCCGCGGCGAGCGCCGACATTCCGGCGCCGGGTTCCACGTCGGGTCCGTCGTCCGGTTCCTCGGTGTCGAGGTCGCCCACGGGTCCGCCGGGGTCGGCGGGGCCGCGCCGGCGCGGACGCGGGTCACGGTCGCGCAGGCGCTGTGCGGCGGCCTCGGCCTGGCGGCGGTCCATCTGGAAGGCGAAGCGGCGGCGCTCCTGGGCGCGCAGATGGACGATGTAGGCGCTGAGCAGCACCGCGGGCACGCCCGGCGCCCACAGGAACGCGAGCCCGCCGACCGCCGCGACGACCGAGCCGAGCGTGAAGGCCAGGAAGAGCATCACGGTCGTACGCCGACGGCGGGCGAGGACCTTGGTGCGCCGGGCCCGTGCCGCGGCCGCCCCCGGTGACAGGGGTGCGCGCCGGGCCTGCGGCACCCGCCCCCGCGCCGGTGCCGTGCCCGACCGCGCCGGGTCGCCGGGTTCCGGGGACTGCCCGGATCTCGGGCCGTGGTCGGGTCCGCCCGTACGGGGGCGTGCCGTTTCGGGCCGCTCCGCCGGCTGCCGGGGCGGGGCCGGCCGGGTGTGCCGTCGGGTTCTGGACACGGCGAAGGCCCGGACGTCCACCGAGTCGGTGGCGGCGTCCGGGGCGTCGGCGTCGGGCTCCGCCTCGTCGGCGGAGCGCGACCGCAGGTCCTTGGCGTACCGGCGCTCCATGCCCGCCCGTCCGGACAGGAGCCGGATGGCGGTGCTGAAGCGTTCGGTCGGACGGGCCTCGTTCAGCTCGTCCTGCCTACGGAGCCACATCGGCACCAAGTAGGCGGCCCAGGCCCCGACGATGACTGCGTAGATGAGGCCGCTGCTGCTCACGCCTCACACGGTAGAGGGGTTTGCGTGAGGCCATCCGCCAATTGAGCCGGTGTGTCGCACGATCTGGCTGATATTTCGAAATTTTCTTGTGACCGATCCGATCAACCGACTGTCAGGACCAGGAAATTATCCGCTTCGGGATGGTCGCAGCCCGATCAAATTCGAACGTTTATTCAATTACCGGCGTTCCCGGTCCTCCCGGGGTTCCCTCCGTTTCCGGTGTTGCCCGCGTTCGGGGCGCTGCGCTGCCGTGACCGGTGCCAGCGCCGCAGCAGACCCTCGGGAACCTCTTCCGCGGTGAGCGCGAAGACGAGATGGTCCCGCCAGGCTCCGTCGATGTGCAGATAACGCGGCCTGAGGCCCTCCTCGCGGAATCCGAGTTTCTCCACGACCCGGCGGCTGGGCGCGTTCTCGGGGCGAATGCAGACCTCGACGCGGTGCAGTCCGACGGTGCGGAAACAGTGGTCCACCGCCATCGCCACGGCCGTCGGCATCACCCCGCGGCCGGCCACCGCCTCGTCCACCCAGTAGCCGACGTGCCCGGAGCACATCGAGCCCCAGGTGATGCCCGCCACCGTCAACTGGCCGACCAGCCGCCCCCGGTACTCGATGACGAAGGGCAGCATCCGGCCCGCGTGGGCCTCGGAGCGCAGGTGCCGCACCATCTGGCGGTAGGTGGGCCGGTGCGCGATCGGGCCACCGGGTCCGGGCGGCGGGATGGTGGCCTCCCACGGGCGCAGCCAGTCCCGGTTGCGCCGGTTGACCTCGCGCCAGGTCCGTTGGTCGCGCAGCCTTATCGGCCTCAGGACGATGTCGCCGTCCGTCAGCTCCGCGGGCCAGGACGGGCCGTTCAGCTCGCACCCCCACCGCTGGCGGGTCTCGGGTGGTCACCGCCGCGCAGTTGGTCCACGGCGTGCTTCAGCAGCGGCTCCAGCACGGCGAGGCCGTCCTTCACTCCGCCGGAGGATCCCGGCAGGTTGACGATCAGCGTGCCGCCCGCCACTCCGGCCAGTCCCCTGGAGAGCGCCGCGGTCGGCACCTTGTCCCGGCCGTACGCCCGGATCGCCTCGGCGATGCCCGGGACCTCGTGGTCGATCACGGCGCGGGTCGCCTCGGGGGTGCGGTCGGTGGGCGAGATGCCGGTGCCGCCGGTGGTGACGATCACGTCGTAGCCCGCTTCGGCGCCCGCGCGCAGGGCGGCCTCCACGGGGGCGCCGTCGGGCACGACCTGGGGGCCGTCGACGGCGAAGCCGAAGCGGCGCAGGCCCTCGGCGATCAGCGGACCGCCCTTGTCCTCGTAGACACCGGCGGCGGCCCGGTTGGAGGCTGTGACGACCAGGGCGGCGTACGGCCCGGGGAGGGCGCCCGGCGCGGCGGCGTCCGGCGTCATGACCGGTTCCAGTCGCCGGACTTGCCGCCCGTCTTCTGTTCCACCCGCACGTCCGTGATGACCGCTCCCTTGTCGACCGCCTTGACCATGTCGACCACGGTGAGCGCTGCGACGGAGACCGCGGTGAGCGCCTCCATCTCGACGCCCGTGCGATCCGTCGTCTTCACCGTGGCGGTGATCTCCACGGCGTCGTCCGCGACCGACAGGTCCAGTTTCACACCGGAGACCGACAACGGGTGGCACAAGGGGATCAGCTCGGGGGTGCGCTTGGCGCCCATGATGCCCGCGATCCGGGCGGTGGCCAGGGCATCGCCCTTCGGCACGCCCTCGCCGCGCAGCAGCTCGACCACGCGGGGCGCCACGAGGACGCGTCCACTGGCTCGGGCGGTGCGGGCGGTCACGTCCTTGCCGGACACGTCGACCATCCGGGCGGCGCCCGCCTCGTCGATGTGGGTCAGCCGGTCCTGCGGGTCCTGTCCGCTGCCGGACGGTCGGTCCTGCGTACTCATGCTCGTGTGGCGCTCCCGGTCCTGGCCCGGCGCGGTGCGGCGCGTGGGCCTGCTGTGCGCGACACGGTACCGCCATCGGGGACCGCTCAGCCGAGCAGGACCACCTCGACCTCGGCGCCGGGCTCGACGGACTCGGTGTCCTCGGGGACGACGATGAGCGCGTTCGCCTGCGCGAGGGCGGCCACCAGGTGGGAGCCGGAGCCGCCGACCGGGGTGACCGATCCGTCGGTGTGGCTGCCCCGCAGGAACTGCCGGCGGCCCTTCGGCGAGGTCAGGGCCTTGTCCGCGGCCAGGGAGGCGGTGACCGTCGGGCGGTGCACGTCGGGCAGGCCCATGAGGGTGCGGATCGCGGGGCGCACGAACAGCTCGAAGGAGACGTACGACGACACCGGGTTGCCGGGCAGCGCGAGCAGCGGGGTGTGGTCGGGGCCGATCGAGCCGAAGCCCTGGGGCTTGCCGGGCTGCATGGCCAGCTTGCGGAAGTCCACGCCGCCGCCCGGCTCGTCCTCGTCGCCGACGTGCGCCAGCGCCTCCTTGACCACGTCGTACGCCCCGACGCTGACGCCGCCGGTGGTGACCATCAGGTCGGCGCGCACCAGTTGGTCCTCGATGGTGGACCGCAGGGTGTCGGCGTCGTCGGTGACGGCGCCCACCCGGTAGGCGATGGCGCCGGCGTCGCGGGCGGCCGCGGTGAGGGCGAAGCTGTTGGAGTCGTAGATCTGACCGGACGCCAGCTGCTCGTCGGGCTGGACGAGTTCGCTGCCGGTGGAGAGCACCACCACGCGCGGGCGCGGACGCACCCGTACCGTGCCCCGGCCGATGGCGGCGAGCAGGCCGATCTGGGGCGGGCCCAGCACGGTGCCGGCCACCAGGGCGCGGTCTCCGGAGCGGACGTCGCTGCCCTTGGCGCGGACGTGCGCGCGCTCCTCGGCCGGCCGGTACACGTGGACGTGTCCCTGTGCGCCCTCGGGGGCCAGGCTGCGGGCGCGCATGCCGGCCACCGGGCCCTCGCCGAGCCCGCCGTCGGTCCACTCCACGGGGACGACGGCCTCGGCGCCGGGCGGAAGCGGAGCGCCGGTCATGATGCGGGCGGCCTGGCCGGGTCCCACCGTGACCGGGTCGGCCTGGCCGGCGGCGACGTCCCCGACGACCTCCAGGACGGCGGGGAACTCCTCGCTGGCGCCCGCGACGTCGGTGACCCGCACCGCGTACCCGTCCATGGAGCTGTTGTCGAACGGCGGCAGGGACAGCGGCACCGTGATGTCGTCGACCAGGACGCAGCCCTGGGCGTCGAGCAGGTTCAGCTCGATGGGGTCCAGGGGGCGGACGGTGGCGAGGACGTCGTCCAGGTGCTCCTGGACCGACCACAGCCGGTCCTGACCGGGGCCCGCGGTGGCGTGGTCGTGGCCGGTGCCACGGTGCGCGCTGCTGCTCAACGTCCTTGCATCTCCTCGGCTACGTAACTGCGGAGCCAGGTCCGGAAGTCCGGGCCCAGGTCTTCACGTTCGCATGCGAGTCGGACAATGGCACGCAGGTAGTCGCCGCGGTCGCCGGTGTCATAGCGGCGGCCCTTGAAGACGACGCCGTGCACGGGGCCGCCCACCTTCTCGTCCGCAGCGAGCTGCTGGAGGGCGTCGGTGATCTGGATCTCGCCGCCGCGGCCGGGCTCGGTCTTGCGGAGTATGTCGAAGATGCGCGGGTCGAGGACGTAGCGGCCGATGATGGCGTAGTTGGAGGGCGCGTCGGCCGCGTCGGGCTTCTCGACCAGCCCGGTGACCTTGACGACGTCGCCCTCGCCGGTCGGGGCGACGGAGGCGCAGCCGTAGAGGTGGATCTGCTCCGGCGCGACCTCCATGAGGGCGATCACACTGCCGCCGTACTGCTCCTGGACGTCGATCATGCGCTGGAGCAGCGGGTCGCGCGGGTCGATCAGGTCGTCGCCGAGCAGGACCGCGAAGGGCTCGTGGCCGACGTGCGGGGCGGCGCACAGAACGGCGTGGCCGAGGCCCTTGGGGTCGCCCTGACGGACGTAGTGGATCATCGCGAGGTCGCTGGATTCCTGGACCTTGGCCAGGCGGCCCGCGTCGCCCTTCTTCTGCAGGGCGGACTCCAGTTCGTAGTTGCGGTCGAAGTGGTCTTCCAGCGGGCGCTTGTTGCGGCCCGTGACCATGAGGACGTCGCCGAGGCCCGCGGCCACGGCCTCTTCGACCACGTACTGGATCGCCGGCTTGTCGACGACCGGCAGCATCTCCTTGGGAGTGGCCTTGGTGGCCGGCAGGAACCGGGTGCCGAGGCCGGCTGCTGGGATGACAGCCTTGCTGATCCTGGGGTGGGACTGAGTCATGCGCGCCACCCTATCCGGTGCCTTTAGGGAGAATCTGTGACTCGGGACCACTGCTGCTCATATGAGCGCATTAGCGCGGTACAGGAGTCATTCATGCCTCACGTCGGCCCTGCGGACGAACCTGACAAGCGGACGTTGCGGCGGCACTTCCTCGCGGCGCGGAGCCGGTTGACGCCGGATGACGTGCGGGAAGCCGCGGACGCGCTGGCCGGGCGGGCGCTCGGACTGCCGGAGGTCGCGGGGGCGCGCGCCGTGGCGGCGTACGTCTCCGTGGGCGCCGAGCCGGGCACCCTCGCGCTCCTGGACGCGCTGCGCGCGCGGGGGGTGCGCGTCCTGCTGCCCGCACTGCTGCCGGACAACGACCTGGACTGGGGCGAGTACACCGGGGAGGACTCCCTCGCGCGCGTGCGGCACGGCGGGCGGATGGAGCTGTTCGAGCCCGCCGGGGAGCGGCTGGGGCCGGACGCGGTGACGGGGGCGGACGTCGTGCTGCTGCCGGGGGTGGCGGTGGACGGACGCGGCCTGCGCCTCGGGCGCGGCGGAGGGTCGTACGACCGGGTGCTGGCCCGCCTGGCGGCCGCGGGCGCCCGGCCCGCGCTGCTGGTGCTGCTCTACGACGGGGAGGTCGTCGCGCGCGTGCCCGCGGAACCGCACGACCGGCCGGTGGACGCGGTGGTGACGCCGTCGGGGGTGCGCAGGTTCCGCTGACGCCGTTCCGGCACGCGAATCCGCCTCCACCGGCGCCGTTCCGGCACGAGAACGGCCTCCACACGCGTGTGGAGGCCGTTCTCGTGCGACAGGCTCGGGGCGCTACGGCTTGAGCACCAGGGTGTCGCTCGTGCTCTCGTCGACCGCCTTCTTCGAGAAGGACCACGGCAGCAGTTCGCCGTCGGCCCACTTGTCGGTCTGGTCGGTGTAGTGCGCGCTGTAGGCGTGTCCGGAGGCGCCGGTGAGGTTGATCCAGCGGGACTTGTCGAGGTCGCCGAGGTTGACCACCATGCGCATGGACGGCACCCAGATCACCCCGTAGCCGCCGGCCGCGTTCCAGCCGGAGGCGTTGACCGCCGCCTCACCACCGCTGAGCTTCCAGGGACCACGGTTGAGCGCGTACTTCAGGAAGCCGGGGCCCTCGGTGCCCAGGGTCTGGTTCTTCAGGAACAGGCGGTGCAGCCGGCCCCAGTTCCAGGTGTCGATGTCCTTGCCGAGCTTGGCGGTCAGCTCCCAGCGGGCGTCGATCATGGCGCGCTTGAACAGGTCGTCGCGGTTGTGGTCGGCGCCCTTGCGGGTGCCGCTCGCGGGCGTCGTCCACCAGTCGCTCTTCGGCTTGTCCATCAGGTTGCGCACGACCTCGAACCAGCGGTCGCCGCCGTCGGGCTGGGCCTGGCCGGGATCACGCTGCCCGCACTCGCGGACCTTGTTGGTCTCGTCCGCGGGACCGGTGGTGTTGACCGGGTCGACCCACAGGCACTGGCCCTCGACCCGCAGCTCCTTGGGCAGCTTGTTGCCGAAGGCGAGCTTGAGGATGTTGCGCCAGACCGCGTTGAAGTAGGCGGCGGCGGCCGAGTCGGCGTCCTGGGTGTAGTCCCAGCCCTCCAGCAGCTTCTGCGCCTCGCGGACGTCCTTGTCGTCGACGTCGATCTTCAGCAGCTGGGGCACGAGCAGCTTGGCCATCTCGCTGCTGTTGTCCAGCTGCATCTGGCGCATGTCGTCGGTGGAGATCTTGCCGCCGTCCTTGATCTTCTGCTCGATCAGGGAGGTGATGCGCTGGCTGCGGGCGCCGTAGCCCCAGTCCGTGGTGAGCGTGTACGGGTACTCGTCCTCGTCGACGACGGCCTGGTTGGCGGTCACGATGTAGCCGCGCTCCGGGTCGTACTCGTAGGGCAGCTCGTCCTGGTCGATGTACTCGCCGGTCCAGCGGTACTTGGAGCTCCAGCCCGGCGCCGGGACCGAGCCGTCGTGGCCCTCGGCGCGCACCGGGATCCGGCCGGGCAGCGTGTAGCCGATGTGCTCGCTGTCGGCGTAGACCAGGTTCTGCGAGGGCACGTCGAACAGCGTGGCGGCCTCGCGGAAGTCGTCCCAGTTCTGCGCCCGGTCGATCGCGAAGACGGCGTCCATGCTGGTGCCCGCCTCCAGCGCGGTCCAGCGCAGGGCCACGCCGTAGCCGTCGCCGCGGTCGGGGGCGGAGCTGTCGACGGTGGCCTTCTTGCCGGTCTTCACCAGTTCGTCGTCGCGGTCGGAGAGCAGCGGGCCGTTGTTGGTCTCGCGGACGACGATCTTCTTGGCGTCGCCGCCGGCGACCTTGATGGTCTCCTCGCGCGTCTCGAAGGGGACCACCTTGCCGTCGTACTGGTAGCCCTCGCCGGTGATCTTCTCCAGGTACAGGTCGGTGACGTCGGCGCCGGAGTTGGTCAGGCCCCAGGCGATCTCCTGGTTGTGGCCGACGACCACGCCGGGCATGCCCGCGAAGGTGTAGCCGGCCACGTCGTACTGGCACTTGGCGGAGACGGTGCGGCAGTGCAGACCCATCTGGTACCAGACGGACGGCAGGGACGGCGACAGGTGCGGGTCGTTGGCCAGCAGCGGCTTGCCGGTGATGGTGTGCTTGCCGGAGACGACCCAGGAGTTGGAGCCGATGCCGTTGCCGTTCACGCCGACGGCGGTGGGGACGTCGTCCAGGACCTCCTGGAGGCCCGCCAGTTGGCCCTGGAGCGCATTGCCGGCACCGGTTCCGGTGCCTGTGCCGCCGGCTCCCGCGCCCGTGCCGGTACCGGTACCGGTCCCGGTGCCCGTGCCGTCGCCGCTGCCCGACGAGCCGCCGTCGCCGCCGTCGAAGGTCTGGGTGAGCTCGTCGTACTGGCCCTCCTGGACGATCGCCTTGTTGCGGTCGTACGGGTAGGCCGGGTAGAGGTCGGCGATCTGCTTGGGGCCCAGGCGGCTGGTCATCAGGGCGCGGTCGACCTCGTCCTGCATGTTGCCGCGCAGGTCCCAGGCCATCGCCTTGAGCCAGGCCACCGAGTCGACCGGGGTCCACTCCTGGGGCTTGTAGTCGTTGGTGAAGCCGAGGGCCGCGTACTCCAGGGAGATGTCCGCGCCCTCCTTGCCCTTCAGGTAGGCGTTGACGCCCTTGGAGTACGCCTGGAGGTACTTCTTGGTGGAGTCCGACAGCTTCTCGTCGTACTCCTTCTTCGCCACCCGGTGCCAGCCCAGGGTGCGCAGGAACTCGTCGTTGTCGATCTGGCTCTTGCCGAACATCTCCGACAGGCGACCGGCGGTCATGTGCCGGCGGACGTCCATCTCGTAGAACCGGTCCTGCGCCTGGACGTAGCCCTGCGCCATGAACAGGTCCTCGTCGGTGGAGGCGTAGATCTGCGGGATGCCGTACCCGTCGCGCTTGACGTCGACCGGACCCGACAGGCCGTCGAGCGTGATCGAGCCCTTGGTCTGCGGGAAGGACGCGCGCACGGTGCTGATCGACCAGTACGCCCCGTAGGCGAGGCCGCCGATGAGGGCCAGGACCAGCACGAGGACGAGCAGGCGGCCCTTGCGCCCCTTCCCCTTCTTCCTGCCGGACGTGCCGGACTGCTGACCCGGGGTGGCGGTGGTGGTGGGGGGCATCGCTGTCCTTGCTGTCCTAACACGAGCGGCAGGGGCGGGCTGTGCTTCGTACGGAGGCTGAGCGCTGAGCGCCGAGCGCTGGAGCAACTGTAGGCGCAGGCCCGGCTCCGCCTTGACGCGGAGTCGGGTACAGGGGCGCACGAGCGTTCGATCTTGCCAAGCCGAGCGTCAAGAAAGCGTCAAGAGTTAGGTAAGGTAACGAAGTAGTTGCCCGCGCAGTACGGCGGATTCGTGTGCCATGGGGGTGCGCCTCGCACACAACGCGGGCGCGTTCGCCCACGCTGTGATCCGTGCTGTGCGCCAAGGAAGGGAACGGCCGCTGACTGTCCACCACCTCAACCAGCTCCTGCTCGTCTGCTCGCTCGTCCTGCTCATCGCCGTGGCGGCGGTCCGGATCTCCTCGCGCAGCGGGCTCCCCAGCCTGCTCGTCTACCTGGCCATCGGCATCGCCATGGGCCAGGACGGCATTGGCGACATCAAGTTCGACGACGCCGAACTGGTCCAGGTCATCGGCTACGGGGCCCTCGTCGTGATCCTGGCCGAGGGCGGCCTCGGCACGAAGTGGAAAGAGGCGAAACCGGCCCTCCCGGCCGCCTCCGCGCTGGCCCTCGCCGGAGTCGCGGTGAGCGTCGGGGTGACCGCGACGGGCGCGCACTACCTGACGGGGCTGGAGTGGCGACAGGCCCTCATCATCGGGGCCGTGGTCTCCTCCACGGACGCCGCCGCCGTCTTCTCCGTGCTGCGCCGGATCCCGCTGCCCAGGCGGATAGTGGGCACGCTGGAGGCCGAGTCCGGCTTCAACGACGCCCCGGTGGTCATCCTCGTGGTCGCCTTCTCCGCGGCGGGACCGATCGAGCACTGGTACGTGCTGATCGGTGAGATCGCCCTGGAGCTGGCCATCGGCGCGGCCATCGGACTCGCGGTGGGCTGGCTGGGGTCCTGGGGGCTGAAGCGCGTGGCGCTGCCCGCCTCCGGCCTCTACCCCATCGCCGTCATGTCGATCGCCATCGCCGCCTACGCGGCCGGCGCCATGGCCCACGGCAGCGGCTTCCTGGCCGTCTACCTCGCCTCCATGGTCATGGGCAACGCGCGACTGCCGCACTGGCCCGCCACCCGGGGGTTCGCCGACGGACTCGGCTGGCTCGCCCAGATCGGCATGTTCGTCCTGCTCGGACTGCTGGTCACCCCGCACGAACTGGGCGACGACATCCTGCCCGCCCTGGTGATCGGCCTGGTGCTCACCATGGTCGCGCGGCCACTGAGCGTCGTGCTGTGCCTGGTGCCCTTCCGGGTGCCGTGGCAGGAGCAGGCCCTGATGTCGTGGGCGGGGCTGCGCGGTGCGGTGCCCATCATCCTGGCGACGATCCCCATGGTGGAGGGCGTCGCGGGCAGTCAGCGGATCTTCAACATCGTCTTCGTGCTGGTCGTCGTCTACACCCTGGTCCAGGGGCCGACGCTGCCGTGGCTGGCCCGCATGCTGCGCCTGGGCACGGACGACGAGGCGGCCGACCTCGGCATCGAGTCGGCGCCCCTGGAGCGGCTGCGCGGGCACCTGCTGTCGGTGACGATCCCCGAGGGTTCGAAGATGCACGGCGTCGAGGTCAACGAGCTGCGGCTGCCCACCGGGTCGGCCGTCACGCTGATCGTCCGCGACGGCACCTCCTTCGTGCCGCTGCCCACCACGGGACTGCGTCGCGGGGACGAACTCCTGGTGGTCGCCACCGACCCCGTCCGGGACGCCGCCGAGGCACGGCTGCGCGCGGTCGGCCACGGCGGCAAGCTGGCCGGCTGGCTGGGCACCGGCGGGGCCGAGGACACCCGCCGCAATCGCAGGTGAGCATGTGAGGGGTGCGCCCTTTCACAGGCCGCACCCCGCCCAGCCCCTGTACGATGAAGGCCGCACCTGATCGAACCACCTCTGCCTGAAGCAGAGCTGGCGCGACCGTATGGCGGTCGGATCGCCCCCTCATCCACGCGGGCTCCGGCATCTACCGCAGTCCGCGCGAGTGGACAGCTCTCGGCGCTCCCGCACGACGACCACCACGAGGCGGCGGGACCGCGCTACCAGGCGGCAGAAAGGCACGGGCCGTGGCATCCACGGTCACCCGCCCGGGATACGGGCAGCTGCTGCGCACCCGCGGCGCCTGGACGTTCCTGCTCCCCGGCTTCGCGGCACGCCAGCCGTTCGCGATGCTGACCCTCTCCCTCGTGCTGCTGGTGCAGCACACCACCGGCTCCTACGGCGTCGCCGGCGCCGTCGCGGCCGTCACCGGCGTCTCCATGGCCCTGTTCGCCCCCTACAGCGGACGGCTCGCCGACCGCTACGGACAGCGCACCGTCCTGCTGCCCGGCGTGCTCGTGCACGCGGCGTCCGGGCTGACCCTGACCTTCCTCGCGCTGGCGGACGCTCCCCTGTGGGCGCTGTTCCTGGCGGCCGTGCCGACCGGCGCCTCGGTGCCGCAGGTCGGGCCGATGGTGCGGGCCCGCTGGGCCGCGAAGCTCAAGGACTCACCCCTGATGAGCACGGCGGCCGCCTTCGAGTCCGTCACCGACGAGCTGACCTTCGTCCTCGGCCCCCTGCTGGCGACCGCCCTGTGCACGTCCGTCGACCCCGCCGCGGGCCTGGTCACGGAGGCCGCGCTCACCCTGGTGGGCGGTCTGCTGTTCGCCGCGCAGAAGAGCACTCAACCCGTTGTCGGTGGCGTCGGCGGCGCCGGCGATTCCGCCGGCGGGCACGCGCGCGTGGAGCACGTTTCCGCGCTGCGGGTCCCCGGCGTGCGGGTCCTGATCGTGGTCTTCCTCGGCATCGGTTCCGTCTTCGGCGGCATGCAGGTTTCGCTGGCCGCGTTCACGGAGTCGATCGGCGAGCCGGGCCTGAACGGCGTCCTGTACGGCGTGTTCGCCGCGGGCAACATGATCTCCGGCCTGGCCTGCGGCGCCATCGCCTGGAAGGTGGCCCCGCAGCAGCGCCTCCTGGTCGGCTACACCGCCCTCGCGCTGACCGCGTCCGGCCTGTGGGCCGCGCACTCGGTGCTCGTGCTGGCCGGTCTCGGCCTGCTGGTCGGCATGTGCATCGCGCCCGCCATCGTCACCGGCTACACCCTGGTCGAGGGGCTGGTCCCGGCGGGCGCCCGCACCGAGGCCTTCACCTGGCTGACCGGCGCGGTCGCGCTGGGCCAGGCGGCGGCCGTGACCGTCGCCGGACAGCTGGAGGACCGCTTCCGGGAGGGTGCCGGGTTCCTGGTGCCGATGGGCGGCACGGTCCTCGCGCTGGCGGTCCTGGTGACGCTGCGCTCGCGGCTGGCGACGCGGCCCCACGGTCGTACGGTCGCACGTGGTGTCGGTCACCGCGCGCCCGCCACAGTGGACTGATCCCGCGGAATACGTCACTATGGATCGTCGTTAGCACTCATCGAGTGAGAGTGCCAGGAGGAAGACAGTGCCGACGTACCAGTACCAGTGCACCGAGTGCGGCGAGGGCCTCGAGGCGGTGCAGAAGTTCACCGACGACGCCCTCACCGAGTGCCCGAACTGCCAGGGACGCCTGAAGAAGGTGTTCTCCGCGGTCGGCATCGTCTTCAAGGGCTCCGGCTTCTACCGCAACGACAGCCGCGGCAGCTCGTCGAGCAGCTCGCCCGCGGCGTCGTCGAAGGCGTCGTCCTCGGCCTCTTCCTCGTCCTCCTCGGACTCGGGCTCGTCGTCCTCGGGCTCCGGCTCGTCCTCGGGCTCCGGCTCGTCGTCGGGCTCGGGCAGCAGCTCCTCCGCGGGCAGCACCGCCGCCTGACACCCCGGCTTCACCGCCGCGCGGGGCCAGTTCTTACGGGACCCTGTCGTCGTCCGACGACGGGGTCCTCGGCGTTGCGCCCGGCGGTTAGGGTGCGGGCATGGCGAACAAGGCGAAGGCCGAGAACGTGCGGACCGCGAACGGGCAGGCCGGGAACGCGCCGGCCGAGAACGTGCGGGCCGAGATCGGCGTGATCGGCGGCTCCGGGTTCTACTCGTTCCTCGACGACGTGACCGAGGTCCGGGTGGACACCCCCTACGGGCCGCCCAGCGACTCCCTCTTCCTCGGCGAGGTCGCCGGCCGGCGGGTCGCCTTCCTCCCCCGGCACGGGCGCGGCCACCATCTGCCGCCCCACCGGATCAACTACCGCGCCAACCTGTGGGCGCTGCGCTCGGTGGGCGCTCGCCAGGTCTTCGGCCCGTGTGCGGTCGGCGGCCTGCGCCCCGAGTACGGGCCGGGCACGCTGCTGGTGCCGGACCAGTTCGTCGACCGTACGCAGTCCCGCCCGTCGACCTACTTCGACGGGCTGCCGACGCCCGACGGGACCGTCCCCAACGTGGTGCACGTGTCGCTGGCCGACCCGTACTGCCCCACCGGACGCGCTGCCGCGCTGAAGGCGGCCCGGGGACGGGACTGGGAACCGGTGGAGGGCGGCACCCTGGTCGTGGTCGAGGGGCCGCGCTTCGGTACCCGCGCGGAATCCCTGTGGCACCGGGCGCAGGGCTGGTCGGTGGTGGGCATGACCGGCCACCCCGAGGCGGCACTCGCCCGTGAGCTGGAGCTCTGCTACACGTCGCTGACCCTGGTGACCGACCTCGACGCCGGTGCGGAGAGCGGCGAGGGCGTCTCGCACGAGGAGGTGCTGCGGGTGTTCGCGGCCAACGTGGACCGGCTGCGGGGCGTCCTGTTCGACGCGGTGGCCGCGCTGCCGGCGACCGGGGAACGGGACTGCCCGTGCGGGGCGGCGCTGGGCGGGATGGACCCGGGGATCGCGCTGCCGTAGGGGTGTGCGGACGGGCTTCGAAGTACTGGAACAACTCGTTCCGGTGAGGGAGTTGTCCACAGCCGACCGGTGGTCCACGGGCGTCGGCGGGACTCGGTGAAAAGCCTCATCGTGGGAGCGCAAGCCGGTCCCTCGTCACTGGTGGTGGTCACCGTGTCCCGTCCCTCCCTGCCCTTTCCCTCCGGGCCCTCGGCCTCCGGGCCTTCCCCCTCCCTGTCGTCAGCCTCCCTGGCCTCGCCACCCCTGCCGTCTTCGCCTCCGCCGCCTCCCTCCGCCGACTCGTACGCCTCGCCGCTCCCGGCCGGGGCCGACGCGCCGCCCACCTGTGAGGTGCCGCACTTCGCCCCGGTGCGGGTGCGCGGCGGGCGCCATCGGCTGCACCGGCTCGTGCGTCACCGGCGACGCGCCCTCGCCGTCGGGCTCGCCGTCACCGCGGCGGCACTGGTGGCGGCGGGTCCGCATCCCGGAACCGACGGGCACGGGACCGACGGGCAGGGGACCGACGGGCAGGGGACGCGGGGGGCACGCGGGCATCCGACGGCCGAGCGGCAGCACACCCGGCTCGTGGCGGCGCCGGTGCGGATCGCCGACGCGGCCACGGTGCGGCTGTTGAGGCCGGGCGACCGCGTCGACGTCGTCGCGACCGGGGACGGCGGGGCCGGCGACGCCTCGGTACTCGCCCGTGGTGTGCGGGTGGCCGAGGTGCCCGAACCCGTGCAGGATCCGGCGGCGGGTGGGGCGCTGGTGGTGGTCTCGGTGCCGCGCGCGACGGCACACCGGCTGGTCGGCGCCGGTACCACGGCACGATTGGCGGTGACCCTGTGCTGAGCCCGTCAAGTACCTCGTTCGAGGGTACGGATTGGACAGGATGGCCCAACGCTGCCGTAGGTTTCGGAACGTTTGGTTCCTGCACCTGTTCAAGCGAGGAGTGCTCCCACCGTGAGCGACAAGAAGGAGCCGAGCGTCTGGCAGGGCTTCAAGGCCTTCCTGATGCGCGGCAACGTCATCGACCTGGCGGTGGCGGTCGTCATCGGCGCCGCTTTCACCAAGATCGTCAACTCGGTGGTGGAGGGGGTCATCAACCCCCTGGTCGGGGCGTTCGGCACACAGAGCCTGGACAGTTACAGCTCCTGTCTGAAGGGTCCGTGCACCGGGACCGGCGACAGCGCGACGGGCGTGCGGATCCTGTGGGGCCACGTGCTGGGCGCGACCCTCACCTTCCTGATCACTGCGGCCGTCGTCTACTTCCTGATGGTGCTGCCCATGTCGAAGTACCTGGCCCGGCAGGAAGCCCGCCGCAAGGCGAAGGAGAGCACCGAGGAGGTCATCGAGGTCTCCGAGCTGGAGGTGCTCAAGGAGATCCGCGACGCGCTGCTCGCCCAGCGCGGCGGTTCGGGGCAGGACCGCTCCTAGCCTGCGGGCTCGCGGTCCGGCCGGCGCCGGGAATTCCGCTCCCTCCGGTGAGGGGGGACTCAGATGTGGTGGGGCGGCTTCTCGTCGAGGAAGCGCTTCAGGTCGGCCGCGCTGTCGCCCTCGGGCCGCTCTCCCCAGCCGCGGTCGGTGTCGTCCGAGGTCTGCTGGTCCAGCGGGTCGTCGAAGACCAGCGCGGGCCTGGGCGCGCGGGGCTCGGGGCCGGGGGTGGTACTCATGGCTCCAGGGTACGGGGCGCGCCGCGGACGCCGTCCCCCGCGCCCGCTCACCCCGGCGGACGGGTGGTCCGCAAGCACGTCCGCGTCGTCTCTGCTGTGCTGGGAGCCATGATGTCCAGTCCCCGTCCCTCCTCCGCGACCGCGCCCTTGGGCCCACCGCCCGACGACCACCCCCCGGTGCGCCGTCTGAAGGCACGCCACCGGCACGAGGTGCACCGCGTCGCCACGCCGCTCGAGCTCCTCTTCGACCTGTGCTTCGTCGTCGCCATCGCCCAGGCCGGCGTCCAGCTGGTGCACTCCGTCGCCGGAGGGCATGCCGGCGAGGGTGTCCTCAACTACACGATGGTCTTCTTCGCCATCTGGTGGGCGTGGATGAACTTCACGTGGTTCGCCTCCGCGTACGACAACGACGACGTCCTCTACCGGGTCGTCACGCTCGTCCAGATCGCCGGTGTGCTGGTCCTGGCGGCCGGGGTCTCCCGGGCGTTCGAGGACCACGACTGGGTGGCCGTCGTCATCGGTTACGTGATCATGCGGATGGCCATGGTGGCGCAGTGGCTCAGGGCGGGCCGGTCGGCGGCACCGCCGGAGAGCACCATGGCCCGGAGATACGCGGCCGGCGTGCTGCTCTGTCAGATCGGCTGGCTGGGGCTGCTGATCGTGCCGGAGAGCGGCCGGGGCTGGCTGTTCCTGGTGATGGTGGTGCTGGAGCTGTGCGTGCCGGCGTTCGCCGAGCGCAAGCATCCCTCGTCCTGGCATCCGCACCACATCTCCGAGCGGTACGGGCTGTTCACGATCATCGTGCTCGGCGAGACCGTCGCGGCGGCCACGGTCGCGGTGAAGTCGGGCATCGAGGAGAACGACGCGCTGGGCGAGGTCCTCCCGATCGCGGCCGGCGGACTGCTGATCGTCTTCGCGGCCTGGTGGATCTACTTCGTTGTGCCCGTCCACAGCCATCTGCGCTCCAACCGACAGTCCTTCCTCTGGGGCTACGGCCACTACCTGGTGTTCGCCTCGGCGGCGGCGATCGGGGCGGGACTGGAGGTGGCGGTGGAGCAGGCCGTGGGCAAGGCGCATGTCTCGACGCTCGCGGCATCCTTCGCGGTGACCCTGCCGACGGCGGTCTTCCTGCTGGCGGTGTGGGCCCTGCACGCACGGTACTTCAAGGTGGGCGTCGCCGAGCAGCTCGTGCTGCCGGTGGCCGCGCTGCTGGTGCTCGCCTGCACCTTCCTGGGGGGCGAGGCGGTACTGGCGGCGGGGATCGTGCTGGCGCTGGCCGTGGCGGCCGGGGTGACGCTGACCGCGCGGCGCACCGAGCGGGAGCGGAGGGCACCGGCACCGGCCGCCTGAGCCACTGCTCCCCGCCGTGCCGGTCACCGGTCCCGCACCGCGCCGACCGCGGCTGCGGTCCCGTCGCCGGCGGCGGGACGAGACTGGCCCCATGACAGTTGACGCATTGACGGATGTCGCCGGTCTTCGGGTGGGGCATGCGACGCGCACCGGGAACGGGTGGCTGACGGGGACGACGGTGGTGCTGGCGCCGGAGGGCGGTGCGGTCGCCGGTGTGGACGTGCGCGGCGGCGGCCCCGGCACCAAGGAGACCGACGCCCTCGATCCGCGCAACCTGGTCCAGCGGGTGCAGGCGGTGGTGCTGACCGGTGGCAGTGCCTACGGGCTCGACGCGGCCTCGGGGGTGATGGCCTGGCTGGAGGAGCGGGGGCGCGGAGTGCGGGTCGGTCCGGACCCGGCGCACGTGGTGCCGGTGGTGCCCGCGGCCTGCGTCTTCGACCTGGGGCGCGGAGGCGACTTCCGGGCCAGGCCGGACGCGGCCACCGGTTACGCGGCCGCGGCGGCGGCCCACGCGAGCGCGCCGGGCGCCGGGGTGGCCGAGGGGTGTGTCGGGGCGGGCACCGGTGCCGTGGTCGGCACCCTGAAGGGCGGGGTGGGCACCGCGAGCACTCTGCTCGACTCGGGGATCACGGTGGCGGCGCTGGTGGTGGCCAACGCGGCGGGGTCGGTGACGGACCCGCAAACGGGGGCGCTGTACGGGGAGTTGTTCCGGGGCGGACGGGTGGAGTACCCGGCACCGGACGTGCACGAGGCCGCGCGGCGGCGCCTGGCCGAGGTCGCGGCGAGGAACGCACCGCCCCCGCTGAACACCACGCTCGCCGTCGTCGCCACCGACGCCGACCTGTCCAAGGCGCAGGCGCAGAAGCTGGCCGGCACCGCGCACGACGGCATCGCGCGGGCCGTACGGCCGGTGCATCTGCTCAGCGACGGCGACACGGTGTTCGCCCTGGCCACCGGGGAGCGCCCGCTCGAGTCCGGGCAGCCGCTCGCGCTGAACGAGCTGCTGGCGGCGGGCGCCGACGTGGTGACCCGCGCGATCGTGCGCGCGGTCCGGGCCGCCGAGCCGGTGGACGGCCCGGGCGGATCCTGGCCGGCCTACGGGGAGCTGTACGGGCGGGTTTCCAGGGCCGGTTGACCCGGCCGCGTTGCGATTGTCCGGGTTTTGTCACGCGTCGGCGCTCCCGGCGGCCCTCGGGAACCCCGCGGGCCGCCGGGCCCCTCTAGACGGCTGAAGCGAGCAGCGCACAACACCCGAACCTGGAGCAGCCCGTGACAACGCCGGACATAGCCACGCGGCGCGTACTGGGGGCCTGTGCCGCCCTGGTGGTCGGCGCCCTCACCCTCACCGCCTGCGGCGGAAGCGCCAGCGCCGACGACAAGAAGGACGGCAAGGACGGCGCCGGGGCCGCCGACACCTCGGTCGCCAAGCTGGTGATCTCGGCCAAGGACGGGTCGACCGGCGCCTCGGTCAACTCCACCGGTGTGAAGGTCAGCGACGGCACGCTGACCGACGTGACGATGACCGTCGCGGAGACGGGTGCCGCCGTACCGGGCACGGTGTCCGGCGACGGCGGCAGCTGGAAGCCGAAGGAGCGGCTGGAGCGGGGCACGAAGTACCGGATCACGGCGCGGGCGAAGGACGCGAACGGCCGCACGGCCGCAGCCGACTCGGTGTTCACGACCGTCTCCTCGGACCACAGCTTCGTCGGCACGTACACCCCGGACGGCGGCAGCACGGTCGGGGTGGGGATGCCGGTGTCGTTCACGTTCGACAAGGCGATCACCGACCGGAAGAGCGTGCAGGCGCACATCACGGTCACCTCCAGCAGCGGGCAGAAGGTGGTCGGGCACTGGTTCGGCGGGCAACGGCTCGACTTCCGGCCCGAGGAGTACTGGAAGGCCGGCTCCAAGGTCACGCTGAAGATCGACCTGGACGGGGTGGAGGGCGCGAACGGCCTCTACGGCGTGCAGAAGAAGACCGTGACCTTCACCGTGGGCCGCGCGCAGGTCTCCACGGTGGACGTCGACACGCAGACCATGACGGTGGTGCGGGACGGCACGACGCTCAAGTCGATCCCGATCTCGGCGGGCAGCGCCGCGAACCCGACGTACAACGGGCAGATGGTGATCTCGGAGAAGTCCGAGCAGACGCGCATGAACGGGTCGACGGTCGGGTTCGGCGGCGAGTACGACATCCCGGACGTGCCCCACGCGATGCGGCTGAGCCGGTCCGGCACCTTCATCCACGGCAACTACTGGTACAACCTCGGCAACCCACCCTTCGGCGCCCAGGGCACCAGCCACGGCTGTGTCGGGCTGGCGGACGTGCAGGGCGCGCAGGGCGACACCCCGGGCAAGTGGTTCTACGACCACTCGCTCGTCGGGGACGTCGTGGTCGTCAAGAACTCCCCGGACGACACGATCGCGCCGGACAACGGCCTCAACGGCTGGAACATGCCGTGGAGCGAGTGGATCACCCAAAGCACCGGCTGATCGGGCGGTGAGCAGGAAGTTTTGACGGTTCGTCGGGCCGCGCGGGAACTTTTCGCGCGGCCCTCGCGTAATTCGTGCGTACGTTTTCTCGGTTCCCGGACATGATGTCCGACCGAGGGGCTACGGTATGCACCCACAAGGTGACATGCAGCAACGCCGGGAGAAACCTTGAGCGTTCCGTACGAGACGGCAGCGTACGAACCACCCGAGTCGCCCGAGTCTCCGGAGGAGCACCTCTTGCGGCTGCTCGGACGCGCCCTGAACTCTTTCGAGCTGCCCGACGAGGTCCTGCGGCGGCTGGACTGCGCGCTGGCGCACGACGGTTCACTGCACTCCGCGCACCACAGCGCGGGGCTGCACCGGGAGACGTACCGCCACACCTGGCTGCTCGCCGACGGCTCGGCCCTCACCCTCTGGGAGCTGGTCCACAACACCGCCCCGGGCAGCGAGCCGCAGCACGAGGTCTACGTCGACGAGGAGGAGTTGCGCACCGCCGGATCCCGGCTGGCGCTGCCGCCCGACGCCCCGGATTTCGAGCTGCCGGCGCAGGTGCAGCTGTCGCCCGTCCCCACCCCGCGCCACGTGTATGTCCCCGACGCCTCGGCGGACCACGCCCGTCGGCTGCTGCGCCGCGCGGAGAACGCGGACCGTCCCGGTGCCGACCTCGCCGAGCGGCTGTCGACGGCGTGCGGGCACCAGATCACCCAGGCCTTCGGCGGGCCCGGCCGGGCGGGCCGCGCCCGGATCGGCTTCTCGCTCTACGAGCACGCGTTCCTGCTGCGCGACGGCGTGGAGGTCTCCCTGTGGGAGGTCGAGCACACGGCCACGCCGGACGGCCGGCACATGTGCGAGGTGTACGACAGCGAGGAGACGGCCCGCCGGGAGATGGAGCGGCGCGCGGCACAGGTGTCCCCGTAGCGCGCCCCGCTCCCCTCCGGGCCCTTACGCGGCCACCGGCTGCTTCTCCCCCGGCGTCGGGGCCGACGGGTCC
Organism: Streptomyces sp. NPDC085944; assembly: GCF_040686295.1. Taxonomy (NCBI): domain Bacteria; kingdom Bacillati; phylum Actinomycetota; class Actinomycetes; order Kitasatosporales; family Streptomycetaceae; genus Streptomyces; species Streptomyces sp. NPDC085944. Next base: position 17,677 of record NZ_JBFBJX010000025.1, on the reverse strand, counting down.
GCGCCGTCGGGTCCCTGGGCCGCGGCTCCGGGCACCGGCTTGCGCAGGCCCTTGAGGACTGTCACCAGCGCCGCGCTGACACAGACACCGGCCGCGATGGCGACCAGGTAGAGCAGCGGGTTGCCGATCAGCGGGACCACGAAGATGCCGCCGTGGGGGGCGCGCAGCGTCGCCCCGAAGGCCATCGACAGGGCGCCGGTGACCGCACCGCCCGCCATCGAGGCGGGGATGACGCGCAGCGGGTCGGCCGCGGCGAACGGGATGGCGCCCTCGGAGATGAAGGAGGCGCCCAGGACCCAGGCGGCCTTGCCGTTCTCGCGCTCGGCGGCGTTGAAGAGCCGGCCGCGCACCGTGGTGGCCAGGGCCATCGCCAGCGGCGGGACCATGCCGGCCGCCATGACCGCCGCCATGATCTTCATCGCCGAGTCGCTGGGGCTGGCGACCGCGATGCCCGCGGTGGCGAAGGTGTAGGCGACCTTGTTGACCGGGCCGCCGAGGTCGAAGCACATCATGAGGCCGAGCAGCGCGCCGAGCAGGATCGCGTTGGCGCCGGACAGGCCGTTCAGCCAGTCGGTCATGCCCGACTGCGCGGAGGCGATGGGCTTGCCGATCACGACGAACATCAGGAACCCGACGACCGCCGCCGAGACGAGCGGGATCACCACCACCGGCATGATGCCGCGCAACGCCTTCGGTATCGCTACCCGCTGGATCGCCAGCACCACGGCGCCGGAGATCAGACCGGCCGCCAGACCGCCGAGGAAGCCGGCGTTGATGGTGAGCGCGATCGAGCCGCCGACGAAGCCGGGGACCAGGCCCGGCCGGTCGGCCATGCCGTAGGCGATGTAGCCGGCCAGCACCGGGACGAGGAAGGCGAAGGCCACGCCGCCGATCTGGAACAGCAGCGCGCCCCAGCTGTCCGCCTGGGTCCACACGAAGTGGTCCATCACGGAGGGCGCCTTGTTGATCTCGTAGCCGCCGACGGCGAAGCCCAGGGCGATCAGCAGGCCGCCCGCGGCGACGAACGGCACCATGTAACTGACGCCGGACATCAGCCACTTGCGGAGCTTGGTGCCGTATCCCTCACCGGACTCCCCACCGCGCTCGACGGGCGTCACACCCGGGGAGGCGGAGGTGACCTCGCCGCGGGCCGCCTTGTCGCGGACCTCGCCGATCAGCTCGCCGGGCCGGTTGATGGCCGCCTTGACGCCGGTGTCGACGGTGGGCTTCCCGGCGAAGCGGTCCTTCTCGCGTACGGCGACGTCGTGGGCGAAGATCACGCCGTCCGCCGCCGCGATCACCGCCGGGTCGAGCCGGGTGAAGCCCGCCGACCCCTGGGTCTCGACGACGACGTCGACGCCCGCCTCGCGGCCCGCGTTCTCCAGGGACTCGGCCGCCATGTAGGTGTGCGCGATGCCGGTGGGGCAGGAGGTGACGGCGACGATCCGGAAGGGGCGCTCGGGTGCGCCGGATTCGCGGCCGGTGCTGCCCGGGGTGGTCTCGGCGGAGGCCGCCGCCGAGACCGCCCCGGTGTCCGGGCTCTCCTCCGTGGTGCCCTCGGGGGTGTCCTCGGCGGGCGCCGGTTCCTCCCCGCGGATCAGCGCGGCGGCGCCGGCCGCGTCGCCCACCGAGCGCAGCGCGGCGGTGAACTCGGCGCTCATCAGCTGCCGGGCCAGCGACGAGAGGATCGTCAGGTGGGCGTCGTCGGCGCCCGCCGGAGCGGCGATCAGGAAGATCAGGTCGGCCGGACCGTCCGCCGCCCCGAAGTCGACGCCGGCCGCGCTGCGCCCGAAGGCGAGCGTCGGCTCGGTGACGTGTGCGCTGCGGCAGTGCGGGATGCCGATGCCGCCGTCGAGGCCGGTCGGCATCTGCGCCTCGCGGGCGGTCACGTCGGCGAGGAAGCCCTCCAGGTCGGTCACCCGGCCCAGGGCCACCATCCGCTGCGCGAGGGCGCGCGCCGCCGCTTCCTTGGTGTCGGCGGACAGGTCGAGGTCGACCAGGTCCGCGGTGATCATGTCGCTCATCGCGGGCTCCTTAGCTCGCGTATCGCCCGGAACGTGGGGTGAGGGGCGGGGGCGGGGAGGGGGACGGGGGCACAGCGGTGGGGGCTGGGGACGGCCCCGCGGAGGGGGCCGTGAGCGGGGCGGACGACCTCGCGGAGGCAGCCGCGAGTGGGGCGGACGACCCTGGGGAGGCGGGTGGGGCGGACGACCCCGCGAAGGCAGCCGCGAACGGGGCGGACGACCCCGCGAAGGCAGCCGCGAACGGGGCGGACGGGCCTGGGGTGGTTCACGTGGGGAGTCACGGCACCGGCTCCCCCAGTACGCGGTCCACCGGCACCTCGGTCGTGACGGTCACCGCGGCCGGGTCCAGGTCGTGCGGCGTCGGCATCACGCTGCCGGGCAGCTGGACGGCGGCGGCGCCGTGCGCGACGGCGGAGGCGAGGGCGCCGGGGCCCGTCCCGCCGGACACGAGGAACCCGGCGAGCGAGGAGTCCCCGGCGCCGACGTTGCTGCGTACGGCGTCCACGCGGGCGGTGCCGTACCAGGTGCCCGCGTCGTCCACGAGCAGCTGCCCGTCGGCGCCGAGGCTGGCGAGCACGGACCGGGCGCCCAGCTCGCGCAGTTCCTCGGCGGCCTTCACGGCGTCACCGACCGTGGCGAGGGGACGGCCGACGGCCTCGGCCAGTTCCTCGGCGTTCGGCTTGACCACGTCGGGCCGCTCGCGCAGCGCCCGCAGCAGGGCCGGACCGGAGGTGTCCAGGGCGATCCGGACCCCGGCGGCGTGCGCGCGGGCGACCAGGTCGGCGTACCAGGACGGGGCCAGTCCGCGGGGCAGACTGCCGCAGCAGGCGATCCAGTCCGCGCCGGACGACTGGCGCCGTACGGTCTCCAGGAGCAGTTCCGTCTCCGCCGGGGAGAGTTCGGGGCCCGGCGCGTTGATCTTCGTCAGGACGCCGTCGGCCTCGGCGAGCGCGATGTTGGACCGGGTGGGCCCGGTGATCGGGACCGCCGCGACCTCGATGCCCTGCGCGTCGAGCAGGTCGGCGACGAGGGCGCCCGGCGCCCCGCCCAGCGGCAGCACCGCTACGGTGCGCTGCCCGGCGGCGGTCACCGCGCGCGAGACGTTCACGCCCTTGCCGCCGGGGTCGACGCGCTCGCCGGTGGCGCGGACGACCTCGCCGCGGTCGAGGGACGGCACCTCGTAGGTGCGGTCCAGCGACGGGTTGGGGGTGACGGTCAGGATCATGCGCGCACTACTTCCGTGCCGGCGCGCTCGATGTCGCCGGCGTCCTCGGGGGTCAGTCCGTTGTCGGTGATGAGCAGGTCCACGTCGCTCAGGGCGCCGAAGCGGGCGAAGTGCTCCTGGGCGTACTTGGAGGAGTCGGCGAGCAGCACCACACGCCGGGCGGCGGTCAGGGCGGCCCGCTTGACGGCCGCCTCGGCGAGGTCGGGGGTGGTCAGGCCGTGCTCCACGGAGAACCCGTTGGCCGCCACCACGGCCACGTCGGCGCGGATCTCGCCGTACGCGCGCAGCGCCCAGGCGTCCACGGCGGCGCGCGTGCGGTGCCGGACGCGTCCGCCGACGAGGTGGAGCTGGATGCCGGGGTGGTCGGCGAGGCGGGCCGCGGTGGGCAGGCTGTGGGTGACCACCGTCAGCGAGGTCTCCGGCGGGATCGCCGCGGCCATGCGGGCCACCGTGGAACCGGCGTCGAGGATCATCGTGCCCTCGACCGGTAGTTCCGCCAGGGCCGCCTTGGCGATGCGGTCCTTCTCGTCGGCGGCCGTGGACTCGCGCTCGGCGAGGTCCGGTTCGAAGTCGAGCCGTCCGGCGGGGATGGCGCCGCCGTGCACCCGGCGGAGCAGACCGGCGCGGTCGAGGGCCTTGAGGTCCCGGCGGATGGTCTCCGCCGTCACCTGGAACTCCTCGGCCAGCGACACCACGTCCACCCGGCCGCCGTCCCGGGCCAGCCGGAGGATCTCCTGCTGCCGCTCCGGTGCGTACATGACCGTTCACCTCCGACCGTGCCCGAACCTGTGGTTTCTCCCGGGAGGCTACGCCCGGTTGTCCGAGATGTAAACAGCAAACGGAAACAGTCAGACGCAAGCAGACATGAACGGTCATCGACATGGCGAGAGGCTGGTCCGGCACGGAGGTGCCGGACCAGCCTCTCGCCGGCGCCTGTCTCAGACCAGTGCGGGTTCCTTCCCCTCCTCCCGGTCCTCCGCCCGGCCCCCTTCCACGTGCTGGGCCGGCCGTCCGGGCAGAGCGAACATCAGCAGGAAGATCCCGGCCAGCACCGCGGCCACCCAGCCCAGCGCGTTCTGGAAGGCGTCCACGTAGGCCGGGCCGAGGCGGGCAGGGGCGAGGTGGTCGCTCATCGTGCCGAAGAAGACCACCGACACCAGCCCGAGACCGAGCGCGTTGCCCATCTGCTGCACGGTGTTGATGAGCCCCGACGCCGCCCCGGCGTGTTCGCGCGGCACCTGGGAGAGCACCGCGTCGGTCAGCGGCGCGACGATCAGGCCCATGCCGACGCCCATCACGACCAGCGGCGGCGCCATCTGCCAGGACGTGATCGCGAGCCCGTAGTGTCCGGACTCCCAGATGTGGAGGAGCACTCCGGCCGCCATCACCAGCGCTCCCGCCTGCAGCACCTTCCGCCCGAAGCGCGGGACCAGCTTCTGCACCGAGATCCCGGCGGCGGTGGACACGGCGATCGAGAACGGTACGCCGGTCAGGCCGGCCCGCAGCGGGCTCCAGCCGAGCCCGTACTGCAGGTACAGCGTCCACACCAGGAAGAAGATGCCGAGGGCGACCCCGAAGACGGTCTGCACGGCGATCCCGGCCGCGAAGCTCTTCACCCTGAACAGCGACAGCTCCACCAGCGGCGAGCCGTCCCGCGCGCTCTTGCGCCGCTCGTAGGCGACCAGGACCGCGAGGACCACGACCGACCCGGCCATCGAGAGGTGTCCCCACAGCGGCCAGCCCAGCTCCTCGCCCCGGGTGAGCGGGTAGATCAGCATCAGCAGTCCGAGGGTGACCAGCGCGACCCCGACCAGGTCCAGCCGCAGGGCGCGCGGCGCCTTCGACTCCGTGATGAAGCGACTGCCGAGGACCAGGCCCGCGATGCCGACCGGCAGGTTGATGAGGAAGATGGGCCGCCACTCGAGACCGAAGAGGTTCCACTCGGTGAGCAGGGCGCCCAGGAGCGGCCCGGAGACGGCACCGAGTCCGACGATCGCGCCGAACAGCCCGAAGACCTTGCCGCGTTCGTGCGCCGGGAAGGTGGCGTGCACGATCGACAGCACCTGCGGCACCATCAGGGCCGCCATACCGCCCTGGAGGATGCGGGAGGCGACCAGCACCTCCGGATTCGCGGCGAGGCCGCACAGCGCCGAGGCGAGGGTGAAGCCGCCGATACCGACGAGGAAGACCCGCTTGCGGCCGTGGATGTCACCGAGCCGGCCGCCGGTGATCAGTCCGGCCGCGAAGGCGAGGGCGTACCCGGCGGTGATCCACTGGACCTGGCTGAAGGAGGCGCCCTCGTCCTTCTGGATCGAGGGGATGGCGATGTTGACGATGGTGACGTCCACCAGGTCCATGAACGCCGCGGTCATCACGATCGCGAGCGCGAACCAGCGGCGCCGGTCGCCCGCGCCGGGCTCGGTGGAACCGGCGGGTTCCGTGGGTCCACCAGGTCCGACGGACTCGGCGGACTCGGCGGGCTGGGCTGACTCGGCGGGCGAGGGAGTCGCGTCGGCTGCGGCGGGTGGGACCGGCGCCGGATCCGGGGTGTGCGTGGTGGTCATGGGGAAGAACGTATGTACCCAGTAGGACTGATCACGTCCTAGATCCACGGCATCCTCGAACACATGACGACGGACACTCCGGCCCGGCTGCTGACCCTCCTCTCCCTCCTCCAGACGCCCCGCGAATGGCCCGGCGGCGAGCTGGCCGACCGGCTCGGGGTTTCCCGGCGCACCGTCCGGCGGGACATCGACCGCCTGCGGGAGCTGGGCTACCCGGTGCAGGCGACGATGGGCGCCGACGGCGGCTACCGGCTGGTGGCGGGCAAGGCGATGCCGCCGCTCGTCCTCGACGACGAGGAGGCGGTGGCCATCGCGGTCGGGCTGCGGGCGGGCGCCGGGCACGCGGTCGCGGGCCTGGACGAGGCGTCGGTGCGGGCCCTGGCCAAGCTGGAGCAGGTGCTGCCGTCCCGGCTGCGGCACCGGGTCACCACGCTCCAGTCCGCGACCACGCCGCTGACCAGCGGGGACGGGCCGAGCATCGCGCCCGAGACGCTGACCGTGATGGCCTCGACGGTGGCCGGGCACGAGCGGCTGCGGTTCGCCTACCGCGCGGCCGACGGCACCGGGACGCGACGCCTGACGGAGCCGTACCGGCTGGTGTCGACGGGGCGGCGCTGGTACCTGGTCGCCTACGACGTGGACCGGGACGACTGGCGGACCTTCCGGGTGGACCGGGTGAGCGAGCCCTTCGCCACGGGGGCGCGGTTCGCGCCGCGGGAACTGCCGACCGGGGACGCGGCCGAATACCTGCGGCGCTCGATGCAGCAGCGCACCGACTCCTACGAGATCGCGGTCGTCTTCCACGCCCCGGCGGAGGCCGTCGCGCCGCTGTTGCCCCCGTGGATGGGTGCGCCCGAGCCGGTGGAGGGGTGCGCCTCGTGCGTGGTGCGGGCGACCGTGTCCGGCCCGGTGGAGTGGACCGCGGCCCGGCTGGCGACCACCGGCCTGGAGTTCCGGGTCCGGGAACCGGCGGAACTGGTGGACTGCGTACGGGAGCTGGGGGCGCGGCTGGCACGGGCGGCGGGGGCCGACTGAGAGGTGGCTGCCGTGGCCCGCCCCGCGTTACGTGCGCCACCCGCGTTCCGCGGGACCGTCCTCCCAGGCGAAGTCCCGCAGCACCTCCAGGTTCAGCAGCGCCTGCTCCAAGGGGCCGCGCGTGTCGCGGGAGGACGACGACGCCCAGTGCTCCGTCGCCACCCGCACGGCGGCGCCCGCCACGGCGGCGGCGAAGTGCAGCCGGGGAGCGGCGGCCCGTCGCGCGGCAACGTTGTCGTCACCGCCGGACATGCGTGCGGCCAGCGCCTCCACCAGTCCCCGCTCCGTGGCGTGGCAGACCTCCGCCCACACCTTGCGCAGCGCCGGACTGCTCCCGGCCAGGCGGACGAGGGCGCGGGCCCACTCCCAGGAAGGCGCCGAGACACCCGCGCCCGGGGTCAGCGTGTGCCGCACGGCGTGTTCGAGTGCCTCGGGCGGGGACAGTTCGGCCGGGGCGTCGCGCACCGCCCGTACCCAGCGCTCGGCGCCGAGGGCGTAGAGGGGGGTGATGGCCTCCTCCTTGGCCGCGAAGTAGCGGTAGAAGGTGCGCGGGGCGACGCCCGCGGCCTTGGCGATGTCCTCGGCCCGGGTGGCCCGCAGGCCCTGGTCCGCGAAGAGGCGGGCCGCCGCCCGGGCGATCTCCATCCGGGTCTCGGCCTTGCGCCGCTCGGTCAGGGAGACCTTCCCGGACAACGGCCCGGTGGAGTCGGGCGGCCCCGGTGCCGGGTCGGGACATGACGAAGGAACGGTGGTGCTCACTTCGGCAGGCTATGCCGCTGTGGCAGAATCTGCCATTCGGCGGGCCACCCCGGGGTTCAGGTTCGGGGTGCCCCGCCTCTCTCGCGTCTCTCGATCGAGAACCGACGCCGAACCGCCGACCGACGCACCGGACGCACCGACGTCCGGGTCCGGCTCGCTGTCGGCCGGTCTCCCGCTGCGGAAGAAGCCGGGCTGCGGCGCCCCGGGGGGAGAGGCGCCGAGCCCGGCTCGGGAAGTCCCGGCGCCGGGGGGAGTGCGTCGGGACGTGGTCCAGTGGTGCCGCGCCGGGGGCGCGGCGCGGGCCGTCGTCGGAGGCGGGACGAACGAGCCGGACGAGGACGAAGGGGTGGGACGGACCGGACGAACCGGGCCGGGTGAAGCGCCCGACGAGTGGGCCGATCCGACGGGCTTGAACGTCTCTTTCCCGGCCCCGGCGGGTTGAAGCAGCGTTGTACGGCCATGTTTGCGCCGGGTTCAGCACCCGGCGTACGCCCCACCCGCCACGTCACGCCCCCGCGTCACGCCGGCAGCCGGGCCGCACGGCCCGGCCGTCGTCTCCGGCGGCGTTACGCGGCTGCCTCGAAGCCGGTGTCGCGGGCCAGCTTCTTCAGCTCCAGCAGCGCGTGCTTCTCGATCTGGCGGATGCGCTCACGGGTGAGGCCGTGCTCCTTGCCGACCTCGGTCAGCGTGCGCTCGCGGCCGTCGTCGATGCCGTACCGCATCTTGATGATGGAGGCCGTGCGCGGGTCGAGGCGGCCGATGAGGTCGTCCAGCTCCTCGCTGCGCAGCAGGGTCAGCACCGACTGCTCGGGCGACACGGCGGAGGTGTCCTCCAGCAGGTCGCCGAACTGGGTCTCGCCCTCGTCGTCCACCGACATGTTCAGCGAGACCGGGTCGCGGGCCCAGTCGAGCACGTCGGTGACGCGCTCCGGCGTGGAGCCCAGCTCGGCCGCGATCTCGGCGGGCTCCGGCTCGCGGCCGTGCTCGCGGTTGAACTCGCGCTGCACACGCCGGATCCGGCCCAGCTCCTCCACCAGGTGGACGGGCAGCCGGATGGTGCGCGACTGGTCGGCGATGGACCGGGTGATGGCCTGACGGATCCACCAGGTCGCGTACGTCGAGAACTTGAAGCCCTTGCGGTAGTCGAACTTCTCGACGGCGCGGACCAGGCCGGCGTTGCCCTCCTGGATCAGGTCGAGGAGCGGCAGACCGCTGCGCGGGTAGCGACGGGCCACCGCGACGACCAGGCGGAGGTTGGAGCGGATGAAGACGTCCTTCGCCCGCTCGCCCTCGTCGATCAGGGCCTGGAGTTCCTCACGGGTGGCGTCCGCCCCGGTCTCCTCGTACCCTTCGAGGACCTGCCGCGCGAACACACCCGCCTCGATGGTCTGGGACAGCTCGACCTCCTTGGCAGCGTCGAGCAGCGGTGTCCGGGCGATCTCGTCGAGGTACATGCCGACCAGATCGCGGTCGGCGAGCTCGCCGCCGTTCGCGCGGACGCTGGTTGCCGAGCCGGAGGTCTCGCCGGTGGCGGACTTACGACGGGCGACGGCACGGGTTGCCATGCGTGCTCCCTTGCGATGGTGGTTCAGCGGGTGGTCCTGTGGACGCTCGGGCGCCTTGCGGTGTTGTCTCCGTTGCCTTCAGCCCCTCTCGGGACTCTCCTCGGGTGCCCTGCATCCGATGGAAACAACGACTGGAATCCGGACAGAATTCCCAACCTGCCCCTCGATCTTTCTGATCATGCAGTACCCTGTCCCGCCACACGAGGAGGGGCGATGCCGTCGGGAACCGCTGAGGTCCAGGTCAGGCCGGGCGTCGAGGAGGATCTCAAGGCACTCACCGACCTCTACAACCACTACGTACGTGAGACGCCCATCACGTTCGACACCGAGCCGTTCACCCCGGAAGAACGCCGCCCTTGGCTGCTCTCCCACCCAGAAGACGGCCCCCACCGCCTGCGGGTTGCCACGGACGCGGACTCACAGGAGATTCTGGGGTACGCCACCTCCGGCCCCTACCGCGCGAAGCCCGCCTACGCGACCTCGGTGGAGACCACCGTCTACGTCGCCCCGGGCGCGGGCGGCCGGGGCATCGGCTCGCTCCTCTACGCCGCCCTCTTCGACGCCCTGGCCGGCGAGGACCTGCACCGGGCCTACGCGGGCATCGCCCAGCCCAACGAGGCGTCGCAGCGACTGCACGCCCGCTTCGGCTTCCGGCACGTCGGCACGTACCGGGAGGCGGGCCGCAAGTTCGGCCGGTACTGGGACGTGGCCTGGTACGAGAAGCCGCTGTAGCGCCGGCGGCGGCATCCGGGGGCGCCTCTCGCACCCCGTCGGCCGACCGTCAGCCGAACTGCACCGACCGCTTCGCCAGCCCCATCCAGAACCCGTCGATCACCGACTGCCGCGTGTCCAGCTCACCGGTGGCGTCCGCCGCGCCCATGGTCACGAACAGGGGCGCGAAGTGCTCGGTGCGCGGGTGGGCGAGCCGCCCCGCCGGGGACTTGTGGAGGAAGTCGAGCAGCCCGTCCACGTCCCCGCCCTCCAGTGCGCGCCGCCCCCAGTCGTCGAACTCCGCGGACCAGGACGGGATGCCGCCCTGGCGGAGCGCGGCCAGGTTGTGGGTGAAGAAACCGGACCCGACGATCAGCACGCCCTCGTCGCGCAGCGGCGCGAGCCGGCGGCCGATCTCCATGAGCCGCGCCGGGTCGAGGGTCGGCATGGAGACCTGGAGGACCGGGATGTCCGCGCCGGGGTACATCTCGACCAGGGGCACGTAGGCGCCGTGGTCGAGGCCGCGGTCGGGGACGTCCTGCACGGGCGTACCGGGAGCGCGCAGCAGCCTGCGCACGGACTCGGCGAGCGCGGGGGCGCCGGGGGCCTCGTAGCGCACCTGGTAGTAGTGCTCCGGGAAGCCCCAGAAGTCGTAGACCAGGGGGACGGTCCGGGTGGCGCCGAGAGCGAGCGGGGCCTCCTCCCAGTGGGCGGAGACGACGAGGATCGCCCTGGGGCGGGGCAGGGCGGCGGACCAGGCGGCGAGCTCGCCGGGCCAGACGGGGTCGTCGGCCAGCGGCGGGGCGCCGTGACTGAGGTAGAGGGCGGGCATGCGTTCCTGCGGGGCGGCGGTCACGGCGGCTACTCCAATACTTGAACTCTCAATCTCTGTTCGTCCTCAACCTACCCCCAATTTGTTTAACATTCAAGGAAACGTCTCGTACAGTGGACGCATGAACGACGAACCCCGATGGCTCACCGCCGAGGAGCAGCTCGTCTGGCGCTCCTACATCGAGGCCGCCACCCTCCTCGAGGACCACCTCGACCGTCAGCTCCAGCGCGACGCCGGCATGCCGCACGTCTACTACGGCCTGCTGGTCAAGCTGGCCGAGTCACCGCGCCGGCGGCTGCGGATGACGGAGCTGGCCAGGTACGCCAAGATCACCCGCTCCCGGCTCTCGCACGCCATCGCCCGCCTGGAGAAGAACGGCTGGGTCCGCCGCGAGGACTGCCCCTCCGACAAGCGCGGCCAGTTCGCCATCCTCACGGACGAGGGGTACGAGGTGCTGCGCCGGACCGCACCGGGCCACGTGAACGCCGTGCGTCAGGCGGTCTTCGACCGGCTCACGCCCGAACAGCAGAAGTCCCTCGGCGAGATCATGCGGATCGTCGCCGAGGGACTTCAGCCGAGCGAAGCGGGTGCGGACCTGCCCTGGCTGCGCTGAGCGCGCGGCCGGGGCAGGTCCGGGGGAACCGTGCGTACGGGGCGTCCCCTCCCCGTACGCACGGGTGGAACAGGAGCCCGAGCGGGTACGGCTGCCGGGTCGGGCGCCGTCAGTGGGCGACGACCGGCACCCGCAGCTCGTCCTCGGCCCCGTCGCCCGCACCGGACCCGGCGACGGCGTTGCCGCTGCCCGGTCGCCCGGCGTTGACGAGGGTCAGGGCGATGGCGGCCGCCACGACCAGGATGCCGACGGCGAACCAGATCGCGCTGGTGTAGCCCTGCACCTGGCCCTGCAGCTGGACCAGCTGCTGCTGGGACCGGGAGGACGCGCCGCCGATGTGATCGGCGATGTACGACGTGGTCGCGGAGGCGGCGATCGTGTTCAGCAACGCCGTACCGATGGCGCCGCCCACCTGCTGCGAGGTGTTGACCATCGCGGAGGCGACACCGGCGTCCCGCGGCTCCACGCCGGTGGTGGCCAGGGACATGGCGGGCATGAACGCCGTACCCATGCCGAGGCCGAGCAGGAGCATGCCGGGCAGCAGCACACCGGCGTAGGAGGTCTCGACCTCCAGCTGGGTGAGGAACAGCATGCCGACCGCGGCGACCAGGAAGCCGGGACCCATCAGCAGCCGGGGCGCGACCCGGGTCATCAGCCGGGTGCCGATCTGGGTGGAGCCCGTGATCATGCCCGCGATCATCGGCAGGAAGGCGAAGCCGGTCTTCACCGGCGTGTAGCCCTTCACGACCTGCAGGTAGTAGGTCAGGAAGAGGAACAGGCCGAACATCGCGATGATGGCCAGCCCCAGCGAGAGGTAGACCCCGCCCCGGTTGCGCTCGGTGACCACGCGCAGCGGCAGCAGCGGAGCCTTGACCCTGGACTCGACGACCACGAAGGCCAGCAGCAGCACCGCCGAGGCGACGAACATGCCGACCGTCACGGCGTCGCTCCAGCCGTTGGACTCGGCGCGGGTGAAGCCGTAGACGAGCGCGACCAGACCGAGGGTGGACAGGATCACGCCGGGGATGTCGAGCGGCGAGCGGTTGCGGCCGCCCTCGGGCTCACGGATGACCAGGTACGCGCCGGCCGCGGCGACGATGGCGAACGGGATGTTGACGAAGAACGTCCAGCGCCAGTTCAGGTACTCGGTGAGGAACCCGCCGAGGATCAGACCCACGGCGCCACCGCCACCGGCGATCGCACCGTAGATGCCGAAGGCCTTGGCGCGCTCCTTGGCGTCCGTGAACATCACGGCGAGCAGCGAGAGCGCGGCGGGCGCGAGCAGGGCGCCGAAGACACCCTGGAGGGCGCGCGAGCCGAACATCATCGCCTCGTTGGTGGCCGCACCGCCCAGCGCGGAGGCGACGGCGAAGCCGCCCAGCCCGAGGACGAAGGTGCGCTTGCGGCCCCACAGGTCGGCTATCCGGCCGCCGAACAGCAGCAGACCGCCGAAGGCGAGGGCGTAGGCCGTGACGACCCACTGCCGGTTGCCGTCGGAGATGCCGAGGTCCTGCTGCGCGGAGGGCAGGGCGATGTTCACGATGGTGGCGTCGAGGACCACCATCAGCTGGGCGAGCGCGATGAAGACCAGCGCTTTCCAGCGACCGGCGTCCGGGGCGTCGGCGACGCCGGAAGCCTTGACGGCTGATGGAGACATGGAGATACCCACTTCGGACTTCGTGACGGAAAAACGAGAAAAGGGACGACGGGACCCGCGCCGATCACCCTCCGTCAGCGGGACGGCTGACGGCTCGGCGCCGGTGTCGAAATCGGTGGAGGTGGAGGTGGAGGTGTCGCTGTCGGTGTCGGCGTAGGTGCCGCTGTCGGTGTCGGCTTCGCTGTCGGTGTCGAAGCTGGCTGAACTACTGGTCGCAGGGCCGGCGCAGGTCCTCCACGGTGACGGCCGCACCCGGCAGGGCGGAGCGGGCGGGAGCCCGCAGCCCGTCCAGGAACAGCTGCAGATGGCGATGGACGAACCGGTCGACGCTCATGCACCCCGTACCGGCCGGGGGCCGGCTGAGCTGGGCGGCTGCGATCATCACATCGCCCACGTCCACGTCGTCGCGGAGCTGACCGGCCGCCTTCGCCCGGTCCATGACCTCGGCGACGAGCCGTTCGACCCGCTCGCGCGCCGCTTCCAGGTCGGGGTGGTGCTCGTCGAACGTGCTGGCCACCATGGGACACAGCGCGCTGATGCGCTCGTCGGCGGAGGCGTGCACGAAGCGCTCCAGCGCCTCGAACGCGTCCCCGGTCTCGTCGAGTGCCAACTCGGCCGCCTGTGCCGTGCGGTCCATGACCGAGCAGACGACCTCGCGGACGAGGGCGTCGCGGTCGGGGAAGTTGCGGTACACCGTGGCGTTGCCGACGCCGGCCCGGCGGGCGACGTCGTCGAACGGCACGTCCGGGCCGTGCTCGACGAACATCTCCCGGGCGGCGAGGACGATCCGCTCCCGATTGCGCAGAGCGTCGGCGCGGGGCCTGGTCACCTTGCGCTGGTCGGGGACAGCGGTCTGCACGGCGCACTCCTTGGTCTGTGGGGTGTGACTTCACTGAGGTCAATGAGGTCAGTGAAATCAGTGAGGTCAGTGGTTTCACGATCCGGGGAGCAAGTCCCCGTTTCGCTCGGACACAGGTCTAAACGGGGAAACGATCCCCGGTTATTTCCCACCCCCGAAGAACTTTCAGGTGACCTGAGTCACACCCGCACCCGCCCCTCCCCCCGGTCGGCGGCTACCGGTGAGAAACCCACGATCGGCCTCTCCAGCGCGCGCCCGCCCACCCGGCGGCCCAGGGTGAGCCCAAGGGCGCAGCCGGTGTCGGGCGGCTGCCGTGGCACGGGGAGGTCCGCATGCAGCCGCACGGGCAGGCGCAGCCGCCGAGCCGCCGCATACGCCCGCGCCGACTGGCCGCGGGCGGGACCGTCGCCGTCCTGACCCTCGCCCTCAGCACCTCCGCCGGCACCGGCCGGCTCGCGCCCGGCACCTCGACCTCGGGCCCCGGCCCCGCCGCCCTCTCCCACTCCTCCGCGCACGGCCCCTGCATGATCAGCGGCGGCCCCGAGACCCAGATGTCCGAGGGCGTCCCGACCTCCACCGGCTACGCCCGCTCGACCGGCACCGTCCGCGCGCTCACTCTGATGATCGACTTCTCCGACGCGCCCGGCGAGGGCAAGGCGCTCGACCGGTACGCCGAGTTCTTCCCGCAGACCGAGGAATGGTTCCGCACCAGCAGCTACGGCCGCCTCGACTACCGCCCCGAAACCCCGATCCGGGACTGGCTCCGGATGCCCAAGTCCTTCGCCGAGTACGGCATAGAGCGCGGCGCCCCCTTCGAACCCGGCTACCGCAAACTGGTCCAGGACCTGGTCGCGGCGGCCGACCCCAAGGTCGACTTCCGCGCCTACGACCTCGTGAACGTCCTGGTCACCCCGAACGCCGGCCCCTCCGCCCTGGACACGGTCCTGTCCGTCACCTTCGCCGGGAACCAGGAGGCTCCGGTCGCCGACGGCGTCCCGGTGGCCAACGCCTCCTTCGTCTACTCCCGCCAGGACGACGGCTCCGGCTCCTACGACGAGACCGGCTACCGGGTCCTCCCGCACGAGAACGGCCACGTCTTCGGCCTCCCGGACCTCTACACCCAGGAGGGCGGCGGCGCCGTCGGCCACTGGGACATCATGAGCGAGGACTGGGGCGCCAACAACGACCTCCTCGGCTGGCACAAGTGGAAACTGGGCTGGCTCGACCGCACCCAGGTGCACTGCGCCTCCGCGCCCGGGACGACCGAGTACACACTGACCCCGCTGGCGCGCAAGGGCGGCGACAAACTGGTGGTCCTGCCGCTGAGCGGCACGTCCGGCTACGCGGTCGAACTGCGCACCCGCGAGGGCAACGACGAGACGGTGTGCCGACCCGGCGTACTGATCTACAAGATCGACGCGGACGTGGACACCGGCATGGGCCCGGTACGGGTCTACGACTCCCGGCGCGACAGCGGCGGCTGCACCCGCAGCCCCAACGTCCACGCCGAACTCTCCGACGCCGCCTTCACCGAGGGCGAGACCTTCAAGGACCCGCGCAAGGGCGTCACGATCAAGGTGACGGGCAAGGACGGGACGGGAGACGTACGGGTCCGGGTCACCCGGAAGTGACGGCCGGGGACGGGCCACCCGGGTGTGACGGCCATGTCCGGACCACCCGGACGTGACGACCGGGGGCTGTCAAGCGGAGCCGACGGGCGGGGGCTGTCAAGCAGAGGCGACGGGCGGGGACGGTCAAGCGGAGGCGGTGGGCGGGTCGGGCTACCGTAGGCGCCCTGCGACACCCTGCGGCGCCCTGCCGTGATCGCCGTACCGGAGAGCCGATGCCCGCCCACACCCCTGACGTCACGCCGACCGAGGCGGTCACGCCTCTCCTCCGCGGCATCGCCGTACTCCGCCGGCTGACCGAGGCGGACGGCGGCACCCTCAGCCTCAGCGCCCTGGAGAAGACCACCGGCCTGGCCCGCTCCACGGTCGACCGCCTCACGGCGACCCTCGCCCGCATGGGATACGTCCGCCTGGACGGCCGCGACGTGACCCTGGCCCCCCGCCTGATGGAACTGGGCAACGCCTACCTCGCCGCCCTCCGCCTCCCCGCCCTGCTCTCGGCTCGCGCCGACGCCCTGGCCGACGAACTGGACGAGTCGGTGTCGCTGGCGGTCGGCGACCGGGACGGCATCCGCTTCATCCACCAGGCCACCCGCCGCCGCGCCATGTCCCTGAGCTTCCGCATCGGCGACCTGCTCCCGGCGGAACGCACGGCCCCCGGCCCCCTGTTCGCCACGGAATGGACGGACGCGGACTGGCGCCACTGGCGAGAACGCCGAGCCGGGGACCCGGCGGACCACACCTTCCCCGCCGTACCAACCCGCGAACACCCGACGGCGGACGAGGACTTCACCCTCCGCACCTCCACGGCGGCGCGCGACGACTACGCCTTGGACGACCAACTCGTCGAACCGGGCCTGGTGGCACTGTCGGTCCCCGTACGACACCCCGGCACCGGCCGCGTGGCCTGCGTGGCGAGCGTCGTGAGCCACACCAGCCGCCACACGGCCCCGGACCTGCGCACAACCCTGCTCCCCCGCCTGCGCGCGGCGGTGGCGGCGATGGAGAACGACCTGCGCACGGCCCCTCCCCCGGCCCCGGGTCCACCCCGCGCGGGCCTGGCCACTTGGACAGGGGCATCAAAACAAGAACTGGGCCGGGACTTCGTGGAATCCCTCGCCCGCGGCCTGACGGTCCTCACCGCCTTCGGCGAGGGCCGCTCCGCGCTCACCCTGACCCAGGTCGCAAAGGCAACGGGCCTGTCCCGCGCGACCGCACGCAGAGCCCTGATCACCTTCACCCACGCCGGCCTGGTGACCCCGGCCCCCGAGGCCACCTTCACCCTCACCCCCCGGGTCCTGTCCCTCGGCTTCCCGCCCCTGTCCCACACCTCCCTCCCCGAGATCGCCCAGCCCCACCTGACCGCCCTCGCCGACCGCGTCCACGAATCGACGTCCCTCGCCGTCCTCGCGGACTCCCGCACGGAGATCCAGTACACGGCCCGGGCGTCCACGGCCCGCGTCCTGAGCGCCCGCGTCACGGTCGGCACCCGCCTCCCGGCCCACGCGACGGCCCTGGGCCGCGTCCTGCTGGCCCTCCCCGAGGTCCGGGCCCGGGGCTACGCCCTGGTCGACGAGGAACTGGAAGCCGGCCTGCGCGCCATCGCCGTCCCGGTACGCGACCGCACGGGCACGGTGGTGGCGGCACTCAACGTGGCCACGCACGCGGCCCGCCGCACGACCAAGGCCTGCGAAACGGAGCTCCTCCCCGAGCTGACCCGAACGGCATCCGACATCGAGTCCGACCTCCGCGTGGCAGGCCACTTCGTCCACGTCCCCCCGACGTGACCCACCCCCCGGCCTCCCCCTCCACCCCGGCCCCCGATCCGCTAACCTGTTGGCACCGCCGCCCACAGCGGCAGGCCCCGCCTTCGTAGCTCAGGGGATAGAGCACCGCTCTCCTAAAGCGGGTGTCGCAGGTTCGAATCCTGCCGGGGGCACAGAGAAACACCTGGTCAGAGGCCCTTCCGTCCACCGGACGGGAGGGCCTTCGTACTCGCGGCACACATATGGCACACATGCGGCTGCGGGCAGAGGTGGGGAGCTGTGCGAGATGCCCTCGAAGGATGAGCTGGCCCGGCGACGGTACGAGAAGCTGGTCGACCGGCTTGAGAAGCTGTTGTCTTTTCGATCTTGAGAGATGCGCGTCGAACGGGAGTCCCGATCGAGTGGTCGCGGGGCTCTGGGCGCATACGAACAGGGCCTC
>NZ_JBFBJX010000024.1:0-78402 GCF_040686295.1 Streptomyces sp. NPDC085944 | reverse complement strand
GCAGGGGGGACCCTGTGGGAGAGTAGGACGCCGCCGAACAATTATTGCGAGGAAGCCCCGCACCGGGAACGGTGCGGGGCTTTCTGCGTTCACGGCCTACTGTTTCTGGCCCACCAGTTTCGTCTCGTAGGCCAGGATGACCGCCTGCACGCGGTCCCTCGAACCCGTCTTGGCCAGGATGCGGCCCACATGGGTTTTGACCGTCGACTCGGCCAGGTGGAAGCGCTCGGCTATCTCCGTGTTGGTCCAGCCCTGGCCCATGACGCGCAGGATCTCGGTCTCGCGTTCGGTGAGCGCGGTCAGGCGGGGATCCGGGGAGGAGGCCGGAGAGCCGCCGGAGTCGGCCGGTCCCGCGGTGGCCGGCAGATGGTGGACGTAGGCGTCGAGCAGGCGGCGGGTGAGGCTCGGGGCGACCACCGCGTCGCCCGTGGCCACCGCGCGGATGCCGGAGAGGAGCTCCTCCGGCTGGGCGTCCTTGACGAGGAAGCCGGACGCACCGGCGCGCAGGCCGGAGTAGGCGTACTCGTCGAGGTCGAAGGTCGTGAGGATGAGGACACGGGAGCGGCCTCCGCCGGCGACGATGCGGCGGGTCGCCTCGATACCGTCCAGGCCGGGCATGCGGACGTCCATGAGGACGACGTCGGGGCGGAGTTCGGCCGTCAGCCGGGCGGCTTCGGCCCCGTCGGCCGCCTCCCCCACGACCGTCATGTCGTCCTGGCTCTCCAGGAGCATCCGGAAGCCGAAGCGCTGGAGCGGCTGGTCGTCGGCGATGAGCACGGTCGTCACTGCGGGGATTCCTCCGGTAGGTGCAGATGGACGCGCCAGCCCCGTTCGGGAGCCGGGCGTGGGCCGGCCTCAAGTGTGCCGCCGTACAGGGACGTTCGTTCCCGCATCCCTGGCAGGCCGCGGCCGCCGGTGAGGCCCGGGGACGGGGGTGGGGCCGCCCGGCCCGTGTCGGTGACGGTGAGGGTGACGGCGCCGCCCGCCCCGTAGGAGAGGTCGATGTCGGCGGTGGCGTCGGGGCCGGCGTGCTTGAGGGTGTTGGTCAGGGCTTCCTGGATGACGCGGTAGAGGGTGAGCTGGCGGCCCTCGGGGAGTGTCGGCTCGCCCTTGACGGTCTTGCGGACGGGCAGCCCGGCCTGGCGGACGCCGTCGAGGAGGTGGTCGAGGTCGGTGAGGGCCGGCTGCGGAGCCAGTTCGGGAGCCGTGGGCGTGCCGTCCTGGGCGTCGTCGCGCAGGACGTCCAGGAGGCGGCGGAGTTCGCCGAGGGCCTGGCGGCTGGTGGTGCTGATGGCGTCGAGGGCCTGCACGGCGCGGTCGGGGGACTTCGCGGCGGCGTAGCGGCCGCCGTCGGCGAGACCGGTGATGACGGAGAGGTTGTGGCCGATGATGTCGTGCATCTCCCGGGCTATGCGGGCGCGTTCGGCCGCGGCGGCGAGCCGGACCTGCTGGTGGCGTTCCGTCTCCAGGCGGTGGGCGCGGTCTTCGAGGGCGTCGGTGTAGTTGCGGCGGGTGCGGACCGTGATGCCGATGAGCGCCGCGACCGCGACGGACATCAGCTGCGCCCCGATCTGCTGCTCCCAGGTGGGCTGGTCGCCGTAACGGATGGCCGAGGCGGCGACGGGGGTGAGGACGAGGAGGGCGGCCCAGGAGAGGGTGCGCAAGGACAGGCGCAGGGCGATGTGGAAGACGACGAGCAGTTGGAGCATGGCGGCCTGGAGGACGGCGCCGCTCCAGGCGTTGAGGAGGGCGACCGGGGTCATGATGAGCAGTACCGCCGCCGGGTGGGAGCGGCGCCACAGGAGCGGAACCGTGAAGCCCAGGCTCAGGGCGAGCAGCAGGCCGCTGGGGACGTCCAGGTCGTGGGCGACGTAGCGCTTGCCGCCGTTGAGGTAGGCGCTGAGGTCGATGAGGGCGGCCGTCAGCCAGAATCCGGTCAGGTGGAGGTCCCACACGAGTGGACGGCGGCGGTCGAAGCCTCGGACTCGCCGGGTGAAGCGCTGGATGTACTCGGTGAGGGGTTCGGCGACTCGGTCCTCCGGTGCGGGCCGGGCGGCGTCCACGTGGTCCATCCGACCATGGTCGGGGGTACGGGGGCGGGAGGCGTCGTTCCGCAGGCCGTATATGAGGTGAGGGGCGTAGTACCCGGGTATTACGGTGGCCGGCATGAGTGCCTCCGTCCCCGGTGACTACGTGATCCGCTCCATACGCGCCGACGAGTGGCCCGCAGTGAAGGAGCTGCGGCTGCGTGCGCTGCGGGACCCGGTCGCGGACCTCGCGTACCTGGAGACGTACGAGGATGCCGCCCCGCGTCCGGACTCCTACTGGCGGGAGCGGGCGGCCCGGGGTGCGGAGGGGCCCGGTGGGGCCCGGCAGATCGTGGCCGAGGGGCCCGGTGGGCTGTGGCTCGGCACGCTGACGGTGGTCGTGGAGGAGGCCGGGACGACCGATTGGGCCGGGTTTCCGGTGGAGCGGCGGCAGGGGCACGTCGTCGGGGTGTTCGTGCGGGCCGAGTGGCGGGGGAGCGGGCTGACCAAAGCGCTGTTCGACGCCGGTCGCGAGTGGGCGCAGGCCAACGGCATGGAGCGGATGCGGCTCATCGTTCATCCGGACAACGAGCGGGCGCAGGGGGCGTACCGCAAGGCCGGGTTCGTGCCGAGCGGGCGGACGGTGCCGCTGGTGGGCGGGCCCGGTGACTACGAGCTGGAGTACGTGCTCGAGCGCTGACGGCGCCGTCCTCCGGTCAGACGGGGAGCTCGTCGTGGGGCCAGCGGGCCCGGCCCTGTTCGCGGGAGCGGAGCAGGGCCAGGGTCGGCATGCCGAGCTCCGTGCCGGTGGCGAGCAGCTCCGGGAGCTGGGGGAGCGGGGCCACGGCTGCGACGTCGTCCAGGACGAGGGTCATTGGTGGGTCGAGGCGACCGGAGGATGACCGTTCGGCCATGCGCCGGCCGCGCTCGACCACGCTGGAGACGAGCGCCGTCAGCAGCGGCATCGCGCCCGGGCTCGTCCGGGGGTCCTCAATGGATTCCCCCACCACGTAAAGGGTTCCCTGTTCGTGGACGAAGGAATCCAAGGCGAGGGCATCATTTCGGTTGGGAGTGCAGGCCTCGCGAATGTTTACCGTGGAGAGGGCGGCCAGGGCACGGGCCGTCAGCTGCTGGGCCATGTCCCGGCGTTCGGGGTGGGCGGTGAGGGAACCTTCTAGTTCGCCCGCGGCGCCGGGGGCGGCCTTGGGGTGGGTGCGCAGGATGCGGACGGCGTCCTGGACCTGGAGGCCCTGGGACCAGCGGTGGACGTGGCGGACGGTGCGGCCGTCGATGGCGGCGGCGTGCAGGTAGCTGCGCAGCAGGAGTTCGGCCGTGTCGCCGAGCGCCTGGTCGAGGCGGGCGGTGGGACGGACCGGTGCGAGGAGGGCGGCGGCTCTGGCGGTGGCCGTCGCCTTGTCCTCGCAGCCCGCGGTGGGGGACCAGTGGAAGCGGGCGGGGGTGTCGCAGAGGTGGTTCGGGTCGTAGAGGTGGGTGGGGCCGAGTTTGGCGCGGGCGTCCTTGGTCTCCGACCAGAGGGCGGGGCTGGACGTGATGACGAGGGCGGCGCCCTCCGCGTCTCGCAGGGCGCCGGTTGCGGTGTGGTGGCGGCTGTCCCTTGGGCCGTAGTGCACCCCGCCTTCGGCGCGGTGGGGCTCCCATCCGCCCACCCGTTGGCCGTGGGACACGGAGGCCAGGGGTTCGGGTTCCGGAGCCGGGGCTTGTTGCGGCGCCCTGGGGGTGGGCACCTCGTGCGCCGGTACCTCGCTCACCGGTACCTCGTGTACCGGTGCTTCCCGGACTCGGGGCTCTCTGACCGGCCGCTCCTGCGCCGCCGATGCCGGTGCCGGCGACTCGCGCCTCCGCTGCCGTACCGCGCGCCACCGGGCCACCGTGCCCATCACGAACACCGTGAGTACCACCAGCACCATCAGCTGGCCGATGAACAGGCCCCAGAACAGCCCGTAACCGGAGAGCGCCGCCTCGGGGGCGTCCGGCCAGGCGCCGGGGATGTCGTGGGGTTCGGCGATCAGGTGGCGCATGGCCGACGGGGTGTCGGTGAAGCCGACGCCGTCGGGCCAGGAGCCGTGGGCGAACAGGGCGGACAGGCCCGTCGCCGTCCACACCAGCAGGGTCATGCCGAGGAGGAAGGCCAGTACGCCGATCAGCAGGCCGTCGGGGATACCGCCCTGGGCCGGCCGCTGATCGCGGCGGTCGTCCGGTCTCATGCGTCCGGTGCCTCTCCGTTTCTGGTCCTGCGCCACCGTCGTCCTACGCCACCGTCGATTCCGACGAGTCGCCGATGTGCTGCTCCATGAACGCCGCAGCCCGCTCCTCCGCCTCCAGCTCGGCGGCGCGCAGGGCGTCGTCGGTCAGGTGGTCGGCGGAGGACTCGGTCATCGCGCGGTCGGTGAAGACCAACGGGCGTTCGGTCTCGGTGATCAGGTGCTTGACCACCTGGACGTTGCCGTTGACGTCCCACACCGCGATGCCGGGGGTGAGGGAGGGGATGATCTCCACCGCCCAGCGGGGCAGGCCGAGGACGCGTCCGGTGGCGCGTGCCTCGTCGGCCTTCTGGGCGTAGATGGTGCGGGTGGAGGCCATCTTGAGGATGGCCGCGGCCTCTCTGGCCGCCGCCCCGTCCACGACGTCGGACAGATGGTGGACCACCGCCACGAACGACAGACCCAGCCGGCGCCCGAACTTCAGCAGCCGCTGGAACAGCTGCGCCACGAACGGGCTGTTGATGATGTGCCAGGCCTCCTCGACCAGGAAGATGCGCTTCTTCCGGTCGGGGCGGATCCAGGTGTGCTCCAGCCAGACGCCCACGATGGCCATGAGGATCGGCATCGCGATGGAGTTGCGGTCGATGTGGGAGAGGTCGAAGACGATGAGCGGTGCGTCGAGGTCGATGCCGACGGTCGTCGGGCCGTCGAACATGCCGCGCAGGTCGCCGTCGACGAGGCGGTCCAGGACCAGCGCCACGTCCAGGCCCCAGGCCCGTACGTCGTCTATGGCGACGTTCATCGCCTCGGCCGACTCCGGCTCGGGGTGGCGGAGCCGCTCGACGATGTCGGTGAGGACCGGCTGGCGTTCGACGATGGTCTCGTTGACGTAGGCGTGCGCGACCTTGAGCGCGAAGCCCGAGCGTTCGTCGAGGCCGTGGCCCATCGCCACCTCGATGATCGTCCTCAGCAGCGCCAGCTGGCCCGTCGTCGTGATCGCGGGGTCGAGGGGGTTGAGGCGGATGCCGTGGTCCAGGGCGGCCATCGGGTCGAGGCGGATGGGCGTTATGCCCAGCTCCTCGGCGATGAGGTTCCACTCGCCGACGCCGTCCTCGCCCTGGGCGTCCAGGACGACGACCTGGCGGTCGCGGAAGCGCAGCTGGCGCAGGACGTACGTCTTCTCCAGGGCCGACTTGCCGTTGCCGGACTCGCCCAGCACCAGCCAGTGCGGGGCGGGGAGTTGCTGGCCGTAGAGCTGGAAGGGGTCGTAGATGTAGCCCTTGCCGGAGTAGACCTCGCGGCCGATGATCACGCCGGAGTCGCCGAGGCCGGGGGCGGCCGTCGGCAGGTAGACGGCCTGGGCCTGGCCGGTGGACGTGCGGACGGGGAGGCGGGTCGTCTCCACCTTCCCGAACAGGAAGGACGTGAAGGCGTCGGTGAGGACGGTCAGCGGGTCCCGCATCAGGCTCAGCCCCTACCTTCGGATGCCGGTGGCGAACGGAAGAGTGTTCACGAAGGCGCGATGGTGCTCACGGTCGCACCACTCCAGTTTCAGGTACGACTTTCCGGCCGACGCCCTTATCGTCCGCTTGTCGCGGGCCAGGGCCTCGGGGGTGCGGGAGGAGACGGTGATGTAGCCGACGAGGTTGACGCCGGCCGCGCCGCTGGCGAGGTCCTCGCCGCGCTGGTCGAGGCGGCCGTGGGCGGCGATGTCGCGGGGGTCCACGGTCCGGTTCATCTTGGCGGCGCGGGACGCCTCGGCGTCGTCGTTCGTCTTCTCGGTCAGCATGCGCTCGATGGCGACCTCGGTGGGTTCGAGGTCCATCGTCACGGCGACGGTGCGGATCACGTCCGGGGTGTGGACGAGGAGCGGTGCCAGGAAGTTGACGCCCACCGGGGTCATCGGCCACTCCTTGATCCAGGCGGTGGCGTGGCACCAGGGGGCGCGGGTGGCGGACTCGCGGGTCTTGGCCTGGAGGTAGGTGGGCTCCATGGCGTCCAGCTCGGCCGGCCAGGCGTTGCGCTTGGTCATCGCCTGAATGTGGTCGATGGGGTGGTCCGGGTCGTACATGGCGTGGATCAGGGAGGCGAGCCGGCCCTGGCCGAGCGGCTGGCGCACCCGGATGTCGGCCTCCTGGAGGCGCGAGCAGATGTCGGTCAGCTCGCGCGCCATCACGACCGCGAGGCCGGCGTCCCGGTCCAGCTTGCGCCCGGTGTGCGGGCGGGCGGCGCGGGCCATGGTGTGCGCTTCCGCGGCCAGCTCGCGGTTGTAGTGCATGCAGGCGATCAGGTACGCGCGGTGCTGCTCGCTGCTGGTGGACACCATCGACTGGAGCTGGTCGTACGACTGCTGCAGCCACGGCGGCGACCTGTCGTCGCCGCGCTGGGCGACGTCCTTGGCGTGCGCGTCCGGGTCGGCGGGGAGGGTGCGGGCGAGCATCTGGATGCGGGTGACGAAGCCGTCGCCGTTGGCCACGTGCTTGAGCAGGGTGCCGAAGCGGTCGACGAGGGCTTCCTGGTCCTCGGAGTCGCGCAGGCCGACGCCGGGCCCCTCGATCTCGATGGCGGCCGTCACGGTCTTGCGGTCGGCGTGCAGCAGTACGGCGATCTCGTCCGGCCCGAAGGGCGCCGCCAGCCAGGAGATGCGGCCGATGCCGGGCGGCGGCCCGACCTCGACCTCCCGGCCGTCGATCCTCGTGCCCGCCTCGATGGCGCCGGAACGGTACGTCGTACCCCTGCGGAGCGTCCGCTTGTAGCTCCGGTTGATCTCGAACCACCGGTAGAACGTGCGGTGGTTGTACGGCACGTAGACGGCCGCCAGCGCGAGCATCGGGAAGCCGACGAGCAGCACGATGCGCAGGGACAGGACGGGGACGAGGAGCCCGCACATCATGCCGAGGAACGCGCCCGCGACGATCAGCGCGATCTCACCGGTCTCGCGGTTGCGGCCGACGATCGCGTTCGGCCGGGCGCGGCCGATCAGATACGTACGGCGGGGCGTGACCGTATGGGACATGTGGGACTCGGTCGTCAACGCCCGTCACCTCCTGTGCTCTTGCTGCTGCGGGTGTTGCCTGCGTGCGGTGTGTTCACCGGGCTGCCGGAGCGCGGTGCGGGTGCGGCGGAGGGGACATTTCCGCCGCCGCCGTTCGAGGGGCGCGAGCTGTGCGCGGCGACCCCGCCGGAGGCGGGGTTCGAGGGGCGGGCGGCGGCGGAGGACGAGGACTGTCCGCCGCCGTCGCCGTTGTTGCGGCTGCTGTGGGTTCTGATGCCCTGGGCGACGAGGTTCGCCGGGGAGCTGATCACGGCGGCGGCCTTGCCCTCGGCGCCCTGCATGATGCGGTTGTTGCGGCCGTTGGCGATCTCGTCGCCGAAGCCGGGGACGAAGCGGTAGATCATCGCCGAGGCGAAGATAGCGAGCAGGATGATGGCGAGACCGGAGACGATGGCGGCGACGGAGTCCGGCCCCTCGGACGTGGTCAGCGCGCCGGCGAGACCCAGGACGATGACGATCACGGGCTTCACCATGATCACGGCGATCATGATGCCCGCCCAGCGGCGGACGTGGCCCCACAGGTTCTTGTCGACCAGGCCGGCGTAGACGACGACGCCGAGCAGGGCGCCGACATAGAGCAGGACGGCGCGCAGATACAGCTCCAGGTAGAGCACGCCGGCGGCGATGATCGACACGAACGACACCAGGATCAGCATGATCGGGCCGCCGCCGATGTCGTTGCCCTGCTTCAGCGCCTCGCTGAACGTGCCGAAGAACGTGTCCGTCTGGTCGCCGGTGCCCTTGGCGAGGACGTCGGTGACGGCGTCGGTGGCCGATACGACCGTGTACAGGATCAACGGCGTGAAGGCCGACGCCAGCACGGTGAGCCAGAGGAACCCGACGGCCTCGGAGAGCGCGGTGGTGAAGGGGACGCCGCGCACGGCCCGCTTGGCCACCGCCAGCAGCCACAGGACCAGGGTGAGGATGGTCGACGCGGCGAAGACGATGCCGTACTGCTTGAGGAAGGTGCCGTTCGTGAAGTCGACGTCGGCGGTGTTCTGCACGGCGTTGCTGAGCGTGTCGACGGTCCAGGCGGCGGCGTCGGCACAGCCCTTGGCGAGGGAGGAGAGGGGGTCGAGGGTGTCGGGGAGGGTGTCGGGGGTGCCACCGCTGCGCTGGGCTGCGCCTTCGCCTCGTTCGCAGTAGTCCTTGGCGGGGCCCACGATGAGGTCGCAGTTGTCGTTCGACGGGGTCGGCGACGGTGTGGGGGCGGCTACTGCACGCGTGGCGAGCAGTACGAGCGTGGCCTGCACGGCGGTCAAGGCAGCTGCGGCCTTGAGTACGCGACGCTGGTTAGCGGGCATACGTGAACCCTCCGTACTCCTGGACGGCCTTGGACATCTCGTCGGCGGTGGATGCCTTGTTGTCTCCGGGAACTGGCGCGGGACCGTCCTTTTGGGAGAAGGACTCGACCTTCCAGTCGTTGTCCACCCAGCGCAGCTGCAGGGTCATGGTGAACCAGTCGCTGCTGACGGGGGTTGTTGTCTTTTCACCCGCGGTGCCGAACACACCCGTGCACCAGACGTCCACGGTCGCGGCCGTGTCGGAGTACTGCGTCGTCTTGGTCCCGATCGGCATGGTGCGAGAGACGTAGGCGTTGCCACCTGTGGCGTTGCCGTTCTTGTCCAGGCCCATGGAGCTGAGGAACTTCTGGCTGTAGACCTTGTCGAATCTGTCGGTCAGAGCAGCCTGTTTGCCAGCCACGAAGACCTGCCGCACGATCTCCTCACGCCGGGCAGGCTTGAGGATGTCGGCCGACACGAGCGCCACCGCGTAGTTCGCCGCCGCGCTCTGCGCCCCCTGCTCGTCATGGGCGAAGCCCGACTGGACCGGGCGGGTCCCCGTGGGTGCTGTCGCCGACGTCTTCGGCTTGTCCCCGGTGCCACCCTCCGCGGATGCGGAATCGTCTCCTCCACGGTTCGCGAAGGCGATCGCCGCGATGAGCAGGACGACGACGCCGACCACGGTGACCAGGCTCCGGGAGGAGGAACGCCCGCCGCGTCGGGAGGCGCCGTCCTCCTCCGGGAGCCGGAGCCTGGTCCGGCCGGTGCCGCCGTAATCGCCGGACGACTGGTGATCGTCTCCGAGACTCATGCCGCGTACGCCCCCTCGACGTCGGGTCGGCCGTGTACGTACGACGGTAGCCGTGCTGGGTCCCGCTCGGGCGCGGTGTTATGACTCGACATCAGGGAAACGCAACCTCAGCCGGTTGGCACGACGGGCGGGTGGGATGGACGGGGTGGGACGGATGGGTGCCGGGCTATACGGCCATTCCGTACACGATGGTGAACAGCGTGCCGAGTGAGCCGATGATGAACACACCCGTCAGCCCCGCGATGATCAGGCCCTTGCCCTGCTCCGCGCTGAAGGTGTCCCGGAGCGCGGTGGCCCCGATGCGCTGCTTGGCGGCGCCCCAGATGGCGATGCCGAGGCAGAGCAGAATGGCGACGGCCATGACGACCTGGACCATCGTCTTCGCCTCGGTCCCCAGCGCACCGAAGGGGCCCCAGTCCGGAGCGATCCCCCCGATGATGGTGTTGATGTCTCCCTCGTCGGCCGCAAAGAGCATGTAAGTCACCGCCCCTGTTGGGTAGTTCCGCGCCCTCTGCGGGCGTGCAGAGGTCAAGCCTCATTGTCGCCGACGATGACGCCCTGGCATGTCGCCTTGGCGTCATTGTTTGGCGGGTTTTATGCGAACAGCTTGCCACCGTCCGGCGCCGGCTGGTCAGTCGGCGCCCAGACGGCTACTGGTGGTCGTATCGTCACTCTGTGTATCACGACGGGGCATGGCTGGCAACGATGTGTAAGCGAAACCTGTCATGCGGTTCGATCGTTAGGCCCTGATTAGAAGTCAGAGGCCCGGCGTCGTCCCGGGCTTAGGCGTCACGCGGCCGGTGCCGCCAGGCGGAAGCCCACGCCGATCGCTGCGAGGTCCGGTTCGTAGGCGCCGTGGCGGCGGGCGCACCGGGCCAGGTCCCGGTCGTGGCGGAACGCGCCGCCCCGGGTGATGTGCCGGTCGAAGGCCCAGTCCTCGGTGCGCGGCACCTCCTCGGGTGCGCCGGGGTAGGGGGCGTAGAGGGTGGACGTCCACTCGTCGGCGTTGCCTGCCATGTCCAGCACCCCGAACGGGCCGGCTCCGGCCGGGAACGAGCCGACCGGCGTCGTGGTGCCGATGCCGAGGTCCACCAGATTGGCCAGGCCGGTGCGGTACTCCTCGCCCCACGGGAACTCCCGGGCGTCGTCGCCCCGGGCGGCGCGTTCCCACTCGTCCTCCGTGGGCAGCCGTACGGCCGGGCCGCCGAGCCGCTCCCCGATCCACCGGCAGTAGTCCGTCGCCGCCTCCCAGGTGACGCCGATGACCGGGTGGTCCGACGGCGACGACCTGGGGAGCGGTCGATCGGTCGCTGCCGCGTAGCGGCTCCACTGGCCGACCGTGACCGGTGTGCGGGCGATCCGGAAGGCGGGGACGTGGATCTCCGCGCGGGGTGTCTCCTTCAGGTACCACTCCAGCGGCACGCCGGTGTCCGCGTAGCGGCGGGCCACGGCCCGCACCTCGTCCACCGGCGTGCCCCGACGCAGTAGCCCGGCCGGGACGTCGACCCAGTCCACCTGTTCCACCTGTTCCACCTGTGGCCCCTCCTCGACTTGAGCGAACGAGCCACATGATCACGCCGGTGGACGCGGCCCCGCCTCGGCCTGCGGACCCATCTCGGGAGCGACCTTGGGACCAGGGCTGTCTCCGTGGCCGGCGGTCGGCTGTCCGACTTCACGATGGGCAGGGCGCCGACGGTGGTGGGGGTGACGGTGAGTATGGAACCGGTGGGGTCGCTGCTTTCCGCCGGATGGACGACGCCGGGGGCTGCGGCGACATGGACGCCTGCGCGGACGCCGTGGGGGTGTCCGTACTGTGCGAGCTCGGCGCGTCGAGGGGCGGCAAGCTGCTGTGGGCCGAGTGCGGACGGGACGACATGGCCGGGAAACGCCACTGAACGGCGTTCGTATGGGGGATGGTTGGACCATGCGCAAGATGTGGGTCGGTGCCGGTGCCGCGGTTGCCCTGGGGATGGGCTTCGTGATGCTGCTCGTCGTGGGGGTCTACCTCGTCGCCGGGAATCTGGCCGGCGGCGCGGGCGGCGGGGCCAAGAAGCTCGCCAAGGGGAGCGTGCCCGCGGCGTACCAGCCGATCGTGCAGAAGTGGGGCAACCTCTGCCCCGCCATCAACCCGGCCTTGCTCGCGGCCCAGTTGTACCAGGAGAGCGGGTTCAACCCGAAGGCGCGGAGCGCGGCGGCGGCGCAGGGGATAGCGCAGTTCATCCCCGGGACGTGGGCCACCCACGGCATCGACGGGGACGGGGACGGGGACCGCGACGTGTGGGACCCGGCGGACGCGATCCCGTCGGCGGCGTCGTACGACTGCTCCCTCGCCTCGTACGTGAAGGACGTGCCCGGCGACCCGACCGAGAACATGCTGGCCTCCTACAACGCGGGGGCCTACGCGGTGATCAAGTACCAGGGCGTGCCGCCGTACAAGGAGACGCAGAACTACGTCAAGGTCATCACGACGCTGGAGAAGAGCTTCGCCGCGCCCACCGGCCGCGTCGACCCGTCCGAGCAGGCCGCCGGGGCGATCGCCTTCGCGCAGAAGAAGCTCGGGACGCCGTATCTGTGGGGTGGGAACGGGACCGCCGACCAGGGTGGGCGGTTCGACTGCTCGGGGCTGACCAAGGCCGCGTACGAGAGTGTGGGGATCGAGCTGCCGCGGGTCGCCAACGACCAGTACAACGCGGGGCCGCATCCCCGGCGGGAGGAGTTGCTCCCCGGGGACCTGGTGTTCTTCTCGGACGACCTCACCAACTCGCGGGCCATCCGGCACGTGGGGATCTACGTGGGCGGCGGATACATGATCGACGCGCCGCGGACGGGGGCCGTGATCCGGTTCGACCCGATCGACACGCCCGACTACTTCGGGGCCACCCGGGTCACCGAGGATGGCGCGAAAGCATTGCCCACCACGGTGTGAATGGGAGGGTTTGAACCCAGCGTGAAACCCTGCCCTGAGCTGCGGAGACGTGTCTCTCTTCGATAACGTCTGCGTGATCATTCAGTGGAGTGTGGAACGTATCGACGGGGACCGTGCGTTCCTGTTGACGTGAGCTGACCACGGGGGTGGCAGAAGAGGCGTGCGCTCGGTGCGCCTCAGGACATGACGAAGGGGCCGCAGCACCATGGCTGGACTCGCCGAATCCGGGTCGAACCCCGACGTCGAGCTGCTCTACGACATCAACGGCCTGGCCAAGGACGCACCGCACTGGTTCGACCGGGTCATGGAGTTCGTCGGCGAGTACGGACTGCTGTTCGCGATCGTGCTGCTGGTGCTGTGGTGCTGGTGGGGCGTGCGCCGGCGGGGCGGTGAGGACGCGGCGTCGACCGTGGCCGCTTTGGTCTGGGCGCCGCTCGCGGCCGGAGTCGCCGTACTCGTCAACGTGCCGATACGGGGCTTCGTCGAGCGGCCCCGGCCCTTCAAGTCCCATGACGGGCTGGAGGTGTTGGTGCAGGGGAAGAACGACTTCTCCTTCGTGAGCGATCACGCCACGCTCTGCATGGCCCTGGCCGTCGCCCTGTTCGTCGCCAACCGGAAGTTCGGGATCGCCGCCATCGTGCTGGCGCTCTTCGGCGGCTTCGCCCGCGTCTACATGGGCGTGCACTACCCGACGGACGTCGTGGGCGGGTTCGCCCTCGGTACGGCGGTCGCGCTGCTGCTGTCGCCGGTGGCCATGGCGCTGCTGACGCCGCTGACCCGGGCCGTCGAGCGCTCGCCCCGGGTGGGGTGGCTGGTCAGCGCGCGAGGACGGTCGGGTGCCGCCGGACGCGGTTCCGTGATTCCGGAGGCGCGCGAGGAGAGTGGCGCCGAGGCGTCGGGCGAGCGGGATCTCGCCGCCTGACGTTCACCGATCGACGGTCACAGTGCCTGCGGGCAGGTGAAGACGCGGTCCGGGTCGTACTGGTGCTTCAGACGCGCCAGGCGCGGGGCCGCGTCTCCGTAGTAGGCCTTCCGCCAGTCCGTCAGATCCGGGTCCGTGTAGTTCTGGTAGGCGGCGCCGGAGGCGTACGGCCGCATCGCGCCGTAGGCGGAATCCAGCCAGGACCGCGGCGCCCTTCCGCTCGTGCCCGGCCGCCAGGACACGAGGTACTGGGCCAGCATCCGGGAGCGCCGGTGCACGAACGCGGTGGCCGTCGGGGAGACGCGGTTCACCGCCCCGCCGAGCGCCGTGAACGCGATGCTGCCGGCGCCGCCGCGCACCTTCGGGAGCTGCGCGAGCAGGGCCTTGATGCCGGCGGGCGGAATCGAGCGGTCGTAGAAGTCCGAGCGGGCCGCGTACGTCTCGCGGTCCAGCGAGCCCTCCGGGGAGTGGCCGGGCGCCGAGCCCGGGAGGTGGCAGCGGGCGTCGGTCGAGAAGGACGAGCAGCCCGCGTACATCTCCATCGACTCCTCGTACGTACGGCGCTTGAGGGAGACGTGGCTCGCGGACGAGCCGATGCGGTCGGCGAGGCGGTCGACGG
Organism: Streptomyces sp. NPDC085944; assembly: GCF_040686295.1. Taxonomy (NCBI): domain Bacteria; kingdom Bacillati; phylum Actinomycetota; class Actinomycetes; order Kitasatosporales; family Streptomycetaceae; genus Streptomyces; species Streptomyces sp. NPDC085944. Next base: position 64,537 of record NZ_JBFBJX010000024.1, on the reverse strand, counting down.
CGTTCTGGAGTTCGCCGTAGGTGCCGAGGGAGAAGGCCGACACCGACAGGGTGGGGGTGTGGCCGGGGGCCGCGGCCAGGTGGAGGGAGGACCAGATCTCGTCGGGCTGGCCGGGACCCCACTCCTGCCAGGCGCGGACGGCCGCGGCCGCCTTCGACCAGGGCCAGGTCATGTACGCCGATACGGCTCCGGGGGCGGGGTGGGTGCGGAAGTGGAACTCCGTGACGATGCCGAAGTTTCCGTTGCCCGCGCCGCGCAGGGCCCAGAAGAGGTCCTTGTCGGCGCCCGCCGCGTCGGCGGTGATCTCCTTGCCGTCGGCCGTGATCAGGGTGGCCCGGGTGAGACTGTCGCAGGTCAGGCCGTACGCGCGGGAGACGACGCCGTGGCCGCCGCCGAGGGTGAGGCCCGAGATGCCGACGGTGGGGCAGGAGCCGGCCGGGACGGTCACGCCCTTCGCGGCGAGGGCGCGGTAGACGTCGATCAGCTTGGCGCCTCCGCCGACGACCGCCTCGCCGGCGGAGGCGCGGACGCGGTTCAGTCTCGAGACGTCGATGATCAGGCGGCCGTTGCCGGAGGACCAACCCGCGTACGAGTGGCCGCCGTTGCGGATCGCCACGGGGATGTGGTGGGCGCGGGCGTAGGAGAGGGCGGTGCGGATGTCGTCGGGGTGGGCGGCGTAGGCGACGGCGGTGGGTTTGAGGGTGTCGAAGCGGGTGTTGTAGAGCTGGTGGGCCGTTTTCCAGCTGCGGTCGCCGGGGCGGATCAGCGGGCCGTCCAGGGACTTGGCGAGGGCGGTCCAGGTGGAGGGGGCCTTGGGGGCGGGGGTCTCGGGGGTGGGTGTGGCGCCGTTGCCGACATGGGCTGTGCGCGTGGTGGTGGCCCGAGTCGCTTTGGAGTCGGTGCCTGTGGACGGGGCCTTGCCCGTGCAGGCGGTTGTGGTTGCCGCCAGGGCGGTGGCTGCGGTGGTGGTCAGGAATGTGCGCCGGTGCATGTCGCCTCCGTGTCCCGTGGGGGGTCTTGGGAGGAGACGGGGGTGCGGGGGGTGGGGTTCCCCGGGCGTCGGCTGTACAGGTGTACGGGGTGGGTCACGGCCGGGGGGTGGGGCGGCTTGCCGGCGCTGGCCGGGTGCCGCTGCGCCCACCCGTGCCGCCCTGGGGGTACCTCCCAGGCCGTTCAGGCACTGGGGGAGGCACGACTGCCCGCGGCGACGGCGGCATGGCGGCCGCCCGCAGCTGCGTAGCTACGTCGCGGTGTGGGAATCGGCGTCTGTGCGGGCCTGGCTTCTGGCTCTCCTGGCCGGGCCGCGCCAGCCGCAGGTGCAGCGGGCCAGGCAGAAACGTCCTTGTTCGACCGTTGTCGTGAGGTGTTCCGGGGCGTCCCCGGGGGCTTCGAGACCGTCCTGCTGCGCCACGCCCACAACGTTACCGGGGTCGCCTGCCCCTCGTTAAGCGGGACGGCAGGGGGTCCGGAACGGGCGTGAGGCTGGGACAGCAGGTGGCGATGGTCGGGCGGGAGCTGCGGAGTTGGCGGACGGGCGGCGGTCTCGCCCTCGCCGGGGGTCTGGTCTGCGTCGGTCTGGCCGCCGGATGTTCCGGTGCCGGGGAGGGGGCCTCCGTCCAGGGTGCCGGCGGGGGTGATCCGGTCGCCGTGCTGCACCGGGCCGCCGACCGCCTGGTGGCCGCCGGGAGCGCCAAGGCCCGTACCGCGATGCAGATGGCCAGCGGTGGGACGCGGGTGACCATCCGGGGCGAGGGCGTGTACGACTTCGAGGAGCGGCTCGGGCAGCTGAAGGTGCGGCTGCCGCAGGACCCGGCGGGTTCGAGCGAGCACCGGCCGATCACCGAGCTGCTCGCGCCGGGGGCGTTGTTCATGAAGAACCGGGGGGCCGGCGTCCCCGACGACAAGTGGGTGCGGGTGGACACCGACTCGCTGTCCGACGGGAACCTGGTGACCGGCGGGGCGACGGACCCGTTCGCTGCCGCCGAGGTGCTGCGCGGGACGCGGACGGCGACGTACGTGGGGCGCACCGAGCTGGCCGGGACCGAGGTGCGGCACTACCGGGGGACCGCCGATCTCGCGCGGGCCGCGCGCGGTGCCTCGGGGGGCAACAAGAAGGCGCTGGCGGCGGCGGCCGAGGGGTTCGCCACCGCCGAGGTGCCGTTCGACGCCTACCTCGACGACGAGGGCCGGATCCGCAAGGTCCGGCACCGGTTCAGCTTCTCCAACGGGCCCCAGGACGGGACCGGCACCGTGGACGTCGCCTCGACGACGCTGCTCTACGACTTCGGTGCCGCCGTCCGCGTACGGCTGCCCGAGGACCGGGACATCTACGCCGGCAAGATCGCCGCCGAGCCGGGCGACCCGGCGGCCGACGGCAAGAACTAGCCCTTCCGTGCCATGCGCGGTGTGTAGGCCGCTCCCTACTCTAGGAAGCCGGTGACGGCAGAGACGAGGTGACGGGTGTGGCTCCGGTCGGCGGTACGGCGGTTCAGGACCACGTGGCCCTCGCCGAGATCGAGCTGTGCGGCGACCTGATCATCGCGGCGTCGGCCGCCCGGGAGCGGCTCAGCCTCGAGAGCATCGACGAGGTGCTGCGCGTCGCCGAGGAGCGCTCACGTCCGCAGTAGGCGGCCGATGGCCTTCGTCGCCTCTTCCACCTTGGCGTCGATCTCGTTGCCGCCCTTGAGGGCCGCGTCGGCGACGCAGTGGCGCAGGTGCTCCTCCAGCAACTGCAGCGCGAAGGACTGCAGGGCCTTGGTGGAGGCGGAGACCTGGGTCAGTATGTCGATGCAGTAGACGTCCTCGTCGACCATCCGCTGCAGGCCCCGGATCTGGCCCTCGATGCGGCGCAGCCGCTTGAGGTGCTCGTCCTTCTGCTTGTGGTACCCGTGCACCCCGCGGTCGTGATCGGTCACGATGTCCGTGCCGTCCGTCTCGACCTGCTGCACCGCCTGGTCTGCGGCGGGGGAGGGCGCACCCGCGCCGGCCTCGGTGGTCGTCATCGCGTCCTCCAATAACGGACATATACCCCTGGTGGGTATATGGTAACGAACTTTCCCGGGTAGGGGGCCCTTGCCGGAGCGGCCGACGTCGCCCCCCTGCTCATCACTCTGCCCGATGGGCGACACTGGGGGACGGCCCGTTAGCAGTGGCCGGATGATGCGCCTAGCATCAGCCTGACCGAAACCGATGCACCCCGAGGACCCCACGTGCGCTTTCGTCTGACCCCCAGGGAGACGAGCTTCTACGACATGTTCGCCGCTTCCGCGGACAACATCGTCACGGGCTCCAAGCTCCTGATGGAACTGCTCGGGGCGGACGCATCCGCCCGGGCCGAGATCGCAGAGCGTATGCGGGCCGCCGAACACGCGGGTGACGACGCCACGCACGCGATCTTCCATCAGCTGAACTCCTCGTTCATCACGCCCTTCGACCGCGAGGACATCTACAACCTCGCCTCGTCCCTCGACGACATCATGGACTTCATGGAGGAGGCCGTCGACCTGGTCGTCCTCTACAACGTCGAGGAACTGCCCAAGGGCGTCGAGCAGCAGATCGAGGTGCTGGCGCGGGCCGCCGAGCTGACCGCCGAGGCCATGCCGAACCTGCGCACGATGGACAACCTCACCGAGTACTGGATCGAGGTCAACCGGCTGGAGAACCAGGCCGACCAGATCCACCGCAAGCTGCTCGCCCACCTCTTCAACGGCAAGTACGAGGCCATCGAGGTGCTCAAGCTGAAGCAGATCGTGGACGTGCTGGAGGAAGCGGCCGACGCGTTCGAGCACGTGGCGAACACGGTGGAGACCATCGCCGTCAAGGAGTCCTGAGCCGTTCATGGACACCTTCGCTCTGGTCGTGACCATCGGGGTCGCGCTCTTCTTCACGTACACCAACGGCTTCCACGATTCGGCCAACGCGATCGCCACCTCCGTGTCGACCCGCGCGCTGACGCCCCGCGCGGCGCTCGCCATGGCCGCGGTCATGAACCTGGCCGGCGCGTTCATGGGATCCGGGGTCGCCAAGACCGTCAGTGAGGGGGTGATCGAGACCCCCGAGGGCTCGAAGGGGATGGGGATCCTCTTCGCGGCGCTCGTCGGCGCCATCGTGTGGAACCTGATCACCTGGTACTTCGGCCTGCCGTCCTCGTCCTCGCACGCGCTGTTCGGCGGCATGGTCGGCGCGGCGCTGGCCGGGAGCACGACCGTGTACTGGCACGGGGTCGTCGACAAGATCGTCATCCCGATGTTCGTGTCGCCGGTCGTCGGTCTGATCGCCGGATACCTGGTGATGACCCTCATCATGTGGATCTTCCGGCGGACCAACCCGCACAAGGCGAAGCGCGGCTTCCGCATCGCGCAGACCGTGTCGGCGGCGGGCATGGCGCTGGGCCACGGTCTGCAGGACGCGCAGAAGACGATGGGCATCGTGGTGATGGCGCTGGTCATCGCCGACGTCGAGGACTACGGCGACCCGATCCCGGTGTGGGTGAAGCTCGCCTGTGCGCTGATGCTCTCCGCGGGCACGTACGCCGGCGGCTGGCGGATCATGCGGACACTGGGTCGGAAGATCATCGAGCTGGACCCGCCGCAGGGTTTCGCCGCGGAGACGACGGGCGCCTCGATCATGTTCGGGTCGGCGTTCATCTTCCACGCGCCGATCTCGACGACGCATGTGATCACCTCCGCGATCATGGGTGTGGGGGCCACGAAGCGGGTCAACGCCGTGCGGTGGGGGGTCGCGAAGAACATCATCATGGGGTGGTTCATCACGATGCCGGCCGCCGCGGTGGTGGCCGCGGTGTCGTTCTGGATCGTGAACCTGGCGTTCCTCTAGCGGGGCGCCGCACGGCAGATGAGAGGGCCCGCCCCCGGTTTCGGGGGCGGGCCCTTGTGCTCCTCGCGGTGGCACCGCCATGCAGCACCGCGAGGGGATGGGGAGGGCGCGGATCAGCCGAAGCGGCCCGAGATGTAGTCCTCCGTGGCCTGGACCGACGGGTTGGAGAAGATGCGCTCCGTCTCGTCGATCTCGATCAGCTTGCCGGGCTGGCCGACCGCCGCCAGGTTGAAGAACGCCGTACGGTCCGAGACGCGCGCCGCCTGCTGCATGTTGTGCGTCACGATGACGATCGTGAAGCGCTCCTTCAGTTCGCCGATCAGGTCCTCGATCGCCAGGGTGGAGATCGGGTCCAGGGCGGAGCAGGGCTCGTCCATCAGCAGGACGTTCGGCTCGACCGCGATGGCGCGCGCGATGCACAGACGCTGCTGCTGGCCGCCGGAGAGGCCGGAGCCCGGCTTGTTCAGGCGGTCCTTGACCTCGTTCCAGAGGTTGGCGCCGCGCAGGGACTTCTCGACGATGCCGTCCATCTCGGACTTCTTGTACTTGCCGTTCAGGCGCAGGCCCGCCGCCACGTTGTCGTAGACCGACATCGTCGGGAACGGGTTCGGGCGCTGGAAGACCATGCCGACCTCGCGGCGCACGGCCACCGGGTCGATGCCGGCGCCGTAGAGGTTCTCGTCGTCCAGCATGACCTTGCCGTCGACGCGGCCGCCGGGGGTGACCTCGTGCATGCGGTTGAGCGTGCGCAGGAAGGTGGACTTGCCGCAGCCGGAGGGGCCGATGAAGGCCGTCACGGAGCGGGGCTCGACGGTCATCGAGATGTCCTCGATGGCCAGGAAGGAGCCGTAGTAGGCGTTGAGGCCGCTGACATCTATGCGCTTGGCCATGGGTATCACTGCTTCTTTCGGTCCGAGTCGCTGACTGTTCTGCGTCGGTCGCGTCAGCGACCCGTCTTCGGGGCCTTCCAGCGGGCGATGCCGCGGGCCGCGAGGTTGAGGATCATGATGAAGGCGATGAGCGTCAGGGCCGCCGCCCAGGCACGGTCGTAGGCCGCGTCGGAGCCCGCGCCGTACTGCAGGTAGATGTACATCGGCAGCGACTCCTGCGGGTCCTGGAAGGGATTCGCGTTGATGAAGTCGGTGCCCCAGACCAGCAGCAGCACGGGGGCCGTCTCGCCGGTGATGCGGGCGACGGCCAGCATGACGCCGGTGACGATGCCGCCGACCGAGGTCGGCAGGACCACCTTGAGGATCGTGCGCCACTTCGGCACGCCCAGGGCGAGGGAGGCCTCGCGCAGCTCGTTCGGGACGAGCTTGAGCATCTCCTCGGTGGAGCGGACGACGACCGGGATCATCAGGATGCACAGGGCGAAGGAGCCGGCGACGCCGGACGGACCCATGTCCAGGATCAGGACCCACAGGCTGAGCACGAAGAGACCCGCGACGATCGAGGGGATGCCCGTCATCACGTCCACGAAGAAGGTGACGGCCTTGGCGAGCCTGCCCCGGCCGTACTCGACCAGGTAGATCGCGGTGAGCACGCCGATCGGCACGGAGAACAGCGTGGCCAGGCCGACCTGCTCCAGGGTGCCGAGGATGGCGTGGTAGATGCCGCCGCCGGGCTCGCTGTCGGCGACCACTCCCATCGAGTGGGTGAGGAAGTAGCCGTCGAGAACCTTCACGCCCTTCTTCACGGTCTCCCAGATCAGGGAGAGCAGCGGGATCAGCGCCATCAGGAAGGCGACCCACACCATGCTGGTCGCGACCCGGTCCTTGGCCTGCCGCCCGCCCTCGACGCGCGCCGAGATGCCGTACGAACCGGCGACGAAGAGGACCGCGGCGATCAGGGCCCACTGGATGCTGCTGTTCAGCCCGGCGGCCGTGCTGATGCCGAGACCGGCGACGACCGAGCCGGCCGCGACCGCCCACGGGAACCACTTGGGCAGGGTGGCGGCGCGCAGGGAGCTGCGGTTCTCGGGGGCGGGGGTCAGGGTTGCGTGGCTCATGCGTTGGCCCCCGAGTACTCCTTGCGGCGGGCGATGATCATGCGGGCGCCGCCGTTGACCAGCAGGGTGATGACGAAGAGGACCAGACCGGAGGCGATCAGGGCGTCGCGGCCCATCTGGGTGGCCTCGTTGAACTTGCTCGCGATGTTCTGGGCGAAGGTGCCGCCGCCCGGGTCGAGCAGGCTCGGGGTGATGTCGAAGGTCGGGGAGAGCACCATCGCCACGGCCATCGTCTCGCCGAGCGCGCGCCCGAGGCCGAGCATCGAGGCGGAGATGACGCCGGAGCGGCCGAAGGGCAGCACCGACATCCGGATGACCTCCCAGCGCGTGGCGCCGAGGGCCAGGGCGGCCTCCTCGTGCATGCGCGGGACCTGCCGGAAGACCTCACGGCTGACGTTGGTGATGATCGGCAGGATCATGATCGCGAGCAGGATGCCCACGGTGAACAGCGAGCGTCCCGCGCCGCCGTTCCACTCGAGGATCCCGGTCCAGCCGAGGTACTGGTCCAGCCAGCCGTAGAGGCCGTCCAGGTTCGGCACCAGGACGAGGGCCCCCCACAGGCCGTAGACGATCGAGGGCACGGCGGCGAGCAGGTCGATCACGTAGCCGATGAGGCCGCCGAGCTTGCGCGGCGCGTAGTGCGTGATGAACAGCGCGATGCCGACCGAGACCGGGACGGCGATGGCCATGGCGATGATCGACGACACGATGGTGCCGTAGGCCAGGACCGCGATGCCGAACTCCGGAGGGGAGCCGGTCGGGTTCCATTCGAAGCTGGTGAAGAAGTTCGCCTCGTCCTCGCTGATGGCGAGCCAGGCGCGGTAGGAGAGGAAGGCCGCGATGGCGGCCATGATGACCAGCACGAAAATGCCGGACCCGCGGGAGAGCCCGACGAAGATCCGGTCGCCGGGGCGGGTGACGCCTCGGGTGGCGCCGCCGTCCACGGACGCGGGCGGCTGGGGCGTTGGGGAGGGTGCTGGCTTCTGGGTGTCCGTTGTCATGTCCATCGGGTTCTCCGGTCTGCGGAGCCGTCGTGGTCGGCGGCTCGGGCGGAGCCCCGGTCGGGGGCTCCTGGCGGCGGTGCACCGGACGGTGCGGCCCGGCCCCCGCGGGGACCGGACCGCACTCGGGTCAGCTCAGGCCCGAGATGGTCTCGCGGACCTTGGTGATGATCTCGGTGGGCATCGGGGCGTAGCCGGCGTCCGCCAGCAGGCCCTGACCGTCCTCCGAGGCCATGTAGTTCAGGAAGGACTTGGTGGCGGGCAGGGTGTCCGCCTTGTTGCCCTTGTCGCAGGCGATCTCGTACGTCACCAGGACCAGCGGGTAGGCGCCGGCGGCGTCCGGCGTGTAGTCCAGCTCCAGCGCGAGGTCCTTGCCGGTGCCGACGACCTTGGCCGCGCCGATGGCGGCGGTGGCGTTCTCGACGGTGGCCTTGACCGGCTCGGCGGCCGCGGTCTTGACGTCGACGGTCTTGATGCCGTCCTTGGCGTAGGACAGCTCGAAGTACGAGATGGCGCCGGACGTCTGCTTGACCTGGCCGGCCAGGCCGGAGGAGCCCTGCGCGGACTGGCCGCCCTTGGCCTGCCAGGACTTGCCGCCCTCGTACGTCCAGTCGTCGGGCGCGGCGGCCTTCAGGTACTTGGTGAAGTTGTCCGTGGTGCCGGACTCGTCCGAGCGGTGGAACGCCTGGATCTTCAGGTCGGGCAGCTTGGCGTCGGGGTTGAGCTTCTTGATCGCCTCGTCGTTCCAGTTGGTGATCTTGCTGTTGAAGATCTTCGCCATCGTCGGGGCGTCCAGCACGAGGTTGTCGACGCCCGGGACGTTGTAGCCGACCGCGATCGGGCCGCCGACCATCGGCAGGTCGATGGCCTGGCCGTCCTTGCAGACCTTCTTCGAGGTCTCGATCTCGTCCGGCTTCAGCGGGGAGTCCGAACCGGCGAACGCGGTCTGGCCCTGCGTGAACGCGGTGATGCCGGCGCCGGAACCGGTCGGGTTGTAGTTGATCTGCACGCCCTTGCAGGCGGCGACGTACTGCTTGACCCAGGCGTCGATCGCGTTCTTCTGGGCGGAGGAGCCGGAGGCCTGGAGCTGGCCCTTGGCGTCGTCGCACTTGATGTTGCTGTTGGCGGCGGCCTGGCTGGCGTCGCCGCCGTTGCTGTTGCCGCCGGTGTCGTCGGAGCCGCACGCCGTGAGGGCCAGGGCGCCGGAGACGGCGAGAGCACCGAGAGCGAGGGCCCGCCGGTTCATGCGCTGAAGCTTCACTTGAGGGAGTTCCTTCCAGGAGCCGCCGTCCTGAATTCGGCGGCGTGCGAGGAGTGGTAAGGCCGAAATTAGGCAGATGAGATGAAGGCGCCGAAGGGCGTAAATGAACGCCGGGTGAACCCCTGAGGACGGTGCGGTGAGGTCACGGAACGCTTACGTCGAGGACACGGGACGGTTCCGGGGCCGGTCCGGGGACTCGTGCACGGGGTGGTTCAGCGGCCGGTTCCGGGCGGGCACGTCGCGAGGAGGGCGTCGACGAGGGTGCGGTCCCGGGGCTGGGTGAGGCGGGCGCGGGCCGCTCCCGGGGGCAGCCACAGGATGCGGTCGACCTCGTCGGACGGGACGAAGGCACCGGTGCCGGCCGCCGCGGCCCAGTAGCGGACCTCCTTGGGGCGGCCGTTCGCGAGGTAGCGCACGGCGGGCAGCTCGACGCCCGGTACGGCGGCGTACCCCGTCTCCTCCGCGACCTCGCGCAGGGCGCCGGCGAGCGGGTCCTCGCCCGGTTTCAGCTTGCCCTTCGGGTGCGACCAGTCGTCGTACTTCGGACGGTGCACGAGGCACAGCTCCGGGCCGCAGGGGGCGGTCGGCGGCGCGGGGCGCCACAGGACGCAGCCCGCCGCGCGGACGGTGGTGTCGTCGGCTGCGGGGCTCACGGCGCGCTCACACCTCCCGTCGTGCTGCGGCGGTTCCTTCGGCACTTCGTACGGCGGTTCCTACGGCAGCCGGATCGGTTCCTTGCGCCAACTGTGCTGGAACGCGTACCTCGCCGCCTCCACCTCATGCCGCTGGTCGGCGTGGAGCACCCCGAGCGCGTACGCCGTCGCCGGGGCGATGCGCGGGGTGCGGGCGGCCTGGGCGGCGGCCGCGGCGGCCTCCGAGGCGTCGCGGTGGCGGTCCAGGGCCTCACCGGCCGCGAGAAGGCGTACGTCGATCAGGTCCCCCGGGCCCCCGGTGCTCGCGGCATCCGCGCCGGCCAGCGCCTCCAGGGCGTAGCGGTGCAGGCGCAGCAGCAGGCGGACCTGGTGCCACGGGGCGTCCTGGGGGTGCGGTGCCGGGTCCGGCGAGAGTCCGTGGACCAGTGCCTGGGCGTTGTAGGGACTGCCCGCGGCGACCAGCGGCAGGGCGGTCACGGCGTCGGCGAGGCGCTCCTCGGCGGCGGCGGCCAGGGGGCGCGGGTCACAGGGCGTGGCCTCGGGAGCGGCGGCGCCGCGGTTCGGGCGGGCGGTGACGCGCAGCGGGACCTCGCTGGCCAGTAACGCGACCTTGTCCGCCACGGCGTGGAAGCGGCTGCTGCCCAGCGCCTGGAGGGCGGTGGAATGCGCCCGGGTACGGGCCAGGGTCAGCTGCCGGTCGAGCAGAGCGCCCGCCTTGGCCGCGCCCACGGTGAGGCTGCCGCGGTCCGGAGAGGCGGGACGGGCGGGGACGGGCACGCTGGTGGTGGTGCCGGTGGTGGCGGAAGCGGTTGGGCCCACCGGGCGCGGGGCCGGGAACGCCGACGAGCCGGAGAGCCGGTGCAGGGCCTGGAGCAGCCGTTCCAGACGGGACGCGTACGCGTGCTCCATGGCCAGCGTGCCGGACAGCCAGGCCAGCTCGGGGCGCATCTCCTCGGCCCAGCTCGCGTCCAGGAGCGGCTGGAAGGTGTGCAGGGTGCCGCTGATGCGGCGGGCCGCACGGCGCAGGGCACGCACCGCGTCCACGTCGTCGGCCGGCGGAGCCGTACGGCCCGGGCCGCCCGTGCCCGCTCCCGGGCCCGACGCTCCCGTTCCCGCCCCGGACCCGGACCCGGACTCGCGGTGCCGGCGCAGGGCGCGCAGGAACTCCGTGGCCTGGGCGCGCAGGTAGTCCGCGAGGGCGTTGATGTCCGCGCCCGTACCGGCCCCGGTGCGGGCGAGCGCGCCCGTGCCCGCCCCGGCACGTGCGCCGCTTGTACCGGTCCCGGCGTGTGTGCTGCTTGAGCCTGTGCGGGCTGTGGGGTGTGTGCTGTCCGAGGTCGTGTGTGCGCCTGCGCCGCTCGTACCCGCCCCGGCGTGTGTGCCGCCTGAGCCCGTCTCGGGTCCGGCGTGTGTGCTGTCCGAGCCCGTCGCCGCCCCGGCGTGTGTGCCGCCCGGGCCCGGACCGGGTCGGGTGCCCGGGCCCGCGCCCTGGTCGGGGCCCGTTTTCCCACGTGCGCCCGCCGGCCGGGGTGGTCCGGCGGTCGCCGTGGGGTTCGTCGGGTGATCCGTCGGGTGATCCGTCGGGTCAAGGTGTCGCTGTGCCACGCCGGCGCCTCCGGGCGTCTATGAGCATCTCCTGGATGTTGCGCAGGGGCTGGCCGTCCGCGTCGGTCGCATGCCGGGTCCACTCGCCGTCCGGGCCGAGGTGCCAGGAGGCGGTGGTGTCGGACATGCCGTTCTCGAGGAGCCGGTTCAGGGCCGCCCGGTGGGCCGGGTCGGTGACCCGGACCAGGGCCTCTATCCGGCGGTCGAGGTTGCGGTGCATCATGTCGGCGCTGCCGAGCCACACCTCGGGCTCGCCGCCGTTGCCGAAGGCGAAGACCCGCGAGTGCTCCAGGAAGCGGCCGAGGACCGAGCGGACCCGGATGTTCTCCGAGAGGCCCGGTACCCCGGGGCGCAGCGCGCAGATGCCGCGCACCCACACGTCGACCGGCACACCGGCCTGGGACGCGCGGTAGCAGGCGTCGACCACGGCCTCGTCGACCATCGAGTTGACCTTGATACGGACGTAGGCGGGACGCCCCGCGCGGTGGTGCTGGATCTCCTTGTGAATGCGGGAGACCAGGCCGTCGCGCAGCGACTTGGGAGCGACGAGCAGGCGACGGTAGGTCTCGCGCCGGGAGTAGCCGGAGAGGCGGTTGAACAGGTCGGAGAGGTCCGCGCCGACCTGCGGGTCCGAGGTGAGCAGGCCCAGGTCCTCGTACAGCCGGGCCGTCTTCGGGTGGTAGTTGCCGGTGCCGACGTGGCTGTACCGGCGCAGCGTCTCGCCCTCCTGCCGTACGACCAGGGAGAGCTTGCAGTGGGTCTTCAGGCCCACCAGGCCGTAGACGACGTGGCAGCCGGCCTCCTCCAGCTTGCGGGCCCACTTGATGTTGGCGGACTCGTCGAAGCGGGCCTTGATCTCGACCAGGACCAGGACCTGCTTGCCGGACTCGGCCGCCTCGATGAGCGCGTCGACTATCGGGGAGTCGCCGGAGGTCCGGTACAGCGTCTGCTTGATCGCGAGGACGTCCGGGTCGGTGGCGGCCTGCTCCAGGAACGCCTGCACGGAGGTGGAGAAGGAGTCGTACGGGTGGTGGAGCAGGACGTCCTTGGTGCGCAGGGCGGCGAAGATGTCCGGCGCGGACGCGGACTCGACCTCGGCGAGGTCGCGGTGGGTGCCGGCGACGAACTTCGGGTACTTCAGCTCGGGCCGGTCCAGGCTGTGGATGCGGAAGAGACCGGTGAGGTCCAGCGGGCCGGCCAGCGGGTAGACCTCCGCCTCGCCGATCTTCAGCTCGCGGACGAGGAGGTCCAGGACCTCGCGATCGACCGACTCCTCGACCTCCAGGCGGACGGGCGGGCCCAGGCGCCGCCGCATCAGCTCCTTCTCCAGGGCCTGGAGCAGGTTCTCCGTGTCGTCCTCCTCCACCTCCAGGTCCTCGTTGCGGGTGAGGCGGAAGGTGTGGTGCTCCAGCACTTCCATGCCCGGGAACAGCTCCTCCAGGTGGGCCGCGATCACGTCCTCGACGGGGACGTAGCGGCCCGGGGAGGCCTCCAGGAAGCGGGAGAGCAGCGGCGGGACCTTGACGCGGGCGAAGTGCCGGTGACCCGTGACGGGGTTGCGGACGACGACCGCGAGGTTGAGGGAGAGGCCCGAGATGTACGGGAAGGGATGCGCCGGGTCCACCGCGAGGGGGGTGAGGACCGGGAAGATGCGGTGCCGGAAGAGGGTGAACAGGCGGGCCTGCTCCTTCTCGGCCAGCTCGTTCCAGCGGACCAGGTGGATGCCCTCCTCGGCCAGCGCCGGGGCGACGTCCTCGTGGAAGCAGGCGGCGTGCCGGGCCATCAGCTCGCGCGAGCGGGCCCAGATCATGTCGAGGACCTCGCGCGGCTTGAGGCCGGAGGCGGAGCGGGTGGCGACACCGGTCGCGATGCGGCGCTTGAGGCCGGCGACGCGGACCATGAAGAACTCGTCCAGGTTGCTGGCGAAGATCGCGAGGAAGTTGGCGCGCTCCAGCAGCGGCGTGCTCGGATCCTCGGCCAGTTCGAGCACACGTTCGTTGAACGCGAGCCAGCTGCGCTCGCGGTCCAGGAAACGGCCCTGCGGGAGCCGGGCGCCGCCGTCCTGGGACTCCTCCGACTCCTCGTACGCGTCGAGGTCGGCGTCGATGTCCGGCTCCAGGCCGGAGACCGCGGCGGCCACGGTGTCCGGGCGGTGCGCCGTGATGGAGCCCACGGAGGGCTGCGGGTGCTGCGTCTGCTGCGGGTGCTGCGTCGGCTGGACCTCTGCCTGGGTGTTCGGCTGCCTCATGAACCCATTCTTCCGCGCCGCGCGCCGGTCAGGCGCGTCGGAAGGCACGGAAGGCCCGGAGGACCTGAAGGGCCCGGAAGGCTGCGGCTCGGTCGGCTTCATTCGGTGAGCCTCGCAAGGCTGTCTGAATCAATGGTTACGGGGACATGACGTGCGGGATAGCTACGGGCCTCCGGTACCCGCCTCGACACCCGCCTCGATGCGGGCCTCCCGTCGGGCCTCCGCAGCGTCCGGCGAACTCCCCTGAGATCGTGTGAACCGATCCGCCGGGCCCGTGCGATGAGGAGATGTGAGCGAGACGAGAAGCGACGGGGAGCTGCTGCGGGCCGTCGCGGCGGATGCCGACCGGCGCGCCTTCGAGGAGCTGTACCGCCGGTACGCGCCCTGGCTGACCGCCCGGATGCGCGGCCGCTGCGCCGACCCCGCCGTGGTCGACGACGTGGTGCAGGAGACCTTCCTCGCGGTGTGGCGCGGCAGCGCCCGCTATCGGGAGGACGGGGACGTGGCCGGGTGGCTGTGGCGGATCGGTTCGCGGCGGCTGATCGACGTGCTGCGCGGCGACGGTGCGCGCGGGCGGCTGCGGCAGGCGCTGGCCCGCCTGCGGCACCGGGACGAGGTCTCGGCGGAGGAGCGCGTCCTCGCCGGGGTCGAGCACGGCGACCTCGCCGGCGCGCTCATAAGGCTCTCGCCGGAGCTGCGCGCGGTGCTCCAGGCCACCGTCGTCGACGGGCTGACCACCCGTGAGGCGGCCGTCCTGCTCGGCATCCCGCCGGGCACGGTCAAGACGCGGGCGATGCGGGCCCGCCGGCAGCTGCGGGAGGCGCTGGCATGACGATCGAGGACAGCCGACGCGGGGACGCCTGGCACGTGGACGAGGACGACCTGCGGGCCTACGCCCGGGGTGAGTTGGCGGCGCCCGCGCTCTGGTCCGCCGACGCCCACCTGACCGCCTGCGCCATCTGCCGAGGCACCCTCGCCGCGGTGAGCGACACCGCAGCGCTGGACGCCGGCTGGGAACGGCTCGACGCCGAGCTGGACGCGCCCCGGCCGGGCCGGTTCGAGCGGCTGCTCGTGCGGTGCGGCGTGGGCGACGGCACGGCGCGGCTGCTCGCGGCCACCCCCGTTCTGCGCCGGTCCTGGTTCGGCGCGCTCGCCGCCGTGCTGCTCGTGACCTTCCTCGTGGCCGTCGCGGCCGGCGCCGCAGACCGGCCCACGCTGTTCCTGGCCTGCGCCCCGCTGCTGCCGCTGGCCTCGGTGGCGCTCGCCTACGGGCCCGCGCTCGACCCGACGCACGAGATGGCCGTCGTCTCGCCGATGCACGGCTTCCGGCTGCTGATGATCCGCACGGTCGCCGTGCTCGTCATGGCGCTCGGGGTGGGCGGCCTGGCCAGCCTCGCGCTGCCCGGGTTCGGACCGGCCGCCCTGGGCTGGCTGCTGCCCGGGCTCGCCCTCGCCACGACCGGGCTCGCGCTGGCTCCCCGGCTGGGGCCGGTGACCGCGCCCTCCGTGCTCGTGATCGCCTGGGCCGCCGTGTTGCTGGCCGCCGACGCGGCGCGCGGGGCCGGGGAGGGCACGCTCGCGCCGTTCACCGCGGCCGGGCAGGGCGTGTCCGGGCTCGTGGCGGTGCTGGGTGCCGGGCTGCTCTTCCTGTTCCGCGACCGGTTCGACGTCTTCGCGCGCGGCCCCGCGTGAGCTTCGCCGATCCCTCCTTCCTCTTCCTGATTCCCTTCACGTACGGGAGTGCCGTATGACCCCCACCGTTTCCGCCTCCGGGCTGAGCCTGCACTACGGGCGCACCCGCGCCCTCGACGACGTGTCGCTGCGGCTCACCCCGGGCGTCACCGGGCTGCTCGGGCCCAACGGCGCCGGGAAGACCACCCTGCTGCGCGTGCTCGCCACCGCCGTCCCCGCCGACCGGGGCGCCTTCACCGTGCTCGGGCACGACCCCGGGACCTCGCGCGGCCGCCAGGAGGTGCGGCGGCGGCTCGGGTACCTGCCGCAGACGCCCGGTTTCCACCCTGACTTCACCGCCTTCGAGTTCGTCGACTACGTGGCGATCCTCAAGGAACTGGCGGACCGCCGGGAACGGCACCGTGAGGTCCGGCGGGTCCTGGAGGAGGTCGACCTCGGGGACGTGCGCGGACGCCGGATCAAGAAGCTGTCCGGCGGCATGCGGCAGCGGGTCGCGCTGGCCGCCGCGCTGGTGGGCGACCCGGGGTTCCTGGTGCTCGACGAGCCGACCGTCGGTCTCGACCCCGAGCAGCGCATGCGGTTCAGAGAGCTGATCGCCGAGGCGGGGGAGGGGCGGACCGTGCTCCTGTCCACCCACCAGACCGAGGACGTGGCGATGCTCTGCCACCGGGTGATCGTCATGGCGGCCGGTGCGGTGCGGTTCGACGGCACCCCGGCCGAGCTGACCGCGCGGGCCGCCGGAAGGGTGTGGAGCAGCGCGGAGAAGGACCCCGGCGCGAAGGCCGGGTGGCGCACCGGCACCGGCTCCTTCCGGAACGTGGGCGACCCGCCCCCGGGAGCCGAGCCCGCCGCCCCCACCCTGGAGGACGGCTACCTGCTCGTCCTGGACGACGCCGGCACGGAGGTGGCCGCGTGAGCGCCGTACGGGTGGAGGAGCCCGCGCCCGTGCGGGCACCGCTCCACGACCGCGGAGCGCGGGCCGTGCTCGCCCTCGCCCGGTTCGAGGCACGCAGGCTGCTGCTGAGCATCCCTGTCGTCATCGCCTTCGTGGCGTACATCGCCTGGATCGTCTGGCGTACGCGCAACTCATGGGACGGCAACCCCGTCCTCCAGGACGCCGACCGCGCCACCCAGTCCATGCCGATGCTCGTCGGGCTCGCCGTCCTGCTGTGCGCCGCCCGCGCGGTCGTGCGCTCCGAACGGCACGGCACCGAAACCCACTTCGCGACGCTGGTCCTGCAGCCCTGGCGCCGTACGGCCGCCCACGCGCTGTCCGTCGTACCGGCCGCCCTGCTCACCGCCGTCTGCGTGGCCGGGCAGTTCGGCTGGGAGGCGCTCAAGCCGGGCGCGGTCGGGCACGGTTCGCCGGCCGAGCTGGCCGTGGGGCCGCTGACGGTGCTGGCCTTCGGGGCGCTCGGGGTGCTGCTCGGCCGCGTGACGATGTCCGCCTTCGCCGCACCGCTGCTGGTGGTCGTGCTCCTGTTCGTCTTCGTCCTCGGGACCGGGCCGAGCGAGGCGAGCGGGCTGTCCTGGCTGGCACCGGCCGTCCCCGTGATCGGCCCCGACTCCCTGCCCTCCGACCTGCTGGGACGCCCCGCCGCCTGGCACGCCCTGTACCTGGTGGGCGCGGCCCTGTGCGTCGCCTTCCTCGCCATGGCCGTCGCGGGCGGGCGCGGTGCGTTCGTCCGGGCCGGCCTCGCCCTGAGCCTCGCCGCCGCGGTGACCGGTGGGGTGCTCCAGGCCCGGGGGGTGACGCCGTCGCCGGAGCTGACCGCGGCCCGCGAGCACGTCTCGGCGGACCCCGACCTCACCTGCGCCGAGCACGGCGGTTCGACGTACTGTGCGCTCCCCGAGTGGGCGCCCCGCACCGGCGCCTGGGCCGAGGTCGTGGACCGGATTCAGGCCGTGGCCGGCGGCTCCGCGCACGACCGGCCACTCGTCGTACGGCAGCGGATCGACGCCCGCTACGGACCGGGCACCGACACCTCGATCCCCGCGTCGACCGAACCGCACCGGGTCACCGTGGGCACCGCCTGGGGCGGCAACCGGGTCCCCGAGTTCTCCAGCGCGGTCGCCGCCGTTCTCGTCGCGGGCACGGAGGCGGCCGGCAGCGAGCTGTGCGACGGGCGGATGGTCACCGTCATGTGGCTCTCCCTGAGCTGGCAGGACGACCCGATGGGCGCCCTGCGACGGGTCCGGCTCGACGACAGCGTGACGGGCTCCGCGATCGTCCTGTCCCCCACCGACCCGCTGTCCATGACCGAGGGCCAGACGGACGTCGTACGCCGCCTGCTGGAGAACCCGCCCGCCGGGACGGGAGCTCGGGTCAAGAAGCACTGGGCCGAACTGACCGCACCGGGCGTCACGACCGCCCGCGTCGCCGAACTCCTCGGTGTGCCCGGCCCGAAGAAGGCGGACTCGTGCGAGGACTGACGGCACCCCGGGGATCGCTGACGGTGGACCTGGTCGGCCCCCTGTGGCGCACGCTCCCCTGGCGTGTCCTGACCGCGGCGGGCGCCCTCGGCCTGCTGGTCGCGGCCACGCCGGCCGTGACCGGCGCCGAACCGGCCCCCTGGCAGACGCTGTTACTGCTGCGGGGCGCCGCCCTGACCGGCGCGCTCGGCCTGGCCTTCCTGCTGGACGACCCGGCCCGTCACCTCACCGCGCCCGTGCCGACGCCGAGGATCGTCCGGCAGGCGATGCGCGTGGCCCTGGTCGCGCCGCTTGCCGCGCTGTGGTGGACGGCCGTACTGCTCCTGACCCCGTCGGCGTCCCGGCCCCCGGCCGGCGGGGTCACCCTGGAGGCGGTGACGGTGGGCGCCTTCGCCCTCGCCGCCGCGGCCCTGGCCGTACGGCTGACGGACGAGGCCCGTCCGGGTCCGTTCGCCGCGGCGGCCCTGCTGCTCACGGCCGTTCTCGCGCCCCTGCTCGCACCGGAGGGCTGGGCGCTGTTCGTCCAGGCCGAGGACCCGCGCTGGTCCGCCGGGCACGAGCGGTGGGCGGTGCTGGCGGCGGCGGTGGGCCTGCTGGGGGCGGCGTGCGGGCCGGAGCCGCTGGGGCGCGGACGCGGCGGCCGGCGACCGGCCCTCATACGGTCGGGCGGCCGGTGACTGCTTTCCGTGCGGGTGGGCGGCCGATCACCGGCCCTCATACGGCCGGACGGCCGGGACCGTTCCCCGGATGGCCCGGCGGCCGGTGACCGGCCCTCATACGGCCGGACGGCCGGGACCGTTCCCCGGACGGCCCGGCGGCCGGTGACCGTTCCCCGGACGGCCCGGCGGCCGGTCATCGCTCCCCGGACGGCCCGGCGGCCGGGACCGCCCGCCGTACGGCCAGGCGGCCGGTGACCGCTCGCCGGACGGCCCGGCGGCCGGTGACCGCTCCCCGGATGGCCCGGCGGCCGGTCATCGCTCCCCGGACGGCCCGGCGGCCGGGACCGCCCGCCGTACGGCCAGGCGGCCGGTGACCGCTCGCCGGACGGCCCGGCGGCCGGTGACCGCTCCCCGGATGGCCCGGCGGCCGGTCATCGCTCCCCGGACGGCCCGGCGGCCGGGACCGCCCGCCGTACGGCCAGGCGGCCGGTGACCGCTCGCCGGACGGCCCGCCGGTGGCTCACGTCTCCGTGCGGTACATCAGGTCCGTCTCGTGGGTGGTGAAACCGAGGCGTTCGTAGACCGACACCGCGGCCTTGTTGTCGGCGTCGACGTACAGCATCGCCGTGGGCAGGCCCTGCCCCTCCAGGTGCCGCAGGCCGATCGTGGTGAGGGCCTTGCCCAGGCCGCCGCCCTGGGTGTCGGGGCGGATGCCGAGGACGTACACCTCGCCGAGCCCCTCCTCCGCGTGCACCTTGGTCCAGTGGAAGCCGATCAGCTCGCCGTCCCGCTCGGCGAGGAAGAAGCCCGCCGGGTCGAACCACGGCTCGGCCTTGCGGTCGTCGAGGTCCCGCTGGGTGAGCGAGCCCTGTTCCGGGTGGTGGGCGAAGGCGGCGGCGTTCACGGCGAGCCAGGCCGCGTCGTCCCGCCCGGGCACGAAGGCGCGCACGCTCACGCCCTCCGGCAGCACCGGCTCCGGCAGCTCCAGTCCGGCCAACGGGCGCCGCATCTGCCGCAGTTCCCGGAAGAGGGAGAGCCCGAGCACCTGCGCGAGATGCCGGGCGGCGGAGTGCCCGCCGTGCGCCCAGACGCGCAGTCGCTTGCCGGAGGCGGCGAGCAGGGCGGAGCCCAGGGCCCGCCCGTGGCCCTGACCCCGGTGCGAGGGGTGGACGACCAGCTCGGCGGCCGGCGGCTCGACCGGGTCGGTGCCCTCCAGCTGGGCGTAGCCGACGAGTTCGCCGTCGCCGACGGTGAGCAGCAGATGCGCGACGCCCTCGCGCGCGGGCCCGCGCAGCTGCAGCCGGCCCTGCTCGGACACGGCGTGCTGCCCGTCGTTCCGGGCCGCATCGGTGAGCAGGGCGAGGACGGCGTCGGTCTGCTCCGGCGTGAGTTCGGCGAGGGTCTCGATCGAGCGGGGGCGGCCGGGCCGCACGGTGTCGTCGCTGGTCATGCATACGAGAGTAAGGGGCGGGCGGGGCGGAGCGGCGGCAGTGGGCGAGGAGGAAGCAGGGGGTGAAGTTAAACCAGGTCGTAACCCGGAAGCCCCTGTCGCGCTACGCGCGTTGACTCTAGGCTGCTGCGCCGACGAGCCGTCTCCTCAGCGGCTCGCGCCACGCACACCCACAGGGGGGCGCATGCCAGCCACAGCACAGTCGCACCAGCCGCGTCGCAGACGCCGTACCAGCCGTCTCCTCGTCGCGGCCGCCACCGTCGTCACCGCCGGGGCGCTCGCCGCGGCGGCCCTGCCGGCCTCGGCGAGCACGGGCGGAGACGGCCGGGGCCACGGCGGCCACGGGAAGGGCCACGGCCGCTACCAGGACGTCCAACTCCTCTCCTTCAACGACCTGCACGGCAACCTGGAGCCGCCCGCCGGATCCTCCGGCCGCGTCACCGAGGCCCAGCCGGACGGCACGACGAAGACGATCGACGCGGGCGGCATCGAGTACCTGGCCACCCACCTGCGCGA
Organism: Streptomyces sp. NPDC085944; assembly: GCF_040686295.1. Classification (NCBI taxonomy): domain Bacteria; kingdom Bacillati; phylum Actinomycetota; class Actinomycetes; order Kitasatosporales; family Streptomycetaceae; genus Streptomyces; species Streptomyces sp. NPDC085944. Next base: position 44,175 of record NZ_JBFBJX010000024.1, on the reverse strand, counting down.
GGCCCGCAAGGGCAACCGTTACTCCATCACCGCCGCGGGCGGCGACATGGTCGGCGCGTCGCCCCTGCTGTCCGGCCTCTTCCACGACGAGCCGACGATCGAGGCGCTGAACAAGCTCGACCTGGACGTGACGAGCGTCGGCAACCACGAGTTCGACGAGGGCGCCAGGGAACTGACCCGCCTCCAGAACGGCGGCTGCCACCCCACCGAGGGCTGCTACACGGACAAGAATTTCGAGGGCGCCGACTTCCCCTACCTGGCGGCGAACGTCCTCGACGAGAAGACGGGGAAGCCCCTCCTCAAGCCCTACTGGGTGTGGAAGCAGCGGGGCGTCAAGGTCGGCTTCATCGGCGTGACCCTGGAGGGCACCCCGAACATCGTCTCGGCCGCGGGCGTGAAGGGCCTGAAGTTCAAGGACGAGGTCGAGACGATCAACAAGTACGCCAGGGAGCTGCAGCGCCAGGGCGTGAAGTCGATCGTCGCGCTCATTCACGAGGGCGGCTTCCCGGCCTCGTCCTCCTACAACTACGACTGCGACTCCCCGGGCGCGGGCGACGGCATCTCGGGTCCGATCGTCGACATCGCCAAGCACATCACCCCGCAGGTCGACGCGCTGGTCACCGGCCACACCCACAACGCGTACGTCTGCACGATCCCCGACCCGGCGGGCAACCCGCGCATGGTCACGTCGGCCTCGTCCTTCGGCCGCCTGTACACGGACACCACGCTGACGTACGACCGTGCGACGGGTGACATCGCCCGTACGTCGGTGAAGTCGGCGAACCACGTGGTGACGCGCGACGTGCCCAAGGCGCCGGACATGACCCGCCTGATCGACAGGTGGAGCACCCTGGCCGCACCGATCGGCAACCGCCCCATCGGTTACGTCTCGGCCGACATCGACCGGAACGGCACCGAGTCCCCGCTGGGCGACCTGATCGCCGACGCGCAGTTCGCGTACGGCAAGGCGCAGGACCCGGAGACGGACCTGGCCCTGATGAACCCGGGCGGCATCCGCGCCCCGCTGACCTACACGGCCTCCGGCACCGAGGGCGACGGCGTGGTCACCTACGCCGAGGGCTTCACGGTCCAGCCCTTCGCCAACACGGTGAATCTCAGGGACTACACGGGCGCCCAGCTGGTCCAGGTCCTCAAGGAGCAGGTGAGCGGACCGAACGAGGCGTCCCCGAAGATCCTCCAGATCTCGTCCGGCCTCACCTACACCCTGGACCTGACCAAGTCGGGCGCGGACCGGGTGGTGACGGACTCCATCCGCCTGAACGGCGCCCCGATCGACCCGGCGGCCACCTACCGCGTCGCGTCCAACAGCTTCCTCGCGGGCGGCGGCGACGGCTTCACCACGCTGGGCGAGGGCACGAACGAACGCGTCGGCGCGGACGACCTGGCGGCCTTCGAGCAGTACCTGACGGCCAACTCCTCGGCGACCGACCCGATCACGCCCCCGGCGGCGGACCGGATCACGGTCGTGCAGTAGGTGCGCGCACGGGGCACTCACCCGAGTGCCCCGTGAACGGGGCGCAGCCGCGGCCCCGTGACGCCGCTCAGGCGTCGAAACGTTCCCGCGCTCCCTCGATGTGACCGAGGTGCCGTTGGGTCCAGTCGCAGATCGCGTCGACCGTGGCGCGCAGGGCGCGGCCCGGTTCGGTGAGGGTGTACTCGACCTTCGGCGGCACGGTCGGATGCACCGTGCGGTGGACCAGGCCGTTGCGCTCCAGCATCCGCAGGTTCTGCGTGAGCATCTTGTGGCTGATGCCCTCCACCTCGCCGCGCACCTCGCTGAAGCGCAGGGTGCGCTCGCCCAGCGCCTCGATGATCAGCAGCGCCCACTTGTTGGCGACGTCCGAGAAGATCTCCCGGGCCAGGGAGTCCGCGCGCCGCAGGTCCGCGTCCTCGGGCAGGCCGTTGAGCAGTTGCTTGGTCACCATCAGGTACCCCAGTCACCGAAAAGTGCGTTCTTCCAGTTCAGCCCTCACTCTCCTACGGTTTCCGAGTAACCACAAGAGAGCCAGACGGAAGGGCGAGCGCCATGACCACTCCCGATGTCTTCCGCTTCGACGTGCCGGCCGAGGACGACTTCGGCTACTCCCAGGCGATCAGGTCGGGCGAGCTGGTCCACGTCTCCGGGCAGCTCGCGTTCGACGAGGCGGGTGAGTTCCCGGACGGGGGCGACTTCGCCGCCCAGCTCCGGCGCACGCACGCCAACATGGACCGGGTCCTGGACCACTACGGAGCCACCCGCAACCAGATCGTGTCGCAGACCCTGTACGTCGTGGACCTGCGGCAGCACGCCGCCGCGGTGGCACGGGGCAACCTGGCCTACTTCGGCGGGCACCGTCCGGCCGGCACGGTCCTGGGCGTGACCGGGCTGACCCTGCCCGGTCAGGTCGTCGAGATCGGCTTCGTCATCGATCTTCGGCTGCCTGCCTGAGGTCTCCCTCCGGCGGCGGCACCGGCGCCCCCGGCAGCCGGATCGTGGCGGTGGTGCCGCCGCCCTCGGCCCGGGTCAGGTCCACCGTGCCGCCCGCCTGCTGCACCGTCCTTGCCACGATGGACAGGCCCAGGCCCGAGCCGGGCAGCGCGCGGGCGCTCGGGGAGCGCCAGAAGCGGTCGAAGACGTGGGGGAGTTCGTCGGCGGGGATGCCGGGGCCGTGGTCGCGGACGGTGAGGACGCCGTCGGCTAGGCGGACGTCGATGGTGCCGCCGTCCGGGCTGAACTTCACCGCGTTGTCCAGGATGTTGACCACCGCGCGTTCCAGCGCGGCCGGTTCCGCCCGTACGTACCAGGGGTGCACGTCCGCGTTGATCGTCAGCTCCGGGCCGCGCAGCCGGGCGCGGCGCAGCGCCGACTCGACGACGTCCTGCCAGGCGAGGATGCGGGTGCGGCCCGCGTGCTGGCCGGTGTCGGGGCGGGAGAGTTCCTGGAGGTCGCCGATGAGCGCCGCCAGCTCCGTCATCTGGGCCTTGACCGAGGCGAGGAGCGCCTTGCGGTCGGCCTCCGGGATGGGGCGGCCGGTCTCCTCGCTGCGGGTGAGCAGCTCGATGTTGGTGCGCAGGGAGGTGAGCGGGGTGCGCAGTTCGTGGCCGGCGTCGGCGATCAGCTGCTGCTGGAGGTCGCGGGAGCTGGCCAGGGACGAGGTCATGCTGTTGAAGGAGCGGGAGAGGCGGGCGATCTCGTCGTCGCTGTCGGCCTCGACCGGGATGCGGACGGTGAGGTCCTCGGTGCGGGCGACGTGTTCGACGGCCTCGGTGAGTTCGTCGACGGGACGCAGACCGGTACGCGCCACCCACAGACCGGCGACGCCGGCGCCGAGGACTCCGATTCCGGAGACGAGGAGGAGGATCAGCGCAAGGTCGTTGAGCGTGGTCCGGGTGCCTTTCAGCGGTACGGCGGCGATGAGCGCGGCGCCCGCTCTCTCCTGCGTGACCGGGTTGGTGATGGTCACCGGCAGGGTCAGCACGCGCAGTTCGGTGCCGTCCTCGGCCGTGCCGTTGCGGAAGCTGCCCTCGCGGGGCGAACCGTTCTCGATCACCTCCTGGTCGGCTTCCGTCACCTTGATCTGACCCACCGAGGTGCTGAACAGACAGACCGTCCCGGTCGCCGTGACCACCTGGGAGTAGGTCGTCCGCAGGCCGTTGACGCCTTCCCGCGGGGTCTGCGAGCAGTTGTTGAGCGCTTCCCTGGCCTGGTCACGCTGCTGCGGGTCGTTCAGCATCGTGGCCTTCTTGAGGTCACTGTCGACCTGGTCGTACAGCCGCCCCTGGACGATGAACCAGCACGTCACCGAAACCGCCGCCACCGCGAACGCCACCGCCGCCGCCACCAGCAGCGACAGCCGCGCCCGGATGGGCAGGGCGCGGACCCGGCGGGCGAGAGAGGTCACTCCGCGCCGCCCTGCCGCAGGACGTAGCCGACGCCGCGGACGGTGTGCACGAGGCGCGGCTCGCCGCCCGCCTCGGTCTTGCGGCGCAGGTACATGACGTACACGTCGAGGGAGTTCGAGGACGGTTCGAAGTCGAAGCCCCAGACGGCCTTCAGGATCTGCTCCCGGGTGAGGACCTGGCGCGGGTGCGCCATGAACATCTCCAGCAGGGTGAACTCCGTGCGGGTCAGCTCGACCGGGCGTCCGGCCCGTGTGACCTCGCGCGTCGCCAGGTCCATGGTCAGGTCGGCGAAGGCGAGGGTGTCCTCGTCCTCGGCGGTGGCCTCCACCGCCGCCGCGTAGGAGCTGCGGCGCAGCAGCGCGCGGATACGGGCGAACAGCTCGTCCAGCTCGAACGGCTTGACCAGGTAGTCGTCCGCCCCCGCGTCCAGGCCGGTCACCCGGTCCCCGACCGTGTCGCGGGCCGTCAGCATCAGGATCGGGGTGAGGTCGCCCGCGCCGCGGATGCGGCGGGCGGCGGTCAGGCCGTCCATGCGGGGCATCTGGATGTCCAGGACGACGAGGTCGGGACGGTACGCGGCGGCCTTCTCCAGGGCGTCGGCGCCGTCGACGGCGACCTCGGTGCCGTAGCCCTCGAAGGCGAGGCTGCGCTGGAGGGCCTCGCGGACCGCCGGCTCGTCGTCGACGATCAGGATGCGCTGGGTCTCACGGTCACGGTCGCCGTCTGCGGGGCTCATGGTCTCGGGATCCTCGGATGCGGTGGGTACGGGAGCTGCCAACGACTTCAGCGTCGCACGTTCCGGGGCCTGTATCGGGTTCCCCGTCAGTTGCTCGCACCCGCCCGCAGCCCGGGCAGGTCCGCCTTCACCGTGTTGATCGGGATGGCGAAGCCCAGGCCCACGCTGCCCGCGCTCGCGGAGGACTCGGTCGCCGAGTACATCGCGGAGTTGATGCCGATGATGTTGCCGTTCATGTCGATCAGGGCGCCGCCGGAGTTGCCCGGGTTGAGGGACGCGTCGGTCTGGATCGCCTTGTACGTCGTCGTGGACGAGCCGGTGTCGCCGTTGAACTGCTGCCCGCCGAACTCGAACGGCCACTGGCCGCCCTGCCGCTGCTGCTGTTGCTGCCGGCCCTCGTCGGTCGAGACGGTCACGTCGCGGTCGAGCGCGGAGACGATGCCGCTGGTCACGGTGCCGGTCAGGCCCTCGGGAGAGCCGATGGCGACGACCTGGTCGCCGACCCCGATGCCGTCGGAGTCGCCGAGGGTCGCGGCCTTGAGGCCGGAGGCGTTCTCCAGCTTGATCAGCGCGAGGTCCTTCTTGCTGTCGGTGCCGACGACCTCGGCGGTGTACTGCTTGCCGTCGTTCGTCGTCACCTTGACGGACGAGGCGCCGGCGACGACGTGGTTGTTGGTGACGATCTCGCCGTCGTCGGTGATGATCACGCCGGAACCGGTGGAGGAGCCGGCGTTCGAGGTGGCGTTGATCTCGACGATGCTCGGGCTGACCGCCTTCGCGACCCCGGAGACCGTGCCCTTCTGGCTGGAGGGCACCACGTTGGTGCTGGTGGAGCTGGAGGCGACGGTGTCGCTGCCGGTCAGCTCCTGGATGCCGAACGCGGTGCCGCCACCGACGGCGGCCGCGACGATCGCCACGGCCACGAGCAGGGCGGCGGGGCCGCGCCGCCTGGCCGGGCGCTTGCCGTGCGGCGGCTCGGGCAGCGGCTGCGTGGGGTGGTTCCCGGGCGGCTGCGCCGGCGGGGGCGGCCACTCCGGGTTGACGGGAGAGGAGGCGTGCTGGTGGGTTCCCTGGTACGGGTTCGCGTGCTCGTACTCGCCGTTCGGGCGGAGGCTCTCGGTCATGTCCATGAGCTTCCCGCGCTCGGATGAGAGCGGCCTGAGTGCTGTCTGAGAAGCCCGGCAGAACCTCGTATGCCCGATATAAAGGCGCCTGCCGTGGGGGAGCCGTGGGGGAGGCTACGCGCAGCCGCAGGACTGCCGGACCACCAGCTGCGACGGGAACACCTTCAGCCGCTCGCGCCGGGAGCCCGCCACCCGCAGACCGTCGTCGAGGACCAGGTCCACGGCGGCCCGCGCCATCGCCGAGCGGTCCGAGGCGACCGTCGTCAGGGGCGGGTCGGCGAGATCCGCCTCCTTGATGTCGTCGAAACCGGCCACCGCCAGCTCACCGGGGACGTCGATGCGCAGCTCGCGGGCCGCGCGCAGCAGGCCGATCGCCTGGTCGTCGGTGGAGCAGAAGATCGCGGGCGGGCGCTGCGGCCCGGAGAGCAGCTCCAGGCCCACGCGGTAGGCGTCGTAGCGGTTGTACGGCGCCTCGAAGAGCCGGCCCTCGGTGGAGAGCCCGGCCTCCTTCATCGCGCGCTTCCAGCCCTCGACGTGGTCGGAGACCGGGTCGCCGACGGACGGGGTCTCGGCGGTGCCGCCCATGCAGGCGACGTACTCGTACCCGTGCTCCAGCAGGTGGCGTACGGCGAGCTGGGCGCCGCCCAGGTCGTCGGTGACGACGGCGACGTCGTCGATGGCCTCGGGGCGCTCGTGCAGCAGGACCACCCGGGCGTCCCAGGCGTCGATCTCGGCGGCGGCCAGGTCGTTCAGTGCGTGGCTGACCAGGATCAGGCCGGAGACGCGCATGCCGAGGAAGGCGCGCAGGTAGTGCACCTCGCGTTCGCCGACGTAGTCGCTGTTGCCGACGAGCACCATCTTGCCGCGCTCGGAGGCGGCCCACTCGACCGCGTGCGCCATCTCCGCGAAGAACGGCTGGCGCGCGTCCGGCACGATCAGCCCTATGAGGTCCGTGCGCCGCGACGCCATCGCCTGGGCGACCCGGTCCGGGCGGTACCCCAGTTCCTTGATCGCGGCGAGGACACGCTCGCGCGTGGCCGGGGCGACCGGCCGGGGTCCGTTGTTGATGACGTAGCTGACGACGGCGGTGGAAGTCCCCGCCAGTCGCGCCACGTCATCCCGAGTCACCTTGGCCACGCGCGGAGTCTACGCGGATGGACCCGCTCCGGGCAGGGCGTATCACACCTTGGATGACCTTGCGCCGGCCGCCTCGCTCTGCTCGGCGGCCGGCTTCTCGGGCTTCCCGGCCTGCTCGCTCTTCCCGGCCTGCTCGCTCTTCCCGGCCTGCTCGCTCTTCCCGGCCGTCTCGCCCTTTTCGGAATTCTCCGGCTTCTCCGGCGTCACGAAGCGGTAGCCGACGTTGCGGACGGTGCCGATCAGCGACTCGTGCTCGGGGCCGAGCTTGGCGCGCAGCCGCCGTACGTGCACGTCGACCGTGCGGGTGCCGCCGAAGTAGTCGTAGCCCCACACCTCCTGGAGCAGCTGGGCGCGGGTGAACACGCGGCCCGGGTGCTGGGCGAGGTACTTGAGCAGCTCGAACTCCTTGAAGGTCAGGTCCAGGACCCGGCCCTTGAGCTTCGCGGAGTACGTCGCCTCGTCCACCGACAGGTCGCCGTTGCGGATCTCCATGGGGGAGTCGTCGCCGCCGAGCTGCTGGCGGCCGGTGGCCAGCCGCAGCCGTGCCTCGACCTCCGCGGGGCCGGCGGTGTCGAGCAGTACGTCGTCGATGCCCCAGTCGGCGGTGACGGCGGCGAGCCCGCCCTCGGTGACGATGAGGACCAGCGGACAGCTGAGCCCCGTGGAGCGCAGCAGCTGGCACAGGCTGCGGATCTGGGGAAGGTCGCGGCGGCCGTCGACGAGGATGACGTCGGCGCCCGGGGTGTCGACGAGGGCGGGGCCCTCGGCGGGGGCGACGCGCACGTTGTGCAGCAGCAGGCCGAGAGCGGGGAGCACCTCCGTCGACGGCTGGAGGGCGTTGGTCAGGAGCAGCAGAGAACTCATCGCGCCCCACCTGCCTGGGACGGTTTGTGGTCGTGCCCGGTTCGCTCGCCCATAACGTCTGGTTCCTCCTGGGTCCCTGCGAGGACGTTTGCGGCACTGCTTCGTACATGTGGCGTCCGGGAGGTGAATGCCCGACGACCGCCCGACGACCGCCCGGCATCGCTCCCGAAAGCACAAAAGGACCCGGGGGCTACGTTGCCCGAGTCCTCTGCCCAGCAGAATAGCCGATATGAGCAACCGACCGGCGGGCCATGTGGCGCGTTCCACCCGTCGTCCAGAGAATCGTCCGCATCCCGAGACGCCCCGGGGAGCGCCGCGCCGCACGCCCGCGCGCACCTTCCTCCGTACGGCCGACGGTGTCCCGGTCGACGCCGTGTACGAGCCGGGACCGAACCGGCGCGACCCCTCTGACCTGGTCTTCGTCGTCGCGCACGGTTTCACGGGCGACGCCGACCGACCGCACGTACGGCGGATCGCGGCGGCGTTGGCGCGGCACGGCGCCGTCGTCACGTTCTCCTTCCGGGGCCACGGAGCCTCCGGCGGACGGTCCACGGTCGGGGACCGCGAGGTGCTCGACCTGGCCGCGGCGGTGGCGTGGGCGCGCGGCTTCGGGCACGCGCGCGTGGCCACCGTCGGCTTCTCCATGGGCGGCTCGGTGGTCCTGCGGCACGCCGCGCTGTACGCCGGCGACGAGGAGGCGGGCACGGACGCCGTCGTGTCGGTCAGCTCCCCCGCCCGCTGGTACTACCGGGGCACGGCACCCATGCGCCGGCTGCACTGGCTGGTGATGCGCCCCGCCGGTCGCCTGGTGGGCCGCTACGGCCTGCGCACCCGGATCCACCACCGGGACTGGGACCCGGTGCCGCTGTCGCCCGTGGAGGCGGTGGAGCGGATCGCGCCGACGCCACTGCTGGTCGTGCACGGCGACCGGGACGGCTACTTCCCCCTCGACCACCCCCGGATGCTGGCCGAGGCGGCCGGCGACCACGGCGAACTCTGGCTGGAACCCGGCATGGGCCACGCCGAGAACGCCTCCGACGAGGCGCTGCTGCACCGCATCGGCGACTGGGCGGTGGCGGCGGCGGGCTAGCCTGACGTTGTTCATCGCCGACGACGAAGGAACGAGATGGCAAAGGTCACGGTGCGCTACTGGGCCGCCGCGAAGGCCGCGGCGGGGGTGGCCGAGGAGCCGTACGACGCGGCGACGCTCGCCGACGCGCTGGACGCGGTGCGCGAGCGCCACCCCGGCGAACTCACGCGCGTGCTGCTGCGCTGCTCGTTCCTGGTCGACGGCGACCCCGTGGGCACCCGCGGGCATGAGACGGTACGGCTGGCCGAGGGCGGCACGGTCGAGGTGCTCCCGCCGTTCGCAGGAGGGTGAGCGATGACCGACCAGCCGCATCAGCCGTACGGGCAGCAGCCGTACGAGGGACACGACGCGCAGGCGTGGCCCGGGCAGCAGCCGTACCAGCCGAACCAGTCGTACCAGGGCTACGGGGAGCAGCAGCCGGACCCGAACGCCGACCAGTACACGCAGCAGTGGCAGGGGCAGACCTGGGAGACGCAGGTGCAGCCGCCGGTCTCCGCGGAGGAGACGGCGTACCTGCCGCCGTACGCCCAGCCACAGCCTGAGCCGTACCCGCCGCAGGGGTATGGACAGCCGCAGCCGCAGCCGCAGCCGTACCAGTCCCAGGCACAGCCACAGCCGTACCAGTCCCAGGCACAGCCACAGTCGTACGCGCCGCAGGCACAGCCGTACGCGCCGCAGCCGCAGCCGCAGCCGCAGCCGCAGCCACAGCCGTACGAGTCCCCCGCGCCCGCACCGGCGCCCGCACCGTCCCCGGCTTCCGCCTCGTCCTCTGCCTCCGCCTCCCCCTCCGACGAGCCCGGTTACGGCCCGGCGACCGTCGCCGGGAACACGCGGATCACCGACGCGCAGCGGGCCCGGGCCGAAGGGCGATCGCCGATCATCGACCCGGGCATGCAGCCGGCCGGTCTCACCGCGCTGCTCGGGCTGCTGCTGTCCGGAGCGGCGGCGCTCGGTACGTACGCCCTCCTCGTCCCGCTCGTCGTCCTGCAGGCGGTCACCGCGGCGGGCTGGTTCCGGCTGAACGGCATGTGGCCGGCCCGGCAGGGCATCGCGCTGGGCTTCCTGGGCGCGCTCGCCGCCGACGTGGCGCTGCTGGTGTCGGACCGCTCCCCGGCGGCGATCCTCGGCACGCTCGGGGTGTGGGTGCTGCTCTCCCTCGTCCTCCAGCTCCGCTCGCACGCCGACCCCGACGAGCGGATGTACGGCCTGATGGCGACGATCGCCGCGGCGGCCCTGGCCGTCGTCGCGGGCGGATACCTCGCCGCGGACGCGGACGCGGTGGCCGTCGGCGGGATCGCGGTGGCCGTGGCCGCCGTGGCCCGCGCGCTGCCGTTGCCGACCCCGGCGTCCGTGGTGGTCGCGCTACTCGCGGCGGCCGGGGCGGGGATCGCGGTCGGCTCGACGACGGACTTCGGGGCGTCGGGTGCGCTGCTCGGCGCGGGCGCGGCGGTCTGCGCGCTGATCGGCCTGCGGGTCGCGGCGTACGACTACCCCTCCCGCTTCGTCCACTTCACGGCGGGCGTGGCCCTGCCCCTCGCGGCGGCGGCCCCGGCCGTGTACGTCCTGGGCCGGGCCCTGGCCTGAGCCCGGCGCGGCACCGCGTCCCCGGGCGACGGCGGCCCCCGTCACAGGTGTCGGCGCCCCCTGTCACAGCTGTTCGACAAAACCCGGGGAGTGCCGGGGGCCCGCGTTACGCTCGCGCTGGACGGCCGCCGGTCGTCGGGTCCGCCGCCGTCGAGCGTCCAGGGTTGGGAACACCGCATGCGCGCACTGCGAATACTGTTGATCGTCGTCGTGATCCTGGGCGGCCTCTTCGTGATCGCCGACCGTGTCGCCGTCAACTTCGCCGAGGGCGAGGCGGCGGACAAGCTGCGCAGCACCGAGAACCTGCCCTCGACGCCGGACGTCTCGATCAACGGCTTTCCCTTCCTCACGCAGCTCGTCGGCGGTTCGCTGGACGACGTGGAGGTCGGCATCGACGACTACGAGGCGTCCACCGGCAAGGGCGGCGAGAAGATCCGCATCGCCGAGCTGCGGGCGCACATGAAGGGCGTCGAGTTCTCCGGCGACTACAGCTCCGCCACGGCGGCCAGCGCCACCGGCACCGCGACCGTCGGCTACGACGAGCTGATGAAGGCCACCAAGTCCGAGCCCACGGAGATCGTGTCCGGCATCGACGCCAAGGTCGTCGGCCTCTCCGACGGCGGCAACGGGAAGATCAAGGTGTCGCTGCAGGCCACGGTCCTCGGCGTCGAGGTGCCCGAGCCGATCGAGGTGCTCAGCTCGGTCAAGGTGGAGGACGACGACGTGGAGGTCGTCGCCGACGGGCTGCCCAGGATCGCCGGCCGGCAGCTCGCCGAGTCCCGCATCCGGGCCATCACCGACTTCCAGCAGACCATCGACGAACTGCCGGGCGGCATCGAGCTGGACAAGGTCGAGGCGGCGAAGGACGGCGTCGAGATCACGGTGAAGGGTTCCGACGTCAAGCTGGCCGGGTAGGACGAGGGACGGCGCGGGCGAGGCACGCCCCCGGCGGTCGGGAACTGGCGGACCGGCGGCATCGCCGTCCGACTGGCGAGACGGCGCTGTCCGTACCGCAGATGCGAGGCCACCCGCGCCGACCCCCGCAGCCCTCCGGGGCGGCCCGACGCAAGACGCCATCCCGCATAACGGACGATCCCGTCTCATCATGCGACACGTCGGTGACACGGCCCGCCCTCAATCCTTACGATCGGGACCTATGAAGCAACAGGCGGATCTCACCAAGCGGCGGGCAGTGGACCTGTGCCGCGTTGCCGCCATGCTCTGTCGCACCTTCTGAGGCGGACGGCGACGTCGCCGTCCGTGTGCCCCTCATCCCCCGCCCCGGCCTGCCCCGGAGCACCCGCGCGCCGCCGCACGGCCAGAGCGCGCGCACCCTCTCATCGCACGCCCCGCCGCCAACTGCCCCGGAGGAGAAAACATGAGCCGCAGCGACGTCCTGGTCGACGCCGACTGGCTGCAGGACCACCTGGACGACCCGACCATCGCGATCGTCGAGGTGGACGAGGACACGTCCGCCTACGAGAAGAACCACATCAAGAACGCGATCCGGATCGACTGGACCCAGGACCTCCAGGACCCGGTCCGCCGCGACTTCGTCGACCAGGAGGGCTTCGAGAAGCTCCTGTCGAAGAAGGGCATCTCCAACGACCACACCGTGGTCCTCTACGGCGGCAACAACAACTGGTTCGCGTCCTACGCCTACTGGTACTTCAAGCTGTACGGCCACGACGCCGTCAAGCTCCTCGACGGCGGCCGCAAGAAGTGGGAGCTGGACGCCCGCGAGCTGGTCGCCGGCGACGAGGTGCCCCAGCGTGCCGCCACCGACTACAAGGCCAAGCCGCAGAACACCGCGATCCGCGCCTTCCGCGACGACGTGGTCCAGGCGATCGGCACGCAGAACCTGGTCGACGTCCGCTCGCCCGACGAGTTCTCCGGCAAGCTGCTCGCCCCGGCCCACCTCCCGCAGGAGCAGTCGCAGCGTCCGGGCCACGTCCCGTCCGCCCGCAACATCCCGTGGTCGAAGAACGCCAACGACGACGGCACCTTCAAGTCGGACGACGAGCTCAAGCAGCTCTACACCGACGAGCAGGTCGACCTGGCGAAGGACACCATCGCCTACTGCCGCATCGGTGAGCGCTCGGCCCTGACCTGGTTCGTCCTGCACGAGCTGCTCGGTGTGGAGAACGTCAAGAACTACGACGGCTCCTGGACCGAGTACGGCTCCCTCGTCGGCGTGCCGATCGAGCTCGGCGCCGCGAAGTAAGCGACACGGGTACGGCACCCGCCGACCTTTCCCAACACACCTCAGGAGTAACGACATGTGCGGAGCGAAGGCCGGCGGCCCCGACGCCTCGACGATCAAGCCCGGTGAGACCACGATCCAGGGTCAGGTGACCCGCGACGGCGAGCCGGTGACGGGCTACGTCCGTCTGCTGGACGCCACCGGCGAGTTCACGGCGGAGGTCCCGACCTCCGCGACGGGCCAGTTCCGCTTCTACGCGGCCGAGGGCACCTGGACCGTCCGCGCGCTGATCCCGGGCGGCACCGCCGACCGCACGGTCGTCGCCCAGCAGGGCGGCCTCGCGGAGGTCGCGATCGCCGTCTGACGGCAGGCAACGGCGCGCACGGCAGGTACGGCGCGCGACGGCCGAGGGGCCGCACCCACCGGGTTGGACGCCTGGGGTGCGGCCCCTCCGGCATGCCGGGCGTGTGAGGCCTACGCTGGAGACATGTACGCGCGGCGGCGGCACGTCTACTTCGCCATGATGGGCACCTGCATCGTGCTCTTCGTCCTGGCCTGGGGAGTCGTGCGCATCTGGTCCGTCCCGGCGGCCGTGGGCCTGTGCGTGTTCGCGATGCTCATCCCGCCGGTGGCCGCGATGGTCGCCAACCGGCGCGGCCCGGACGACCGCTGGTGGGACGACCCGTCGGGCGACGCCCAGTCCGACGAGTGGTGGGACGAACTGGACGGCAGGAAGCGCCCGCGCTGACCCCCGTGTCGGGAGCCGGTCCCCGGGCATGATGGCGGGCATGTCTCCGGCGAAGCTGTCCACCGTCGTGCTGGACGCGCACGACGCCCGCGAACTCGCCGGTTTCTACCTGCGGCTGCTGGGCTACGTGATACGCGCCGAGGAACCGCACTGGGTGCTCATCGGCCCGCCGCCCGGCACCGGCGGCACGTCCCTGGCCTTCGAGACGGAACCCGCGTACGTGCCGCCCGTTTGGCCGACCCGGCATCCGGGCGACCAGCAGATGATGCTGCACCTCGACATCGAGGTCGACGACCTGGCGGCGGAGACCGCGCGGGCCGTGGCCGAGGGCGCCCGGCTCGCCGAGTACCAGCCCCAGGACGACGTACGCGTGCTGCTCGATCCGTCCGGTCACCCCTTCTGCCTGTGGACGCGGACGGCCCCGTAGCTCAGCCGCTCATGGGACGAGCGTCGCTCTGTCACGGACTCCTCCTTTCGCCGTGGCCGGATCGTCATCAAGATCGCTACAACCCCGGCGCCCGGCTGTGTGTCTCCTGAGTGCGCGCATACGGAACGCGCGCTTCACGTTCTGTGGGGGGACGTCATGGAAGAGGAACCGGCAAGACCCGCGGCGCCTGCCGCGCCGACGACACCGGAGAGGCCCGCGACGGAAGCGGAGGGCCGCGAGCCGGCGGACGGGCCCGTGGTGCCGGACGAACCCGCGTCGCCGACCGGCGATTCGGCCGTACTCGCCGAGGAGGCCGGACGACACCGACGGCGCGGGCGTACGGCCTTGCTCATCACGGCCGCAGCGGCGTTGGGGCTGGTCGCCGGCGCCTGCACCGGGGTGCTCGTGCAGGCGGGCCGGGAGCCGGTGAAGCTGCCGCCGCTGTCGCAGTCCGCGCTCGCGCGAGGCACGGGGAAGGCACCGAAGCCGCTCTCCGCCGACCAGGACCGCCAGGTGCGCACCGAGGGCGACCTCCGCGATCTGCTGCTGAAGAAGCCTCGCGAGGCGGAGGAGGTCGACTGGCTGGAAAGCTCCGACGGCTGGATGGACCTGGTGGGCTACGCCGGGACCTTCAAGAATCCGCAGCGTGCGTTCGAGCACCTGCTGCGCAGCGAGTTCCGCCGGGCCGCCGTCACCGGCTGGGAGGTCGAGGGAGCGTACTCCGTGGAAATCCGGCTGCTCCAGTACCGGCAGGAAGAGGTCCGCGGCGCCGCCGGGGCCAATGCGAGCGGCCAGCGCTTCGCGGGTGGGGAAGGCGCCGACGACTGGACGATCCCGGGCACGGGAGACGGCCGGGTGTTCATCGACGAACAGCCCCGCTCCGGCCCCGGGGCCTCGCCGTATCCCTACACGGCGCAAGCGCACGCCCGGCGGGGTGACATCGCCGTGGAGATCTGGGTGAGCGGGGCCAAGCGGATCGAGAAGAAGACGATCATGAGTCTGGCCGAGCGGCAGATGGAGCGGCTGTGAACGAGAACCACGACGACGCCCCGCCCACGACCGACGCCTCCTCCGGTACGACCGCCGCCACGTCCGCTGCTGTGGGCGCGGCAGACGCGGCAGACGCGGCAGACGCGGCAGACGCGGCAGAGGCAGCGGAGGCAGCAGACACGGTGGACGCCGTGGACGCGCAGGCCACGGAACCTGTCGCCGGACCAGCCCCTTCCGCCCCCGCACGGCGCAGCCGTCGCCGGATCGCCGTCGCCACCGGGGCAGTCCTGCTGACCGGCGCCCTCGTCGGAGCCGTCGCGTGCACCGCCGTGGCCGTCGCGCACGCCGACCGGGATCCGGGCGCCCCCTCCTGGGCGCACCCCGAACCCGCCGGGGACCGTCCGGCGAGGGCGGCCGAGCCCGGCAGCCTGGCCTGGTCCCTCGTGCCGTACCGGCCCGGCAACTGGTCGCGCGGCCCCGACCTGGGGGAGTTCGGCTCCGACGCCGTGCTGAGCGGCGACCGGACGGCCGCCCTGCTCAAGGAGTCGCTGGCCGGGCTGCCTCGAACCGAGCGCAAGCAGCTGGAGAAGGAGATCGACCGCAAGCCCATCAAGGAGATGGCGATCCGCAGCTACGCCTTCACGGGTGAGAACGCCGACCGCGTGGCGGGCGCGGCCACCATGACCGTCATTCTGGCCCGCATGGAGGACCCGGCCGCCGCCCGTGCCGCGGCGAAGGGCCGGAACACGTTCCTGGACGCCCTGGACGTCTTGCGCGACGGCCCCGAGATAGAGGGCCACAAGGACGCCGAGTGTTACCGCACGCCCTCCGATTCCGGTGACGACGAGGATCTCGCCGCGATGTTCTGCTCCGCCTCCTCGGCGGACATCACGGTCACCGCCACCGCGGAGGGACTGCAGCCGTTCGACGCCGAGGGCGTCGCCGCGCTGTTGAAGGACCAGTTGGACCGCATCGTCGAACCCGGGGAGTCCGTGTGACCGAGCAGATCGCCCCGTCGGCACCCGTCACGCCTGCGCCTGCGCCGTCGCCCCTGCCGGACGCCCCGCGGCCCGTCGCCCCGGACCCGTCGGGCAAGGACCGCCGCGTCCTGCGCGCAGCGCTGCGCTGGACCGCGGCGGTCGCCGTCTTCGCGGCTGTCGGGTCGGCCGCGGCGTACGGCATCACGCGGATGGACCGGTCGGACGTGCCCGGACTCGCGACCGCGTCGGACGGGCGCTGGGCGTACCCGGTCCTCACCGCGGCACCCCTGCCGACGGGCAGCCCGGGTCCGTTCGCCGAGGGAAACACGGCCGGTGCCCACTACGCCGACCTGCGCGCCCTGCTCCTGCCCGCGCCCGAGGGAGCGACGGCGGACCGGGGGCTGCGCGGCACGGACGGTTGGCTGAAGACGGAGACCTTCCTCGCGGAGTACGAGGAGGAGTCCGACCGTGACGAGCTGCGGTACAAGGTCGTCGACGCGGGGCTGCGCCACATCGCCGCCCGTGGCTGGACCACCCCTGACGGGACGCACACGCGGATCTACCTGCTCCAGTTCGGCACAGCGGCCGTCGTGGACGACCTGCACACCATGCAGCTCGCCCCGTACGACGGGCCGGGCTACGCCGTGCGAGGCACGGAAACCGTGGAGCCCGACGAGGACTTCCCGGAGGCCGCCGAGTCCGATGACGTGCTCACCTCCGTCTATGCCGAGTCCGAGCCCTACGGCGGTGAACAGGTCCGCGAGGCGTACCTCGGCGCGGGCGACGTGCTGGCGGTGGTGTTGCAGAGCCGCGCAGGTGGGGCAGACGAGGTGCCGTTCCAGCAGACCGTGGCACTGCAGACCCGGCTGCTCCTCTGAGACCGTGAGCATTTCGCCCGTGCTGTCCTCGGGGTGCTCAGCTGAGTGTCCCGAGGACAGTTCTCCGTCGAGTGCTCGCGCTTTTCAGGGGGTCAGTAGACGAGGGCCTGCGTGTCGTCGGCCAGCGCCTCCTGCACGAAGACCTGCGCGCCCGCGATGCGCACGCCCTCGATGACGTCCTTCTCGGTGAGGTCGCGCCGGGCCGCGCACTGGGTGCAGAGCGTGACCCGGCCGCCCGCCAGGAGGGAGTCGAGCAGGTCGGGCAGCGGCGCGGCGTGCGGCAGCTCGAACTCGGCCGCGCGCCCCGGCACCGCGAACCACGCGGACTCACCGGTCAGCCACAGCGACACGTCCACCCCACTGGCCACGGCCACCGCCGCCACGGTGAACGCCTGCGAGCAGCGCTCCGGGGCGTCGGCCCCCGCCGTCACCTTGATCACGAGCTTCTTCGCCATGCCGGAAGCGTAGCCCGCGCGGGCGGCGTCAGAGGGCGAAGGTGATCGTCACCAGCAGCGTCGCGACACACAGGACGGTCAGCAGGCCGCTGACCGTGGCGCCGTCCAGCCGGGTGCGCCGCCGGGGCGGGGCCTTGTGCTTCGGCGCGGGCCGGGGCGGGTGGCCCGGATGGAACGGCGGCATCGTGAAGCCGGGGGAGAGGGCAGCCCGGTCCCGCCGGGGCGAGAGCCGCTGCGCCCGCCGGCACTCCTCGTAGGGCAGCCCGCCGTCGTACGTCATCCCTCGTGCTCCTTGCGCTGGTGCTGGCGCAGCAGGACGTTCGCGTCCGTCACCGCGCTGTGGTCGAACGCCGCGCGTGCGGTCTCCCGCCGGTCGGCCAGCCAGGAGCAGGCCTCGCAGCCCGGCACCGGCGCGGGCGGCCGGTGGGGGGCGCCGACGCCCGTCCCGGGGGCCGGGGGCGCGGCGAGCGTGCGGGCGTTCGCGGCGCGCAGGCTCGCCCCGAGGCGCTCGCGGTCGGTGGCAGGGCGCAGCGCGGCCGGCTCCGCCTCCCACTCCCGCCCGCCGCCGAGCG
Source organism: Streptomyces sp. NPDC085944 (assembly GCF_040686295.1). Taxonomy (NCBI): domain Bacteria; kingdom Bacillati; phylum Actinomycetota; class Actinomycetes; order Kitasatosporales; family Streptomycetaceae; genus Streptomyces; species Streptomyces sp. NPDC085944. The sequence goes on along the minus strand of NZ_JBFBJX010000024.1, from coordinate 26,484 downwards.
GCCGGAGCATCACCCGCGCCCCGCTGCGGCCCCGGTACTCACCGACCTTCGCGGCGGCGGTGTCGTAGAGCACGGTGCCGGGCTCATAGGTGGCCGGTTCTGTTCTCACGGGTCCGCTCCCTTACGTCAACGTCTGTACGGAATGCGACAGTTGCCCTACTCTGCGTAGTGGTGGGCAGTTACGAGCATGACCCACGGCGGGGGTCGCCAAGCCCGGAACGGCCGCTAGTGCCACAACGGGCGCTCCAAATTCCACACATTCCACAGCAGGGAGGGGTGCGGTGCCGCAGCGGAGGGCGATCACGGGTCGCAGTCAGGAGCCGAGGGCACGGTTCGCGGAGGAGCTGCGGCTGCTCCGGCAGGCCCGGGGCGTGTCCCTGCGGGGCATGGCGGAGGCGGTGGGGTGGGACGCGTCCCAGTTCGGAAAGATGGAGAACGGCCACACGCTGGGCGGCCCGGAGATCGTGGAGGCGCTGGACCAGTACTACGGCACGGGCGGCATGCTGCTCACGCTGTGGGAGCTGGCGGTGGCCGATCCGACGCAGTTCCGGGAGCAGTACCGGCGGTACATGATCCTGGAGGCCGAGGCGATCAGCCTGTGGCACTACGCGGTGAGCACGCCGCCGGGCCTGTTGCAGACCGCCGGATATGCGCGCGAGGCGCTTGCCGCGGGCTGGCTCCAGGGCTCTGAACTGGACCAGCAGGTTGAGGCGCGTCTCGGTCGCCGGCAGCTCTTGGAGGGGGAGGCCCCACCGTCGTTTCGCGCCATTCTCTCTGAGGCGGTGCTGCGCACTTGGCTGCGCGACATGGGGGCATGGCGAGAGCAGTTGACCCACTTGGCGGAGATGGCTGAGCGCGCGAGCATCACGCTCCAGGTGCTGCCTTTCAGCGCGGGGCGGCACGGGCTGACGAATACCACCGTGATGTTCCTGCGGCTGCCGAGTGGCCGCGTGGTCGCCTATACCGAGAACGACCTGCGCGGTGAACTCGTGGAGGAAAACGCCTCAGTTGAGCTGCTGCAACGTAGGTACGATGCGATGCGGGACTTGGCCCTGTCACCGGCCGAGTCGCGCGAGTTCATCCTGCGGACGTTGGAGGAAGCGCCGTGCGAGCCATCGATCTGAGCGCCGTCTCGTGGCGTAAGAGCAGCTACAGCAACGCGAGCGGCGGCGAGTGCGTCGAGGTCTCCGACGACCTCCTCCACGCCGCCGACTGGCGCAAGAGCAGCTACAGCAACCAGGACGGCGGTCAGTGCGTCGAGGTCGCCCCCAACCTCCCCTCCCTCGTCCCGGTCCGCGACAGCAAGGACCCCGCCCGCGGAGCCCTCCTCTTCGCAGCTCCCGCGTGGGCCGCCTTCCTGGACGGAGTCCGGCGAGAAGAGCCGGGGCGGGCCGCGTAAGCTGGGGCCGGCCCTGTCGTATGCCCCCCGCTCAAGGAGCACCCCGTGGAGATCTTCTTCGAAGCCCTGCTGGTCCTGGTCTGCGTCGGCGTCCTCGCCTTCGCCGGTCTGACCGTGAAGAAGCTGTACCAGGGCCAGCGCTGATCACCGACGCCAGGAAGTAAGACCCCTCATGATCGAGATCCCGTCCGACCTGCACAAGGACCTCGTCCCCCTCGCCTTCCTCCTCGGTGACTGGGCGGGCGCGGGCGTGCACGACTTCCCCGGTGCCGAGAAGTGCAACTTCGGCCAGGAGGTCTCCTTCACCCACGACGGCCGGGACTTCCTGGAGTACCAGTCGCACACCTGGGTGCTGGACAACGACGGCAACAAGGTCCGCCCGCTGGAGTCCGAGCACGGCTTCTGGCGCATCGACGCGAACCGCAAGGTCGAGGTGACGATGACCCGCGACGACGGCGTCATCGAGATCTGGTACGGCGAGATGGCCGACCAGAAGCCCCAGATCGACCTGGTCACGGACGCGGTGGCCCGCACGGCGGCCTCGCAGCCCTACACCGGCGGCAAGCGGCTGTACGGCTACGTCAAGAGCGACCTGATGTGGGTCGGCGAGAAGCAGACCCCCGAGGTCGAGCTGCGCCCCTACATGTCGGCGCACCTGAAGAAGGTCGTCACCCCGGAGGACGTCGAGCGCTGGGCCAAGGCCCTGCCGGACGACATGCCGGACGACGGGATCGCTTTCTTCAAGTAGTCCTAGACTCGTGGTGTGGTGAGCACCGACTGGAAGAGCGACCTCAGACAGCGTGGCTACCGGCTGACCCCGCAGCGGCAGCTGGTGCTCGAAGCCGTGGACACCCTGGAGCACGCGACCCCGGACGACATCCTCGGCCAGGTGCGCAAGACCGCCTCCGGGGTCAACATCTCCACCGTGTACCGCACGCTGGAGCTGCTGGAGGAGCTGGGGCTGGTCAGCCACGCCCACCTGGGGCACGGCGCTCCCACCTACCACCTGGCCGACCGGCACCACCACATCCACCTGGTCTGCCGGGACTGCACCAACGTGATCGAGGCCGATCTGTCGGTGGCCGCCGACTTCACCGCCAAGCTGCGCGAGCAGTTCGGCTTCGACACGGACCTGAAGCACTTCGCGATCTTCGGCCGGTGCGAGAGCTGTTCCCTGAAGGGTTCAACTACCGACTCGTAAGCGAGTCGTAGGCTGGGCGTATGAAGAGCCCTCTGCTGTCCCTGCCCGGCGCCGTTCCCGCCGAGGGTGTGGACGAAGGCGTCGCCGCCCACTACGGCGACCTGTTCCGCGAGCAGCGTGCCCTCGCCGACGGCACCGGCTTCGTCGACCTCTCCCACCGCGGTGTGGTCACCGTCACCGGCGAGGACCGGCTGAGCTGGCTGCACCTGCTGCTCACCCAGCACGTCAGCGACCTGCCCACCGGCCAGGCCACCGAGGCGCTGATCCTCTCCGCGAACGGCCACATCGAACACGCCCTGTACCTCGTCGACGACGGCACGACCGTCTGGGCCCACGTCGAGCCCGGCACCCAGGAGGCGCTGATCGCCTACCTGGAGTCGATGAAGTTCTTCTACCGGGTCGAGGTCGCCGACCGCACCGCCGACACCGCCGTCGTGCACCTGCCGGCCGGGTCGATCGCCCAGGCCCCGGCCTCCGCCGTGGTCCGCGAGACGCCGTACGGGCGTGACCTCTTCCTGCCGCGGGAGGAGCTGGAGAGCTTCGCCGCCCAGGCCGGGCCCGCGGCCGGGATCCTCGCCCACGAGGCGCTGCGCGTCGAGCAGCACCGGCCGCGCCTCGGCTTCGAGACCGACCACCGGACCATCCCGCACGAGCTGGGCTGGATCGGCACGGCCGTGCACCTGCAGAAGGGCTGCTACCGCGGCCAGGAGACCGTCGCCCGGGTGCAGAACCTCGGCAAGCCGCCGCGCCGGCTGGTCTTCCTGCACCTGGACGGCAGCGAGGTCCACCTGCCGCCGAACGGGGCGGAGATCCGGCTCGCGGACGAGGGGGGCGACGGCCGGAAGATCGGCTTCGTCACCACGGCCGTGCGCCACCACGAGCTGGGCCCGGTCGCGCTCGCCCTGGTGAAGCGGAACGTGCCGGTCGACGCCCGGCTGACGGCCGAGGAGACCGCGGCCGCGCAGGAGACCGTCGTCGAGCCCTGAGAGACGGGGCTCAGACCTCCACGAGGACCGTGAACGGGCCGTCGTTCGTCAGGGACACCCGCATCTGCGCGCCGAACCGGCCCGTCGCCACGGTCGCGCCCAGCGCGCGCAGGTGCGCGACGACCTCGTCGACCAGCGGCTCGGCGACGTCGCCGGGGGCGGCGGCGTTCCAGGTGGGGCGGCGGCCCTTGCGGGCGTCGCCGTAAAGGGTGAACTGGCTGATGACCAGGAGCGGGGCGTCCAGGTCGCTGCAGGACTTCTCGTCGTGCAGGATCCGTACCGACCAGAGCTTGCGGGCCAGCTGTGCCGCCTTCTCCTTGGTGTCCTCGTGGGTGACCCCGACCAGGACGCACAGGCCCTCGCCGTCGATCGCGCCCACCGTCTCGCCGTCCACGACGACGCTCGCGCCGTCCACCCTCTGCACCACTGCACGCATCCCGCAATGATGCCGTGCGCCCCCAGGGTGTGGACGGGCGGGACCGTAGGGGTTTCCTATCCCGGCGAACCCCCCATCTGGGGCCGATCGGGGCCGATCGGGGGCACTCGGTCACATAGTGGCCACTTGGAGTGGCACGATGCTCCCAGACGCCGGGCGAGGGGACGGTTGAGGCACATGAGCACACCGAGTACGGGGCGGTCGTTCGGGACTGCAGCGTTGACATGTCCCGGCGGGGCGGGTGGTCCCGGCGGGCCGGGCGGACCGGCCGGTCTGGAGGCGCCCAGGGCGCCCGTGCAGCGCACGGACAGTCCGGAGCTGCCGAAGGATCCCCCGGAACGGGACCTGACCGCGCTGAGCCTGCCGGAGCTGCGCACGCTGCGCCGGGACGCCCAGCGCGAGGAGGCCGACCTCAGCTACGTACGGCGGCTGCTGCAGGGGCGTATCGACATCCTGCGCGCGGAGCTGGCGGAGCGCGGGTCGACGACGTCGTCGGCCGTGGTCACCACCGCGGCGACCGGGTCCGTGGTCGAGCGGCTCTCGGAGATCCTGGCCGACGCACCGGCCCGGCAGCGTTCCTCCGCCCGCCACGTGACGCTGGCCACCCCGCGCAGCGAGGAGTGCCGGCGGCTGGCCGCGGAGATGCTCGGCGAGGTGGAGCTGTCCGACCTGACGGCCCGCACCGACGGCGAGCTGACCGCCGGGATGGGGCGGCTCGTGCGCTACGAGCAGCAGGTCTCTGGGAACCGGCAACGGCTCCAGCGCACGGCGGACGGCTGCAGCGCGGAGATCGCCCGCCGGTACCGTGAAGGGGAAGCACACGTAGACGACCTGCTGGTGTGACACGGGGGGCGGCCATCCGCGCCGCCTCCGGGACCCGGTGATCCCGGGCCGTCGCAGTGGGGGGTCGCCCGTTCGGAAGGCCACCGCCGATGCCCGCGCCCCAGCCCCAGCCGCAGCCGTCTCAGCCGTCTCAGCCCTCGTACGAGGGCCAGTCGTCGCCCGCGGACCTGCCGTCGCCGACGGACCGGTCCGCGCCCACGTCCGCGCTCTCGCCCGTCGTGCCGCCCGTTCTCGCCGAGGTCGTCCGGTCCGGCTTCGTCGAGGGGCGGCACCGGGGCAGTCTGGTGGTGCTGGGCGCCGACGGGGCCGTGGAGCTGGCCCTGGGGGACGTGACGGCGCCGGTCTTCCCGCGCTCCTCCAACAAGCCGATGCAGGCGGCCGGCGTCCTGCGGGCCGGCCTCGACCTCGCCGGTGAGCGGCTGGCGCTGGCCGCCGCCAGCCACTCCGGAGAACCGTTTCACCGCGACCTGGTCCGCACGATGCTGGACGAGTACGGCCTGGACCCGGCGCTGCTCCAGTGCCCGCCCGACCTGCCGCTGGACGCCGAGGAGCGGGACACGTACCTGGCGTCGGGCGCCGTGCCCGACCGCGTCACCATGAACTGCTCCGGCAAGCACACCGCGATGCTGGCGGTCTGCGCGCAGCGGGGCTGGCCGCTGGAGACCTACCTCGACCCGGACCACCCGCTCCAGCGGACCATCCACCGGGTGGTGGAGGACGCGGCGGGCGAGCCGGTGGCGTCCGTCGGCACGGACGGGTGCGGGGCGCCGCTGATGGCGATCAGCCTGGTCGGCCTGGCCCGCGCCTTCCGGTCCTTCGTCGCCGCCGAGCCCGGTTCGGCCGAGCGCAGGGTCGCCGACGCGATGCGCGCCCACCCCGAGTACGTCGCCGGCAGCCGCCGCGCGGACACCTGGCTGATGCGCGAGGTGCCCGGCACCCTCTCCAAGATGGGCGCCGAGGCCGTCCAGGCGGTGGCCCTGCCGGACGGCCGCGCCCTCGCCTTCAAGGTCGAGGACGGTGCCACCCGGGCGCTCGGCCCGGTCCTGGCCCGCGCCCTGACGCTGCTCGGGGTGGCAGGCCCGGTCGTCGATCGCATCGGCCGGACGCCGCTGCTGGGCGGCGGCCGCGAGGTGGGGGAGATCCGGGCGGCGTTCTGAGGCCCCGGGGCCTCGGGTAATCCCCGCGACGCGGGCGGGGACGGCGCTCTACGGTGAGCGCATGAGCCCCCGCACCGAGATCGACGTACACCCCGTCACCGACGACGAGTTCCCCGACTGGAACCGGGCCCTGAACACCGGGTTCCTGCAGCCGCCCCTGGTGGCCGCGGAACAACTGGAGGCCCGGCGACGGCAGTTCGTGCCCGGCCGGTCGCTCGGCGCCTTCGACGGCGACCGGTGCGTGGCGACCTTCCGCTCCTTCGACCAGGAGCTGACGGCCGTCGGGGGCCGTCCGGTCCAGGCCGACGCGATCTCCAACGTCACCGTCACCGCGACCCACCGCCGCCGCGGACTGCTCACCCGGATGATGGCGCAGGACCTGGCCGCGGCGAAGGAGCGCGGGGACGTCGTCGCGACGCTGATCGCGGCGGAGTACCCGATCTACGGCCGGTACGGCTTCGGTCCCGCCACCACCATGACCGAGTGGACGGTCGACGTGCCCCGCGCCGGTCTGGACCGCCGCTGGGCCGCCCCGGAGGACGGCGGACGGATCGACCTCGTGGACGGCGAGGACGTCCGCAAGCTGGGTCCCGAGCTGCACGAGCGGCTGCGCCGGGCCCAGCCGGGCGCGGTCAGCCGCACCGAGCTGTGGTGGCAGTCCCGGACCGGCGTGGTGAACGTGAACGGCACGCCCTGGACGGAGCCCTGTCACGTCATGTACCGCTCGGCGGACGGCGAGGTCGAGGGGCTGGCCTCGTACCGGACCGACGACCACTGGGGCGACGCGAAGCAGCCGCTGAACACGGCGACCGTCGAGTGGCTGATCGGCGTGACCCCGGCCGCCGAGCGCGCGCTGTGGCACTACCTGTGCTCGATCGACTGGGTCCAGACGGTGAAGAGCGGCTGGCGTTCTCCGGACGACCTTCTCCCGCTCCTCCTGCCGGACCCGCGCGCGGCCCGCATCACCACGCAGGCCGACTGGCTGTGGGTGCGGATCCTGGACGTCGCGGCGGCGCTCGAGGCGCGGACGTACGACGGGCAGGGAGCGGTGGTGCTCGAGGTGGTGGACCGGGGAGGGCTCACCGGCGGGCGGTGGCGGCTGGAGGCGGGGCCGGACGGGGCGTCCTGCGCGCCGACCACCGAGAGCGCCCATGTCGTGCTCGACGTCGGCGACCTGGCGGCGCTCTGGCTCGGCGACGAGTCGGCCGTACGGCTGGCCGCGCTCGGCCGGGTGCGGGAAGAACGAGCGGGCGCCGCCCGTGTGGTCGACGCCCTGCTGCGTACGTCCGGGCGGCCTTGGTGCCCGGACATGTTCTGAGGCGACCCCCTTCCGCCAGTGGCGGTGGACGCGTGCGCGTCCGTAGCGCGTGCACTTCTGCGTGCTCTTCAGTTGTGGTTGTTGTGCGTGGTGCCCGCCGCCGGCCGGGCTCCCGGCTCCCCTCCGGAAGGGGGCCCGGCCGGCGGTGCGTCGGTTCAGCCGGACTGGGCGAGCAGCATGACGAGGATCACCGCGCCCACACCGCTGATCGTGGTGTTCTTCGCCTTGATGCCGACGGACAGCGCGACGAACGCGATGAGGCCCATCGGTCCGTACTTCCACTGCACGAGCTGCTCGAACCCGATGGCCAGAGCCGCGACGGCGATGGCGATGAGCGGCATGGTGGACCCCCTGTCACCGTGGTGGCCAACCCCCGTGAGGCTCGACCACGTTGCTCAAGTTGGCTACCAACTTAGTTCTACTTATCTCCGCTTGGAATGACTCGTAACCATCTTTCAGCGGGCAGTCCGAAGATGGCGAGAAGTTGTGGTGCGCGGGGCGGCGTGACCGACCCTGCCGACCGCCCCGGGTCTCACAGTGCGGGCCCCGCGACCAGGAGGACCAGCAGCACCGCGCCGACGGAACTGACGGAGGGGCTCTTGGCCTTGATGCCCACGGTGAGCAGGAGCAGGCCGACGATGCCGGTGGCGCCGTACTTCCACTGGACGAGCTGCTCGAAGGCGAGGACGAGGACGGCGGAGACCAGGGCGAGGACGGGCATGGGTCGTTTCCCCCCTTTTCAGGACGTGCGGGAGGCCGAGCTTCCGCCAACCGCGCGAAGTTGGCAACCAACTTCTGTTATGTTGTCCCCACTTGGCTGCTATCTATAAACAAGTTTCAAACAACTCCCTGTAGGTAGGTCGAAGTTGTAACGTTTGGTCGTGACTCAGGAGAACGTGTCCGTGAACGGCAGCAGAAGGCTCTCGTCCCAGGAGATCGCCGAGGCCTTGCGGGAGCGGATCCGCGGGGGAGACCTCAAGGCCGGCGACCGCCTGCCCACCCAGGCGGAGCTGGCCGAGGAGTTCGGCGTGGAGCGCGGCACCGTCCGCCAGGCCCTGCGCGCACTCCAGGAGGACGGGCTGCTCACCAACGTCAGCAAGGGCAGCCCGCCCCGCATCGCCGAGCCCGAACCTGCCCGGGGTGATCTGCCGCAGCAGGCGATGCAGGCTCTGGGGCCCCGCCTGGCCGAGGCGTTCTCGGCGCCCCACGTGCGGGTCGACGTCGTGAGTCACACCTCAGAGACGTTGGGGCTCGCGCTCAGTGAACCGCTGCGCCTGATCCAGGAGGGACGGCTGCATCCGGAGACGATCGAATTCCGGATCATGCTTCCGGCGCGGGACATCGCACTGGCCTTCCCCGTCCTGGTCGAGGACGAGCAGGACGATCCGGTACACCGGCGCTGGCTCGAGATGCGTAACGCGCAGGCCCACGTCCTCCGGCACAACCTGCGCTCCGCCGGCTCCACCCACCGCATCGACGTGCGCATCGCCTTCCGCGCTCTGCCGTTCACCCCGCCGATGAAGCTGTACCTGCTCAACGGCGAGGAGGCCCTCCACGGCTACTACACGGTGACCCGGCGCGAGGAGGAGTACGAGAACCGGACCCTGGAGATGTACGACGCGCTCGGCTCCGAGTCGCTGCTGTTCTCGTTCGTGAAGCGGGCCGGTCGCCGGGACGCGGTGTTCGTGGAGGAGTCACAGAAGTGGTTCGACGCGCTCTGGGAAACCATCACCACGGACCTGACACTCTCCTAGTGACTTCCCATACGGAGCAGAAGACGGCGCCGGTGAGCGAGCGGGACGAACGGCGCGAGCAGTCCGAGCAGGAGAGGCCCGAGGGCCTGCGGGACCTGGTCCTGGGCGCCCGGGTCGTCCTGTGGGACTTCGACGGCCCCCTCTGCAGACTGTTCGCGGGCTACTCGGCCGCCCGGGTGGCGGGCGAACTCTTGGACTGGATGGAGACACAGGGACTCGGGGAACTGCTGACCCAGGAGGAGCGGGCCCGTCCCGACCCGTACGTCCTGCTGGATGCGGTCAATCGCAGGCACTGCCAGAGCGACCTGGTCGCCGAGTTCGAGGAACGGCTGACCCGGGAGGAACTGCGCGCCGTGCCCACCGCGTGGCCGACCGCGTACGCGGACGCCCTGATCCGCACCTGGTCCGCGCTCGGCGTCGGTCTCGCGGTCACCACCAACAACTCGCCCCGCGTGGTGAGCGAGTACCTGGCGACCCGGGACCTGCTGGGCTGCTTCGCCCCGCACCTCTACGGCCGCACCCGGGACCCGCACCTGCTCAAGCCGGACCCCCACTGCCTCAACCGCGCCCTCGGCGCGACGGGCGCCGCGCCCGCGGACGCCCTGATGGTCGGCGATTCCGCATCCGATCTGGCCGCCGCACAGCGGGCCGGCGTGCCCTTCCTGGGGTACGGCCACAACGAGCGCAAGACGAAGATCCTGGAAGAGGCGGGGGCGCAAACGGTCGTGCACTCTTTGGAGCCGGTCCTGCGGCTGCTCTGGGAGTGCCGAGGCCGCTGAAGCGGATGTCAATCGGGAAGCGGCAACGCGTCGGCGGCCCGCAGGACGGGGAGGTACGAGGCCAGCACCGCGTCCGCGCCGCCCTGCGCCATCCGCAGCGCGCGCCCCGGGTGGTGGGTGAGTCCGAGGAAGCCGGTCCCGGCCGACCGGGCGGCCTCGAGGTCGGTGAGCTGGTCACCGACGAGCAGGCAGTCGGAGGCGGGCAGGGCCAGGTGGCGCACGGCCCGGTGCACGCAGTCCGGATGCGGCTTCATGAGCCGGGCGTCGTCGGGTGACCGGCCGAAGACCCCGTCGAACTTCGGCGCCAGTCCGAGACCGGCGAGGTACTCCCTGATCGGCCCTTCCGCGTTGTTGCTGACCAGGGCCAGGCGCTTGCCGTGGTCGAGCAGCAGGCCCACCAGGACGTGCAGGTGCGGTGTGGGGAGCGCGGTGCGCACGGCCCGTCGCTCCAGGGCGGTGACGGCGGCCTCGGCGCGTTCCAGCGGGAGGGCGCTGGGCCTGGGGACGGATCGCTCGTACATGTCCCTGAGGGGAGGGAGGACGCCGTGGGAGTCGTCGCACTTCTCGACCGCGGGGTCGAGCGGTCCCCAGTACCGCCGGGCCGTCCGCTTGATCCGATCCGCCACCTTCGCCGTGGTGGAACCCGCGAACAGATCGCAGACGGGACCGTCGAAGTCGAACAGCACCGCACGGGCAGACCCGAACGCGCGCAGTGGCGCGGCCGGGTCGTCGAAGGTCCCCCGGCCGAGGTCGGTGTCGGTCACCGCGGCAGTCTCCCGCACCGGGCGCGAACGGGTCATCACGACACGGAACTTCGGAGCAGGGTGACGCACCCTGTCACCGCACCGGCTCCTCCAGGTTGAGCGGAGCACAGAGTACGAACCGGCCACCCATCTGCACCTGATGCGCTACCCGGCCTGGCAGCGCCGTCAGGTGACGGAGGGCTGGCGGCGCGCGGTCGAGGCGGCCCGCCCCGGCGGTACGCACGGCTGGCGGCACGACCTGGACCTGATCCTCGGATACAAGCGGGCCCAGTCGGTCTTCACCGACGTCGTCCGGGAGGCCGTCTCGCTGGGGCGCGCCGCGGGCTCGCCCGGCCCCCGGGTCGCGCTCGCGGCGGTCCGTCTGCACGGCATCCTGTCCGCCGCGGTCCTGCCCCTCGGGCTCGATTCGGTGCCCGGCCCCGCCGAGATCGGCACCGCCCTGGTGCGGTGGGGCCGCGCGCACACGGAGGAGGGGCACCTGCCGGGCACCCTCTAGGCTCGGCCCATGAACGCCCCCGTCCCCGCCCCCGGCCTGCGCGAGCGCAAGAAGCAGCGGATGTTCCAGACGCTCTCGGACACCGCCGTCGAACTCTTCCTGGAGAAGGGCTTCGACGCGGTGTCCGTTGCGGAGGTGGCCGCCGCGGCCGAGGTCTCCAAGCCGACGCTCTTCCGGTACTTCCCGGCCAAGGAGGACCTCGTCCTGCACCGGATCGCCGACCACGAGGACGAGGCGGCCCGGGTGGCGCGCGGCGCACCGGCGCCGCTCGACGCGCTGCGCCGGCACTTCCTGGCCGGGCTGGAGCGGTGCGACCCGGTGACCGGGCTCAACGACCACCCCGCCGTACTCGCCTTCCACCGGCTGCTCTACGGCACCCCTGCCCTGGTCGCCCGGATGCACACGCAGCTGGAGCGGTCCGAGGCCGCGCTCGCCGAGGTGCTCGGCGGCGACCTGGCGGCCAGGCTGGCCGCCGGGCAGATCATCGCCGTACAGCGTGTCCTCGCGCTGGACAACTGGCGGCGGATCGCCGACGGGGAACGGGTGGAGGACGTGCGGGCGGACGCGGTGGCGGCGGCGGAGCGGGCGTTCGCGGGGCTGGCGGCCGGACTGCCCGGGTTCACCACGGCGCGGGGCGGCAAGGCCAAGTAACGAGGTAAAAAATTTAACCGAGTAACGTCATTCCGCTATGCTTGCCGGAATGACGCCGACCGAACCCGCCCTCCAGCGCGCCCTCGACCGCGAACGCGCCCACCACGAGCACTGCCGCACCGTCCTCGCCGCGATGGTCCAGGGCGCCCAGGAGCACGTCGTCACCGGCGAGGACGTCTCCGCGTCCGGCGCCGACGCCGAGATCCTCGGGTACCGGCTGCGCAGCCGGGCCAGGGAGATGAGCGAACTGCCCGAAGGGCCGCTGTTCTTCGGCCGGCTCGACTTCGCCGAGCCGGAGGGGGAGGGGGAGAGGACCGGGCGGGCGCTGCACATCGGGCGGCTGCGGATCACCGAGCACCCGGCCGCCCCGCCCCTCGTCGTCGACTGGCGCGCACCCGTCTCCCGCGCCTTCTACCAGGCCACCGCCGGCGACCCCCGGGGCGTCGCCGTCCGCCGCCGCTTCGGATGGGCGCCCGGCAGCCGCGGCGACTTGGCCGACCTCACCGGCCTGGAGGACGAGCACCTCGGCCGGGGCGAGTCCCGGGACAGCGGGATCGTCGCCCGGGAGATCGAGCGGCCCCGTGTCGGTCCCATGCGGGACATCGCCGCCACCATCCAGCCCGACCAGGACGACCTCGTCCGCGCCGGCCTCGGTGACACCGTCTGCGTCCAGGGCGCCCCGGGCACCGGCAAGACCGCCGTCGGGCTGCACCGGGCCGCGTACCTGCTCTACACCCACCCGCAGCGCATCCGCCGTGGCGGCCTGCTCATCCTCGGCCCCAACCCGACCTTCCTCTCCTACATCGCCGAAGTGCTCCCCGCCCTCGGCGAGACCGGCGTACGGCAGTCGACCCTGGCCGAGGAGATCGCCCGGCACCCGGTCACCCGCACCGACGACGCCCGGGCCGCCGCCCTCAAGCACGACGCCAGGACGGCCGAGGTGCTGCGCCGCGCCCTGTACGCGCGCGTGGACCCCGACGCCGCGGGCGACCTCGCCGTGCCGGACGGCTCCTACCGCTGGCGCGTCCCGGCCGGCGCGCTGGCCCGCGTGGTCGCGGACGTCCGGGACGAGCAGCCGCCGTACACGGTCGGGCGGGAACGGATCCGGGCCCGGATCGTGCGGTACGTCCAGGAACGGGCCGAACGGCGCGCCGGGCCGCGGACCAACGCCTGGCTGCGCCGCGTCGAGCGGTCCCGGGCCGTCGGGGCCGCCCTGGACGCCGTATGGCCCCGGGTGCGGCCGGAGGAGGTCCTCGCGCCGCTGCTCACCGACCCGGACGTGCTGGCCCGGGCGGCCGACGGGGTCCTCGCCGCCGACGAGCAGCAGGCGCTGCTGTGGACGGGGCGGGCACCCCGGTCGTGGAAGTCGGCGCGCTGGTCCGCCGCCGACCTCGTCCTGCTCGACGAGGTCGCCGGACTCCTCGAACACCCCGAGGGCTACGGCCACATCGTCGTCGACGAGGCCCAGGACCTCTCCCCGATGGAGTGCCGGGCCATCGCCCGCCGCTCCGCCTTCGGCTCGCTCACCGTCCTCGGCGACCTCGCGCAGGGGACCACGCCGTGGGCCGCGCGCTCCTGGCGCACCGTCCTGGCCCACCTGGGCCGCCCGGACGCGGCGGTGTCGCCGCTGACCACGGGATTCCGGGTGCCGCAGGAGGTCGTGGGCCTCACCAACCGGCTCCTGGCCCGGCTCGGCGTGGACGTGCCGCCGGCCCGGTCCCTGCGCGGCGACGGTGAGCTGACGCTGCGCCAGACCGAGCCCGGCGCGGAGACGGAGGCGGTGGTGGACGCCGTACGGCACGCGCTCGCCGGTCAGGGGTCGGTGGGCGTCGTCGCCGCCGACCCGGACGTTCCCCGGCTGCGTGCGGCCCTCGCCGCGGCCGGCATCCCGGCGGCGGGCCCCGAGGCGCTGGACGCCCGGGTCGCCGTGGTCCCGGCGAGCGTGGTCAAGGGCCTGGAGTACGACCACGTCGTCGCCGTCGAACCGGCGGCGATCGCAGCGGCGGAAGGCCCCGGCGGACGCGGCCTGCACCGCCTGTACGTGGTCCTCACCCGCGCGATGTCCCGCCTCACCGTGATCCACGCACGGCCACTGCCGTTCTGAGCCCGGGCCCGCTCACCCCCGGACACCGGGCGCGGGGCCCGGTGTCCGGCATGTCGCTCGTCGGTCCCGGTGGGGGTGCCTCCTAGGCTGGATGCACTATTGCAAGCAGAGCGCTTGCAATAGTTAGCAAAGTGCTGCATGGTGGAGGCATGGCATCGCTCAGCGTCGGCAATCTCGGTGAGTATCTGCGCGAGCAGCGGCGCAACGCGCAGCTGTCCCTGCGGCAGCTCGCCGATGCCGCGGGCGTGTCCAACCCGTACCTGAGCCAGATCGAGCGCGGGCTGCGCAAGCCGAGCGCGGAGGTGCTCCAGCAGGTCGCCAAGGCGCTGCGGATTTCCGCCGAGACGCTGTACGTCCGCGCGGGGATCCTCGACGCCGAGCGGGACCGGGACGACGTGGAGACGCGTGCGGTCATCCTCGCCGACCCCTCGCTGAACGAGCGGCAGAAGCAGGTACTGCTCCAGGTCTACGAGTCCTTCCGCAAGGAGAACGGGTTCGGGGCCGACGCCGAGAGCGATACCGGCTCGGGCGCCGATGTCGATGTCGATGCCGCTGTCGACGGGGCTGAATCAGTAAAAAACCCTCATTCGTAAGCAATTCCGGAGGACCATCACCATGGCCATCACCGACGACCTGCGCAAGACCTTCAGCGACCCCACCCCGCTCTACTTCGCCGCGGGCACCGCCGACCTCGCCTTCCAGCAGGCCAAGAAGGTGCCGGTGCTGGTGGAGCAGCTGCGCGCGGAGGCCCCGGCGCGGATCGACGCCGTACGCAACACCGACCCGAAGGCCGTCCAGGAGAAGGCGACGGCCCGCGTCAAGGAGACCCAGGGCAGCCTCCAGGCCAAGGCCAACGAGCTCTTCGGCTCCCTCGACGCCGACTTCAAGAAGCTCGGCGAGAGCGCCCAGGACCTCGCGCTGCGCTCCGTCGGCATCGCCGCCGAGTACGCCGTCAAGGCCCGCGAGACCTACGAGAAGGTCGCCGAGCGCGGCGAGCACGCGGTGCGCACCTGGCGCGGCCAGGCCGCCGACGGCATCGAGGACCTCGCCGAGGACGTGGAGGACCTCGCGGTGGCCGTCGAGCCGGCCAAACCCGCCCCGGCCAAGCCCGCGACGCCCAAGTCCGAGCCGGTCCGGGTCTCCGAGGACAAGTCCGCCACGGCGAAGAAGGCCCCCGCTCCGCGCAAGGCGCCGGCGAAGAAGTCCACCACCGCCAAGAAGACGACGCCGCCCGCCAAGTAGTGGGGCGCGTCACGGCTGGGGAGCGGCCGGGCACCCCAGGGATGCCCGGCTCGTTCTGCGGGTACGGTGACCGCGTAATGAAGAACCGAGTCTGGTGGTGGACGTTGTGCTGATGCAGGGGTTCGCGAACTTCCTGGGGCTGCTGAACCTCGCCCTGATGGTCTTCACCGGCTTCGCGTTGATCGACGCCGCCATCCGCCGCGAGGACGCCTACCGCGCGGCGGACAAGAAGACCAAGCCGTTCTGGCTGATCATCCTCGGGCTCGCCTTCGTGGTGAGCCTGATCTTCCCGATCCTGTCGTTCCTGCCGATCATCGGCCTCATCGCGGCGATCGTGTACATGGTCGACGTACGGCCCGCCCTGCGCGGCCTGTCCGGCGGCGGCCGCAGCAGCCGCCGCGGCTCCAGCAGCGACGGCCCGTACGGCCCGTACAACGGCGGACGCTGACCCCGTACGACGGGCAGTCCGCGCGGGCGGTCCCCGCGCCGGGCCACTGGGACCGGGCGGCTCAGGCCGTCCGGTCCAGCAGGACCACAGCGACGTCGTCGGCCAGTTCGCCGCCGTTGAGTTCGCGGACCTCGTTGACGGCCGCCCGCAGCAGCTCCTCGCCCCGCAGCCCCTCGGCGCGCTGGCGACGGACCATCTCCACCATGCCCTCCTGGCCGAGCCGCTCCCGGCCCTCGCCGACGTGGCCCTCGATCAGACCGTCGGTGTAGAGCATCAGGCTCCACTCGGCGCCCAGCTCCACCTGCATCCGCGGCCAGCGGGCGCCCGGCAGCAGCCCCAGCGCCGGGCCGTTGTTGTCGTACGGCAGCAGGCGCGCCGGCACGCCCGGCGCGGCGACCAGCGGGGACGGGTGCCCGGCCAGGCACAGGCCGGCGCGGCGGCCGTCCGGGGAGATGTCCACGGCGCACAGCGTCGCGAAGATCTCGTCGTCCGAGCGCTCGTGCTCCAGCACCTGCTGCAGCGTGCCGAGCAGCTCGTCGCCGCAGAGCCCCGCCAGCGTCAGCGCCCGCCAGGCGATCCGCAGCTCCACACCGAGCGCCGCCTCGTCCGGGCCGTGCCCGCAGACGTCGCCGATCATGGCGTGCACGGTGCCGTCCGGGGTGCGGACGACGTCGTAGAAGTCGCCGCCGAGCAGCGCGCGCGAGCGGCCCGGACGGTAGCGGGCGGCAAAGCGCAGCGGCGAGCCGGCGAGCAGCGGGGTCGGCAGCAGACCGCGCTCCAGACGGCGGTTCTCCTGCGCCCGCACCCGGCCCTCGGCCAGCCGCCGCTCCGCCGAGTCCGACCGCTTGCGCTCGACGGCGTAGCGGATCGCCCGGCTCAGCAGGCGCCCGTCCAGCTCGTCGCGGAACAGGTAGTCCTGCGCGCCGACCGCCACGGCCTCGGCGCCGCGCTCGGCGTCGCTGGAGGAGGTCAGCGCGAGCACGGCGTGCCGGGGCGCGAGCTCCAGGACGTGCCGGAGCACCGACAGCTCGTCCTCTTCCTCCGCGTCACCGTTGCCGTGGGCCGGCGTCGACAGGGCGAGGTCCAGCAGGATGCAGTGGACGTCGTCGGTCAGCAGCCGGCCGGCCTCGGTGAGGTTGCGGGCGGTGCGGACGCGGATCGGCTTGCCGGCCTGGTCGAGCAGGTCGGGCACGATCGGCGAGCCGGCCGGGTCGTCCTCGATCAGCAGCACCGTCAGGTTCGTGGGCGCCGCGCTCTGGGACCGGGCGCTTCGGGGCCGGTCGGTGCCGGTGTCCGTGCCGGTGGGAGTGCCGGTACCGGTGTCGGTGTGAGTGCCTGTGCTGGTGTCCGTGGGGTTCTCGCGCTTCTCCGTGGTGGTCTCCCGGGCCTTCTCGCGCCGGGTGGCGGGGTTCTCGGCCGGGTGTGTCCTGGGCGCGGCCTGTTCCTTGGGAGGGCCGCTGTCCGGGGACGCGGCGGGCGCCTGACCGCACTCCACGGCCGGGATCGCCCTCTGCCGCGGTACGGGTACGGGCATGGTGTCGGTTTCCTTCCCTCCCCCCGAGGGCATGGCGGGGCGAGGGACCTCGACCCACCGACGGGGACCATAGCGGGTGACGGCACCGCTGCGGAATGGTCCAGAACACGTCGGGCGACCTTCGGCCACTGTCATATGCCGCGTTATCCCCCGCAGTTGGACACGTCGGCCGGGGGCCCGGGATGACGAACGTCACGCGGGGCGGGGCGCCGGGCGTGGACTGGGTCACGTGGCCCGCCTCACGCCCCCGGGGCGAGCCGGCCGCCGGGCGGCCCCCAGCCCGGCGGCCGGCGGGGCCGCGTCACTCCTTGGGGGCGGGCGTCTGCTCCGGGGCCGTGTCCGGCCGGACCACGCCGAGGATCGGCATCGAACCGGCGCCCGCGAGGGTGATCGAGCGCCCCGGACGCGGCGCGTGCACCATGGAGCCGTCGCCGACGTACATGCCGACGTGGCTGGCGTCGTCGAAGTAGATGATCAGGTCGCCGGGGCGCATGTCCTCGACGGCGACGTGCCTGAGCTGCTTCCACTGCTGCTGCGAGGTGCGCGGGATCGCCTGCCCGGCCGACACCCAGGCCTGCGAGGTCAGACCGGAGCAGTCGTACGACTTCGGGCCCTCGGCGCCCCACTGGTACGGCTTGCCGATCTGGGCCGTGGCGTACTCGACCGCCTTGCGGCCCCGCCCGGTCGCCTCGGCGTCGAGGTCCTTCAGGATTCCGGAGTCGAGCCAGGCGGTCTGGGCCTTGGCCTGCGCCTCCCGCTCCAGCTTGGCGAGGCGCTCCTTCTCCTCCTTCTCCAGCTCGGACTCCAGCTTCTCGGCCGCCGCGATCTGCTTCTCGACCTTCTTCCGGGCCTTGGCCTTGGCCTTGCGGTTCGCCTCCAGCTCCTTGAAGCGGGCGGAGGCGTCCGCCGCGTAGGTCTTCAGGTCCTCCTGGGCGCGGGTCAGCTCGCCGAGCAGACCCTTGGTGGCGCGCTGGCCCTGGATCACCCGGCCGGTGCCGTCGAGGAAGTCCTCGGGGTCGTCGCTCAGGACCAGCTTGGCCCCGTCGGGCAGGCCGCCGGTGCGGTACTGGGCGCGGGCCGCGGCCCCCGCGCGGTCCTTGAGGCCGTCCAGCCTCTCCTGACCTTTGACGATCTTCTTGGCCAGCTCGACGATCTGGGCGTTCTGCTTCTCGGCCTTCTCCTCGGCCGCGTTGTACTCCTCGGTGGCCGAGGCCGCCGCGCGGTAGAGGGCGTCGAGCTTCTTGCGTACGGCCTCCAGGTCCTTGCCGGGCGTGGCGGCCGGGGTGGCCGGGGCGGCCGACGACGGTGACGGAGAGGGCGACGAAGAAGGCGAGGGCGAAGGGCCCGGGTCCGCGAACGCCGTGCCCGGTGCGGCCAGCACGGTGACCGCGCAGACCACGGCCACGGCCGCGGTCGTCAAGCCACGCTTCCCCGTACGCATACCTCGCCCCCAAACTGGTTAACCGTCAGTAACATAGCCCGCTCGTGGGATCGTGCCATGCCGGCGTGAAAAGCGACAGAGGGCGACGGAGGCCGTGCCTTCCTGTTGCTTGCCTCCCGCTTCCCTCCCGCTTCTCCCGGGGTGTGACGAACGTCGTACGGAGATCGTTCCCGGCTCGCCCGTCGCCCGTCGCCCGTCGCCCGTCGCCCGTCGCCGCCGTACCCGGTTCACGCGCGGGGCGCCAACGCCTCCCACCGCACCGTCACTTCGCCCTGCCGCCACCGCACCGGCCCGTCCGTCACCGGCCAGTCGGCCGTCAGATCCCGCACGGCCCGCATCCAGCGCTGCCGGGCGCCGTAGGAGGCATAAGGCGCGGCGGCGGCCCAGGCCCGGTCGAAGTCGCGCAGGAAAGCGTGCACGGGCTCCCCGGGGACATTGCGGTGGATGAGCGCCTTCGGCAGCCGTTCGGCCAGGTCGGAAGGGCGGTCCAGGGAGCCGAGCCGGGTGGCGAAGGTGACCGTGCGCGGCCCCTCGGGGCCGAGGGCCACCCACACGTGCCGGCGCCCGATCTCGTCGCAGGTGCCCTCGACCAGCAGCCCTCCGCGCGAAGTCTCCGACGCCGGTGCGAGTCGCGCGCACAGCCGCTGCCAGACGGCGGCGACCTCGCCCTCGTCGTACTGGCGCAGCACGTTCGCCGCCCGGATCAGCAGCGGGGGCGCGGAGACGGGGACCTCGAAGCCGCCGTGCCGGAAATCGAGCCCCACGCGCGCGTACGGCTGGGCCGCCGCCACCCGGGCCGGGTCGATCTCGACGCCCACCACGTGCGCGTGCGGCGCGACCGTGCGCAGGCGCAGCAGCAGTTCCACGGCCGTCCAGGGGGCCGCGCCGTAGCCGAGGTCGACGGCGACGGGAGCGGCGGCGCGGCGCAGCTCGGCGCCGTGCACGGCCGCGATCCAGCGGTCCATGCGGCGCAGTCGGTTGGGATTCGTCGTCCCGCGCGTGACCGTGCCCACGGGGCGGGTGGCGGGGGCGCGGGACGGCATGTCTACGAGGGTAGGCGGCCGTCCGCGGCATCGGCCCACGGGAAGGGGGGACCCGCAAGGATCTCGAACGGTTGAGCGATAGGCGGTAATGATTCGGCAAAGGCCAGAAAATCGGAATGGAGGACCGCCCGCCCGGTGTTCCCACCCCTTGGAGGGCACGGCAGGTCCTCCCACCGGCATGCCCGCAGCGAGGAGGAACGGCTCGTGAGCCAGTACGTCAGCAGGCTCGGGCGTCGCTCACCGGCGGCCTCCCCGCGGCTCCGGCTGCTGCGCAGGCCCCGCCGCGTCGCCATGCTCTCCGTGCACACCTCACCGCTGCACCAGCCCGGCACGGGCGACGCCGGCGGCATGAACGTCTACATCGTCGAGCTCGCGCAGCGCCTCGCCGCGATCAACATCGAGGTCGAGATCTTCACGCGGTCGACCACCGCCGCCCTCCCGCCCTCCGTCGAGCTGGCCCCCGGCGTCCTCGTCCGGCACGTCGACGCCGGCCCCTACGAGGGTCTGGCCAAGGAGGAGCTGCCCGCCCAGCTGTGCGCCTTCACCCACGGGGTGATGCAGGCCTGGGCCGGTCACCGCCCCGGCCACTACGACCTCGTGCACTCCCACTACTGGCTCTCCGGCCACGTCGGCTGGCTCGCCGCCCAGCGCTGGGGCGCCCCCCTCGTGCACGCCATGCACACCATGGCCAAGGTCAAGAACGCCAACCTGGCCGACGGCGACACCCCCGAGCCCGCCGCCCGCGTCATCGGCGAGACCCAGATCGTCGCCGCCTCCGACCGGCTGATCGCCAACACGGCGGAGGAGGCCGAGCAGCTCGTCCACCACTACGCCGCCGACCCCGGCAAGGTCGCCGTCGTCCACCCCGGCGTCAACCTCGACCGGTTCCGCCCCTTCCCCAGGGGCTCCGTGCCCGGCCCGGGACAGCACGGCAACGCCCGCGCCGCCGCCCGCGCCCGCCTCGGCCTGCCCCAGGACGCGCTGATCCCGCTCTTCGCCGGCCGCATACAGCCCCTGAAGGCGCCGGACATCCTGCTGCGCGCCGTCGCCGTACTCCTCGACGAGCGCCCCGAGCTGCGCTCCCGCATCGTCGTCCCGGTCGTCGGAGGGCCCAGCGGCAGCGGCCTCGCCAAGCCGGAGGGCCTGCAGAAGCTCGCCGCGCGGCTCGGCATCGCCGACGTCGTGCGCTTCCGCCCACCGGTGGGGCAGGAACAGCTCGCCGACTGGTTCCGGGCCGCGTCCGTCCTCGTCATGCCCTCCTACAGCGAGTCCTTCGGCCTGGTCGCCATCGAGGCCCAGGCGGCCGGTACGCCGGTGCTCGCCGCGGCGGTGGGCGGCCTCCCGGTCGCCGTGCGGGACGGGGTCACCGGTCGCCTCGTCGAGGGCCACGACCCCGCCGCGTACGCGCGCGTGCTGCGGGACTTCGCCGACAACCCCGAGCTGACGCCCCGCATGGGCGACGCCGCCGCCCGGCACGCCCAGTCCTTCGGCTGGGACAGCGCCGCCGCCGCGACGGCCGACGTCTACACGGCCGCGATCCAGTCGCACCGCCGTCGCGTACGCTCGCACCATGGCTGAGGCACCGGAGAAGGCAGCAGAGGTCGTCGAGGCGGCCCTGAAGGACGCCGACCTGGAGTGGGAGCGCCCCGAACCCGGCAACTACGTCGTCAAACTCCCCGGCACCCGCAAGCTCTCGACGACGGTCTCCCTCCTTCTCGGCCGCCACTCCCTCTCCCTCAACGCGTTCGTCATCCGCCACCCCGACGAGAACGAACCGGCCGTCCACCGCTGGCTCCTGGAACGCAACCTCAAGCTCTACGGCGTCGGTTACGCCGTCGACCGCCTCGGCGACATCTACGTCACCGCGAAGCTCCCCCTGGCCGTCGTCGCCCCCGACGAGATCGACCGCCTCCTCGGCCAGGTCCTGGAGGCCGCCGACGGCGCCTTCAACACCCTGCTGGAGCTGGGCTTCGCGTCCGCCATCCGCAAGGAGTACGCGTGGCGGACCTCGCGCGGCGAGTCGACGCGGAACCTGGAGGCGTTCCAGCACCTCATCGAGCGCTCCGGCGACTGACCGGACTCAGCCTGCTGGGGCTCCTCGCGCGCCACTCGCCCGGTACCGCCCGGGGGTGACCCCCACCAGGCGCTTGAAGTGCCGGGTCAGATGGGCCTGGTCGTAGAACCCGGCGGCGCCCGCCACGTCCGCCGGGGGCCGTCCGGCCAGCAGCAGTCGCCGGGCCCGGTCGACGCGGCGGGACATCAGGTACTGGTGCGGCGCGATGCCGTAGGCCCCGCTGAACGCCCGTACGAGATGCGCCGGATGGGCGGGCACGAGCGTGGCCGCCTCCTCGAGTCCGATGCCCGCGACGACCCGCTCGTCGAGCAGTTCGCGCAGCCGCCGGGCGAGCGCGGGGTCCCGGCGTGCGGGGTCCGTGGTCTGCGTGGGGCGCAGATGGGCGCGGAGCCGCTCGCCGATCAGCGTCAGCCGGCTCTCGGCCTCCAGCTCGTCGCCCGGGAGGGCGAGCGCGGCGTGCAGCTGCCCGACCCGCCGCCGCAGCACCGGATCACGCAGGTCGGGCGCGTCCACGGCCGGCCCGATCAGCTCGTCGCCCAGCCGGGAGGCGTCCAGGTACAGGACGCGCTTGCGGAAACCGTGCGGGGTGGCGGGGGAGCCGTTGTGCGGCACGTGCGGCGGCAGCAGCGACACCGTGTCGTGCGGGGTGCCGTGCTCGTGCCGGTCCAGGTCGTACCGTACGGCGCCGTCGTCGACGATGAGCAGCGTCCAGGCGTCGTGGACGTGCATCGGGTAGGCGTACTCGGTGTAGTGGGCGTGGAAGACCTCGACGACGCCCGGGACACGGGGCCGCCAGGCGAAGACGTCCGGCTGGGCGCTCCGCTGGTCCTTCCGTCGGCCGGGCATGCAAAAAACGTACAAGACCGGGCGGCGCGCGGGTCGGCAGTCTCACCGTATGAGCACGCACGACGCAGCCCATGAGGCCCCCGAATCCGAGGCCCCCGTCCGCTTCGACACCAAGATCGCCGTACTGCTGCGCGAGGACCTGGAGACCTGGCAGCGCCTCAACGTCACGGCCTTCCTGGTCAGCGGCCTGGGCAGCCAGTTCCCCGAGATCATCGGGGAGCCGTACGAAGACGCCGACGCGGTCGGCTACCTGCCGATGTTCCGCCAGCCGGTGCTGGTCTTCGAGGGCACGAAGGAGACGCTGACGACGGCCCACGCGCGCGTGCTGTCCCGCGCCCTGCCCCGCGCCCTGTTCACGTCCGACCTCTTCGCCACGGGCAACGACCGCGACAACCGCGCGGCGGTACGTGCCGTGGCGACGGCGGACCTGGACCTGGTGGGCCTCGCCGTGTACGGCCCGAAGAACGCGGTGGACAAGGTGCTGAAGGGGGCGCGGATGCACCCGTGAGCGGGGGCGCCGGTCAGACGGCGCCGGCGTCGACGCGGGGTGCCGGGGCCTCCGACGTGCCCCGGGTCACCGGCGTGTCGTCCGGCAGGCCCCGCATGAGCCCCCAGTACCCGGCCGCCGCCACCGTGCCGACGACGGCGCAGACGCCCCACAGCCACTCGGCGCCCCAGTGGTCGATGACGAACCCGGACATCAGCGGCGCGACGAGGGCGGCGACCGCCCAGGACATGGTGTACATGCCCTGGTAGCGACCGCGCCCGTGCACGGGCGAGAGACGGACGACGAGCCCGGTCTGGGTCGGCGCGTTGACGATCTCGGCCAGCGTCCACACGCACACGGTGAGAGCGAAGACGCCGACCGACCCGGCGAAGGCGGTGAGCCCGAAGCCGTACCCGGCCAGCAGGGAGGACCCGAGGAGCAGCAGCCGCGGGTCGCGGTGCTGGATGAACCGGGTGACGGGTATCTGCAGGACGACGATCAGCACGCCGTTGACGGCGATCGCGAGCCCGAAGTCGGCGGGCGTGAACCCGGCCTCGCCCATCGCGACGGGCAGCCCGACGTAGGCCTGCTGGAAGATCAGCGCGATGAGGAAGGACAGCCCGACGACACCCATGTACCGCCCGTCGCGCAGCACGGTCAGGAGGGAGACGGCGGCTTCCTTGCCATCGGGGCCACCGGTCCCCGCCGACTGGGGCGGCCGGGACTCGGGCAGCTTCACGAAGACGAGGACGGCGCAGACAAGCGTCATTCCGGCCTCGATCATGAACCCGGCGAGATAGCTGACCTCGGCGATGAATCCGGCCGCCATGGAGGAGACCGCGAAGCCGAGGTTGATCGCCCAGTAGTTGAGCGAGAACGCCCGGACCCTGTCCTCGGGCCGCACGATGTCCGCCATCATCGCCTGCACGGCCGGCCGGGAGGCGTTGCTCGCCATGCCGACCAGGAAGGCGACGGCGGCGATGGCCACCGGGTCCCGCACGAACCCGAGCAGCGCGACCGACAGCGCGGTGGAGGTCTGCGCGACGAGCAGCGTCGGCCGCCGCCCCATCCGGTCGGTCATCACCCCCGCGCCCAGCGAGGACACGACCCCGCCGAGCCCGTGCAGGGCAGCGACCAGACCGGCGTACGAGGCGGAGTAGCCGCGGTCGATGGTCAGGTACAGCGCCATGAAGGTGGCGACGAAGGCACCGAGCCGGTTGACGAGGGTGCTGGTCCACAGCCACCAGAACTCGCGGGGGAGCCCGGAGACGGTCTCGCGTGCGGCACGTCTGAGTCCGGCGACTGACATGGGTCCCCCGAGGTGGCTGAGGCGGTGTAAGCGTCCGATGCGGTGAGCACAACTTACGAACCCGTGCGGGTGGGGGGCCACTCGATTAACACTTCCCGTCAACCGTCCGCCCACCGGGCGCCCGCGCGGGGGATCGAGCCGTTGGATTACGCTCGGGCGTATGGCCGACGCACCGTACAAGCTGATCCTCCTCCGCCACGGCGAGAGCGAGTGGAACGAGAAGAACCTGTTCACCGGCTGGGTGGACGTCAACCTCACCCCGAAGGGCGAGAAGGAGGCGACGCGCGGCGGCGAGCTGCTCAAGGACGCCGGCCTGCTGCCCGACGTGGTCCACACGTCCGTCCAGAAGCGCGCGATCCGCACGGCCCAGCTCGCCCTGGAGGCCGCCGACCGCCACTGGATCCCGGTCCACCGCCACTGGCGCCTCAACGAGCGCCACTACGGCGCCCTCCAGGGCAAGGACAAGGCCCAGACCCTCGCGGAGTTCGGCGAGGAGCAGTTCATGCTGTGGCGCCGCTCCTACGACACCCCGCCGCCGCCCCTGGACCGCGACGCCGAGTACTCCCAGTTCTCCGACCCGCGCTACGCGATGCTCCCGCCCGAGCTGCGCCCGCAGACGGAGTGCCTGAAGGACGTCGTCGGCCGGATGCTCCCGTACTGGTTCGACGCGATCGTCCCCGACCTCCTCACCGGCCGCACGGTCCTGGTCGCCGCCCACGGCAACTCGCTCCGCGCCCTGGTCAAGCACCTCGACGGCATCTCGGACGCGGACATCGCGGGCTTGAACATCCCGACGGGCATCCCGCTGTCCTACGAACTGGACGCCGAGTTCAAGCCGCTGAACCCCGGCGGCACGTACCTCGACCCGGACGCGGCGGCGGCAGCGATCGAGGCCGTGAAGAACCAGGGCAAGAAGAAGTAGGCCCACGTCGGTCGGCCTCCGTCCTGCGGTTGCTTCGCGGGGTGGGGGCCGACTGGTGTTTCCGGGCTGCTCGCGGGACGGGGCCTGGGTGGTTGGGGCCGTGTCAGGACGGCGGCCAGGCGTCGGCCATCTCGAAGGAGACCACCGTTCCACCGAAGCGGCTGGGCCCGGTGTGCCAAGAGTCGGCCACGGAGTCGACCAGCAGCAGCCCGCGGCCGTGCGCGTCGTCGGCGTCGGGGCGCCTGAGCCGCACGCTCTCGGGGAACCCTTGATTGTGCACCTCGACCCGGAGCGAGGTCCCTGCGCGGAACCATTCCACCCGCACCAGCCAGGGCGCGTCCGACGTGCCGTGGACGACGGCGTTGGTCACCAGCTCCGAGAGCAACAGGACGCAGTCGTCGACGGAGCAGGCCGGCTGGTACGGCGTGAGGAACTTCCGGAACCAGCGCCTGGCCCTCGGTACGGACTCGGCGACGGGGTGCAAGGTCATCGCCCCGAGCCTCGGCGAGTCCTCACACGGATCACGGTCGATCGCGTAGGTCACGCGCACTCACTCCCCGCCGCTGCTCCCACGGCAGCCGATGGACCGATTCCGTACGACGCCATAAAGCACCCCTCATTCAGGAAGACATCCGTGACATCTCCAGACAGGTACTGTGGTCAACATCTCTAGAGACGTCAAGTCGTCTGTGTGGAAACGCCCTTGAGGGAGCGGGTCCGTTACTCGCAGCGAGCGAGCCCCCAAGCTGTGGCCTAAGGTGTCTAGAGAAGGAGAGGAGGCCCACGGGATGGCCAACACCGGAGACGACCGTCGCCCCAAGTACCAGCGGATCGCCGACACGCTGCGTGAAGCGATCCGGTCGGGCGAGTACGGCCCCGGTGACCGGCTCCCGGGGGAGAACGACCTCATGACCGCGCACGGCGTGGCCCGCATGACGGCCCGTCAGGCCCTGAGCGTCCTCCGGGACGAAGGCGTCGCCGAGGCCCGCAAGGGTGCCGGCGTGTTCGTCCGGGAGTTCCGCCCGCTGCGCCGACGGGGCATCCAGCGTCTGGCTCAGCAGCAGTGGGGCGACGGCCGGTCCATCTGGTCGGCCGACATCGAGAACCGCTCCCTTGAGGTGGACCAGGTCACGGTGTCCGAGGAAGCGGCTTCTGAGAGGGCGGTTCGTGAGGCTTTGACGGGTTCTGTCGTCGCCTGATGGTGTGGGTGTGGGGCGGAATCCGCCAGTCCGTAGCGGCTCGTCTGCTGG
>NZ_JBFBJX010000023.1:0-107288 GCF_040686295.1 Streptomyces sp. NPDC085944 | reverse complement strand
CTTTTGTGGGGGGGATTTTGGGGTTCTTGGTGTGTGATGGGGGGTGGTGGGGGTGGTGTTGTAATCAACCGCCCGGCGCCGCGGGGGGGAGGACGGGAATGTGACGACAGGCCCCAGGGCCGGAGCCGGACTTCCCGATTCACAGTGGCGAGGGCCGCACCGGCATCACACCGGATTTCCCGTTCACCAAGGCGTGGCGACAGTAGTGCTCCCACGGGGGCGGGCACAAGCGGGCCTCGGGCCGGACGGGCACCCCACCGGTCCGCCCCACAGGCCTCAGGGCTGCGGAAACGCCCGGTGCCGCCGCTCGGACATCAGCCGCCTCTCGTCCTCGCCCGTCGTGGCGAAGATCTCCGCACGCCTGTGGTGCAGGGCACGCAGCTCCTCCTCGCCGAGCGACTCGGCCCAGCGGCGGCGCGCCTCGCCCAGGCGGGCGACCTCTTCCGGTGTCAGGGGGCGTTCCACGGCGGTCATCTCCTCGATCACGTCCAGATAGGCCTCGGTCGAGCCGTCGGCGGCGGCGTCCAGCGCGCTCAGCGCGCCGAGCAGCCTCAGCCGCAGCTCGGCGGTCTGCCGCAGCCGCTCCTCGACGACGTCGAGCTGGCGCCGGATCAGCTCCGCCGGATCGTGGTCCGGCTCGGCGTCCAGCGCCGCGCGGATCTGCGCCAGGGGGAGCCCGAAGCTGCGCAGCGCCAGGACCCGGTGCAGGCGCCGGACGTCGTGGGCGTCGTAGCAGCGGTGGCCGCCCTCGCTGCGGGCGGACGGGGTGAGCAGCCCGAGCCGGTCGTAGTAACGCAGGGCGCGGACGCTCAGCCCGGTCTCCCGCGCGAGTTCGCCGATGCGCCGGGTGCCGCCGGTCGTGTGGGTCATGGGTTCCTCCGGGCTCCTGCACGCGTGTGCGACCGAGGCCAGGAGGTGACGCGGCGGCAGTTTCAAGGCCCGTCTCGGCGCGAGCGGCCCCGCTCGGGCCGTCGGACCACCATGTCCCGCAGTCGGGTGGTCAGCGCGGTGGCGGCGGCCGTGAGGAAGACGAAGCTGTAGGTGATCTGCAGGACGGTCACGACCCGCGCGACCTGGCCCTGCGGGTGGATGTCCCCGTAGCCGACGGTCGCGAGCGTCACCACGGTGAAGTACAGGGCGTCGATCTTGGTGTGCAGCCCGCTGAACTCGCCCGGCGACTTGGCCATGGCGTAGTACGTGGCCGAGAAGACGTGCACGGACAGGACGATCAGCAGGGAGATGACCACGCCGGGCCGGCTGTCCGGACGGTTGAGGAGCACGTGCCGGATCTGCCGGAGCAGCAGCACGGCCACGACGGTCAGCAGGACGGCGAACAGCACCCAGCTCAGCACGGGGCGTTGCGGCCCCAGGTTGTCGAGGGGGAGCAGGAAGTAGGCGACGACCACGGCGGCCGCGATCCCGACCCGCACGAGCCAGGACCGCACGGCGTCCCAGCCGGTAAGGCGGCGGGCGCCCCGGCCGGCCGTTCCGTCCGCGGGGTCCGCGGGGTCCGTCCGGTCCGTGGGGCCGGGGTCTTCGGGGCCCGTCGCGCCGGTCACCGTTCCGCCGCTCCCGTCGCCGGCGCTCCGCCCGTCGTCCTGCCCGCCTCCGGCCCGTCCCGGCGCACCATCTGGGCGACGACGAAGGCGACGACCGAGGCCATGACGATCAGCGGCATCTGGTCGTGGGCGTCCCGCCCCATCAGCAGCGCCGCCAGGACCGCGCTGGCCAGCGGCAGCCCCGTCACCGCGGCCGCCGCGGCGGAGATGCCGAGAGCGAGGGCCGGGGTCGCGCCGAAGCCGGGCAGTCCGGAAAAGGCCAGGGCGGCCGCCGCGCCCAGCAGCACGGACGGGAAGATCGGGCCGCCGCGCAGGGCGCCCAGTGCGATGCCCCAGGCCAGTCCCTTGCACGCGACCAGCGCGACGAGCGCCCCCACGGACCAGGCGTGCGGGTGGGCGGCGAGCTCGGCGAGGGTGGCCTGCCCGGACAGCGCGGCCTCGGCCGGGGAACGGCCCGTGATCAGCGCGTACGCGGCGACACAGACGCCGACCGCGGTGGCGCAGGCGACGGTGCGGGCCGCCGTGCGGTGCCGGGTCCAGGTGACCGTGCGGCGGCCCAGCCCGCGGGCCAGCGTGACCAGTACGGCGATCAGGGCGGCCGTGGGAAGGCCCCACAGGAAGTCGCCCGCGTCCGGACCGGCCTGCGGCGGCAGCTCGGGCAGGGCCAGCGCGCCGATCTTCAGCCCCGTCCACTGCCCGAAGCCGGTGAAGACCAGGGCGCCCGTCGCGCTGGCCAGCAGACAGGGCAGCAGCAGTGCGACCAGCTGCGTCCCGGCGAGCCCCGCCCCCTCGATGAGCAGGACCGCCGCCGCGATCGGGCCGCCGAGGATGGTGGAGATCGCGGCGGTGGAGCCGGCCGTGGCGAGGATCGCGCTCGCCCGCTGGTCCGCGTCGCCGCCCGCCCGCCGCAGCGCCAGCAGGGCGAGCCCGCTGCCGACCGCCATGAGCGGGGCCTCCGGGCCCAGTACGACGCCGAGCGGCAGCGTGGCCAGCGCGGCGAGCACCGCGCCGGGCAGGGCCCGGGGGCCGACGGGCGCGCCGCCCAGACCGTTCACCGGCAGATGGCCGCCGCCGCCCGGCATCCGGGTCACGATCGGCGCCAGGATCAGCCCGGCCAGGACCAGCGCGGGCAGCGGCCACCACCAGGGCGGGGTGTCGTAACCGGCCGCCTCGGGCAGCGAGGTCCACACCCAGTGCTGCAACTCGTGCTGGAGCCCGACGAAGAAGAAGCAGGCCAGCGCGATGGGAACGCCGAGCAGCACGCACAGCAGCAGCAGCCGCCCGTAGCCGGGGCTGAGCAGGGTCTCCCGCAGCGACTGCTCCGCCCGGTCCGGGGCGGCGTTCGCCGACGCGGTCACGGAACCCGTGCGCGGGGCCCGCGCCCGGACAGCGGGCCCCGCCGGGGCAGCGGCCGACTCGTCACACGCCCTCCTTGTTCCGCCCCGGGCCTTCGCGTCACCCGTGGCAGCGGATGGCTTCAGTCAACGCGAGTCCGCGAACGACCGCATGCGTACGCCCGCGGGCGGTTCACCCGTCCGGCGGACCCACGTGGCCGGGGAGCGCGGTCGCCCGCAGGCTCTAACAGACCTGTCGGTGCCGTCGGCACCAGTGGGCAGCTGCCCCGTACGGGGGACACAGAAAGGACTCCGCTCATGAGCCAGCACGCCGAACCCTCTCCCGGCCGGCCGTCCCACGGCGGCGACGCCAACTGGGCCCAGCGCCCGGGCGACCGCGCCGACGGCTGGGTGACCGGCGGTGTCGTCTTCGCGGGCGTACTGCTGCTGCTGAACGGCGCCCTCGCCGTCCTGCAGGGCATCGCGGCCATCGCCGAGGACGACGTGTACGCCCGTATCGGCACCTACGTCTACGAAATGAACCTCACCGGCTGGGGGATCCTCCACGTCGTCCTGGGCGCCCTCGTGTTCATCACCGGGTACGGGCTGCTCAAGGACATGGCCTGGGCGCGGATGGCGGGCATCGTCCTGGCCTCGCTGAGCCTGATCGCCCAGTTCCTGTTCCTGCCGTACTCGCCCGTCTGGTCCGTGATCATGATGGCGATCGACGTGTTCGTGATCTGGGCCCTGGCCCGGCGCCAGGAGAGTTCCTCCCGCGTCTGAGACCCCGCGCCCCCGTCGATCACCCCGCGCCCCCGGCGATCGCCCCGGGCACGCCCGGCACCCCCGGCACACGGCGGTCACCCCGCGTCCGCGGCGGTGACCGCCCCCGCGCCCGGGGAGTTCGTCCACGTGGGCTCCCGGACACGGGCTGAACCACCTGGGCTTGTCGCCCCCCGCGCCCGCTCAGTGGCGGCGCAGGCTCCGGGCCAGCACCGCCGCCGCCCCCGCGGTGCCCACCGCGGCCGCAGCCGTGCCCGCGAGGGCCAGAACCCGGGCCCGGCGGCTCGGATCCTGCGGACGGGCACCCGGCGCGGTGCCGTACGCGCTGCCCGGGACCTCGGGGTCGGCCGCAGGGCCGCCCGGCAGGGCCGAGGCCAGCAACTCCGCCAGGTGCACACCCTCGTGGCCGCCGCTGTCGAACTCGTGGATCTGGGTGCGGCAGCTGAACCCGTCCGCGAGGACGACGGTCGACTCGTCCTCCTCCCGCAGCCGGGGCAGTAGCACCCGCTCCGCGCACGCCTCGCTCACGTCCAGATGCCCGCGCTCGAAACCGAAGTTACCGGCCAGCCCGCAGCAGCCGGAGTCCAGCCGCTGGGCGTCCACCCCGGCCCGGCGCAGCAGCTCCCGGTCGGCCTCCCAGCCCAGTACCGCGTGCTGGTGGCAGTGCACCTGGGCCAGCGCACGCGCGGACCGCTCGGGCACCCGCGGCGGTTCGTAGCCGGGGGAGTGCTCGGTGAGCAGCTCCGAGAGCGTCACCGTCTGCTCGGCCAGCCGGCGTACGTCCTGGTCGCCGGGGAACAGCTCGCCCGCGTCCGCCCGGAACACGGCCGTGCAGCTCGGCTCCAGCGCCACGACCAGGCCGCCCGACCGGACGCGCTCGGCCAGGGCCCGCACGGTGCGGGTGAGGACCCTCTCCGCCGTGCCGAGCTGTCCGGTGGAGATCCAGGTCAGCCCGCAGCACAGCGGCTCGTGCGGCAACTCCACCCGCCAGCCCGCGTGTTCGAGGACCCGTACCGCCGCCCGGCCGATGTGCGGGTGGAAGTGGTTGGTGAACGTGTCCGGCCACAGCAGCACGGAGCCGCGATGCCCGTCGCCCTCCGGCTCGTGGTCCGCGAACCACTGCTCGAAGGTCCGCTCCGCGAACAGCGGCACCTCCCGGTCCGCCACCCCCGCCACCAGCACCGCGGCCTTCGACAGCAGCGGGGCGTGCGTGAGCGCGTTGACGACCGGCCCCAGCCGGGTGCGGCCCACCACCTGCGCGAGCGCGGGCAGCCAGCCCATCGACCAGTCCGAGCGCGGCCTGCGCCACGGCCGGCCCGCGTAGTGGTGGGACAGGAACTCCGCCTTGTACGTGGCCATGTCCACGTCCGCCGGACAGTCCTTCTTGCAGCCCTTGCAGGCCAGACACAGATCGAGGGCGTCCTTGACCGCCTCCGAACGCCAGCCGTCCCGGATCGCGCCGTCGCCGTGCCCGTCGAGCATCTCGAACAGCAGCCGGGCCCGCCCCCGCGTCGAGTGCTCCTCCTCCCGGGTCACCTGGTACGACGGGCACATCACCGTGCCGTCGCTGGTGTGCTGCCGGCATTTCCCGACGCCGACGCAGCGGTTGGCGGCCTGCGAGAACGAACCACCGTCGTGCGGGAACCCGAAGTGCAGGTCGCGGGGCTCGAACGGGGCCCAGCCGCTGCCCAGGCGCAGATTCTCGTCCAGTCCGTACGGCGCGACGATTTTTCCCGGGTTCATCCGGTCCAGCGGGTCGAAGACGGCCTTGAGCCGCCCGAACGCCTCGACGAGCCGGTCCCCGACCATCCGCGACAGCAGCTCGCCCCGGCTCTGCCCGTCCCCGTGCTCACCGGAGAGCGAGCCGCCGAACTCGACGACCAGATCGGCCGCCCGCTCCATGAACCGCCGGTACGTCGCCACCCCGTCCGCCGTGTAGAGGTCGAAGGGGATGCGGGTGTGCACGCACCCCTGCCCGAAGTGGCCGTACAGGCTCGGACCGGTGTCGCTCAGGTACCCGAACTCCTCGAACAGGGCCCGCAGCCGCCGCAGATAGTCGCCCAGCCGGTCGGGTGAGACCGCCGAGTCCTCCCAGCCCTCGAAGGTGTCGGGCCTGCCCGGGATGTGCGCGGTGGCGCCGAGCCCGGCCTCGCGCACCTGCCACAGGTCCCGCTCGTGCCCCGGGTCGTCCAGGAACGCGCAGTCGGCGTCGTGCTCCGAGCGGTGCACCGCCTCCAGCATCCGGTGCGCCTGCGCGTCGGCCTCCTCGACGGTGTCTCCTCCGAACTGCACCATCAGGTAGGCGTTGCCCTCGGGCATCTCGGCCAGCGTCTTCTCGTTCAGGTGCTTGATCCGCTCGTCGCGGACCAGCCGGGCGTCGACGCCCTCCAGCGCGATCGGCTCGTGCGGCAGGATCTCGGGCACCGCGTCGGCGGCCTTGTCGATGCTGTCGAACCCCAGCACCAACAGGGAGCGCTTCTTCACCACCGGCACCAGTTCCAGCTCCGCCCGCAGGACGGTGACCAGCGTCGACTCGCTGCCCACCAGGAGTCCGGCCACGTCGAAGCCGTGCTCCGGCAGCAGCGAGTCCAGGTTGTAGCCGGAGACCCGGCGCGGGATGTCCGGGAAGCGGCGGCGGACCTCGTCCCCGTAGGTGTCGCGCAGCGCGCGCAGCCGCCGGTACACGGTGGCCCGCAGATCGCCCTGCCGCTCGATCTCGGCGTACTCCTCGTCGCCGGTCTCCCCGCACCAGAAGCGGGTGCCGTCGTACAGCAGCACCTCCAGGCGGGCGATGTTGTCGACGACTTTGCCGTGCGCCTGCGCCGTGGCACCGCACGAGTTGTTGCCGATCATGCCGCCGATGGTGCAGTTGGGGTGCGTGGCGGGCTCGGGCCCGTACCGCAGGCCGTACGGCGCGAGCTGCCGGTTGAGGTCGTCGAGCACGATCCCGGGCTGGACGACGCAGGTGCGGGCGTCGGGGTCCACCGACTCCACCCGTGTGCAGTACTTGGACCAGTCGAGGACCACGCCCGCGTTGGTGCACTGCCCGGCCAGGCTCGTCCCGCCGCCGCGCGAGAGCACGGGCGCGCCGAACTCCCGTGCCACGGCCACCGCTTCGGCCCCGGCCTCAGGGGTGCGCGGGACGACCACGCCGATGGGGGTCTGCCGGAAGTTCGAGGCGTCCGTGGAGTACGCGGCCCGGCTCCCGGCGTCGAAGCGGATCTCACCGTCCACCCGCTCGCACAGGGCGGCCCGCAGCCCGTCGGTGTCGACCGGCGGCGGTGCCCCTTCCCGCGTGACGGGCTCGGGCAGATCCAGCGCACCCATGGGCACTCCTCCGTGTGGCGGTGTACGACCTCCGGCGCGCCGGCGGCACCCGCCCGGACACGACGGCGTGTCGCTGAGTACCCCGCCCGGCGCCGGGCAATCACCGGACACGGAGCGTCGCCAACCGTGTCGCTGTTGGGCCGAACGGGTGACTTGGCGTAAGAATTGGCTGGTGCACGCAATGAAGGCGAGTGGAATCGGGGGGAGCCGGTGAACAGCCACGACGTCACCGATGAACAGTGGGAAGGGCTCGCCCAGGTCGTTCCCCTGCGCGGGCGGGACGCCTGGCCGTCGGCGGTCGGTCACCGGGCGATGCCTGAGGCGGAGACGGAGCGGCGCCGCCGGTTCGTCGTGCTGCGGGTCAATGTGTTCGCGGACGCCCGTGAGGTCGCCGAGACCCTGATGGCGGGCATCCCGGTCCTCCTGGACCTGACCAGCGCCGAGGGCGAGGTCGCCAAGCGCGTCCTGGACTTCAGTACCGGCGTCGTCTTCGGCCTGGCCAGCGGGATGCACCGGGTCGACCGGAACGTCTTCCTGCTGACCCCGGCGGGGACCGAGGTGAACGGGCTGATGGAGGGCGCGGTGGGGGTCCCCGGGATGTGACGGCCCCGGGTCCCCGGGGAGTGAGGGGACGCCCCGGTTCTGACCGGCCGGTCCCCCGATCGTAGGAAAGCCGTCCGGGCAAAACGGTTCGCCGTCCGGCGGAGTCCTACGGTCCGCATATGGCAGCGTCAACGTCACCTGCGTCCTCAACGTCACCGGAATCGCCCGGATTACCCCGGTCCGCCGCGTCGCCGGCGTCCTCCGGCCCACCCGGGACCTCCCCGTCCTCGACGTCCTCGGAATCACCCGGGTCCGCCGCGTCGCCGGCGTCCGGCGTGGCGCTTCCCGACCGGCCCCGCGTCACCCAGTTGAGGCTGGCCGCCTTCGCCGGGCACCGGCGCTCCGTGCTGCGGCTCGGGCCGCTCACCCTGCTCGCCGGGCCCAGCGGCAGCGGCAAGACCAGCGCGCTCCGGGCCTACGACGCCCTGGCCCGGCTCGGCGGCGGCGCGGAACTCGGCGCGGTGTTCCCGGACCCCGGTGCCTGCGTGCCCGAGCGGGCCCGGCCCGACGCCCAGCTTCGCCGGGGCTTTCGTATCGGCTGCACGGCCGACGGTGCCGAGGGACCGGTGCACCTGGACGTCGCCGTGCAGGCCGAGCCCGAGCTGCGCATCGTGGGGGAGCGGCTGTCGGCGGACGGCGTCGTGCTCCTCGAGACGGCCCTGCGCGACCCGAGCCGCCGTGCCGTGCAGGCGGCCTGGCACACCGCAGGGTCGGCGCCCGTGACCCGCGCACCCCTGCCGGACGACCGGCTCGGCACCCCGCTGCTGCCGCTGCGGGTGGCCGGCAAGACGGAGGGGCAGCGCAGGGTGCTGGCGGCGGCCGAGCAGATGGTGGTCGCGCTGCGCTCCGCCTTCGCCTGCGATCCGCGGCCGGGCCGGATGCGCGAGCCCGTGCCCACCGGCTCGGGGCGCCTGCTCGGCGGCTGCGACAACCTCGCCGACGTCCTGTGGCGCACCCGCGCCGAGTGCGGCCGGCGGCACGCGCAGTTCGTCGCGGCGGTACGCGCCGGATGCGCGGGCCCCGTCGCCGACGTCCTGGCCGAACCGGACGTCGGCGGCGTGGTCCGCGCGCTGGTCGACCGGGGCGACGGCACCCGCACCGGCCTCGCCCGCCTCGGCTACGGCGAACTGCGCTACCTCGCCCTCGCGCTCGTGCTGTTCACCGGCCCCGGTGTACTGGAGATCGACCCGGCCGGTGAGGTGCCCGCCGCCCTGCAGACGCTCACCGTCCTCGCCGACGGCTTCGACCGCGGGCTGGACGTGGACCAGCGCGCCGAACTGCTCCGGCTGGCCGCCCGGATGTGCGACCGGGGGCACATCCGCTTCGTCGGAGCGGTCGCCGACGCCTCGTGGGCGGCGGAGGCGGTCGGTGCCGCGGGGGCGGCGGGAGCGGACGGCGGGCCGGGCGGCGTCACGGTGGTACACCTGGAGCCGTGACCGATCATCCCCGTGACCTTCCGGCCCTGCGGCGCAGGCTGGCCGAGTTCGCCGCCGCCCGCGACTGGCAGCCGTACCACACCCCCAAGAACCTGGCCGCGGCCCTCAGCGTGGAGGCCTCCGAACTCCTGGAGATCTTCCAATGGTTGACGCCGGAGCAGTCGGCCCGTGTGATGACCGTCCCGGACAC
The DNA here is from genome assembly GCF_040686295.1 of Streptomyces sp. NPDC085944. Classification (NCBI taxonomy): domain Bacteria; kingdom Bacillati; phylum Actinomycetota; class Actinomycetes; order Kitasatosporales; family Streptomycetaceae; genus Streptomyces; species Streptomyces sp. NPDC085944. Next base: position 98,056 of record NZ_JBFBJX010000023.1, on the reverse strand, counting down.
CGCCCACCGGGTCCGGGACGAGGTCGCCGACGTCCTGGCGTACCTCCTCCAGTTCTGCGAGGTGCTCGGCGTCGACCCGCTGGCCGCGCTGGAGGCGAAGATCGAGCGGAACGAGACCCGGTTCCCCGTGCCCGGCGCACCCCCCGAGGTGAGGGGACCGAAAGGCTGAACCGGGAGGCTGAAGCGAAGGGTCAACCGGGAGGAGTCAACGACTCCGTTATCACTCTCCGCAGTCGGGATCAGGCCAGAAATCGATGTGGTGTCCGAAGATTTCCGCCTTCCTCTAGCTTTTCGCCCCACACACCTTCACTCTGGGTAGTGGACAACGGAGTTCGGGAGGACGCGCCGCGCGCGCGTCGGAAAAGACGGGGGCAGCGCATGGACGCTGTGCGGCTCATCGTGACGAGTGGGCGTGCCCTGGCCGCCGGCGGCGAGGTGCCGGAGGTCTTGGCGGAGGTGTGGCAGGTGCAGGCCCTCGCCCAGGCGATCGGCAGCCGGCTGGCGGTGTACGGACCACCGGAACTGCGGGGCGAGGCCATCGGACTGACCGAGCTGGCGGGCCGGGGCTGCGGGGTGCTGGGCACTCCGGTGCTGCCCCCGGGTGAGCTGCGCGCCGCCCAGCTCACCGAACTGGGCGACGCCCGGCAGGCCCTGATGCGCCTGGGCACCCTGCTCGGCGAGACCGGTATCGCCCTCGTGGGCGTCGCCTGCGCCGCCGACGACGAGGCGACGTACTGGCAGTGCATGGAGGCCATCGACGCGGCCGACGAGTCACGGGACCGGGTCCTGGAGATGCTGCGCAAACTGGCGGACCGCGACGCGCACTTACCGCGGCGGGAGGCCGGCTAGCGTCCCCGGCGTCCCGCGCGTCGCGACCGGAGCCTGTGCCCGACACCCGCGCCCAGCGGGCAGGATGGACGACATGGATCTCCGTATCTTCACCGAGCCCCAGCAGGGGGCCACCTACGACACCTTGCTCACCGTGGCCAAGGCCACCGAGGACCTCGGCTTCGACGCCTTCTTCCGCAGCGATCACTACCTCCGCATGGGGGCCGTGGACGGCCTCCCCGGCCCCACCGACGCCTGGATCACCCTCGCCGGCCTCGCCCGGGAGACCAAGCGCATCCGCCTCGGCACCCTGATGACCGCCGGCACCTTCCGGCTGCCCGGCGTCCTCGCCATCCAGGTCGCCCAGGTCGACCAGATGTCCGGCGGCCGCGTCGAGCTGGGCCTGGGCGCCGGCTGGTTCGAGGAGGAGCACAAGGCCTACGGCATCCCCTTCCCGAAGGAGAAGATCGGCCGCCTGGAGGAGCAGCTGGCCATCGTCACCGGCCTGTGGGCCACCGAGACCGGCAAGACCTTCGACTTCCACGGCAAGTTCTACGACCTCACCGACTCGCCCGCGCTGCCCAAGCCCGCGCAGGCCAAGGTGCCCGTGCTCATCGGCGGTCACGGCGCCACCCGCACCCCGCGGCTGGCCGGCCAGTACGCCGACGAGTTCAACATGCCGTTCGCCTCCATCGAGGACACCGAGCGCCAGTTCGGCCGGGTACGGGCCGCCGCCGAGGCGGCCGGCCGTGCGGCCGACGCGCTCACCTACTCCAACGCCCTCGTCGCCTGTGTCGGCAAGGACGACGCCGAGGTCGCCCGCCGCGCCGCCGTCATCGGCCGCGAGGTCGAGGAGCTGAAGGCCAACGGCCTCGCGGGCTCCCCGGCCGAGGTCGTCGAGAAGATCGGCCGCTACGCCGAGGCCGGCGCTCAGCGGATCTACCTCCAGATCCTCGACCTCGACGACCTGGACCACCTGGAGCTGATCTCCTCCCGGGTCCAGTCGCAGCTCTCCTGAACCGTCCCCGCCGCACGGCCGAATAACCGAAGGCGCCGGTCACCCGCCCTGTGCGATCGTATGACCGTCGCTTTGCCGGAGCCCTCGGGGTACCGCCCCGGGGGCTCCCGCGCGTACGGCGTCAGCAGTCGTCCGTTGCACCGTCGACCCGGCCGGAGAGGCCCATGTTCCTGACCGTCACCACCACCGGCACCCCCGAGCACCCCGCGACCGACCTCGGTTTCCTGCTGCACAAGCATCCCGGGAAGGCGCAGGCGTTCTCCACCTCCTTCGGCACGGCCCACGTGCTCTACCCCGAGGCGGAGGAACAGCGCTGCACGGCGGCGCTGCTGCTGGAGGTCGATCCGGCGGCGCTGGTCAGGCGCGGCAAGGGCAAGGGCCGCGGCGGCGCCCCCGACGCCGCCCTCGCGCAGTACGTCAACGACCGCCCTTACGCGGCCTCGTCGCTGCTCGCCGTCGCGCTGAGCAACGTCTTCTCCAGCGCCATGCGCGGCGTGTGCAAGGCCCGCCCCGAGCGCGCCGCCCGGCCACTCCCACTGCGGATCGAGATCCCGGCGCTGCCCGCCCGCGGCGGTCCCGACCTGGTACGGCGCCTGTTCGAGCCGCTCGGCTGGGCGGTCGCCGTCGAGGCGGTCCCGCTGGACACCGAGTTCCCCGAGTGGGGCGACTCGCGCTACGTCCGGCTCGTGCTGGAGTCCGAGACCCTCACCCTCTCCGACGCCCTGCGCCATCTGTACGTCCTCCTCCCGGTGCTCGACGACGCCAAGCACTACTGGGTCTCCCAGGACGAGGTCGCCAAGCTGTTGCGGGCCGGCGGTGCCTGGCTTTACTACCACCCCGAGGTCAAGCTGATCACCAACCGCTACCTGTCCCGCCGCTGGTCCCTGACCCGCGAGGCGATGGAGCGGCTGGAGCTGCTCCGGCTGGCCGAGACCGACGACAGCGAGGTCGAGGAGATCGACAACGCGGTTGAGGCGGAGGCCGAGCACGAGGAGAAGCCGACCCCGCTCGCCGTGCGGCGCCGCGAGGCCATCCTCACCGCGCTGCGCGAGAGCGCCGCCGCCCGCGTCCTGGACCTCGGCTGCGGCGAGGGGCAGCTGGTGCGCGAGCTGCTCAAGGAACCGCGGTTCACCGAGATCCTCGGCGTGGACGTGTCGGTGCGTGCGCTCACCATCGCCTCCCGGCGACTGAAGCTCGACCGCATGGGCGAGCGGCAGGCCGCACGCGTCCAGCTCCTCCAGGGCTCCCTCTCCTACACCGACAAGCGCCTGAAGGGGTACGACGCCGCCGTGCTCAGCGAGGTGATCGAGCACCTCGACCTGCCGAGGCTGCCCGCGCTGGAGTACGCCGTCTTCGGCTCGGCCCGCCCGCGCACCGTCGTCGTCACCACCCCCAACGTCGAGTACAACGTGCGCTGGGAGAGCCTGCCCGCCGGACACGTCCGCCACCGCGACCACCGCTTCGAGTGGACCCGCGAGGAGTTCCGCACCTGGGCGCGGACGGTCGCCGAGCGGCACGGATACGACGTGGAGTTCCGCCCGGTCGGACCCGACGACCCCGAGGTGGGCCCGCCCACCCAGCTGGCCCTGTTCACCCTGCCCACCACCACGACCGCGACCGAGAGGGAGGCGAAGGCCGCATGAGCACCGAGGACACCACCGGCACCACCGCGGAAACCCCCGTGCGGGCCCGCGCCCTGCCCGTCACCGACCTCTCCCTCGTCGTGCTGATCGGCGCCTCCGGCTCCGGCAAGTCCACCTTCGCCCGGCGCCACTTCAAGCCGACCGAGGTCATCTCCTCCGACTTCTGCCGGGGCCTGGTCGCCGACGACGAGAACGACCAGAGCGCCAGCCGCGACGCCTTCGACGTCCTGCACTACATCGCGGGCAAGCGGCTCGCCGCCGGCCGCCGCACCGTCGTCGACGCGACCAACGTGCAGCAGGACGCCCGCCGTCAGCTGATCGACCTGGCCAGGAAGCACGACGTGCTGCCCATCGCCGTCGTGCTCGACGTGCCCGAGCAGGTCTGCGCCGATCGCAACGCCGGCCGCACCGACCGCGCCGACATGCCCCGCCGGGTCGTCCAGCGCCACACCCGCGAACTGAGCCGCTCCCTGCGCCACCTGGAGCGCGAGGGCTTCCGCAAGGTGCACGTGCTGCGCGGCGTCGCGGAGGTGGAGCACGCCACCGTCGTCACCGAGAAGCGGTTCAACGACCTCACGCACCTCACCGGCCCCTTCGACATCGTCGGCGACATCCACGGCTGCGCCGTCGAGCTGGAGACCCTGCTCGGCAAGCTCGGCTACACCGACGGCGTCCACCCCGAGGGCCGCACCGCCGTCTTCGTCGGCGACCTCGTCGACCGCGGCCCGGACAGCCCCCGCGTGCTGCGCCGCGTGATGTCCATGGTCAAGTCGGGCAACGCCCTGTGCGTGCCCGGCAACCACGAGAACAAGTACGGCCGCTTCCTGAAGGGCCGCAAGGTCCAGCACACCCATGGACTCGCCGAGACGATCGAGCAGATGGAGGGGGAGAGCGAGGAGTTCCGCGCCGAGGTACGGGACTTCATCGACGGCCTGGTCAGCCACTACGTCCTCGACGGCGGCCGACTGGTGGTCTGCCACGCCGGTCTGCCCGAGAAGTACCACGGCCGCACCTCCGGCCGGGTCCGCAGCCACGCCCTGTACGGCGACACCACCGGCGAGACCGACGAGTTCGGCCTGCCGGTGCGCTATCCGTGGGCCGAGGACTACCGGGGTCGCGCGGCCGTCGTCTACGGCCACACCCCGGTCCCGGAGGCCACCTGGCTGAACAACACCATCTGCCTGGACACCGGCGCCGTCTTCGGCGGCAGGCTCACCGCGCTGCGCTGGCCGGAGCGGGAGATCGTCGACGTTCCGGCCGAGCGGGTCTGGTACGAGCCGGCCAAGCCGCTGCGCACCGAGGCGCCCGGCGGCCACGACGGCCGCCCGCTGGACCTGGCCGACGTCCAGGGCCGCCGGGTGGTGGAGACCCGGCACGCCGGGCGGATCACCGTGCGCGAGGAGAACGGGGCGGCCGCCCTGGAGGTCATGAGCCGCTTCGCCACCGACCCCCGCCTGCTGCCGTACCTTCCGCCGACCATGGCACCGACCGCCACCTCGGGCGTGGACGGCTACCTGGAGCACCCCAAGGAGGCTTTCGCGCAGTACGCGTCGGACGGCGTCGCCCGGGTGGTGTGCGAGGAGAAGCACATGGGCTCCCGGGCGGTGGTCCTGGTCTGCCGCGACGCGGACGCGGCCCGCTCCCGCTTCGGTGTGGACGGCCCCACCGGGTCCCTCTACACCCGTACCGGCCGCCCCTTCCTCGACGACGCGTCCGTCACCGAGGAGATCCTCGACCGGCTGCGTACCGCGATCGGGGAGGCCGGTCTGTGGGACGAACTGGCCACCGACTGGCTGCTGCTGGACACCGAGCTGATGCCGTGGTCGCTCAAGGCCGCCGGGCTGCTGCGCTCCCAGTACGCCGCCGTGGGCGCCGCCTCCGGCGCGGTGTTCCCGGGCGTGCTGGCCGCCCTGGAGGGCGCCGCGGCGCGCGGCGTCGAAGTGAAGGACCTTCTCGACCGTCAGCGCGGCCGGTCTGCCGACGCGGCCGCCTTCACCGACGCCTACCGCCGCTACTGCTGGCCGACCGACGGCCTGGACGGCGTACGCCTGGCCCCGTTCCAGATCCTCGCCGTCCAGGGCCGCAGCCTGGCCGCACTGCCGCACGACGAGCAGCTCGCCCTCATCGACCGGATCGTCGAGCACGACGGCAGCGGCCTGCTGCGGACCACCCGAAGGCTGTACGTCGACACGGGCGACCCCGAGTCGGTGGCGGCGGGTGTCGACTGGTGGCTGGAGATGACCGGCCGAGGCGGCGAGGGCATGGTGGTCAAGCCGATCGGCGCCCTCGTCCGGGACGGGAAGGGCCGCCTGGTACAGCCCGGCATCAAGTGCCGCGGCCGGGAGTACCTGCGCATCATCTACGGCCCCGAGTACACCCGCCCCGACCGCCTCGCGCGCCTGCGCAAGCGCTTCCTGAACCACAAGCGGTCCCTGGCGATCCGCGAGTACGCCCTCGGCCTGGAGGCCCTGGACCGGCTCGCGGACGGCGAGCCGCTGTGGCGCGTGCACGAGGCGGTGTTCGGGGTGCTGGCCCTGGAGTCGGAGCCGGTGGACCCGCGGCTGTGACCTCCGTGGTCCGGTGACCCGGCCCCGGCGGTGGGGCGTGCGCCTGCCGGTGTCGCCCGGCGTACGGCTTCACCGCCGTGGACCGGGCCGACTCCGGCCGGCGTTCGCGCGTGGCGATCCGGGCGTTCAGCCGCAGGAGCGGCTGGGCCAGCAGCGTCGTGGCGAGGGCCATGAAGACGAGGACCGTGTGGAGCGGGGCGCTCAGCAGGCCGGCGTCCAGGCCCGCGTCGAGGGCGATCAGCTCGGTCAGCCCCCGGGTGTTGAGCAGGATGCCGACGGTCCGCGCGTCGTGCCGGTCGAGGCCGCCCAGGCCGGCCGCCACCGTCCCGCTGCCGACCTTCGTCGTGACCGCGAGCAGCGTCACCACCGACAGGGCGGCCCAGCCCGTGCCGGTCTTGTTGTCCAGGGCCACGGACCGGCCCGAGAGCACGAAGAAGAACGGCAGCAGCAACGAGGCCACGGACAGCGGCGGCCGCAGCAGATCGGGGTCGAGCGTGCCGCCCCTCTCCCGGGGGACGGCCACACCGGCGAGCAGCGCGCCGAAGATCACGTGCAGCCCCAGCGCGTGCGTGACCCACGCCGAGCCGAGCGCGAAACCGATGAGCAACGCCATCCGCAGCGAGGGCTCCAGGCGGGTGCGCCACAGCAGCAGGCGCAGCAGCGGCCGGGCCGCGCACGCCATCAGGACGACGTAGCCGACGGTGAGCCCCGCTCGCCACGGCCGGCCGAGTCCCCCTCCTCCGCCGCCCGCGTTCAGCAGGACGCCCGCCAGCACGGTCCAGCAGAGCGCGTCCAGCACCCCGGCGGCGGAGACGGCCAGCACCCCGGGGACCGTGCGGGACAGCCCGTTCTCGCGCACGATGGCCGTCAGCACCGGTACCGCCGTAGTGGCCAGGGCGACCCCGGCGAAGACCACCATGGCGGGGGAGAGGTCCCGGGGCATGCCCAGGTCGTGCAGCGTGCCCCGGAACAGCAGCGCGCAGCCGCTGCCCCCGGCCATCGGCACCGCGAACGAGGCCGGTGCCACGGTCACCGAGCTGCGCGCCCGGACGCCGAGCACCTTCAGGTCCAGTTCGTAGCCCACCGCGAACAGGAACACCACCAGCGAGAACTGCGCGAGAGCGGTCAGCGCCGGGCCGATCGCCGCCGGGAACAGGGCCGCGTACACCGTCGGGACCGTGCTGCCGAGCAGCGAGGGGCCGAGCGCGATGCCCGTCGCCAACTGGCCCACGATGTACGGCTGCCCGAGCCGCCGGGCCAGCCACCCGCCGCTGTGGGCGGCCACCAGGATCAGCGCCGACGCCCCGACGAAACGGGTGATCAACGCGTCCGGACTCAGCGCGTCGGCACTCGACGCATCGGGACTGGAAGCGATACCGGAGTTCAACGGGTCTCCCCCCTGACGCGCGGCCGGGTGCTTCGGCCGTCGCCAGGCCTTACGCGGCGCCGCCGGGGGCACCCCGGCGTCGCATGGGGCACCCGGAGGGCGCACTGTGGTCACGGACCCGGGAAAGCAGGGGGTGAACCCGCGTCCGAGTGGTCAGGATGGAGACATGGGATTCCATGTCGACTCCGAAGCCGGGCGGCTCGCCCGCGTCATCCTGCACCGGCCGGATCTCGAGCTCAAAAGGCTCACCCCCAGCAACAAGGACGCCCTTCTCTTCGACGACGTGCTGTGGGTGCGCCGGGCGCGCGCCGAGCACGACGGGTTCGCCGACGTGCTCCGCGACCGCGGGGTGGCGGTGCACCTCTTCGGTGACCTGCTCACCGAGACCCTGGACGTGCCGGCCGCGCGGCGGCTCGTCCTGGACCGGGTCTTCGACGAGAAGGAGTACGGAGTGCTGGCCACGGACCACCTCCGGGCCGCCTTCGAGACCCTGCCCGCCCACGAACTGGCCGAGTGGCTGGTCGGCGGCATGACCAAGCGGGAATTCCTGGAGGCGCACCCGGAGCCGACCTCCGTGCGCTTCCACGCGATGGAACTGGACGACTTCCTGCTCGGCCCGCTGCCCAACCACCTCTTCACCCGGGACACCTCGGCCTGGATCTACGACGGCGTGTCGATCAACGCCATGCGCTGGCCCGCCCGGCAGCGCGAGACGGTGCACTTCGAGGCGATCTACCGGCACCACCCGCTCTTCCGCGACGAGACCTTCCACCTCTGGTCCGAGGGGCAGGCCGACTACCCCTCCACCATCGAGGGCGGCGACGTCCTGGTCATCGGCAACGGCGCCGTGCTCATCGGCATGAGCGAGCGCACCACGCCCCAGGCCGTCGAGATGCTCGCCCACAAGCTGTTCGCCGCCGGGTCGGCCCGGACCATCGTGGCTCTCGACATGCCGAAGCGGCGCGCCTTCATGCACCTGGACACGGTGATGACGATGGTCGACGGCGACACCTTCACCCAGTACGCCGGGCTCGGCATGCTCCGCTCGTACACCATCGAGCCGGGCGCCGGGGAGAAGGACCTGAAGGTCACCGACCACCCGCCGGAGCACATGCACCGCGCGATGGCCGCCGCCCTCGGGCTCGGCGAGATCCGGGTCCTCACCGCCACCCAGGACGTCCACGCCGCCGAGCGCGAGCAGTGGGACGACGGCTGCAACGTCCTGGCCGTCGAACCGGGCGTCGTCGTCGCCTACGAACGCAACGCCACCACAAACACCCACCTGCGCAAACAGGGCATCGAGGTGATCGAGATCCCGGGCAGCGAACTGGGCCGGGGCCGGGGCGGGCCGCGCTGCATGAGCTGCCCGGTGGAGCGGGCGGCCGTGTAGCGGGGCGGGAAGGGGGCTTCTGTATATAAATTCAGAAGTTCGTATAGACTTCCAGAAGTCAGTCCCCGACCCCGCACCTCTGGAGTGCCCCATGGCGACAGTCCCGACCGCCCTCGCCGGCCGCCACTTCCTCAAGGAGCTCGATGTCACCGAGGAGGAGTTCTGCGGCCTGGTCGAGCTGGCCGCGGAACTGAAGGCCGCCAAGCGGGCCGGGACCGAGACGCGGTACCTCACCGGCAAGAACATCGCGCTGATCTTCGAGAAGACCTCGACCCGCACCCGCTGCGCGTTCGAGGTCGCCGCCGCCGACCAGGGCGCCTCGACCACGTACCTGGACCCGGCCGGCTCGCAGATCGGCCACAAGGAGTCCGTGAGGGACACCGCGCGCGTGCTGGGGCGGATGTTCGACGGCATCGAGTACCGCGGTGACAGCCAGGCCAAGGTCGAGGAGCTGGCGGCCTTCTCGGGCGTCCCCGTCTACAACGGCCTGACCGACGACTGGCACCCCACCCAGATGCTCGCCGACGTCCTCACCATGACCGAGCACAGCGACCGCCCCCTGCGGGAGATCACCTTGGCCTACCTCGGCGACGCCCGCTTCAACATGGGCAACTCCTACCTGGTCACCGGCGCCCTGCTCGGCATGGACGTGCGCATCGTCGCCCCGAAGTCCTACTGGCCCGCCCAGGAGGTCGTCGACCGGGCGAACGCGCTCGCCGAGACCAGCGGGGCGCGCATCACCCTCACCGAGACCGTGGCCGAGGGGGTGCGCGGCGCCGACTTCGTCGTCACCGACGTCTGGGTCTCCATGGGCGAGCCCAAGGAGGTGTGGGCCGAGCGGATCAAGGCCCTCGCGCCCTACGCCGTGACCATGGACGTCCTGCGTGCCACCGGCAACCCGGACGTCCGGTTCCTGCACTGCCTGCCCGCCTTCCACGACCTGGGGACCAAGGTCGGCCGGGAGATCTTCGAGGCCCACGGGCTCGACTCCCTGGAGGTCACGGACGAGGTCTTCGAGTCGGAGCACTCCGTGGTCTTCGACGAGGCGGAGAACCGGCTGCACACCATCAAGGCCGTCCTCGTGGCCACCCTCGCCTGACTTCTTCGTCACAGCCCGCCCGACCAGGACCTATGCTGACCGGCGGTTCCGGAGCCACCCCTTCCGGCGCCGCCGGCCGCGACCACCGTCGCGACCCCGCACCACCAGAAACGAGCACCACCCGCAATGCCCGCTTCCCGCGTCAAGTCCCCCCACCTGCTGGTCGCCGAATCCGGCGCCGACCGCGAAGGCCACGGCCTCAAGCGCACGATGGGGCTGTTCCAGCTCGTGTGCTTCGGCGTCGGCGCGATCGTCGGCACCGGCATCTTCGTCGGCCTGTCCGACTCCGTCGCCGAGGCCGGCCCGGCCGTCGTCGTCTCCTTCGTCCTGGCCGCGATCACTTGCGTCTTCACCGCGTTCTCCTTCGCCGAGCTGGGCGGCGCGATCCCGGTCTCCGGCTCCTCGTACTCCTTCGCCTACGCCGGGCTCGGCGAGCGCACCGCCTTCCTCGTCGGCTGGTGCCTGCTCCTGGAGTACGGCGTGTCGGTCTCGGCGGTCGCGGTCGGCTGGAGCCAGTACGTCAACGAACTGCTCGACAGCGTCCTCGGCCTCCGGCTCCCGCACGCCCTGTCCGCGGGCCCCGGCGACGGCGGCGCCGTCAACCTGCCCGCGGTGATCGTCATCGCCCTGGCCTGCGTGCTGCTGGTGCGCGGGGTGCGGGAGAGCGCCCGCGCGACGGCCGCCATGGCCGTCCTCAAGCTGGCCGTCCTGATCGCCTTCTGCGGCATCGGCTTCTACGCCTTCAAGGACGGCAACCTCACCCCGTTCTCCCCGGCCGGCCTCGGCGGCATCGGCGCCGGCACCACGGCCGCCTTCTTCTCGTACATCGGCTTCGACGCGATCACCACGGCCGGTGAGGAGGCCAAGAACCCCCGCCGGGACATCCCCGTCGCGATCCTGGTCTGCATCGGCCTGGTCACGCTGCTGTACTGCGCGGTCGCCGTCGCCGCGATCGGTGCCGTGGGCGGCGACCGGGTCGGGAACCGGCCCGCCGCGCTCTCCTACGTCGTCGACGACGTGACCGGCTCCGCGATCGGCGGCGGCGTGGTCGCCTTCGGCGCGGTCGTCGCCATCGCCTCGGTGGTGCTCGCCGTGATGTACGGCCAGACCCGCATCCTGATGTCGATGTCGCGGGACGGACTGATCCCCCGGGTTTTCGAGAAGGTCTCCCCGCGCACCTCGACGCCCGTCGCCGGCACCCTGATCGTCGGTGTGGTCTTCGCCCTCCCGGCCGCCTTCGCCCCGCTCGACGCGGTGGTCAACCTGTGCACCATCGGCACCCTCGCCACGATGGCCGCCGTCAATGTCTCGGTGATCACCCTGCGTCGGCGGGAACCGGGTCTCGCCCGCACCTTCCGGGTCCCGCTGTACCCGGTGACGCCCCTGCTCGGGGTTGGCTTCTGCCTGTACCTGATGTACGAGACGGGCGGCGCCACCTGGCTGCAGTTCGCGGTGTTCCTCGCGGTGGGCCTGCTGGTCTACAGCGCCTACGGCCGCCGCCACTCCCGCCTGGCCCGGTCCGCCGTCAGCGCGGACGACGCTGAGCGGGTACCGCAGGAAGCCTGAACCAGACCGCCTTGCCCGCCCCGGTGGGCCGGTGGCCGCAGGACGAGCTGAGGGTGCGGATCAGCAACAGACCGCGCCCGCCCTCCCCCCACGGGTCCGGCGGCTCCACGTCCGGCCGGGTGAGGTCGGCGGGCGGCGCCGGGTCCGGGTCGTGCACCTCGACCTGGCAGCCGGTCGGCCGCAGCTCCACCACCAGCTCGATCGGGGTCCGGCCCACCGAGGTGTGCTCGACGGCGTTGGCGACCAGCTCCGCCGTGAGCAGCTCCGCGGTGTCCCCGTCGGCCGTGTGTTCCAGCTCGGCCAGGGCGTTGCGCACCAGCGCACGCGCCACCGGCACGGCCGCGGCGGAGTGCGGCAGCGCGATGCGCCAGGAGGCGGGTACGGGGGAGTGATCGTGCACGGCGGGTCCGTTTCGTGGAGCAGGGGCGTCCTGTCCTGCTTTCAACCTTATGAATGGTACGGCGCCACCCGACAGAGCCGTTCGACGGGCACCCCTCGGGACCTTCGCCCCTCGACACGGACGCCTCCGACGCCCCCCCCGGGCCTTATCGCGCACTCGTGACGACAGTCATGGATGAGTGATAACTTCGAGTGTCATGAGTCCCTTCACCGGCTCGGCCGCCCCCACCCCCGACTGGCGGCACCTGCGTGTCGAGATCACCGACGGCGTCGCCACCGTCACCCTCGCCCGCCCCGACAAGCTCAACGCGCTCACCTTCGAGGCCTACGCCGACCTGCGCGACCTGCTCGCCGAGCTGTCCCGCCGGCGATCCGTGCGCGCCCTGGTACTGGCCGGCGAGGGGCGCGGCTTCTGCTCCGGCGGCGACGTGGACGAGATCATCGGCGCCACCCTGTCCATGGACGCCGCGACGCTCCTCGACTTCAACCGGATGACGGGCCAGGTGGTGCGGGCGGTACGGGAGTGCCCGTTCCCGGTGATCGCCGCCCTGCACGGCGTCGCCGCGGGCGCGGGCGCCGTCCTCGCCCTGGCCGCCGACTTCCGCGTCGCCGACCCCTCCGCCCGCTTCGCCTTCCTCTTCACCCGCGTCGGCCTCTCCGGCGGCGACATGGGCGCCGCGTACCTGCTGCCCCGCGTGGTCGGCCTCGGCCACGCCACCCGCCTGCTGATGCTCGGCGACACGGTCCGCGCGCCCGAGGCCGAGCGCATCGGCCTGATCAGCGAACTGACCGAGGAGGGCCGCGCCGACGAGGCCGCCCACACCCTGGCCCGCCGCCTGGCCGACGGCCCGGCCCTGGCCCACGCCCAGACCAAGGCCCTCCTCACGGCCGAACTGGACATGCCGCTGGCGGCGGCGGTCGAACTGGACGCCTCGACCCAGGCCCTGCTGATGACCGGCGAGGACTACGCCGAGTTCCACGCCGCCTTCACGGAGAAGCGCCCCCCGAAGTGGCAAGGGAGGTAAGGGATGCTCTCGTCCCAGGGAAGGGCAGTCGCCCCAGGGGCGCGGGGAACCGCGCGACCAGCCACGACGTACCCGCAGTCGCGCGACAACCCGGACCGCCCCCACCGCGTAGCGATCGTCGGCGGCGGCCCCGGCGGCCTCTACACCGCCGCCCTCCTCAAACGCCTCGCCCCCGACCGCGAGATCACCGTCTACGAGCGCAACGCCCCCGACGACACCTTCGGCTTCGGCGTAGTCCTCTCCGACGAGACCCTGGGCGGCATCGAACACGCCGACCCCGTCGTCCACGAGGCCCTGAGGGCCCACTTCGTCCGCTGGGACGACATCGACATCGTCCACCGGAACACCCGCCACACCTCCAAAGGACACCGCTTCGCCGCCCTCGGCCGCCGCCGCCTCCTCGGAATCCTGCACGACCGCTGCCGCGACCTCGGCGTGGACCTGCGCTTCCGCACCGAGGCACCGCCCCCGGACCGCCTCGCGCGCACCCACGACCTCGTCGTCGCCGCCGACGGCGTGCACAGCACCACCCGCGAGGCGTACCGCGACGTCTTCCGGCCACGGCTCACGCCCCACCGCTGCCGCTACATCTGGCTCGCCGCCGACTTCGCCTTCGACGCCTTCCGCTTCGAGATCGCCGAGACCGAGCACGGCGTGATGCAGCTCCACGGCTACCCCTACTCCCGCCCGTCGCCCGACCACCACCCCTCAACGAGGCCCTGCGGGCCGCGGAACGAAGCCGCCTCCACCGTCATCGTCGAGATGCGCGAGGAGGTCTGGCGAGCGGCCGGCTTCGACGAACTCGACGAGGCGGAATCCACCGCCCGCTGCGCCGAGATCTTCACCGAAGCCCTCGGCGGCCGCACCCTGCGGTCCAACAAGTCCGCGTGGACCACCTTCCGCACGGTCGTCAACGAACGCTGGTCGCACGGCAACGTCGTCCTGCTCGGCGACGCCGCCCACACCGCCCACTTCTCCATCGGCTCCGGCACCAAACTCGCCGTGGAGGACGCCCTCGCGCTCGCCGCCTGCCTGGAGGAACAGCCCACCCTCCCGCAGGCACTCGCCGCCTACGAGGAGGAGCGGCGCCCCGTCGTCGCGTCCACGCAGCGGGCGGCCAGGGCCAGCCTGGAGTGGTTCGAGGACCTGACCCGGTACCTCGGCCAGCCACCGCGCCAGTTCGCCTTCAACCTGCTCACCCGCAGCCGCCGGGTCACCCACGAGAATCTGCGGCTGCGCGACGCCGGCTTCACCGACTCCGTCGAGCGCGAGTTCGGCTGCCCGCCCGGCACACCGCCGATGTTCACCCCGTTCCGGCTGCGCGGCCTGACCCTGCGCAACCGTGTCGTCGTCTCCGCGATGGACATGTACTCGGCCACCGACGGCGTCCCCGGCGACTTCCACCTGGTCCACCTGGGGGCCAGGGCCCTGGGCGGGGCCGCCCTGGTGATGACCGAAATGGTGTGCGTCAGCCCCGAGGGCCGCATCACCCCCGGCTGCGCGGGCCTCTACACCGGCCGCCAGGGCGAGGCGTGGCGGCGGGTCACCGACTTCGTGCACGCCGGCGCACCCGGCACCGCGATCGGCGTGCAGCTCGGCCACAGCGGCCGCAAGGGCTCGACCCGGCTGATGTGGGAGGGCATGGACGAACCACTGCCCGACGGCAACTGGCCCCTCGTGGCCCCCTCCCCGCTGCCGTACCGGCCGGGCAGCCAGATTCCGCGCGAGCTGTCCCGGGCCGAACTCACCGACGTACGTCGGCAGTTCAGATCGGCCGCGGAACGGGCCGCCCAGGCCGGCTTCGACCTGCTCGAACTGCACTGCGCCCACGGCTATCTGCTCTCCGGTTTCCTCTCCCCGCTCACCAACCACCGCACCGACGCCTACGGCGGCTCACTGGAGAAGCGGCTGCGTTTCCCGCTGGAGGTCTTCGACGCCGTACGCGAGGTGTGGCCCGGGGAACGGCCCATGACCGTGCGGATCTCCGCCACCGACTGGGCCGAGGGCGGCACCAGTGGCGAGGAGGCGGTGGAGATCGCCCGCGCCTTCGCCGCGCACGGCGTCGACGCCGTCGACGTGTCCACGGGCCAGGTCGTGTCCGGTGAACGCCCGGAGTTCGGGCGGTCGTACCAGACGCCGTACGCCGACCGCATCCGGCACGAGGCGGGCGTGCCGGTGATCGCCGTCGGCGCGATCTCCTCCTGGGACGACGTCAACTCGCTGATCCTGGCCGGACGCACCGACCTGTGCGCGCTGGCCCGCCCCCACCTCTACGACCCGCACTGGACGCTGCACGCCGCCGCCGAGCAGGGCTACGACGGGCCGGGCGCCGTCTGGCCGGCGCCGTACCGGGCGGGCAGCCGACCGCCGCGCACCGGACGCACCGACGCCCCCAAGCCGAGGCTGACGCTGCACGGCCCCCGTCAGGACGTGTAGCCCCAGGCCGCGCACATCGGGCGCAGCCGCTCCGTGATCTCGTCCTGTCGGGGCAGCGCGCGGCCGGGCTGCACGGTGCCGGTGCGGATGTTCTCGCGCCAGTCGCCCAGGCCCCGGACCAGTTCGGCGCTGCTCTTCCTGCCGTAGTTCAGCATGGCCGGCGCGTAGTCGACGTCGAGGTACGCGCACAGGCGGCGCATCTCGCGCTCGGGGTCGTCGGTGATGTCCTCGTAGCGCACGGTGAAGCCGTCGGCGTCGGCCGTGCGGGCCTCCTCGACGGCCGTCATGTAGCGCAGCACGTCCGTGACGGCCGTGTCGTGCGGGCGCTTCGCCGGGTCGCTCTCGTGCCAGGAACGGGCGATCGACTCGGGGTGGCGCAGCAGGAAGACGAAGCGCGCGTCGGGCCAGCAGTCCTTGAGGCGCCGGTACATGTACGCGTTGGCCGGGGTCTTCTCGACCACGTGGTCCTTGCCGGACCTGGTGAGGTCGCGGTGCAGGACCCGGTCCCACAGCAGGTGCTCCAGGTCGCCGCGGAGCAGGCCGAGTTCGCTCATCGCACGCTCGGAGTGCCAGTTGGTGCAGGTGACCTCCAGCCGGCCGATGTGCAGCTCGTGCGGGGCGTGCAGCCGCGGATGGGCGCCCATCATCATGCGCAGCAGGGTGGAGCCGGAACGGATGGACGAGATGATGAAGACGGGGCGGCGCAGCAGGCGCTCGGTCGCCAGTTCCCCGGCCGGCGGACATCGGTAGTCGGCCGCCTGCCGTGCCGCGGGCTCGGCCGCGGCGGACTTCTTCCCCTGCTTCCCCTTCGCCGCCCGGGGTGCTCTCCGTACCTGGAGGCCGGTGGTGACGGTGAGGGCCCGGTTCAAGTTGCGCGCGAGACTCATGCCTCCGCACGGTAGGTGGGAAACCTGAGAAGAGGGTCTGAGAGGGCTGAAGGTTCGCTGATCCCGTTTGAATGTGACGTAAGTCACTGTCCGGAAAGTGAAGTTGATCCCGTCGCGGGCCCCATGTCCGCATAGCGGGCGCCCGCGTCGCGCAGCCGCTCGTGCAGGGCCCGGAAGACGGCCGCCGAGCGCGTGCCCGGCCAGTCCCCGGGCAGCAGCCGGGCCGGCAGCCCCGGGTCGGTGTAGGGCAGGTGCCGCCACGAGTCCAGGGCGAGGAGGTAGTCGCGGTAGGCCTCCTCGGGCGGGGTGTCCGCGCGGCGCTCCCAGTCGTGCAGTACGCGCGCGTGCCGGTCGAGGAACGCCTCGTGCTCCTTGGCGATCGCGGCCAGGTCCCACCAGCGGGCCACCGCATCGGCGGTCGGCGTGAAGCCCAGGTGCTCCCCGCGGAAGAAGTCCACGTAGGAGTCCAGGCCCAGGCGGCCCAGGGCGTGCCGGGTCTCCTCGTACAGCCGGGCCGGGGCGATCCACACGCCGGGGGCGGCGGTGCCGAAGCCGAGCCCGGCCAGGCGCGAGCGCAGGACGTGCCGCTTCTGCCGCTCCGACTCGGGCACGGAGAACACGGCGAGCACCCAGCCCTCGTCCTCGCGGGGTGCGGTGGCGTAGACGCGCCGGTCTCCGTCCTCCAGCAACTCGCGGGCCTCGGCGGAGAGCTCGTAACCGGCCGCGCCCTCGGCCGTACGGGCGGGCAGCAGCAGCCCGCGCCGCTTCAGCCGGGACACGGACGAGCGTACGGAGGGCGCGTCCACCCCGACCGCCGCCAGCAGCCGGATCAGCTCGGCGACGGGCACCGGGCCCGGCGCGTAACGGCCGTAGGCGCCGTAGAGCGTGACGATGAGGGACCTTGGGGCGTACTGCACGTGCTGGTCGGACACGTTGATCATCTTATGTCGTCGGCGTCAGGCCCGGCCGCCCAGGGCATCCGGACGAGCACCGGGAGCGGCGGCGGGACCGGGACCGGGGCCGGGAGCGTCCAGGAGGCGATGGCGCTGGAGCTTTCCGGTCGCCGTGCGCGGCAGCGCGTCCAGGAAGACGATCTCCCGCGGGCACTTGTACGGCACCAGCTCCGACCGCAGGAAGGAGCGCAGCGCGTCCGCGTCCCGCACGGCCCCCTCCCGCAGCACCGCGTGCGCCACGACGACCTGACCCCGGTGCCGGTCGGGCCGGCCCACCACCGCCGCCTCCACCACGTCCGGATGGCGCAGCAGCGCGTCCTCCACCTCCGGCCCGGCGATGTTGTACCCGGCGGAGATGATCATGTCGTCGGCGCGGGCCACGTACCGGAAGTACCCGTCGGGTTCGCGGACGTAGGTGTCCCCGGTGACGTTCCAGCCGTCGCGCACGTACTCGCGCTGCCGCGGATCGGCGAGGTAGCGGCACCCGACCGGCCCGCGCACCGCCAGCAGCCCCGGCTCCCCGTCGGGCACCGGCCCGCCCCGCTCGTCCTGCACGCGCGCGTGCCACCCCGGCACCGGAACGCCCGTCGTGCCGGGCCTGATCGCGTCGTCCGCCGCGGACACGAAGATGTGCAGCAGTTCGGTGGCACCGATGCCGTTGATGATGCGCAGGCCGGTGCGCCCGTGCCAGGCCCGCCAGGTGGCCTCGGGCAGGTTCTCGCCCGCCGAGACGCAGCGCCTGAGGCTGCTCACGTCGTATGCGTCCAGCTCGTCCAGCAGCGTCCGGTACGCCGTCGGCGCGGTGAACAGCACCGACACCCGGTGCTCGGCGATCGCCGGCAACAGCTGCTTGGGCCCCGCCTGTTCGAGCAGCAGGGCACTCGCCCCGGCCCGCAGCGGGAAGATCACGAGACCGCCGAGCCCGAAGGTGAACCCGAGGGGCGGGCTGCCCGCGAAGACGTCGTCCGGGCGCGGCCTCAGCACCTGCGCGGAGAAGGTGTCCGCGATCGCCAGCACATCGCGGTGGAAGTGCATGCAGCCCTTGGGGCGCCCCGTGGTGCCGGAGGTGAACGCGATGAGCGCCACGTCGTCGGCGGCGGTGTCGACGGCCTCGTACGGCGTGCCGGGCACCGCGCCGGACGCCGTACGGGACCGCAGGTCGTCCGGCGCGTCTCCGCCGAAGGCCGTGATGCGCAGGCCGGGGATCTCCGCCTTGGCGAGGTCGTCGACCGCCCGGACGTCGCACAGCGCGTGCCGCACCCGGGCGATGTCGCAGATCGCGCGCAGCTCGTGGGGGCGCTGCTGGGCCAGTACGGTGACCGCCACCCCGCCCGCCTTCAGCACCGCCAACCAGCAGGCGGCCAGCCACGGGGTGGTGGGGCCGCGCAGCAGCACCCGGTTGCCCGGGACGACACCGAGGTCGCCGGTCAGCACGTGCGCGATCCGGTCGACGCGCTCCCGCAGCCCGCCGTAGGTCCAGGTGTCCCCGGACGCGGTGCGGAAGACCGGGCGGTCGTCGAGCGGGCCGGTGAGCAGCTCGGCCGCGCAGTTCAGCCGGGCCGGGTAGCGCAGCTCGGGCAGCTCGAAGAGAAGCTCCGGCCACTGCTCGGGGGGCGGCAGGTGGTCCCGCGCGAAGGTGTCGACGTGGGCGGAGCGGTGCGGGTCCGCGTGGCGCGGATCGGCCATGGCGGTTCGCCCCCTTTGTCGTGGTGGGCTCGCGCAACGAGCGTATCGTGTTGGTGACGACAGTCAACGGGGCGCGATAGCCTGGGTCGTGGACGGGCGGCCCGTTCGGCGGCCCGTCCGGTGGGCCGGAAGTCGGGCGCAGGCAGGGCAGGGGAGCAGGGGAAGGGACGGCTGATGACCGCGTTCTCGCTCGAACCGGCACAACTCACCTGGTGCGACGAGCTGCGCGCCCTCGCCGCCGAACGGCTGCGCCCGCTCGCGGAGAAGGGCGAGCCGGGCCGCGTCAACCGCGCCCTGGTCGCCGAGCTCGGTGCCCTCGGTCTGCTGCCCCGCCTGTTCACCTCGGGCGCGCTCGACCTGTGCCTGATGCGCGAGTCCCTCGCCCGCGCCTGCACCGAGGCCGAGACCGCCCTCGCCCTCCAGGGCCTCGGCGCCCACCCGGTGCACGCCCACGGCACTGAGGCCCAGCGCGCCCGCTGGCTCCCCCGCGTGAGCGACGGCACCGCGGTGGCCGCCTTCGCCCTCAGCGAGCCCGACGCGGGGTCCGACGCGGCGGCCCTGTCGCTGCGGGCGGAACCTGACGCCGGGAGCGGCGCGGGCGGCCCCGGCTGGCGGCTCACCGGCGAGAAGTGCTGGATCTCCAACGCCCCCGAGGCCGACTTCTACACCGTGTTCGCCCGCACCACCCCCGGCGCCGGCGCCCGCGGCGTCACCGCCTTCCTCGTGCCCGCCGACCGCCCCGGCCTCACCGGCACCCCGATCGACATGCTCTCGCCGCACCCCATCGGCGCCCTCGCCTTCGACGCCGTGCCCGTCAGCGCGGACGACGTCCTGGGTGAACCGGACCGCGGCTTCCGGGTCGCCATGGACACCCTCAACCTGTTCCGCCCGAGCGTCGGAGCCTTCGCCGTCGGCATGGCGCAGGCCGCCCTGGACGCCACCCTCGCGTACACCACCGCCCGCGACGCCTTCGGCGGCAAGCTGCGCGACCTGCAGGCCGTCTCCCACCAGGTCGCCGAGATGGCACTGCGCACCGAGGCGGCCCGCCTGATGGTGTACGCGGCGGCGACGGCGTACGACGCGGGCGCGCCGGACGTCCCCCGGCGCGCGGCGATGGCGAAACTCCTCGCCACCGAGACCGCCCAGTACGTCGTCGACAAGGCCGTCCAGCTGCACGGCGCCCGCGCCCTGCGCCGTGGCCACCTCCTCGAACACCTCTACCGCGAGGTGCGCGCACCCCGCGTCTACGAGGGCGCGAGCGAGGTGCAGCGCGGCATCGTCGCCAAGGAGCTGTACCGGACGTACGAGACTCAGCAGGCTTAAGGACACCACCACCGAGGAGGCCGGAGCATGACCGCCGAACGGGTGAACCCGCCCGAACTCTCCCCGCCCACCGGCTTCTCCCACGCCGTCGTCGCCACCGGCACCCGCGTCGTCTTCCTGGCCGGCCAGACCGCCCTCGACACCGACGGCAAGACCACCGGCGACACCCTCCCCGCCCAGTTCGAGCAGGCCCTCACCAATCTCCTCGCCGCCCTGCGCGCCGCCGGCGGCACCCCCGCCGACCTCGCCCGCGTCACCGTCTACGCCACCGACGTCGCCGCCTACCGCACCCACGCCGCCGACCTCGGCCGCACCTGGCGGGAGCTGGCCGGCCGCGACTACCCGGCGATGGCGGTCGTGGAGGTCGTACGACTCTGGGACGAAAGGGCGTTGGTCGAACTCGACGGGTTCGCCGTACTGCCGTAGCGCACCCGCCGCGCCTACCATTCCGGCATGTCGGACATCGAACTGAGCGCGGGAACCATCGAGTACGAGGACACCGGCGACGGCCCGGTCTTCGTCCTCCTCCACGGCCTCGTCCTCCCCCACGCTCGGCTTCGCTCGCGCGGGAGGTGCCCCCATCCGGACCGTCTGGCGCAAGGTCATCGCCGACCTGCGCACCGACCACCGGGTGATCGCGCCGACCCTGCCCTACGGCGCCCACCGCCGCCCGATGCGCCGGCCGCCCACCCCCGACCTGGTCAACGAAATGATCGCCGAGCTCCTCGACCGCCTCGACCTCACTGACGTCACCCTCGTCGAGAACGACTGCGGACGCGCCCAGACGGTGGCCGCCCGGCACCCGCAGCGCCTCGCACGGCTGGCCCTCGTCGCGTGCGAGGCGTTCGACAACTACCCGCCGGGCCTGCCGGGAAAGCTGATCGGCGTCGCCTGCCGGACGCCCGGCGACGTGGCCGCGCTGGTCCGCACCCTGGGCCTCAAGCCGCTGCGCCGCCTGCCCGTCGGCATCGGCGCCCTCACCAAGCGGCCGGTGCCGGACGCGGTCGTCGACGGCTGGCTGCACCCGCTGCGCACCGATCCGGCGATCCGCCGCGACTTCCGGCACTACGGCACGCACGTGCGCCGCGACGAACTCCTGGAAGCCGCCCAGGGTCTGCGGAGGTTCGACCGGCCCGCACTCGTCGTCTGGGCGACCGAGGACCTGATGATGCCCCGCGCCCACGGCCGACGCCTGGCCGAACTCCTCCCCCAGGGAGGCTGGTGGAGGTCGAGGACAGCCGGACGCTGATCCCCGAGGACCAGCCGGAGCTGCTCGCGACTCTGCTGCGGGAGTTCGTCGCCGGGAAGCGCAGACCTTATGACTTCACCGGCCCCCGTTTGATCCCTACTGGCTCCTGTCGACCGCTGCCGGGCCGGCCGGCGGAAGCGGTCAGGCGGCCGTCGTCAGATGTCCGACCGGCAGCCGGTGCGGGGCGACGACCAGGCCGTCGGACCGCAGTTCGCCGGTGTCGTCGAAGACGACCGTGCCGTCGCACAGCAGGTGCCACCCCTGCTCCGGGTGGGCGGCGACGACGTGCCCACGGGCGTCGGTTGCCGGGCAGGAAGGCCGGTGGGTACACATGGCGCACCTCCGTGTCGGGAGACCGTCCCTTCGTCGGGACCGTCGCGTGCACCGACCGTGCGCCCACCGGCGAGTCGCCGCCAAGACCCCGGTGGCAAGCGTGACGACACCCGCACAAGCCGGCGACGGTTCCACGACGGCCGACGCGGACTCGCCACCGAGGGGTGACACGGACTCGCCACCGAGGGGTGACACGGACTCGCCACCGAAGGGGTGACGGTCACTCCCGCCCGACCCTCCGCCCGGTACCAGTGGAACCCATCATTCCGACCCACCGGGAGGTTCCCCCATGCGCGTACGATCCGCCGCCCTCGCCACGGCCGCCGGCGCCGCCCTGCTCCTGCTCGCCGCGCCCGCCGCCCCGGCCGCCCCCGACGACGCCCGCCTCGTCACGGAGTCGGTGACCGTCGACCCGATCGGCCGCATCGCCGCCGACGGCAGCGTCACCCTCTCCGGTACCTACCACTGCACCGGCGGCACCGGCCCGGTCTTCGTCAGCTCCAACGTGAGCCAGAGCGACCCGTCCGTCCGGTACGGCATCGGCGGCACCCGCGCGGTCTGCGACGGACTGGAGCACCGCTGGGTCAACACCGGCACGCCCGACACGGTCGTCCTCGAGCCCGGCGCGGCCCACGTCGAAGCCACCCTCATGGAGTTGCGCCCCATGGGCATCGTGCCGCTCCCGAGCTTCCACGCCCGGCAGGCGCGGGACGTGACCCTGACGGCCTCCTGACCCCTCGCGACGGCCGGTGTCCGAACCTGTCGAAGGAACGCCCCACGACGACAGTCGGAGTTCCGTTTCCTTCGCATTCTCCCCGCCCTCCGCGTCCCGCGGAGGGAATGGAACCCTGTTCCGACCGCATTGTTGCGCTCGGGGTCAGATTCTTTTCCCGGGGCGTGTGCCCGGCCGCGGCGGGCACACCTGATTCTGCCGTTGCTGCGGAAGGGACACCCCCTCGGAGACCCCCTTGCCCGACGGATCGTCACCCGGTGTGACGGCGGCGCGCTGCCGGTGGCGCGGCACCGCCCGCCGCGGCGGACGGGTGAGCGTGATCTGCCGGACGACCTGCTGGAAGCAGACCAGCGAGGCCAGGCCGGGCAGGGCGGCCGCCGCGCCGTCGCTGACGGTTCTGGGCGCCTCGACGATGCACAGGAACATCGCGATGGCCGAGAACAGCAGGACGACGGCCCAGGAGTGCACCGCGCGGCGCTGGTGCAGCGCGGCCCGCAGCACCGCCAGCGACGCCACCAGCCAGGGGCCGTAGACCAGCAGGGGCCACCACGACACGACACTGCCCCGGGTGCGGGTCACGGCGGCCAGACGCAACGGTTCGTAGGCCACCATGCCGCCGAACAGGCTCACGGAGGCCGCGATGACCGCGGCCAGCGCGGCGACGAACAGGCTCGCGGCGCGCAGCCGGCTCACCCTTCTCCCTCTGCGGACCCTGCGGTGACTCGTCGGGGACTCCCTCAACGGGGGCAACTCCGCCGTGATCTCCTGGAGATTGCTCAGCGGTGTGCCCGGGGCGGGTGCGAGCGCCGATGTGTCCGTGACGGAGGGGGAGGGGACGCCGGTCTGCTGCTCCATCGCGTCCTGGAGCAGGAAGGCGAGCTCCTCGGCGGGGTCCCAGCCGGGTTCGGGCGGGACCAGCGTCTCCTGGAAGGCCTGCTCGGGCGCGCGGTGCCGGCCCCTGCCCGTGGCGTGGAACGGGCCTTCGCCGTACGGCATGCGGGGGTGAGTGGGTTCTTCGTACACGAGGTGCGGATCACTCCGCCCGGGTGCACGTCAGGGAGCCCTGCGCACGGCCCCACCGCTCGGCGAGGCCGCTCTCCAACTCGGTCATGACGTCCAGGAAGCGCTGCAGGACCGGCTCGGTCACACGGAGAGGGACGGGGTGCCCGCCTCTGGTCAGAGTTCCGTCGCTCGGTGACGGACAGTGAGCTCTGCCGGGCCTGTAGGTGTACGGGCCAAGCGCCGTCAATTCCCCGTGTTCCTCGGTCATATCCGAAGTAACGTCTGCCTACTCCGTCGGATGCGCGGCAGTCGAGTGAACGATTTCTGCGATACTTACCCAATCCCGAATTCACACCGGTTCTGTCGTGGCCCTGTACGAAGAGCGTCAAGGGTTCCCCGGAAAGCCGCCGCCCGCGGATACCGGCCCCTGGGTGGCCGGCCCCCGGCGCGGGTGACCTAGGCTGGCCGCGACCACGGACGGCCTGACGGCGCGGGAGCGGCGATGAAGCGAGCGGCACAGGGACGGGCGCACGCCCGGTTCCGTGGTGTGCTGGCGCTGCTCGTGGGCGTGGTCGCGCTGCTGTGCGTCTTCGGCCACGCGGAACGTGGCGGACAGGACGCGCTCCCGCCCACCGCGGAGCGACCGCACGCCGTCGCGAACACGGCGAACACAGCGGATGCGGCAGATGCGGCCGCGGCCGCCCGTGCCGGAGTTGCCGTCGCCGCCGTCGACACCGTCGCCGAACCGTCGGACGGTGCGGCGGCCCCGTGCGGCAAGAAGGCCGTCGGCGACCACGGCGTGCAGCGGGCGGAGAATCCGCCGCCGCCGTCCACTTCGGGAGGCCGCGCCGGACTCGCGTCCCCGGACACCGATTCCGCGCCACTCGTGTCACAGCACTTCGGGGCGTCGGCAGGCGGCCCCGATCCGCCCCCGGCGACCCTCCACTCCGTTCTGCGGATCTAGACCGGCCCGTAGGCCGCGTCCCTGATTCCTCGGAAACGGAGTTCTTCGGCATGTCCTCTTCCCGGCGCTCCTGGCGGCGGGCGGGTGAGGCGCTGAGCGGTTGGCGGTCCCGACAGTGGACCGTGGCGGGCGCGGGCGCCCTGGCCACGGCGCTCCTGGTCGGCGCGCCCACCGACGTGGTGCCCAACCCGCTGTTCGGCCGGTCGGTCCCCGTGCAGTGGTGGAACTACCCCGCCCTCGCCGTCACGGCCGCACTGGCCGGCATCGTCCTGAGCACCTACGTGCGCGGGCCCGCCGTGCGAGAGCCCTCGTCCGCCCCGGAGCCGCGAACCGCCGACGGCGGCCGTCTCGGGGCGATCGGCGGGGTGCTGTCCTTCTTCGCCGTCGGCTGCCCGGTCTGCAACAAACTCGTCCTTCTCCTCCTCGGAGCCTCCGGCGCCCTGAGCTACTGGGCTCCGCTGCAGCCGCTGCTGGCCGTCCTGTCGGCAGGTCTGCTGGCAGAAGCCGCGCTGCGTCGCCTGTCCTCCCAGACCGAGTGCCCGGTCACGGCTTCCCCCTGACCCGGGGCCCGGTCCCACACCCTTTCCCCTTTCCCTCCCTCGACGTCTGAGGTGCCCCATGACCGGATCGACCGGATCCACCCCGTCCTCGTCCCGCCGCAACCGCAGGCGGACCGTCACGGCCGCCGCGGTTCTCACCGCCGCCGCGGTGACCGCGGCCTTCGCCCCGACGCTCGACGGCTCGGACGCCCGCGAGGAGAAGGCCGGCGAGCCCGCGGCCGTCACCGGCTCCGCCGCCCCCGCGCCCGCCGACGAGAGCCTGCTCGCCCTCGCCCGCCGCGACGCGTCCGACCCGCTGGCCGTCGGACGCGCGGACGCCCCCGTCGTCCTGATCGAGTACTCCGACTTCCAGTGCCCGTTCTGCGGCCGGTTCGCCCGCACGACCAAGCCCGAACTGCTGCGCTCGTACGTCGACAAGGGAATCCTGCGCATCGAGTGGCGCAACTTCCCCATCTTCGGCGAGGAGTCCGAGCAGGCCGCGCTGGCCGGCTGGGCGGCCGGGCGGCAGCAGAAGTTCTGGGAGTTCCACGACGTCGCCTACGGCAAGCCGCGCGAGCGCAACTCCGGCGCGTTCGACGCCGAGAACCTCATCGCCATGGCCCGCGAGGCAGGCGTCGCCGACATCGAGCGCTTCCAGGCCGACATGGCCTCCGACCAGGCCCGCAGCGCTGTGCGCGCCGACCAGGAGGAGGGCTACAACCTCGGTGTGACCAGCACCCCGGCCTTCCTGGTCAACGGCAGGCCGATCCTGGGCGCCCAGCCCACGGACACCTTCGAAAGGGCCGTCGAGACCGCGGCGGACACGGCCAAGGCGGCCGGACGGTGAGCGAGGCCGGCCTGGCGATGGCCTTCCTCGGCGGGCTCCTGGCCCTGCTCAGTCCGTGCAGCGCACTGCTGCTGCCCGCCTTCTTCGCCTACTCCTTCACCAGCCGCACCCGACTGGTGGCGCGCACCGGCCTGTTCTACGTCGGCCTGTGCACCACCCTCGTCCCGCTCGGCGTGGCGGGCTCCTTCGCCAGCCGCCTCTTCTACGGTCACCGGGACGCCCTGGTGACGACGGGAGGATGGACGGTCATCGCCCTGGGCGTGGCCCAGATCGCCGGACTGGGCTTCGGCTCCCGCCGGATGGCGCAGGCCGCGGGCGGGCGCCGTTCGGGCTCGGCCCTGTCGGTCCTCGCCCTGGGCACGGTCTACGGGCTGGCGGGCTTCTGCGCGGGGCCGGTCCTGGGCGGCATCCTGACCGTGGCCGCCGTGGACGGCGACCCCCTGCACGGCGGCGTCCTGCTCGCCGTCTACGCGCTCGGCATGGCGGTTCCGATGTTCGTACTCGCCCTGCTGTGGGACCGGTTCGACCTGGGCGGCAGGCGCTGGCTGCGGGGCCGGACCTTCCGGGCGGGCCCGCTGACCCTGCACAGCACCGCCCTGATCGGCGGCCTGTTCTTCGTCGCGCTCGGGGTGGCGTTCCTGACCTTCGACGGCACCTCCGCACTGCCGTCGGTGCTCAGCACCGACACCGAGTTCGCCCTGGAGGAACGGCTGTCGGGCATCGGGGCTGCGGTGTCCGACCGGACGGTCCTGCTGATCCTGGCCGGCGCGGCGGCGCTGACCGCGCTGCTGATGCTGCTCCGGCCCGCCGCAGGCGAAGCGCGATGCCGACGGGGCCGGTGAGGGTCCGGTTCTGGTCCTGAGTCGCACAGGCCGACGGGTCACTCTGCCGGTGTCGGTCCGATCAGAAAAGATAGCGTGAAGCCGACTGCCCCGCTTCCGGGGCATGGCTTGAGGGGGTACCGGCGATGCCTTTGGCGGCCGAGCGTCAGGAACGCATCCTTGCCGCGGTTCGCAAGCACGGCATGGTGCGGCTGGCCGACCTCGTGAAACAGCTGGGCGTCACCCCCGTGACGGTACGTCGCGACGTGACGCTGCTGGCGGACCGGGGCCTGGTGCAGCGCGTGCACGGCGGCGTCGCCCTGCCGCACAGGGCACAGACTCCTCAGACCCGGGAAGGGGTGTCCGGCGCCTACGGGCCGATGGCGGCCCGGACCCTGGTGGGCATGGTGGTGCCTTCCGTCGAGTACTACTGGCCGCATGTCATCCAGGGCGCGCACGCCGCCGTGGCCGCCGCCCAGGGCAGACTCGTCATGCGCGCCTCACGCTGGGACGACCCCGCCGAGGACCGACGACAGGTCAACGCCCTCCTCGAGCGGGGTGTGCAGGCACTCCTCATCGCCCCCACCACGACGGGGGACGGCGCCATGGAACTGCTGCGCTGGCTGCGCTCACTCACCGTGCCCGTCGTCCTCGTCGAGCGCCGCCCGCCCCAGGAACTGGCCACCCTTGCCCTGGACGCCGTCATGACCGCCCACGCGCTGGGCGCCGGCCTGGCCGTGCGGCACCTCGTGACACTGGGGCACCGCCGCGTCGCGCTGATCACCACCCGTCAGAGCCCTACGAGCACCGCGCTGCGCACCGGGTGGCAGGACGCGGTGGACACCCTGCGGCTCGACTCCCACGAAGGGCTCGACATCGAGGTGCCCTCGTACGGGTCCCCGGGCTGGGCCGAAGCGTACACAGACGTGCTGACGCGCAGTCGGGACCTCGGCGTGCGAGGGCTGCTCGTGCACTCGGACCGTGAAGCCATCGGTCTGATCGAGCAGGGCCGGGAGCTGGGCATCGGCGTCCCGGACGAGCTGGCGATCGTCACCTACGACGACGAGATCGGGGCGGCGTCCGACCCGCCGTTGACCGCGGTGCGGCCGCAGAAGCACCGCCTCGGCGTACTCGCGGCGGAACTGGTGCTGGCGAAGGTGGCCGAGGTCGGCGGGGACTGGCCCGTTCACCGGCTGGAGCTGTGGCCGAACGTGGTGGTTCGCGAATCCTGCGGGACCGCGCCCGAGCCGGAACAGCTGTAGCCCGAGCCCGCGCCCGAGACGAGCGAGCTCGGTGTCATCGCTGACCGCTGACCGCTGACCGCTGACCGCTGACCGCCGGGTCCGCCCGGGCCAGGTGCCGAAGGTGAACGCCGAGTAGCCGCCTCGCAGCGAATGTTCGAACGTGATCGATTTCTTTCGCTTATGGCTGGGGCTCTGGTGGTGCGGTGCGCCCACCCCTTATTCCTTACCCCACGCGTTCCGGCCACTCCGCCTCAACCCAAGTGGCACTTCCCCCTATGAATGGGAGCCCGTACCCCATGCAGACCAAGCCCCCTGCTCTGGTCGTGATGAGCAGGCCGAGCCTCGAGGCGCACTTCGACCGCCCTCGGCTGCAACGCCTGTCCGAAGTGGTGGCGTTGGACGACCCTTTCTGGACGGACGAACTCGACACACCGCAGGCCCGCGCTCGCCTGGCACGTGCCGAGGTGCTCATCACCTCGTGGGGAGCGCCGGCACTGACCCCTTCGCGCCTCGACGCGGCGCCCCGGCTGAGGGCGGTCATGCACGCCGCGGGCAGTGTGCGGGAGTTGGTGGGACCGGACGTCTGGCGTAGAGGGATCCGCGTGACGAGCGCCGCGGACGCCAACGCCGTGCCGGTGGCCGAGTACACGCTGGCCGCGATCATCTTCGCCGGCAAGAAGGCCCCCTTCCTCGCGGCCGACCGGCAACGGGCCTACGGCGGCTGGGGTTCGGTGAGCGGCTACGGCGACCTGTCCAATTTCGAACGCACCGTGGGCCTCGTCGGGTTCTCCCGCATCGGCCGGCGCGTGGTCGAGATGCTCAAAGTGATCAGCGGGACGGAGTGCCTGGTCGCGGACCCCTATGCGGATCCGGAGGAGGTGGCCCGGGCCGGCGCCCGGCTGGTGACGCTCGACGAGATGCTGCCGCAGGTCCACGTGCTCTCGCTGCACGCTCCGGAACTCGCCGAGACCCGCCACCTCATCGGCGCGGAGCAACTGCGCCGGCTCCCCGACTTCGCGACCGTCGTCAACACCGCCCGCGGCAGCCTCGTCGACGCCGAGGCCCTGGCCGCGGAGTGCCGCTCCGGGCGGCTGTTCGCGATCCTCGACGTCACCGACCCCGAGCCGCTGCCCGTCGACTCCCAGTTGCGGCAGGTGGCGAACGTGATGGTCACCCCGCACATCGCGGGCTCGCTGGGCACCGAGATCGGGCGGCTCACCGACCACGTGCTGGACGAGCTGTCCCGCTGGGCCTCCCGCCGGCCCCTCCAGGCAGAGATCACCGAGGAGCACTGGGCCCTCGGCCTCAGCGCATGACCCGCCGCGACTCGACCCCCACGTCGTATCCGACCGCTCGAAGGAGAGCCAACGACATGAAGACGAAGAAGAACCTCACCACCGTCGTCCCCCTGGTCATGGCCGCGGCCCTGGTCGCCGCCGGCTGCGACGCCAGCGGCTCGACCAGCACTTCCGACGGCCGCACCGTCGTCAAGATCGCCCTGTGGAACTACGACACCACGCCGGAGTGGAAGGCGCTGATCGACGGCTTCGAGGCGAAGCACCCCGACATCGACGTACAGCCCGTCGACATCCTCGCCGAGGACTACCCCGACAAGGTCACCACCATGCTGGCCGGCGGGGACACCACCGACGTCCTCACCATGAAGAACGTCACCGACTACGCCCGCTACGCCACGCGCGGCCAACTCGAACCGCTCACCGACCAGGTGAAGAAGCTGCCCCAGGCGTCCTACTCCGGGCTCAAGGACTTCGACCTGGACGGCCAGTACTACGCCATACCGTACCGGCAGGACTTCTGGGTCCTGTACTACAACAGGGCGCTGATCGGCGACGCCGATCTCTCGCACCTGACCTGGTCCCACTTCGCGGACCTCGCCAAGAAGACCACCAAGGGGTCCGGCCCCTCCAAGGTGTACGGCACCTACCTGCACACCTGGCGCTCCGTGGTGCAGGCGATCGCCGCCGCCCAGACCGGCGGCGACCTGCTCGGCGGCGACTACGGGTTCATGAAGGACCAGTACGCGATGGCCCTCGACCTGCAGAAGGCCAAGGCCACCCTGCCCTTCTCCACCGCCTCCAGCCAGAACATCACCTATGACTCGCAGCTCACCACCAAGAAGGCGGCCATGGTGCCGATGGGCACCTGGTGGGCGGCAGCGCTGCTGGCGGAGAAGAAGCAGGGCAAGAACCCCGTGGACTGGGGCATGGCGCCGATGCCGCAGGTCTCGGCGAACGGTGAGACGGTCACCTTCGGCTCACCGACGGCGTTCGCCGTCAACAAGAAGGCCAGGAACGCCGAGGAGGCCGAGGAGTTCGTGACCTGGGCGTCGGGTCCGGAGGGCGCCGCCGCCATCGCGAGCATCGGAGTCGTGCCCGCCTACTCGGACGACAAGATCACGGACCGGTTCTTCGCGGTCGAGGGCATGCCGAACGACCCGGTCTCGCGGCAGGCCATGCAGCCGTCCAGGGTGCAGCTCGAGATGCCGGTCAGCGACAAGTCCTCCGACGTCGACCAGATCCTCACCGAGGAGCACGAACTCGTCATGAGCGGCGAGAAGTCCGTCGACGAGGGCATCAAGGAGATGAACGACCGGGTGAGGAACGACGTCCAGTGACCACAGTCCCGCCTCCCACCGCGAAGGTCACCGCCCCGAACGTCACCGCGGCGCACGCCGCCGCGGCCAGGCGCCGGCGCCGCCGCGTCACCCTCATCGGCTGGACGTTCATCCTCCCGAACTTCCTGGGCTTCGCCGCCCTCACCCTCGTACCGGTCGTCGGCGCCCTGGCGGTCTCGTTCACCCACTGGGACTCCTACAGCACTCCCGAGTGGGCGGGCCTCGACAACTACCGCCGGATGTGGGACGACGACAACTTCTGGACCGCCTTCGAGAACACCTGCTACTACGCGGCCGGACACATTCCCCTCACCCTGGCGGTGTCGCTGGGACTGGCCGTCCTGCTGAACCAGAAGCTGCGCGGCGTCAGAGTCCTCCGGACCGCCTTCTTCTTCCCGTACATCACCTCGCTCGTCGCCGTCGCGGTGGTGTGGAACATGCTGCTGAGCCCCGAAGTGGGCCCCGTCAACCAGTTCCTGCAGTCCATCGGCATCGCCCACCCGCCCGGCTGGACGACCTCCACGGACTGGGCCATGCCGGCGCTCATCGTCACCAGCGTCTGGCGCGACATGGGCTACTACATGGTCCTCTTCCTCGCCGGCCTGCAGACCGTCCCCGCCGAACTCTACGAAGCGGCACGCGTGGACGGCGCCGGCCCGTGCAAGCGCTTCTGGCACGTCACCCTGCCCGGCCTGCGCCCCACCACCTTCTTCGTCCTGGTGATGCTCACCATCCAGAGCTTCAAGGTCTTCGACCTGGTGCAGGTCATGACCGAGGGAGGCCCGGGCCGCTCCACCCTCGTCCTGTCCCAGCTGATCTTCAGGGAGGGCATCACCCAGGGGCGCTTCGGCTACTCCTCCGCGGTCTCCCTCGCCCTCTTCGTGGTCTGCCTCGTGATCACGGCCGTCCAGTTCTACTTCCAGCGAAGGAGCGAGCGATGAACACCACCGTGCTGCGGAAGGACAGCACCCGTTCACCGGCCCCGCCGCCCATGACGGCAGATGCGGAGCGCGGGCGTCCCGGCCGTGCGCTGGGCACCGTCGGCCGCGTCGCGCTCCACGCGGCACTGACCGGCGTGGCCCTGCTGATCCTGCTGCCGTTCATCTGGATGCTGATCTCCTCGGTGAAGGCGGACCGGGACGTCTTCACGGTGCCCATCGAGTGGGTGCCCAAGGAGTACCACTGGGACAACTTCAGCCGGATCTGGACCGACATCCCGCTCGCCGCCTACCTGGGCAACTCGCTCTTCCTCTCCGTCGTGATCACCTTCCTGCAGGTGCTCACCGGCAGCTTCGCCGCCTACGGCTTCGCCAAGATGCGCTTTCCCGGGAGGGACCTGCTCTTCGCCGGCTACATCGCGACCATCGCGGTGCCCTGGCAGGCGTACATGATCCCGCAGTACATCATCATGCAGAAGCTCGGACTGGTGAACACACACCTGTCCCTGATCCTGCTCCAGGCCTTCGGCGCCTTCGGCGTCTTCCTGATGCGCCAGTTCTACCTGACCATCCCCGACGAGATCAGCGAGGCCGCCCGCCTGGACGGACTGAGCGAGTACGGCATCTGGGCCCGGATCATCCTCCCCCTGTCCAAACCCGCCCTCGCCAGCCTCGCCCTGCTGACCTTCGTCAACACCTGGAACGACTACATGGGTCCGTTCATCTACCTCACGGACAACAGCCTGTGGACCGTTCAGCTCGGTCTGCGCTCGTTCATCGGCCAGTACGACGCCCAGTACGCGATGATCATGACCGGTTCGGTGCTGTCCATCCTGCCGATCCTCCTGGTCTTCCTCCTGGGCCAGCGCTACTTCGTCCGGGGCATCGCCACCACCGGCGTCAAGGGATAGCAAGGTCAACGGACATCAAGGGTCAAGGGACATCAAGGGTCAGGGGACAACAAGGGAGGGGCCATGGCCGGCCGAGCCACCACCGCATCCGCCACCGGCGCACGCCTGCGCCTCAACGTCGCCCACAGTTCCTGGGACCTCCTCTGGTCCCACGTCCACCGCATCCTGGTCATCAACCTCGGAATCGCGGCGGCGAACCTGCCGCTGCTGGCCGCGCTGCAGCTGCACCACCACCCCTGGCGCCACCCGCTGCTCTTCGGCCCGCTCCTGCTCCTGACCGGCCCCTCCCTCGCGGCGGCCTTCGCCTACCTCGACGAGGCGGGCGGAGCGGGGCAACCACCGGTTCGCACGTACCTCCGGGCCTACGCACGGCTCTTCCGCCCAGCCCTGCTCACCTCAAGCCCGTACCTGCTGGCGGCCTGCGTCGCCGTCGCCGACGTCGTCATGCTGCGCACAACTCCGCTCGGCCCGCCCCTCGTTCCCATGGCCGCCGTCGTCGCCGTCCTCGCGCTGCTCTCCCACGTCGTCGCCCTCGCCCACGTCGCCGGGCACGGGACCGTCGCACGCAGAGCCTTCGTCCTGGTGCCGTTCGCCGTGGTCCGCCACTGGTTCCTCACCCTCGTGAACCTGGTCCTGCTCACTGCCGGGCTCCTGCTCGTCAACCAGGCGCCGTTGCTCGGACTGGCCGTCCTGCCCGGCTGCGTGCTCAGCGTGATCTGGCACAACTGCCGCTCCATGCCGCCCCTGACCTCGCCGCCCGGGCAGCCCGGCCCCGGCGAAACGGGGAGTCCCTCCAGAAGGGACTCCAACGGCTTGCACAGCTCTCTTTCGGGCTGCCCTTCAGCCGGCGCCGGCGCAATGGTCGCCGGCTCACAGCAACGTCGCGCCCTCGCCCGCCACCCAGGTCCGCCAGACACGACGGGTGTTCGGCAGGTCAGGTCGGTCGAGGAGCCAGAGCACGTACCCGGCGTGGCAACGGGCCCACGGACTGTCCGACTCCGCCGCCCGGTCGAGCCTGCCCCGTAGCCCAGGGCCGTCGACAGCCCGGGCAACCCGCACGTACTCGCGGTCCTTGCAGCGATACGCCCGGCGGACGACGACATCGACCAGGTCGGTGAGCTTCGCCTTGACCGCTTCGTCGTGGCGAGCGCGGGCCACCGCCCGGATCAGGCTCTGCTTCGTACCCCACGCCTTCGCATGCCGCGTCCACTCCAGCGGGTACCTCGCCTCCCACTCCAGGAAGAGCAACACATAGGGCAGCCCCGGCCACAGCGCCAGATCCCCGTCCACGGGACCACCCCACACCCCGTCGGGCAGCGAACACCTCTGGGCCTGCTGATACCTGTGGCGCGCCTGCAGAAAGGCCGGCTCCCGGTACTGCTCGTCCCTTCCCAGGGACCGCGTCAGCAGCCACAGCTCGTTGGACCGGGCGAGCGCGTTCTCGACCTTCCTCTGCGCCTCCGCCAGCCGGCCGAGCGCCGCACGTCGCACCGCCGGATCCTCCGCCGCAAGCCCGAACGCCCAACCCAGTCGCTCAGCCCACGCACCGGCGTCGTCCCCATCCGCACCCGCCTCTTCAGCCACGCACGGGATTCTCTCCTGGCGTGGCCGGCTCACTCCACCCGACGGTGACGGCGATCGCAAGTCGTCGCTCACCTCCCGGCCCGGCGGCCAGGAGTGGCTGACCGTCGCCGGACAGCTCTGACGCCCGGCGCCCGACCGCGGAACGGTTGCTCAGGACGGTCAGCCGATGGCGATCCGGGGGTGGGCGGACGGTTTGATCCAGTTCATGACTCGGTCCATGGTGGCCCGGGGGACGGAGACGCACCCTGCCGTCG
Organism: Streptomyces sp. NPDC085944; assembly: GCF_040686295.1. Taxonomy (NCBI): domain Bacteria; kingdom Bacillati; phylum Actinomycetota; class Actinomycetes; order Kitasatosporales; family Streptomycetaceae; genus Streptomyces; species Streptomyces sp. NPDC085944. The sequence continues at coordinate 63,795 of NZ_JBFBJX010000023.1, read as the reverse complement.
CCCCGCTGCCGTTGACATGGAGGAAGATGCCGGCGCCGCGGCCGGGGATGGCGGGCCACCGGTTGAAGTTGATGACGAGCGCTTTGGCGTACTGGGTCGGGTAGCCGATGAGGTGTTCGCTGCCCCGGTCGCCGGACTCGGTCAGCGGGAAGTCCGCGCCCTGTGTGCTGTGCATGGAGTTGTAGAACTCCGACTCGGGGTCCTCCACCCACCAGTCGTCGTCCGTGACGACGTGGTACGGCATGCTCGTGCCGCCCGCTTCCACGCCGAACCCCTCGGTGATCGTGTACGTCCCGGTGGGGGTGGTCCAGGTGCCCTGCCGCCGCGTAGCCCCGTTGGTGACGCCGTTGGACCCGACCCGCCCGGAGGCGGTGGAGAACTGCGCCTTCCAGCCGGTGGATCCCTTGGCCCACGCGGTGACCGTGGCGTAGGAGCCGCGGGCCTCGACCGTGACGACCTGCGTGGCATTGCCGACCTCGACGGGGACCGGGAAGTCCGGGGCGTCGGCGACCGGCGCCGGGTCCGGTTGAGCGCTGGTGTCGGAACCGGAACCGGATCGCGTTCCTCCCGCCGTGTCGCCGTCGCCGTCGCCCGCATCGCCGGCTTCACCGGCGGCCGAGGCGGTCGCCCCGGCGGTCGGCGAGGCGCTCTCGCTCGGTGTGGCCGACGCCGAGGGGGAGGCGGACGCGGTGCCGGACGCGCTGGGGGAGGCCGTGGCCGAGGCGCTGGATTCGGTCGAGCCCGTTCCCGCGTCTGCTGCCACCTGTTCCGCCGCCGCGTCTCCCTCGTCCGCACCGCAGCCCGTGGTGAGGAGCAGCGCACCGCAGGTGGCGACGGCGATGACGAGTTGGTGGGGGCGTATGGGCAGGGTGGCGTGTTCGGACAGCACGAAGGGGTTCCTTCTTCGAGAGTATGAGTACGTGATCAAGTGCCGGCGGCGGGCAGCTCACCCGTGCAGGTGGCCCGGCCGAACTCGCCCACGGCTGTGGCGCGTTGCACGTGCTTGCCGCGGATCGCGAGGGTGCAGGCCGCCTGGCCGCCCTTGTCGCCGAGCACGACGGCGACGGTGGGGGTCTCGCCGAGCGGCACCTGGACGGTGTGCTTCCAGGGCAGTTCGGCGTCCCGCACGACGGTGGCCCTGCCGTCCTCGTCCGGGCCGAGGTAGGAGATCTCGGCCGCGCCGTCGCCGGTGACTTCGTAGGTGACGGCGGCGGTCGGGGTCGTGGACGGCTTCGGCTCGTCCTCGGTGTCGAGCAGTCCGTAGCCGACGAGCCCGGCGCAGGCGAGCAGCAGGACGGCGGCGATCAGGACGCCGGTCCGGGCGCCACCGGTCGCCGTGACCTCCGGGGTCTCCGGGTTCGCCGAGCTGTCCGAGTCCTCCGGTTTTTCGGTGCTCCCGGTGTTCTCCGTGCTCTCCGCTGAATCCTTGGCTGACATGTACGGGGCTCGGCTTTCGACGGTCCGGATCAATTGCGGGGCGGTTATACACCATGGCGAGTCGGCGACGCCATCGAGCGGACAAACGCGGGCGAAACAACGGCGTTTCCGTCAGTCAATTGCCCGATTTGAGTGCTCGCTTGACAGGCCGTCAGTCGCCCTGTCGATAATCCCGCCGCCGCGCCCCGCGAGCCGATTTTTCGCCTGCTCGCCGGGTGCTGCACAGCTATGCACCAAGCCGTGCGGAACTCTCCGCGACGGCTCGTTCGGCGCGCCCGATTCGCGTTCGGCGGAGTGGGTCGCCGATGGCGAAAGGTATGCACGTGAAGGTGCCTTACAGGAGATATTTCTCCTGTCTGGTGGCCGCGGCGTTTGCGGGCACGCTCTTGCCGCAAGTCGCCTATGCGGCTCCACCGTCGAATTCCGGCAAGGACGGTGACAAGGGATTCTTCGCCACCGTCTCGGACTGGCTCGGGAACGACGAGAAGGAGACCCCCGAGCCACCGTCGCACGGCGGTCTCGGCATGGCCGACCGGCAGAAGCTCCCCAAGGGGAAGAACGCGCCGAAGGCGAAGAGGGTCAAGGAACTGACCTCGCACCGCACCCCGACGGCCCGCTTCTGGCAGCTGTCCGACGGGCGGGTCGAGGCGGAACTGACGGCCGCGCCGACCTCCTACAAGGACCCGGCGGGCAAGTCCTGGAAGACGATCGACACCCGGGTGGCGGCCACCAAGGCCAAGGGGTTCGACTTCGCCAACACGGCCAACACCGGTCGCAGCTGGTTCGGGTCCGACCCGGGCCGGCTGCTGCGTTTCGAGGCCGGTGACGGGGGCCGGTCGGTCACCCTCGGTCTGGCGGGCACGAGCGGCCGGCTGAAGCCGGAGGCCGAGGACTCCACCGTCACCTACAAGGACGCGGTCGGCGGTGCCGATCTGTCCTACGTGGTCGGTCCGGGCCGGGTGAAGGAGAACATCACCCTGTCCGAGCGGCCCGCCGGTCCCGTGACGTACACGTTCACGCTGGACACCGAGGGGCTGACGCCGAAGGCCCGCGAGGACGGCTCGATCGCCTTCTTCGGGGAGCTGCCCAACACCCCGGTGCTGGTCGTCCCGGCCCCGTACATGACGGACGCGAAGAAGTCGGCGTCGTCGCCGTACGGGTACGCGTACAGCGCCAAGGTCACGCAGAAGCTCCAACGCGCAGGCGACGGCTGGAAGCTGACCGTCACGCCGGACGCGAAGTGGCTGGCGGCGAAGGAGCGGCAGTATCCGGTCGTGATCGACCCGACGATCACGATCGCGCCGTCGCCGTCGGGCTCGCAGGACACCATGGTCCTGTCCGACCAGCCGGGGGTGAACTTCAACTCCTCCTGGAAGCTGGCGGCGGGCAAGACGTCCGCGTCCGCCACCTCCCGTTCGCTGCTGAAGTTCCCGCTGGACGAGATCCCGGACGGAGTGAAGATCGACGGCGCCCGCCTGGGCGTCTACTTCGACCAGTCGCACACCACCAACGGCAACGACGTCACCATCGAGGCCCACCGCGCGACCGGCGCCTGGGACGAGTCGACGGCCACCTGGTCCAACACGTCCGGCCTGGTCGGCGAGTTGTCCGGCACCAGCGTCCAGGTCGACGACGGCGACGCGGGCACCACGGCCGCGAAGGGATCGTGGCCCGCGTCCGGCTCGACGCTGACGCAGTACGCGATAGGCGACGACTACCACTACAACAAGGACACGGTCGCCGGGGACACCTACACCTGGCAGCCGAAGGTCACCGACAGCGGCACCTACCGCGTCGACGTGCACTACGTCGCGGCCTTCGACCGGGCGACCAACGCCCCGTACACGGTCACGCACCGGGACGGCACCCAGACCTTCACCGTCGACCAGACGGCCGGCACCAACGGCGTGTGGGCGTCGCTGAACGACGGCGGCCAACTGCCCTTCACCAAGGGCACGGTCGGCAAGGTCGTCCTCGGCGACGGACCGGCCTCGTCCTCGACGGCGGTGCTCGCGGACGCGGTGCGGCTGGTGAACCCGGCGCAGATCGTGAAGAACAGGGGCGAGTACAACCAGTGGCACGAGTTCCCGGTCGCCGACACGGTGCAGAAGTGGGTGAGCGGCACCGCCGCCAACCACGGCTTCGTGCTGATGGCGAAGGACGAGTCGTCCACCGGCCCGCTCGGCGGCCCCCGCTACGAGGCCGGTGACGGCGCCTACGGCGGCGAGACGTCCACCATCCCGCGGCTGACGGTGACCTACGGCAAGGTCGGCACCGCGCTGAACTCACCGACCGTGGTGCACTCCACCGGCCCGGAGCTGTCCTGGAAGGCGTACTCCAACACCACCGGTGACGCGGGCCTGGACATCGTGGAGTACCAGCTGCACCGCTCCACCCAGCAGGCGTTCACCCCGTCGGCGGCGACCCTGATCGCGCCGATCAGCGCGTCGGAGACCAGCTACACGGACACCACCGCGGTCCCGACGCCCGACTCGGCCGCAGGCGAGATCGACAAGTCGTACTACTACCAGATCGCGGTGAAGACGAAGAGCGGGGAACTGCTCGGCTCCCCGACCCGCATCGTCGGTATCCCCAAGGCCGGCCGGACGATGAAGATCATCCAGGGCAGCCAGGGCGGCGTCACCGACACCACCCTGTCCTCCGCCCAGCCGTCCACCAACCAGGACACCATCCGCTCCTGGGACGTCGACCAGAAGTGGCTCAGCGTCGGCAACAACTCCGGCACCTACGGCAAGACCCGGGCCGTGCTGAAGTTCCCCACGGACGACATCCCGTCCACCGCCACGGTGATCAACAACCGCATGTACATGTGGGGCGCGGAGACCACCACCGACACCGACGGCGCGATCTACGAACTCCACGCCCTCAACCGGGACTTCTCCGAAACCCAGGCCACGTGGAACAACGCGACCTCCACCACCGCCTGGAGCAGCGCCGGCGGTGACATGTCCGCCGCCGTCTCCGACACCGTGGCGAGCGTGTCGGACGTCGGCCGCCACTGGTGGGACGCCACCGGCCTGATGCAGAGCTGGATCGACGACCCGGCCGGCAACAAGGGCGTCGCGGTGAAGCTCAAGGACGAGTCCGCCTCCGGCCCGCAGGAGCGCACCCTGTTCCTGTCCGCCGAGGCCGCCGACCCGCAGCTGCGCCCGTACATGCAGGTCATCTACGTCGACTCCACCACCGAGGACACGTACTACGCCCCGCAGACGCCGTCCCGGATGACCCCGAACACCACCTACACGGTGGACTTCACGGTCACCAACACCACCTCCGCCCAGTGGGCGGCGGGCGAGCGGGAGCTGTCCTACACCTGGAAGCTCCCCGACGGCACCGACGTCACCACCGGCGGCAACCAGCTCGCCACCCCGATCCCGGCCCTGCTGCCGGGCAAGTCGGCCACGATCCAGGCGAAGGTCTCCACGCCGGTCAACTCGGACTCGGGCAACAAGCGCGGTGAGTACGTCCTGGGCTGGGACGTCCGCAAGAGTGCGGACGGCAGCTGGCTGTCGGCCGGCACGAACGCCATCCCGCCGCTGAAGCAGAGCGTCGCGGTCGAGGACCCCACCTCCAACCAGCTGGGCCTGGAGAAGTTCTACTCCTACACCGGCAAGAACACCGGCGCCGGCTCCACGGTCATGAACAACCTGGCCTCCGGCAACAGCGTGTGGTCCTACAACGCGTTCACCAACCCGGGCCGCGGCCTGACCACGTTCGCGCGTTTCTCCTACAACTCGCTCGACACCTCCGACACCGTCTCGGGCGCGGGCTGGTCCGCGCAGCTCGCCGGTCCCGTCCGCCTCGGCGCGCCCCTGGACTTCCACCCCAACCCGAACCCGACCGAGGTCCGCCTCCCCGACGGCGACGGCACCACACACGTCTTCCGCCTGCAGGACGACGGCACCTGGAAGGCCCCGGCCGGCGTCCACTACCGGCTGACGATGAAGCCCGGCCTGGACTGCAAGCCCAACAAGGACCCCGTCCCGGACGCCTGGACCCTGCTGCGCCCGGACGGCACCCGCTTCCTCTTCGGCTGCGACGGCTATCTGACCTCGACGGTCGACAAGAACGGCAACACGCAGACGTACACGTACGAGGAGCGCAAGTCCAACAACAAGCCGACCAAGTTCCTCAAGTACATCACCGACCCCGCGGGCCGGAAGTCCCTGACCGTCGACTACTACGACAAGGCCGACGCGCCGTTCCCGAAGGTCGCGGACCACGTCCGGTCCATGACCGACATCTCGGGCCGCAAACTGACCTTCGAGTACTCGGACAAGGCGCTGCTGACCAAGCTGACCGACGGTGCGGGCTCGGCCCAGCCGAAGGTGTTCGGCTTCACGTACGACGCCACGCAGGGCAACAAGAACGTCAAGCTGGTCACCGCCACCGACCCGCGCGGCAACGGCACCGACCTGGCGTACTACGCCCCCAAGACCGGCGACGACCCGAAGTACCACTGGTGGACGAAGATCCTTACCGACCGCCTCGGCGGTGACACGGGCTTCACCTACGCGGCGGACACGGCGAACCCCAAGTTCACGGACGCCACCGTGACGGACGCCGAGAGCCACGCGACGAAGTACGTCACCGACGACTACGGCCGCCCCGTCCAGACCACCAACGCCAAGTCCCAGACCACGAAGATGAGCTGGGACGCGGACAACAACGTCACCTACCTGGAGGAGGCCAACGGCGCGAAGACCGCCTACTGCTACGACCAGAAGACCGGCTACCCTCTCTGGCAGCGCGACGCCGAGAACAACAAGAACGGCGTACCGCCGGCCACGGACTGCGCGCCCGGCACGCACCCGGCGGACGCGGCCACGTACGACTACCAGACCCGCGCCGACGGCTACGCCGCCGACCTGTGGCGCAAGACCTCGCCCGAGGGCCGCGCCTGGCAGTTCGGCTACGACACCTTCGGCAACCTGAAAACGGTCACCGACCCCAAGGGCGTCGCCACGGCCACCGCCGACGACTACACCACGACCTACGAATACGACGCCCACGGACAGCTGACCAAGGCCGTCGACGCCAACGGCAACCCGACGACGTACGGGGCCTTCGACGCGACCGGCTATCCGGAGACGATCACGGACGCGCTGGCCCACACCACGGAATTCGTCTACGACGAGCGCGGCCAGGTCACCAAGGTCACCGACGCCTACGGAAAGGTGACCACGCAGACGTACGACACCTTCGGCCGACCCCTGGTCAGCACGGTGCCGAAGAACCAGGACGAGGGTGACCTGATCACCATGCCCGCCCCGGAGTACGACGCCAACGACAACGTCACCACGTCGACGGCGCCCAACGGAGCGGTGTCCACCGCCGTGTACGACGCCGCGGACCAGATCACCTCGGCGACCGCGCCGAAGGACACCACCACCTCGGACGAGCGCAGGAGCACCTACACCTACGACAAGGTCGGCCACCTCACCACGACCACCGAGCCCAAGGGCACGCTGACCACGTCGGACCCGGCCGACTACGTCACGACGAACCACTACGACGAGATCTACCAGCTCACCTCCGTGGTCAATGCGGTCGGCGACACGATCAGTTTCGGGTACGACGACGTCGGCAACACCACCAGGGTCGTCGACCCGAAGAAGAACGCCACGGCCGACACCACCGACTACACCACCAGGACCGCCTACGACCTGAACCACCGCGTCACCTCGGTCACGGACGCCGCGGGCCACACCACCAAGCGGGCCTACGACAAGGACTCCCTGGTCACCTCGACCACGGACGCGGAGAACAACACCACGCTCATCACCTATGACGAGCGCGGCAAGACCGCCGAGGTCAAGGTCCCGCACAGCGGCACGACGGCGATCACCTACCGCACGACCCGGTACGAGTACGACGAGGTCGGCAACACCACCAAGGTGATCACCCCGCGGGCCGTCGCGGCGGACACGACCACGGCCTTCACCGCCCGCACCGAATACGACGCGCTGAACCGGCCCGTCAAGCAGTACCAGCCCTACGACCCGGCGGACGCCCGCCACAACGACCCGAACGTCTACACCGAGACCGTGTACGACAAGGTCGGCCGGGTGGCGAAGACCTCGCTGCCGCCCTCCGAGGGGCAGACGGTCCGCAACACCACGGTGTTCGACTACTTCGACAACGGCTGGGTGAGGTCCTCCACGGACCCGTGGTCCATCGCCACCACCTACGACTACAACGACCTGGGCCAGCAGACGGCCCGCACCCTGACATCGGCGGGCGGTTCCTCCAACCGCACGATGTCGTGGTCGTACTACCCCGACGGCAAGCTCGAGTCCCGCTCCGACGACGGTGTCCCGGTGGGCAGGTCGGTGGTCCTGGTGGACAACTCCGACACCCAGAACACCGCCACCACCGGCACCTGGGCAGCGGGGGACAGTACCGGCCAGCAGGGCTACGACCACCGTACCCACGCCGCCGGCACGGGCACGGACGCCTTCACGTGGACGCTGGACATCCCCGAGGACGGCACGTACACCGCGTACGTGAAGTACCCGGAGGTGACCGGCGCCGCTACAGCGGCCGAGTACACCCTCACCCACGGCACCACCACCGAACCGGCCGTCACCAAGAACCAGACGACCGGCCCCGGCACCTGGGTCGCCCTCGGCGACTACGCCCTCGAGCAGGGTGAGGACACCGAGCTGAAACTGGAACAGAGCGGCACGGGCACGGCGGTGGCCGACGCGGTCAAGCTGGTCCGCGACAACTCCGCCGACACGGACACCGAACAGAAGACGTTCACCTACGGCTACGACGTCAACGGCAACCTGACCTCGATCGACGACACCTCGTCCGGGGCGCGGACCGACGCCTACACGGTCGCCTACACGGGCCTCAACCAGGTCCAGACGGTCACCGAGTCCCTGTCCGGCACGGAGAAGAAGGCCACGTCGTACACGTACGACGCGAACGGGCAGCCGGCGACGGTCACCCACCCCAGCCAGTTCTCCCAGTACACCTACGACCTGCGCGAACTGGTCAAGGCCGTCTCGGTCGGCAAGACGGCGACGGACACCGACCCGAAGGTGACGTCGTACACGTACACGGCCCGCGGCCAGAAGCTGAAGGAGACCAAGGCCAACGACAACACCGTCGACCACACCTACTACCTCGACGGCGCCCTGAAGTCGACGACGGAGAAGAAGGCGGACGGCACCACGCTGGTCGCCTCCCACACCTACGCCTACGACCCCAACGGCAACAAGGCGCAGGACGTCGCGAAGAAGATGAACGCCGACAACCACGCGGCGTACCTCGACTCCACGACCGACTACAGCTACGACCCGGCGGGCCGGCTCACCACGTCCGTCAAGACGGGCAACGGCGCGGGCGCGGAAACCTACGTCCACGACGACAACGCCAACGTCGTGAGCCAGACGGTCAAGGGCACGACGACCGCCTACCACTACGACCGCAACCGCCTGCTGACCGCGACGACCTCCGGCGTCACGGCCGACTACACCTACGACCCCTTCGGCCGCCAGCAGTCGGTGACGTCGCAGGGGCAGGTCATCTCCCGGAGCGTGTACGACGGCTTCGACCACGTCGTGGAGTCCCAGAAGATGGACGACACCGGCGCGATGAAGTCCACCACGTACACCTTCGACCCGCTGGACCGCACCGCCTCGAAGACGGCGGACGGCAAGACCACCGACTTCGAGTACCTCGGTCTGTCCAGCGAGGTCCTCGGCGAGAAGGTCGCGGGCGAGCTGACCAAGTCCTACCAGTACAGCCCGTGGGGCCGGCGCCTGTCGCAGATCAAGCACAACACCGACGGGACGACCGAGGACGGCTACTACGGCTACAACAGCCACACCGACGTCGAAACCCTGACGGACGACAACGGCGACACGAAGGCCACCTACGGCTACACCGCCTACGGCTCCAACGACGAGTCCGAGTTCACCGGCATCGACAAACCCGACACCACCGACCCCACCAAGGAGGACTACAACCCCTACCGCTACAACTCCAAGCGCTGGGACGCCCAGTCCGGCACCTACGACATGGGCTTCCGCGACTACAACCCGGGCCTCAACCGCTTCACCACCCGGGACATGTACAACGGCGCCCTCGCCGACATGGGCCTGGGAACCGACCCGTTCACCGGTAACCGGTACGCGTTCACCGGCGGCAACCCGACCAGTTTCGTCGAGTACGACGGTCACCGGCCCGCGGAATGCAACGAGTCCGGCTACACCTGCAGGATGAACGACGCGGGCGGCTGGGACGTGAGTACGTCCCCGACCTCCACGGGACCCGACAGCACGATGGTGGACAAGACACCGGACTGCTCGGGCTACGGCTACCACGTCAAGGACGCCTGCACGGCGGCCGGTGTGATGCAGATGTCCCAGGAGCACCTCAACCTCATCAAGGGTGCCGCGGGGTTCGACACGGCGGGGCGGGCCTCCTGGTCGGACTGGGACGCTTTCCTCTACCTGATCAAGCAGACCGACGTGTTCGCCTACAAGGCGGACTTCGTGGGCCAGTACGGTGACGTGATCAACGCCGCCGCGAAGAGGTATGACCTGCCCGCCTACCTGCTGGCGGGCGTCGCATACAACGAGGTAGGGGGTGATCCGCCGAGCGCGGACGACGCCAAGAACATCCTCACCGGTGACCCCAACACGTCGTTCGGCGAGGTGAGCATGCAGGTGGACACCGCGGGGGATCTGCTGGGCTACGACTCGGGCAACATGACCCAGTTCCAGAAGAGCAAGGTCATCGAGTCGCTCAAGGACCCGGCGCAGAACATCTTCATCGCCGCCCGCTATCTCTCCGTGGCGCGGGACAAGATCGCGGGCATGAGAAGCGGGAACGAACTGACCAGTACCGATGTGAAGAACATCGGCGCGTACTACAACGGCGGCCCGGACTACTATCTGACGGATCCCGCTCCGCAGGAGTACGGGCAGCTCATCGTCGACAGACAGGGAATGCTGGAGGGGCTGATCGGATGACTACGATGCGAGCGTCTTCCCTCGCCAAGTCCTGCGGTGCCGTCGTGCTGTACGCGGTGGCGGCGGCCCTGGTGCTGTTCAGCTTCGCCATGACGGTCGAAGCGGACAACCCGGCTGCATTCCCGGGACGGCGGGACAACGACGGGGCATTCGGAGCACTGCTGTGCGTCGGTATTGCCGCCCTTTCGGCGGCGGTGGCCGTGACATCGCTCTCGCGACGCCTGCTGTCCAAGGTCGTCTGCGCGGCGATCATCCTCGTGTGCGTCTATCGAGTGGTCGGCGTCGCCGGACAGCTCTGACACCCGCGCCCAACTGAGAGCGGCCGTGCCGGGTTTCTCGGCACGGCCGCTCGTGCGTGGCCGTCTCTGCCGATCCGTCCGGCCGGCTGCTGTGTGCCTCGCCGGCTCTGCCGCGTGCCGTCCACGACGCCCGGGCTGCCCGTGCCTGTCGCTGGTGCAGTTGACCGGCGTCGTGACCCGCCGGACCGACGGGACCCGGTGCTCGGGGTGGACCGGCACTTCCACGGGGCCGTATGAACCGGGCAAGCGCGGTGATCGCAGGTCCTCGGTATGTTCGGCGGCATGGGAGCTAGTAGCTGGTTGTCCTTCATGCCGGCGTCAGCCCCCGTACGCCGGCCAGGCTGACACGTGCCGGCGCCAACCGGCCGGCTCAGGGGTTCCAGTACACGTCGGTGAACGTCCGGTCGAAGCGTCCGGTCTCCAGGTCCTTGCGCTGGATCGCCCAGTGGACGCTTGATCCGGCCGCCACGTCACCGAGGGCGGGGCTCCAGCTCGCGAGCAGAACCCAGTCCTCGACGTTCCCGGACACCGGTCCTCCACTGCCCCAGTTGCCCCTCGACGCCTGCTCCACCGCGCACTGCACCAGACCTTCCAGCGGGTCGAGGTGAACCATCTCCTCGTCGGCGTACCCGCCTATGTGCAGGGGGCCCCGAAGGTCGAGGTAGCGGCACGCCGTCTCCCACTCCTCGGCCAGTTCCTCGGCGTGGGGGAAGCCGGGCAGCGGCTCCAGGTCGCCATCGGGCAGTTCGACCTCGTAGTGGTACGGCAGCGACGGCTCTGTCCTCACTCGCAGCTCGCCCCGGGGGAAGGCGTCGGCCACCTCCCGCGCCTCGGGGACGCCGTCGGGGTCCCACGCGTACTTGTCGTGTTCCTCCGTGGGGGCCCCGAGTGGGACGTGCACGACGGCGCCGTGGTTGGTGAGGTCACCTCTGTCGCGCGGCCAGGCGAAGAGGAGCAGGCGGCCGTCGCCCGGCAGGGGCAGATCGGTCGAGGCCTGCGGCAGTGCCGCGAGGTCGATGGATGCGACGAAGGGGAACGGGGGATGCGGGGTGCCGACCGGCAGCAGGACGGGGCCGCCGAACCGGGCGGCGACCGGGCCGTCGTCGCGCGTCGACAGGACCGCGCAGGGCCGTACCATGTCCATCCACCGGTCAACCTCGTCGGCCGGGATGTCCAGTTGGACCGCTTCGTCGCGGAAACGGGCCAGTCGCTCGCGTAGCTTTTCTGAAGTCACACGACCAAAGTAGAACCCGGCAGTGACATCGGAGTCGGTACTCGGTTTCCGGTGGCGGCAGCGCGGATGCTGGAGCGACACTCTGCCGTGCTGCCCCTGGCCGCACGGCAAGTGGGCGGCGGGACGACCGGTGGACGTGGACGGCGAAGGAATCCTCGCTCGCCGGGGGCGGGGGGCGGGGGGCGGTTACGCCCTCAGTCCGTCCACGGTCGTGTTGATCGCTGCCAGGGCTGCCGCCCTGTCGAGCCCCGCCCTCGATACGAGCGAGAGGCCCTGGACGACATAGAGCAGGAGCTGTGCCTGGGCCTCGGGGGCGTGGGCGTCCGTGACCTCTCCGGCGGCCTGTGCGCGGCGGAGCGCGCCGGACAGGATGTCGGTGAACCGGCGGTACGAGCGGGTGACGATCTCCGTGGCCTCACTGTCCTGGGGGACGAGTTCGGCGGTCGTGTTGCCGACCAGGCAGCCCTGCGGGACACCCACCTCGGAGATCAGTTCGTCCAGCCGCGCGGGATGGGTCAGGATCTCACGCAGGGCGGGCAGGAGCGGGCCGGTGTCGAGCGCGGCGATCAGGTGCCGCTCGTACACCTCCCAGTAGAGCCTGACGGCTTCCAGGTAGAAGCGGCGCTTGTCGCCGAACGCGCCGTAGAGGCTGCCGCGTTCGATCCCCAGTGCGTCGACCAGGTCCTGGATCGACGTCGCCCCGTACCCCCGGGACCAGAACAGTTCGAGTGCGCGCTCCAGCGTCTGTTCCCTGTCGAACTCGCGGGGGCGTCCGGTTCGTGCCACGTGCTCGATACTACGACTTCTTGACTGGGGGTTCAAGAAGTCGTAGCTTCCGTTGGCAGCAGTTCTTGAACGGATGCACAGAAGTCGGCCGCTCGCCGGTCGACACGAAGGGCTGAGCTATGGAATTCGCAGGCAAGACGGCGCTGGTCACCGGGTCCGGTGCGATCGGCGGGCTTGGGCACGCGACGGCCGAGGCGCTGGCCGCGGGCGGCGCCGACCTGATCCTCACCGGCACCGATCCAAGGCGCGGCGCCCGGGTGGTGGAAGACCTTCGCGCAGCCGGTGGCGAGTCCGCCGGGACGGTGCGCTTCGTCGCGGCCGACGTGTCCGACGCGGCGGGCGTGCGCCGGCTGGTCGAGGACGCCGGGACCGTCGACATCCTGATCAACAACGCGAGCGTCATGACGTTCGCCCCGACCGCCGAGCAGGATCTCGCTGATTTCGACGCCGCCTTCGCGGTCAATGTGCGGGCCCCGTTCCTGCTCACCGCCCTGCTCGCGCAGAAGATGGCCGCGAGCGGCGGCGGCAGCATCGTCAATGTCAGCTCCACCGCAGCCGGCCTCGGCATGCCGGGCATGGCCGTCTACGGCGCCACCAAGGCGGCGCTCGAATCGCTGACGCGTACCTGGGCGGCGGAGTTCGCCAAGTCGAACGTGCGGGTCAACGCCGTCGCGCCGGGCCCGATGCGCACCGCGAAGGTGGTCGCGGCCATGGGGCCGGACATGGGCGGCATGGGCCTGACCACCGCACTCGGGCGCACCTCCGACCCGGCCGAGGTGGCCCACGTGGTGGCCTTTCTCGCCAGTGACCGGGCCAGTTACATGACCGGCGCGATCGTCGCCGCCGACGGTGGCCGCACCGCGATCTGAGGGGAGACGGAACAATGGACCGCCTTGCAGGAAAGCACGCACTGATCACCGGGGGGACGAGCGGCATCGGCCTGGAAACGGCCCGCGAGTTCCTCGCCGAGGGAGCGACTGTCGCCATCACCGGCCGCTCGCAGGAAAAGCTGGACGCGGCAGCCCGGCAACTGGACGGCCCGCTGCTCGCCATCGCCAGCGACGCCGGCGACGTACCAGGCCAAGCAGCGCTCGCGGCGCGGCTCCGGGCGGAATGGCCGAAGCTCGACATCCTGATGAGCAACGCCGCCGACGTCACCCACCTCCCGATCGAGGCATGGACCGAGGAGGCGTTCGACAGGCTCCTCGCGACCAACCTCAAGTCACCCTTCTTCCTGATCAGGGACCTGCTGCCGCTCTTCTCGCAGCAGTCCTCGGTCATCCTCGTCGGCTCGGTCTCCGCGTACATCGGACACGAGAACGCGGCGGTCTACGGCGCGGCCAAGGCGGGCCTGCTCTCCTACACGCGCGGGCTCACCCACGAGCTGAAGGGCCGCGGCATCCGAGTCAACGGACTGAGTCCCGGTCCGACGGTCACCAATGCGTTCGCGCCCCTCGGCCCCGAGCGCCAGGCCGCCCTCTACGAGGAACTCCGGCAGACCGTGCCCCTCCACCGTCTGGGAAGCGCCACCGAACTGGCGAAGGCGGCGGTCTACCTCGCCTCGGACGAATCCGCCTACACCGCGGGCACCGTGCTGCGGGTCGACGGAGGCATCGGGCAACTCGCCTACTGACAACTGACCACCGAGGCCCGCGCCCGGGGACGAGGCGACTTGGAGGGCGACGTCCGTCTCGTCAGCCCTGCTCCGTCCCTCCAGGCAGAGCCTGGTCGAGCAGGATCTCCGCCGCCGCCCGCGCGTGCCGACCGTAGTGCGCGTCGTTCAGCACCATGGCGCGACTGGCCGCTCCGTCCGCGAGGGTGGCAAGTTGCTCGGCGAGTGACAGGGGTTCGCGACAGTCCAGCTCCGTCACCACCGCGGCGATCAGCTGCACCATGCGCAGCTTCTGCTCCTTGGCGTAGGAATGCACCGCGCTCTCCGGGTCGGGGAACTCCGCGGCGGCATCGACGAACGGACACCCGCGCACCAAAGTCGCGTCGACCGCCGGCTGGTCGAACAGCCGGCGGATCCGCTCACGGGGGGCGAGGTCCGCACGGGTCAGTACGGCTTCCAGGGTGGCCCCCGACCGGACGAGTTCCTGCAGGTGCGCGATGACGAGGTCGTTCTTGGTGCGGAAGTGCGCGTAGAGCGTTCGCTTGGACACCGGCGCAGCCTCGGCGACCTGCTCCATGCCGGTCGCGCCGATGCCCTGGGTCGCGAACAGCCGGGCGGCGGCGACCAGGACGCGCTCCCGCCCGCCGCGCCCGCGCCGCCCGGACGCCGTGGCCGTCGTGGCCGTCGTGCTAGCGGTCGTGTTCATGAAGTAAGTGTACGCCAGCGTTTACTTGTCTCGTCGCATCGCGTTAGAGTGCCTCAGGTAAACACGACCGTTTACACAAGGGTCTTCCACCCCATCACCCGTCGAGGAGTCTCGATGACCAGGTTTGCCACCACCGAGCTGAGCGGCTGCGCGGAGAAGCTGATACGCGGTCGCCGCGCGACCCGTGCGTTCCGCCCGGAACCCGTGCCCGAGGACACGATGCGCAGCATCTTCTCGCTCGCCGGCGCCGCACCGTCCAATTCCAACGCCCAACCGTGGCAGGTGGAGGTCGTGAGCGGCGCCGCACGTCAGCGCCTGGCCGACGCGCTGCGAACGGCTCACGCCGAGCGTCGCACTTCGGTGGACTACCCGTACTCCGAAGCGATGTACGCGCCGGTTCACCAGGAACGCCGGGTCGTGTTCGGCGCCGAACTGTACGGTGCGCTGGGCATCGGAACCGGCGATCACGCGGCACGTGCGGCCTACGACTCGGAAAGTCTGCGGTTCTACGGCGCGCCCCACGCCGCCTTCCTCTTCGTCCAGGGCGATGGGGAAGCCCGACTGGCCGCGGATGTCGGTGCCTACATGCAGACGCTCCTCCTGGCCATGACGGCGTACGGCGTGGACAGCTGCCCCCAGGGGCTGCTGAGTTTCTACGCCGACACCGTCCGCACCGAACTGGGCGTCACCGGAGGCAGGCTGCTCGTCGGCATCTCCTTCGGGTACGCCGACGAGTCAGCGCCGGTGAACCAGGTCAGGACCGAGCGCGCCCCGCTCGAGTCGACCACCGCTTTTCATGACTAGGGTCGGGCTCCGGAGAGCTTCGGGCCGTAGATCGTGGCCGGCTGACCGGGCACCTAGATCTCACTGACCGCGATCGTGAACCACTGCGTCCTCTGTTCCTGCGGGAGGCAACAGGCCGGCGCCGAGTGGCAGGCCGGCAGGTCCGCGACGAGACGGTCCACCGGGCGGCCGTTCAACAGGCTCGTGTGCGGTTCCTTGCGCTCGAAGAGCCCTCGGGTACGGGCGACAACCGAACTCCTCGAGTTCCGCACAGGTCCCTCCGGGGGGAGCTGGTCGTGGCAGGACGGCCTGCTCCGGCGATTCCCGAGATCGACAGTCTCCGGGGCCGGGCGCAAAGTCCCTGAGAAGTCCCACAGGTGAAGCCGAACTCCCCTCCCGGCTCGCCTGTGCGGCAGCTGAGGAGGGGGGGGGACGGCGTTGATTCTGAAGGCTTTCAGATGTCCCGGGAGGGACCAGGGAGCGCGGCGACCTGCCGCGAAGGGCGTGTGACGATCGACGACGCCCGTCGGCTCCGTCACCGGCCGGCGCACGCCGGCTCAGGCATCCTGGTCGGCGCCGGTCTCCTCGGCATGGCGGCGGCCCGTGCCTGCGACGCCCGCGGCATCCCGGTCACCGTCGCGGACACCGCCTCGCCGCTGGAACGCGTCCTCGGCGGCTGCCAGCCCGCCGCGATCACTGCACACGCCGCGGCGCGCCGTATCCGCTTGGTGCAGGCCACCGGCCTCGTCGACCGACCGGCGATCCCGTCAGCGGTGTGGCACCGCCTGACGGCCCTCACGCCGGCAGAACTCAGTCCCACCGTTGGACCGGTGGACGAGGTGCCTCCGGGGGGCGCGGGGGGTAGGGCGGGGTTGGGGGTGCGTCTTCGCGGTGCTCGTGGGTGGCGGCGAAGGTCCCGGGGGCGGGGATGCCGGGGCGCGGGGGGTAGGGCGGGGTTGGGGGTGCGTCTTCGCGGTGCTCGTGGGTGGCGGCGAAGGTCCCGGGGGCGGGGATGCCGGGGGGAGGCTGGTAGGGCGGGATCGGGGGTGCGTCTTCGCGGTGCTTGCGAGTGGCGGCGGCCTTGGCACGGTCGAACGCAGCCCGGCCCTTGCTCGCCGCAGCGCGATGCAGTTCGGAGTCGACAACTCGTCGTATGGCCTCGTGTCCGGCGATCCGCTGCTCGCCGTGCGGGGTGTTCTGGATGGCGTTCTTCCAGGCTGCCCGCCCATCACGGGCCTTGGCGAGCCCCAGATCCGCAGTCTGGGAGACACCCTGCCGCGCGGCGCCCCAATAGGGCTGGGGCAGCGTGATGTTGCCGACGGTGGTACCGGCCAGGCGGTCGGCGAGGGAGAGCCGGCGGCCCCGGAGGGCGGGGATGCCGTTGGCCCAGAAGACGGTCACCGCGGCCATCCAGCACAACACCGACAACGCGACTGAGCCGCTGATCAGGACGCAGCAGGCCACCGCGAAGCAGCCGACGTCGGCGAGCGTGGTGACACCGGCTCGGATCGCGGCCCGGCGAGGCCCGAGGACACCCGGCTCAGTGGAGTTGACGCGCAGGCCGAGCAACAGCTTGCCCACCGTGCGGCTGGTCAGCACGAGCGCCGTGAAATGGTAGGCAAAGGTGATGAGTACCAACGCGACGAAAGCCTGTTGGACAGCACTCACAGTGGAGCCCCAGACGTGGTCCCACACCTGCTCGGTGGCATCGAGAGGGTGACCTCCCGAGGTGAGAACCTCCCAGGCGCTGCTGCCGACCAGCCCGGTGGTGTCGGTCATCAGCGCGCTGATGCGATGGAAAGTGAAGGAGCCGAGAAGCACGGCCACCGCGACCGTGAGGACAAAATCGATCAGCCAGGCCGTGATCCGGCGACTGGTCCCAGGCATGCGCGGCCCGTCGGCTAAGCCGAATTCTCCGGCTGCCACCGGCCCTGTGGACCTCGGATATTGAGACACTCACGCCCCCGTGGTGACGAAGAGTCAGCAGGTAGAAGCCGACAGCCACAGGTTAGCGCAGTCTCATGACATCGAGCAGGTGCGCGTGGGCAACGAGAACCCGGACGCGGACAGGGGCGCGGTCGTGCGCCGTGCAGGAAAGAGCGGTGTTTGCTGGTTGTGGCTCCCGGGGAGACCGGGACCGGGTACGGTTCGAATCGAGGGGGAGATCCACGTGCCGCAGGAACCGTGGGCAGAGCTGGGTGAGACCATCGGCGTGATTCGCACCGAGTTGCAGAAGGCCATGGAAGAGGGCAGGGCGGAGCCGCTGAAATTCAGGACCGGGCCGGTTGAACTCGAGTTCACGGTGGAGGTCAAGAAGGACCTTGGAGCCAGGACCAGAATCTTCGTTCTTCCGTGGACGGTTGAGGCCCAGGGTGCCGCAAGTGCGGCTCGGACCCATCGTGTCAAGCTCACCCTGCAGCCGGTCGATGGCGACGGCGACGATCTGAAGATCTCCGCCGACTCTCCGCAGCGTCCGGAATAGCGTTCGGTCCGCGTGAAGATCAGCTCGTCTGGTGAGGGGCAGGACGGGGGATGGACCAGGCACGGGTCATGGAGATCTGGAATCCGGTCTCGAAGAGGTCGGGCAGCGGGTACCTGATCGGTGACGATGTGGTGCTCACTGCGCACCACATCGTGGCCGAAGTTCCCCCGCGTGCCGGCGTAGAGGTCCGGCAACTGGACCCGGGGGGTGGCACGGACTGGATGTCCGCCGAGCTCGTGTGGCTGCCGGAAGCAACGGCTTCGGGGGCGTCGCCGGACACGGACGGTGCGCTGCTGCGGATCACCGCGCCGAACTGGCGGCCGCCGGCGACTCCCGCGGTGCGCTTCGGACGGGTCGTGGGCAAGCACCGATTGCCCTGCGTGGGGCTGGGCTTTCCCGATGCGGTGACACGTCCCGGCCGTGTACGGGACACCATGCCCATACGTGGCCATGTGGACCCGTTGCACGGCATGAAGTCGCGGATGACGACGGTGCAGGTCGACGAGGGCATCGTACCGAGCCGCTCGGGCTGGAGAGGCAGTTCGGGGACCGGGCTACTGTGCGGACCGCACCTGATCGCGGTCGTGACCGCGGAAAAGAGCCTGGCCCCCGGTGTGCTGGAGGCCGTACCGGTCAGCGTCCTCGCCGAACTGCCGGGATTCGAACGGACCCTGTACGCCCACGGTGTCCACTTCGTCACCGAGGACATCGACGGGGCGCCCCCGGATCCCGACGACGAGCCGGACTACACACCGATCGCCATACCCCCGCCCTCCTCACGGCACCGCCTGAGGAAACTGCTGGCGCCCACAGCGACAGGGACGGCGACGACCCTGGCGCTCTTGGCACTGACCCCGTCCGCGCCCGGCGTCACCTGGCAGGCCGGGTCGGTGCTCTCCGGCGTTCTGGCCGGGTGGGGTACGGATTGGTTCCGTGGCCCCCGATCCGCGGGAGACGGCCGGGAAGCCGCAGTCCGAAGACTGCGTGAGGCCATTCGGGCAGAGGTGGGACGACGTCGTCGGCAACTGCTGGGCAACGACAACAAGGCCATCAACGTCACTTTCGTCACCTTGCCACAGCACGGCAGGGACGCGGACAGGGCTTTGCCCCGCGGGGATTTCGACGGCATCGCCCGCTATCTGGACGCGCTCCGGCCCCAACGCCTGGTCATCACGGGCGGTCCCGGCTCGGGCAAGACGCTCCTGGCGTATGAACTCGTTCATCGGTTGCTCGCCCGCAGGCACTACAACGGACCGGTTCCCGTTCCGGTCGACCTGTCGGGGTGGGACACCGGCGTGCTGTTCGCCGACTGGTTCAGCGCTCGCCTGGGTCAGGAATACCTGGGCGGTTCCGAAACCAGGGCACGGGACTTGTTGGCCTCCGGCCGCGTCATGCCGGTCCTGGACGGCCTCGACGAGATGGACGCCCCGGACGGCGAGCGGCCCAGAGCCGTCGCCGCGCTCGCCGAGCTCAACCGGTTTGCCGGACCTTTGGCGCTGACCTGCCGTATGAACGAGTACGCAGGGCTCGGCCGCGCCGGTCAGCGTCTCCTGGACTGCGCGACGGTGCGGATCGAGAGGGTCCGTCCCGTCGACGGCTGGCGGTTCCTGGCTGAGCGGTCAACGGACAGGGCCCGGCTCGCCGAGTTGGAGAACGATCTCTGCGCATCGGGCACGGCCACAAGAGCGGTGCTGTCCTCGCCCTGGATGCTCACGCTGGCGTCACTGGCCTCGCAGACCGAAGCCGGAGCCGCGAAACTGCTCTCTTTCATCGGCGCGCCGGCCTCGGGCGGCCGAGCGCAGGAAGAGTTGCGGGCGACCTTGCTGGAGGAACTCATCCCGTCCCTGTGCGAGCCGGATCCGGCCGACCGGCGCCGGCGGTACCAGGCAGCAGCCGTGAGCCAGTGGCTACGGCTGCTCACCGCGAGCCTCCGCGTCGGCCAGACGGAACCGGCCGACGGCAGCGGCGCCGTCATGCCGTCCCGGGACCTGGCCGTCCACACGCTGTGGCCGGTCGCGGGGCCGCGCAGCGCCCGCTACGCCGCCGCGGCGATCACCATCGCCTGCTGGCTCCCCGCCCTGCTGTTCCTGGCGGTCTGCCTCCACCGCAACCACACCCTGCCCCTGCCTGGCGCGGTGCTGCTCCTACTGCTGACCCCCGCGCCGCTGCTGTCGGCCTGGAACGCACGCGCACGGTATGTCGAACCCCGCCGCATCCTGTTCCAGCGGCTGGGCAGCAGACTCGGCTGGAGCCGGATACTCCTGGGAGCCACACTGGGCGGTGTCCTCATGCTGCCCCTGACGCCCGTGTGCGGTCCGGGCTTCGCGTTGGCCGCCGGAGCCGGCTCCGCCGCCGTCTTCGGCTTCGGCCTGGCGCTGTCCGTGCGGGCGGACGTCGACCGCTCTCATCTGATGGCCGTCAGTATCCCGACTGCCCTGCTGGTGACAGTGGGGGCCGGGTTCCTCGTCGGCCGACTCGGCGATTTCATCGGGCTCATCGCGGGATGCGGTGCCGGAGCGATCGGGTTGGCGGTGGGGGTGCCCGCGGGGCTGCGTGCCGCGCGGCGAAGCAATGGCGGAGAGCCGGACCCGGATCCGCCCGGGGTGCCCACGCCGTTGTCCCCCCTGCGCAATGACGTGATGGCAGGGGTGGTGTCCGGGGTCGTCGTCGCGATGCTCACGCTCTACGGGACGCTGTGCGTCGAGTGGTTGCGGGCCCCCTGGCCCCTCGCTGTCCTCACGGCCCTGGCCTGTGGTGTGGCTGCCGGGCCCGGTTTTGTCGCGGTCACCGGTCGCCAGTACCTCGGGCTGCTGCTGGCTATGCGCGGAAAGCTGCCGTGGCGCCTGACCGCGTTCCTCCGCTGGTGCCACGAACGCGGTCTGCTGAGGTCGGCCGGCACCGTCTACCAGGTACGTCACGACGAACTTCTCGAGTGGCTCCGGCGCTGACTCCTGACGGAGCGTCACCCGTTCTGGCACGCGGCGTGGTGACAGCGCGCCACCGGCCCCTGGTCTGCGGAGTCGGGACTGAAAAGAGGCGCCGACGACTTCTGGCTCCCGGAACCGAAACAGCCGCGGGTCAACTGCGCCGCAGTGACTGCGCGGGCGGCAGGCTCGCGGGGTCAGGCCGCGACCGCTGCCTGGCGATCAAGCCACCCCATCAGCGGTCTGGCCTCCCGGCCGACCAGCCGGGGCAGGGTCTGACCTCAGAGCTCGAAGGCTCCGGCGTCGAAACTGCTCACCTGCCGGCGGCTACGGAACCGAGCATCCCCCGGCTCCGTAGCTCCCATTAGGCGTTGATGAGGTCGAACGACTCGGAGGGCCCGATCGTTGTGCGGTTGGCGATGAGCGCGGCGGTTCCGGCGTTGCCGGCGCTGACGTACAGGTTGTTGGCCTGTGCGCGCAGGCTGGTGGTGCCGTCGGAGTTGTTCACGCGCTGGAAGGTCTCCCAGGGGCCGACGGCGGTGCGGTTGGCGATGAGCGCGTCGGCACCGGCGTTCTCGGCGCAGACGTAGCGGCCGTTGACGCGGGCGCGCAGTGCGACGGCGCCTGCGCCGAGGTCGAGCAGGTCGAATCGTTCCCAGTCGCCGACGGTGGTGCGGTTGGCGACGAGTGGGTCGGCTCCGGCGTTCTCCGCGCAGACGTACTGGTCGTTGGCCCGGGAGCGGAGGCTGACGATCCGCCCGGTGGGGAGGGGAGTGAGGACGGCCTCCCAGGTGGTGGTGCTGGTGTTGGAGGTGGCGTCGGCGGGGAGGCGGTCGCGGGCGGCGGTGTCGGCGTAGAGACTCCAGCGCATCCAGTCCACGTAGGTGGCGACGGTCTGGGTGTGGTTGTAGCCGCTCCATATGTACTGGTCGTGACCCGTGCCGCGGTGGGTGAGGAACGCCTTGGGCGCGGGCAGTTCCCCGTAGGCCTGGCGCGCGGAGGAGTACTGGCAGACGGGGTCCTGATCGCCGTGGACGAACAGGACGTTGGCCGTGACTGTGGTGCTGGGGTCGCCCATGTCGACACAGGCGAAGGGCACGGCGGCGGCTATCCGGCTGTCCGGCCAGGCGGTCAGCAGCCCGTGGGTGGTCATGCCGCCCAGCGAGTGACCCGCGACGCCGACGCCGGTGGTGGTGTCGAGGTGTCCGGCGAACGGGTCGCCGGCCGTGGTGTTGAGGGCGAGGGTGTTGGTGATGACCTGGGAGACGTCCATGGACTGGTTTCCGTTGTAGACGTCCTGGATGTTGCCCGAGGTGCCGCTGGAGGTGGTGGGGAAGACGGGTGCGGGGACGACGAATCCGGCCTCGGCCAGGGGCCGGACCAGCGGTGCGTAGCTCTCCGGGTTGCCGCCGAGGCCGTGGCTGAACTCGCAGACGGGGAAGACGCCGTCCGCGACGGGGGCGTTGACGACGGGACTGCCGCCCGGGGTGCCGGTGGCGGGGTAGAAGATCCGGGTGGTCAGCCGACGGCTGCCGCGGCTCCAGGCGTACTCCCTCACCCCGATGGCGAAGCGCTGGGTCGGCGCGGCTGCCGGGGTGAGCGAGGATGCCGTTGCCGCGGTGGTGCCGTACGCATGGACGGCGGCCACGGCTCCGGCCGCGCCCAGTCCCAGGAAGGTACGCCTGTTGATGGCCATGTTGTGCTCCTTGTCGGATGGTGCGGGCGGACGGGGGAGTTCCGGGGCGGCGGGTCTGCCAGGAGGCGAGCGGGCCGTCGGGCCCGCGGGGGCTGAAGCCCCGTCGGTGGGGATCCGCAGGCTTCCACCAACGGAAGGCGGAGCGGCCCGGCCGATCGCGTCTGCTCTCACAAGCGGGCAGCCGTATCGGGCGACCGTTTCCAGCAGGGAGATGGTCATGGTCCGGTCGGTGAAGCCGGTGTACGCCGGACTCCGTGCGCCGGCGGCGCCGACGATGTGGAGAGCGCCATGACGCGCCACGTCGGCCGCGTGCACGATGCGGGCGGCGATGACATCGTGTGACGGCCTGTGATGCTACCCATGGGACTCCTCTTCTGTGTTCGCGCTGGCGCTGAAGTGCGGAAGGCGGCGATCAGTGGAGGTGTACGGGCGGGCGACGCGTGCTGGTGGACCACGGTCCGGAGTCCAGCCGTGTCGGGGGCGGCTCTTGACCGTCGCTGGAACCGATGTGAGCAATCGCCGCTTGGGACGTCCCGCCGGCCCACTTGACGACTGTTCGATATGTCGTTCAATGTTCGCCAACCTGAACGGAGAGTAGGTTGGGGCTGACGGGGTGTCAATCGCCTGATGCGGCGCCTTACGGTCACATCTTGCGCGGCTCCGAGGCGACGTTCGAATAGGTCGCTCCGGAGTGGAGCGTGAGGAGCTACGAATGCCAACGAAATACGAAGCGAGAGCCGATGATGCGGGAGATAGTCACCGGTTTATCGGCGCTCCCGCCAGGGTGCCACTTCCGAAACCCAACGAAATCGACCTTCCCGCCCGCTGTCCGAAACTGTTCCACGCCAGGAACGGGAGGCTCCGGACCGCTCTGCGGTCGGCTGCGGCGACCGGCTGATCCATCGCTCCGTCGGGACTCCGGCCTGGTGATACGTGGTGGATCCGTGCGCGGTCTGGACATGTGACCGTACGGGCTGCTGGGACACGGCTCTGACGCCCGGACGCCGGGGGCCATGAGGAGGCCCCGCTCTCAGGACGGCGACGCCGATGAGGCCACCCACGAGTCGTCGAGGAACGGGCTGGGCTTTCCGTGCCAGAAGACGTCCACACTGTCGCGGGCCCGTGTCGCCGCCACGAAGAGCAGAGACCGGGCGCGCTGGATCTCGTGCCGGTAACGGACGGGGTCCCTGTCGCGCAGGCTGTTGACGGTCTCGCGTGGCACGAGTCCGTCCGTCACCCCCGCGATGACCATGCGCTGGTACTCGAGCCCTTTGAACCGGAACATCGTGCCGATGTGCACTCCGGTGGAGCCGTTCGGGCCGTCGGAGCGGATCTCCACCGAGTCGATGCCGTGCAGTTTCAGCGTGTAGGCCATCTCGGCCGCCATCTGATTCGTCGGCACGCAGATCGCGATCTGCTCGTGCGGGATGGCCGTGTCCGAGTCGGCGTCCCACTCCTCGATGAGCGCGGCCACGCCTTCCCGCTCGGAAGCCCAGTCCGGGAAGGCGTGCCCGGCCGGAAGCCCTCCACTGAGCACCGACCGGTAGCCTGCCAGCGTTTCCTCGCTGCCGTCGAGGTCGTCGTACGTGGTCTCGCCCAGCACACCGAGGGCGGAACGCAGGATCTGCCGCGTCGTGCGGTAACTGAGGCTCAGCTTCGAGGACCGTCCGCGGATGTTGACACCGAGGCTGCCCAGCGTCACCTGGTTCTTGTAGATGCGCTGGTGGGTGTCTCCGACCCGACTCCAGCACCGACACGATCCGCTGGTAGTCCGGCGCCAGGGCCGACACCGTCATGCCGTCGGTCCGGTGGGGCACCACCGAGCCGGCCACTGAACCCCGATGCGGCTCCTCGACCACGGAAGGCGGCTCGGCCGGCACCTCGGCCACCGTTGCACGGGCATCCACCAGCCGCTGAAGAGCCCGTTCCGCCTCGCCGAGCGCGGCCTGCACCCGCTCGGCCTCCTCCTGCAACCGTGCGACCTCTTCCCGCACCTTCTTCTCCCGGGCTTTCAACAGACCGAGCACCGAGGGCACCAGCCACCTCCCGAGCGACGCGAGCGAACGAACCGTCCGCATCTCTCCTGCCGCCAGCCGGAGTTCATGCCCACCCAGCCCGAACCAAACGATCACGTTCGGAAAGCGGATGGCGTTTGAAGTCTGGCCTGGAGGCGAGTGGCTCCAACAGCGGGAAGAGGCCGGGCGCCTGCAGCCGCCACCGGCGATGGCTGGGACTGTGGCTTCCCCGATAGCTCTGCCGCTCAGGATGTTGCCCGGGACGCCGAGGCGTGCCAGGCAACGTCGTCTTCACCACGCCTCAGGCCAGGACCGGTAGCCCCTGTGTCATGCCGGGGTTTCGGCTGCCCGCCCCTGCGGGGTGCGCAGGGGCGGGCACCGTCGCCCGGAGGGACAGGCCCAGATCGAGGCGGTTGTTCATGTCCAGCTCGAACCGGCCGTACGGAGATCCTGAGCCGCTACCTGTTCAACATCACCGCCAGCGGCCCCAGCCAGGGCCTGCGTCGCTTCCGCGCCCCAGACGCGCCCGAGGACGGTGACGAGGAGGAGTAGCCCGAGTCAGTCCGGACCGGGGCCCATTCAAGCTACGAGCAGGCGGAGGCCGAGGTCTGCCGTTTCGAGGTGGGTGAGGTCGCTGTTACGCTCAGCCCACTGCCCGGAGTCGAGGTCGTCGCGGAGGCTTCGCACCGCCCGCTGCTCGGCATCCGGCCCGACCCTCGTCCACACCGACATCGCACGGCGGACGTGCTCCTCCAGATACGCCTCCGGTCTGCGCCAGTACGCCTCGAACAGGCCGTCAGTGCAGTCCCACGGGATTGGCACCGGCTCAGCGCGGGCGCCGATCGCGTCGGCCATCCCCGCGAGTGAGGGAAATTCTGCGAGGACGGTGGCGAACTCGGGCAGGTAGTCGCGGGTAAGCCAGAACCGGTCCTGCCATCCGGGCTCGTCGGTGTCGAACGTCAGCACCACCACCCGGCGGGCCACGCGCCGCATCTCGCGCAGCCCCGCTATCGGGTCCCCCCAGTGGTGAACAGTCGAGACGGCCATCGCGACGTCGAAGGAGTGGGCCTCGAACGGCAGGCTCTCCGCGGCGGCAGCCACGCACGGCGCCGAGCCGGCAGGCCGCTGACGCCGCATGACCTCCGACGGCTCCACCGCGGTCACCTCGCGATCAGCCGGCTCGTAGGAGCCGGTGCCGGCACCGACATTCAGCACCGTCCGCGCGTCCCCGAGCGCGTCCAAAATCTGCGCGGCGATCCGCGGCTCGGTACGCCGCGTCGCCGTGTAGGCGCCGCCGATCGCGTCGTACAGCCGTGCACCGAGCATCCCCAGTTGCTCCTCCGGAGTCACCTTCAGTCCCCTCGCCCGTGCCTCAAGTTCCCTGTCAATGGCCGCCACCATGGCGTCAGCACGATCACGCCGCTCCAGCAGCAGGCCACGCAGTCGGCGCAGATGCGCGACCGCATCGGCGGACGAGTCGCCGACCAGTTCCGCAACCTCCCGCAACCCAAAGCCCAGCCGCCGGTAGGCCAGCACTTCCCTCAGCCGCTCGACGTCACCCGCCGAATAGGCCCGGTACCCACCTGAGGTCCGAGCCGACGGACGCACGAGCCCGACCTCGTCATAGTGATGCAGCGTGCGGACGCTCACGCCGGCCAGCTCGGCCACGCGCCCCACGGTCCAGTGATCTTCCACGGCACCGACTATGCAGCCTGACGTCACGTGAGGGTCAAGAGCCGCACTCATGACCCGCGAGAGCCGACGCGGAGGCCGTCGCTGCACGCCGCGTCACTTCAGAAGCGGTCGCTTGTGAGACCGCAAAGCCGCTGCGGAAACCGCCGACTTCTCCACGCACCTTGGATGCGATGCCATGGGTCTGCTCGCCTACTTGTGGCCCCGGAGGAAGTCCGGGATGTCGGCTCGGGTCGGGTAGTCGGGCAGCGGTGCGGGCTTGTCTTGGAGGAACGCGGTGATGGCGGCGGCTGCTCGTTGGTCGTTGTCACCCAGGCCGTTCCACATGTGGTGGCCGACGCCGGGCATGTACTGGGTGCGCTGGATGGCGGGGTTGTTCGCGAGGATGGTTGTTTGCCACTGACGGACCTGGGAGGAGCACTCGGCGATCATCAGCATCGCGGGTGTCCGGGAGCGCCTGAGCTGCGGGACCATGGAGGGGGAGTCTTTGATCGTTTGCTGGATGCGGAGGCTGGCGGCGGCGCTGAAGGAGAAGTTCTCCGCAGTGTCCTCGACTGGGATGCGGTGCGAGTCCCGCGCGCAGTAGGCGGACGCGGTATCGCTGCCGAGATCGGCAGCGGTGAAGGCATTGTCGCCCTCCGCCTGCCCTACCAGCCCGTTGTCCGGGCTGAGCAGTCCGAGCCGCATGAGGCCGAACGCGACCGCGTACCGCGGGACGTGCGTGGAGCGCGGTCCGGTCATGGCCGGCGCGATGTCGCGGGCCGACGGCCGACCCTTCTGATCGGCAATCCGGGCGGTGGGGCCGTCCATCGGGCCCGGCTCGGCGATGACCGCCCGGCGCAGGTGGTCGGCGATGGCCGGGTCGGCCAGCGCGCGGGTGAGCACGACCGCACCTGAGGAGAATCCCAGTACGTCGGCGCGGCCCTTGCCGAGTTTGCTGACGAAGGCGCCGAGGTCATGGACGGACCGGGTGATCGAGTACTGGCCCATGGGCAGCAGGTCGCTGCGTCCACCACCGGCCTGTTCGTAGGCGTACACGTCGTAGCCCTGTCCCGCGAGCCGCTGCAGGAAGCGGTGGTCAAGCACCGAGATGCCGCGTACCGGGCCACCGTTGAGGTAGACGAGCGGGACGCGTTGCTGGGGGCCGTTGCCGGTGGGCGGGTAGTGGTAGACCGCGACCCTGCTGCCGGTGGACAGGCGCCAGTGCTCGGCGGTCACGAACGACAGGGCGGGCGGGTAGTGGCGCGTCGTGGGGACGGTGGGGACGCACACCGACAGCGTCAGGGCCGCTGCGACGAGCACCGGCAGGAATGGCACCAGCCGTCCGCGCCAAGAGCGGCGGCGGCCCCGCCACAGCGCCGCAAAGATTGCGATGCCGGCAGTCGCGGACCACGCAACGAATCCCGAGCCCGCGCCGTCGGTGGCAACGATCAGCGCCAGGAAGAGGGCGACGAGCCCCACTACCGCGGCGGTGGCCGCCAGCAGGCGGCCGACAAGGCGCATGGAACGTATGACGGACGGTGGCATGGTGAGCTCCCCGAGTTTTGGAACGCTGTTTTGAAACGATGTTATCAGCCTGGGTAAACTGCTTCCCATGGGAAGGCCGAGAACGAACGACGCCGCCGTCAGAGAACGGCTTGTCGCATGCGCGACCGAGATGTTCGCCACCCGCCCGCAGGAGTCGGTCACAGTCCGTGCGCTGGCCACCGCCGCCGGAACGTCGACGGCGGCGGTGTACACCCTGTTCCAGGGCAAGGACGGACTGATCCGCGAGGTGCGCGCCCAAGCGGTCGACAGCCTGTTCCAGGACCTGACGGCCGTTCCCGGCTCGGAGGCCGCCCTGGAGGATCTGTACGCGTTGGCCGTGGCGTATCGCCATTGGGGACGCGAACACCGCCACCTGTACGCGGTGTTGTTCGGTGGCGCGCAGTCCTTCGTACCGTCGACTTGGGTCGGCGACCGAGACCCGGTGCGACCACTCGTCGCGGCAATCGAGCGTGCCGTGACGGACCAGATCCTCGCGGGCGACACCACACTGATCGCCGTCTCGTTGTGGGTCGCCCTGCACGGGCTAGTGACCCTCGAACTGGCCGGCGGTCTCGACGGCACCGCAGCCGAGACCGCATTCCGGTCAACGATCGATGCCGTACTACGCGGCTGGGCAACCCCCGCCGCCTTCCCTGGCCTTCGACGCCCAGACCCGGCGATGTGAAGCGGTTGCTCCGTAGCCACACGAAGGCGACCGGCAGAGGGCCGAGCCGATAAACACGCGCCCCGGCTGGCACAGAGCGGTTCACGGCTATCGCTGCCAGCCGTATCCACGGCCGCCGATTCACCAAGTGAAACGACGCCTACTGAGGTTTTCGTTAGTTCTGTGGCGTTTTTGGATGGATAGTCGGTTTGGTGTGGGTGAGGAAGGACCACGGGAGCTGTTCGTCGGAGCAGACGCGGTGGATGCCGCGTTCCTGCTTGGACCCGTTCTGAAGGAGTACACCCATGTCGCTGGAATCGTCGTCTCGAACGCAGCCCACCGACGCCTGCCCCTCCCGCCGGACGAGGACGCGCCCCGTCGCGCCGGACAGGGCTTTCAGTGCGGATTGCCTCTCGACAGGGTCCGCGAGACCATCGTGATCCCCCGGAGGATCCTCTTGCCCGAGCAGACGAGCCTGATCGCCCGCATGTGCGATGCCGAGTCAGCCTCGCTCAACCGGGCTCTGGCGAAGCTCGGCGTCCCCGGGGGTGTGTCATCCCTGTTGTCAGCTCCTCCGGACCCTCGTCCGGCCCCCCTCTGGACACCGTGAGGCCGACTTCCGGCGTGGGGAGCCTCAGGAGGACCGAGAAGGAAAGGGCTGCAGGCCCCGCCAACAATTTGATCCAGATGAGCCGCTCACCGTGGGCCGCTCCAGTAACCGGGCCTGGGAGGCACTGCGCAACTCCTGGCCCGGCAAACCAGCTCGTTCCTACTCGTGCATGCGGGGCGCCGTGTGTCGCTGCGGGCACCGCCACGGGGCAGCGCCGCCAGTAGCCAGATTGTTCGCCAGCAAGGCCCGTAGTGGCAAAGCGCTCGAGACGGGACATCGCGACGCTGGATGAATGTCTACTCGCCCCATCACGCCGGGACGGCTGCACCGACGTCCGGCCGAGCCGCACGGATCGCCGCGGCCAACGCATGTAGGTGCGGATCGAACATGGCCCGATACTTCGTGGGCGGCGAATGCATCGACACGAACCGTACTTGCGGGTTGCCGACGGGGACGTGGGACGCCACCGTCACCGCCGCTCCTCGGACGTTGCGAGGTCACTCCGACGATGACTCTCCGTGAAGGATGACGGATGGATGACGGATGCTCGGATATCTCTGACGTGTCGTCAACGATTCAAGATCATCTTGCACGTGTGTTGCACAAGGCGCTGAAAACAACGGTGATCAGTGGAGGATCGTGAAGGTGGGTATCCGCAGGTCAGCTGGCATGTTGTGATGTCGTGCCCCTTGCCTCCAAGGGGCACGACATCGCTCCGATCAGATGTCCCGGGAGAGACCAGCCAGCTCGGTGACCTGTAACGTTGTGAGGGAATCGGTTGCTGACCTGGGTGAATGGTCTTTCAGCTGTTTCCCGCTCGTGCCGGTTGATGAGGCCGAACGTCCCAGAAAAGCCCCAGAGTACCCCCACGGCTGACGGATGCTCTTTCGGTTTTGCTCGACGTAGGACAGCGCGGCGGGCCGGGGCTGTGCGCTGGAGGCCGAGCGTCAACAGTTTGCACGTATCGCCCACTCCGCACGTCATACATATCGACACGGTGCTCGATTTTGTTGGGTGCGTACAGATTTTGGTGCCTGCGGCAAAGGGGTGCCGTGGTGTGGGCATGTGACCGCACGGGCTGCTGGGACACGGCTCTGACGCCGGGACGGCCGGGGGCCCATGAGGAGGCCTCACTCTCAGGATGGCGACGCCGACGAGGCGACCCACGAGTCGTCGAGGAACGGGCTGGGCTTTCCGTGCCAGAAGACGTCCACACTGTCGCGGGCCCGTGTCGCCGCCACGAAGAGCAGGGACCGGGCGCGCTGGATCTCGTGCCGGTAACGGACGGGGTCCCTGTCGCGCAGGCTGTTGACGGTCTCGCGTGGCACAAGTCCGTCCGTCACCCCCGCGATGACCATGCGCTGGTACTCGAGCCCTTTGAACCGGAACATCGTGCCGATGTGCACCCCGGTGGAGCCGTTCGGGCCGTCGGAGCGGATCTCCACCGAGTCGATGCCGTGCAGCTTCAGCGTGTAGGCCATCTCGGCCGCCATCTGATTCGTCGGCACGCAGATCGCGATCTGCTCATGCGGGATGGCCGTGTCCGAGTCGGCGTCCCACTCCTCGATGAGCGCGGCCACGCCTTCCCGCTCGGAAGCCCAGTCCGGGAAGGCGTGCCCGGCCGGAAGCCCTCCACTGAGCACCGACCGGTAGCCTGCCAGCGTTTCCTCGCTGCCGTCGAGGTCGTCGTACGTGGTCTCGCCCAGCACACCGAGGGCGGAACGCAGGATCTGCCGCGTCGTGCGGTAACTGAGGCTCAGCTTCGAGGACCGTCCGCGGATGTTGACACCGAGACTGCCCAGCGTCACCTGGTTCTTGTAGATGCGCTGGTGGGTGTCGCCGACCAGGAACAGGTCGTCGGCGCCGCGAGGGGCCATCGCACGCAGCATCTTCCAGTGGGCGGGGCGCAGATCCTGCGCTTCGTCCACCACGATGTGCCGGTACCGGTGGCGCAGCCAGCCCCCTGAGCCGTCCTGGAGGTGGATGTTGTCGAGGCCGCCCGCCTCCTCCCGCTGCCGGGCGATGTTCTGGATGCGCTGTTCGCGGCCGATCTCCAACCGTGCGGCACGTTCTGCCACCTGGTCCCAGGTCTGCCGCCCGAGTCGGTCCAGCCGTTGGGTGAAGCGCTCGGCGAGCTGCCAGATCTCGGCCCGCTCGGCACGGCCGATGTTCCTGCCGCGTCCGGCGCGCCGGGCCCTGAAGTAGTCGGTGCGGGTGCCGACGGCCTGGCCGAGGATGACCTGCGTCCACTCGTCGTGCAGGAACTCCGCGTCCCAGCCGTCCTCTCCCAACTCGTCCAGCAGCCCGCGCCATTCGCGCACCGCCTGGCTGTCGTCGATGGCCTGCTTGCCGCTGCCCGGCTCCGCCTCGCGGACGATGCGCAGGGCCAGCTGGTCGACGTGGCTCACCTCGACCCGGCTCAGCAGTTCCTCGCCGCCCAGCTCCAGAAGCCGGGCGCGCAGGTCGGCGGCGAGGTTCTTGTTGTACGTGGTGAGGAGAACGGGCTTGTCCCGGCCGGGGGGAAGCTGCCGTACGAGATGCCGTACGCGGTGCAGCGCGACGATGGTCTTGCCGGTGCCGGGGCCGCCGCCCACCCGGGCGGGGCCGTTGTAGCGCCGTTCGACCAGTCGGGCCTGGGTGGGGTGGAGGAAGACCTTCCAACGGCCGAAGTCGCCGCTCTCCAGCGCCTCCTTCAAGGCATCGTCGGTGGTGGTGACGACCGTCGCCGGCCGTTGTGCCGCGGCCTCGAAGTCGTCCGGGTCGACCGGTTCGGTGGCGGCCACCGGCCGGGTCACCTGGTCGAGGACGTCGTCGTACGACGCACCGTCGAACAGGGCGAGGAGCACTTCCCCGGTGAGCTGCGGCGCGTACTCGACGAGGCCCAGCAACTGGACCTCGGTGGCGAGGGTGCGGATGACGGGCAGCAGGGGTTCGGCGACACCGAGGTCCGACAGCTGCTCGTCGGACCAGTCGGCGAGCAGGGGCCGTGCCGGCTCGGGCTGCGCCGGTGTGGACGGTTCGGCGCTCGCCGGGGCTTGTGCGGGCGGGGCGGGGAGGCGGCGCAGGACGCTGTCCTCGACCACCTCCAGGTCCACGTACTCGATGCCGCCGGTGACCTGGTTGACGCCGTACGACAGCCGGTTGTAGACGTCCTTGCGGTGCTTGACGGAGACGATCAGCCAGTCGTCGTCGGCGAGCCGCAGCAGCAGCGCCCGGTACTCGTCGTTGACGCGCGCCGACCAGAGCCTGCTGTCTCCCTTGAGCTGCTGAAGTTTCAGTCCGGTGGTGTGGGGGTTGCTCCGGAACTTGTGCTGGAAGTCGAAGAACGCGCCCTTGACCGTACGGGGGAGTCTGAGGATCTCCTTGTCCGCCTTGTCGAGCAGGCGCAGTGTGACGCCGGAGGTGTTCATCGCTTCGGCTCCCCGTCCCTGATGGTGTCGCTGTCGTGCCGTCGTTCCCTGAGCCGGGCGATCATCGCCGCCCGATCCCATTCGGCGGCGGTGCGGACCGTCCAGCCTGCCGCCGAGAATGCCTTGTCCCGGTCCTGGGCCTCGTAGTCCGGCTCGTTGCCGTCCGCGCGAGGACCGAGGACCACTCCGATCCTGGCAGCGGGCCACGCCAGCTCGGCCTGCCAGCCGTGACCGTCCAGCTCGTAGCCGTCCTGAGGCGAGGGCACCGCGGCGTCGGCCAGTGCGTGGGCCAGCTCCGTGAGTCCCGGCTCCTCCGGGTCGAGGTACTCGATGACCCGGTCCCAGCCGGGGTCCCGCCCCGGTGTGTCGCCGCCGCGTGCCTCGTCCGCGGAGGGTTTCGGCGCGACTGTCTCACCACTGCCGACGGCAGGCACCGCGGGCACCGGGGCGACCCCGACGGGCGCGAGTTCGTCGGTGGGCGAGGGCACCGGCGTACGCGTCGACGTCAGCCAGCCCTCCCCACCGGTCAGGGTGAGGACCTCGGGAGTGAAGCCGTCGAGCATGCTCGTCGTCAGCTGGCCGCTGTCTCCACCGCCGTGCTCCAGGAACTGCAGGACGTTGCTCCAGTACAGCCAGGCACGCCAGCGTCGCTTGTGGGCCGGCTCGTCGGCGAGGGCCGCGGCACCGTCGTCCAGGACGGTGAGTCCCGTCCACGCGGGAGGGGTGCGCCTGCCGTCCGCGGCCAGCACCAGACGGCAACCCGACGCGTCGGGACCGCAGAGCAGCCGTACGGGTCCGGCGCTTCCGGCAGGCATGCCGCCGCGCAGCGCCGACCTGAGCCCCTCGCCGGCCTCTTCGCCGGTGAGCGCGGCGGCTCGGACCCCGTCCGCCCCGCTGAGCCCGGCGGCGGCCGCCTCGGCTCGCCGCCTCCAGCGCTCCGGGTCGGGAGAGCGCAGATAGGCCAGCAGAAGCCGGGCCGGGTTGACCCACACCGTCTCGGAGAGCTCACCGGGCAGGCCCCGGCCCACGCGGTCGTAGTAGTCGCGGGCCCGTTGCTGTCCGGCCGCGCCGTACGGCTCCCACACGGGGTCTGCGGGGCCGGCTCCCGCGTACCCCGTGTCCTTGATCCGCTGCCGCCACTCCTTCACGTCGTGGTAGGTCAGCTGGAACACGCGAAGGCCCTCCGCCCGGAGCCTGGTGCGCTTCATCGCGTCGTCCGCCAGCCGGTTGTGCTCGCGGGTGGCGTGGTACGCGTAGCCGTCGAGGTACAGGGCGACGCGCGGGCCGGGGGTGTCCAGCCGTTCGAGGAGTATGTCGGGCCGGGTGCCGTCCAGGGCCCGCTGCTGGGAGACGCGCCAGCTGACGGTGGCCCCGTCGGGGGCTGTCAGTCGCAGGTCGAGGGCGTACGTACCGGCGGAGGTCGTGTACGTGTCCGCCGCGGCCCTCGACTCGGCCAGTTTCGCCCAGTCCTGGAGAGTGTCGATGAAGAGGATCTCCAGGTCGCTCTCGGCCTGCCGCTGCAGCGGGATGTGACGGGTCGTCGCCACCGGCGAGGTGCGCCAACCGGCACCGTCGGCGCCCAGCAGTTCGTCCAGCATCTGGCGGACCTCGCTCCGGCTGACCTTGTCGTAGTCGGCGGCCGGCACGCGCCGCAGCAGGCACTGGTGGCAGCCGTCGAGCCCCTTCTCGCGGCAGGCGCAGCGCTCGATGACGTCCCGTGCCTTGAGCAGTACGTCCCGGAAGCCGTCGGCGGAGGACAGCCGGTGCAGGTAGCCCGTGCCGCCCGGCAGCCGGTCGTAGACGACGAGGAAGCGCCTCGGCCAGTCCGCGTCCAGGTCGTCCCCGTGGTCGGGCATGGTCGCCTCGGCGATGTCGATGTGGTCGGGATCGCCGCCGTAGCGAGCCGCGATCCCCACGAACAGGGCGGCGGTGAACGACGCGAGCCGCTCCTTGACGCGTGCCACCGAAGCGGGCAGCAGAATGCGCACGGCCTCGGTGGTCAGCTCGTGGGCGAGCAGCAGCGGCACGTCCTGGCCCCTGCCCTGCTGTTCGCCCGCACCGGTGACGGGCCTGCGGACACGGCGGCGCGCACACCACAACTGATGGTGCTGCGCGGCCGGAGTGCTCGCCGCCAGCGACTCGGTGAGGGCGTGCTGCGGCGTGTCCACCACCGGCCGGCCGTCCGCCGTGGCGCCGCCGCACTCGGTGCAGACGTAGAACGGGTTGAGCCGTACGTCCTGGCCGGCCAGCGGCACCGTGCTGCTGCCGTCCTCGCGGTCCAGCCCGAGGTTCAGTGTCCGGATCGTGGCGTGGCGGGTGAAGTCCACGCCGAACACGGCGCTGTCGTGCCGCCAGGAACCGGGCGCCAGACGGTCGGGGTCGATGTCGACGGTGGTGAGGACCGCGTAGCGCCTGTGGTCCCGCTCGTCGCGGTCGTCGCGGACCCGGGCGTCGTCGCGCTTGTCGCGGGACAGGACCCGCCTGGGCCGCAGGACGCGCTGGACGCACCCGGCGTCGGCGATCTCCCGGCCGTGACAGCGCGGGCACGGATCGGTGTTCTGCTCCGCGTTCTGCTCCTCGGTGCGGACATATCCGCAGGCGGGGCAGAGCCGCCACACCGACCAGGCGCGGCGCTCGGGACTGCCGATGTCCAGGGCGCGCACCACGTGACGGTAGCCGTTGACGTAGAAGCTGTTGCCCGGGGCGAGTTCGGTGAGAGCCGGCTTGCGGGACCGTTCGTAGTCCCGCGTCTCACTGCGGTACACCTTGCGGACGGCGCCCTGCTCGGCGGCTTGGGCCCCGGCGGAGTCGTCCTCCTCGCCCGGGGTCTCCGTCCAGTACAGGGTCGCCTCCAGCCGGGTGGTGGTGTCCGTCAGGCTGTAGTTGGGCAGCAGCCCGAGGTCCACCAAGGTGGCGTGGGCGCTCGACTGGCTCAGCTCCCGCAGCAGGTCGCCGGCACCCCGCCGCTCGGCGAGCAGTTCGCGCCGCTCCCGGGCCTGCGACTCGTCGGACTGGGCCAGTTGCTCCGCGGCTTCGTCGATCGCCGCGATCCTGCGGCGCAGCTCCTCGCGCCGCCCCGTCCAGTCCTCCTCGGCTTCCTGCAACGCCCGCGCGATCCCGCTGGTCGCGTACGCCCGGAGTTCCTCCGCCGCGTACGCGGAGACGCCCGCACCGTCAGGACCGCCGGCGTCCCGCACGTCGCTGCCGTCGGGGAACAGGGCCAGGAAGTCCTCCACCAGTGCCGCCCCGTGCGTTCGCGCGGCGTCGGCGAGGTCCTCGCACCACCCGCTGGTGCCGAACAGGGCGGAGGACAGCCGGGGGAGCGGAGCCAGCACCTCGCCGTCGGAGGTCCGCAGCTCGCCGCGGGCCGCCAGGTCCAGCAGCCGCGCCGAGTACTGGCGGCGCAGGATCTCCACCGCAGACAGGTAGCAGCCCGGCGGAAGGATGGTCCCCGCGATCATCTCGCGCGGTTCGTCCAGGTAGTACAGGTCGCGTGCCTTGCGTCCGCCGAAGGTGACGACCAGCGCGTTGCCCGTGCGGCGTCCGGCGCGTCCGGCCCGCTGGACGTAGTTGGCGGGGCCGGCGGGCAGGGAGCCGAGGAGGACGGCGGACAGGTCGCCGATGTCGATGCCGAGTTCCAGCGTCGGGGTGCACGACAGCACGTTGGGGTCGGTGTAGTGCGTACCCGCCTTGAACGCCCTTTCCACGCGCTCCCGTTCGGGGCGGCTGAGCATGCCCGTGTGCTCGGCGGTCACCACGCGGAACGTGCCGCCCGTCAGGTAGAGGCGGCGGTAGTAGTCGCGGGTGTAGTCCCGCTCAGGTACGAGGGGGCCCGATCCGAACCGGGACACCTCGGCGTCGGCCGCGGACCGGTCGGTGTGGGGCGCGGTCAGCCGGCCCTTGCACCGGTAGCGGGGGCACGGATGCCCGTACCAGCGGGTCCGGCGCTCGGGCGTCACGACCTGCTGCCAGCGGCAGTCCTCGCAGGCGACGAAGGCCTTGTTGACGACGGCGTCGTCGAGCAGCCGCACCTCGATGTGGCCCGGCTGCAGCCCGTAGACCCGGGTCTGCCGGTCCCGGGCGGTCCGCACCGAGAGGGCGCCCGCGTCGGCGAGAGCGGGCAGCAGTCTGCGCAGGTATTCGGTGGCCCCGGCCGCGTCCAGGTCGAGGCATCTGCGGGTCCAGTCCTGGTACCACCCCAGGCGTCCGGTGAGGGAGTCGAACTCGGTCCTGTCCTTCTGCCCGTCCAGCAGGAACCTCGGCGGGGCGACCCCTTCGGGGAAGGCGGGCATGCCGTCCGGCCTGCGTCCGGAGATGAGGTAGCGGTCGGCGCCGGCTTCCTTGATCCACGTGTCGAGCCACCGGTGCCGCACCGCGCCACGC
The DNA here is from genome assembly GCF_040686295.1 of Streptomyces sp. NPDC085944. Lineage (NCBI taxonomy): Bacteria > Bacillati > Actinomycetota > Actinomycetes > Kitasatosporales > Streptomycetaceae > Streptomyces > Streptomyces sp. NPDC085944. The sequence goes on along the minus strand of NZ_JBFBJX010000023.1, from coordinate 26,527 downwards.
AGCCGCAACCGCTCCAGCAGCCCCCGGACGTACGCGAGATACCGCTCGGGCGTGGGTAGTCCGCCGACCGCCAGCAGCTGGCCGGGCAGCGACAGGTGCAGGTCCCGCGCCAGGTCCGTGACCCGCTCCGGGTCCGTCACGGCGACCTCGGCGGCGGCGGTCCGGGTCAGCTCCAGGGTCCGGCCCATGCGGCTGCGCAGCCCGAACTCCATCACCGTCGCGAACGCGAGCCGTTCTCCGATCAGCCGCCAGGTCCGCGCGTCGCCGGTGCCGCGGCCGGACAGCAGCCGGTCGACGCCCGGCTCGTCATGCAGGTCGGGGGGAACGACGGCGGCCAGCGCCTCCGGGTCGTCCACCGAGTCCAGGACGTGGCCGATCAGGTCGTTCAGCGCGGTCGGCGCGCCGGACTCGTCCAGGTTGTGGGCGAGCAGTGAGCGCAGCGAGAACTTGTACGAGGCGTTGGCGACGTATCCCGCCCGGTGTGCCGCGTCCTGCGTGGAGTCGTTGAACAGCAGCGTCTTGCGTTCCTCAGGGACGAGCGCGATGTCACCGCCGGTGAACAGCTGGGTGACCGTCGCGGAGGCGAGGGCCGCCCGGGCCGTGCCGAGGAAACGGATGCTGTTGTCGGTGTGGCAGGCCGGGCAGCGGTCGTCCTTGGCGGCCCGGTCGGCGGCCTTCTTGTCGAGCACCGCCAGCGCGAACCAGGCGTCGACGAGATCTCCGTCGTCGTCCCCGGCGGCCGGCAGTCGGTAGGTGCCCTGCCCGCCGTCCAGCACCACCACCGACAACGGGTCGACGCCACCGTCCGAGGGCCGTGCACCGGTCAGCGCGTCGAGGGCCTGCCGTCGCTCGCGGGCGGTGGCGGAGATGAAGTAGCGCAGGCGCCGCTTGTCCCGGCCCACCCCGGCCCGCCAGATCCGGTCCTGGGCCGTCACCAGCTGCTGCGGGTCGGCTTCCGGGGACAGGGCGGCCCACCCCGATCGCCCGCAGTTGCGGCAGTACACGGCGGGCAGGTGCACCTGGGCCGGGCGCGGTGCGGTGTCGGCGCCCGGCAGCGGCGTGCCACTCGCCGACGACGGATAGCCGCCGGACGAGGCGTCCGGGTCCTCGTCACCGGGCGGCGCGGCGTTGAGAGCGGCCCGGCGGGCAGCCGTGCGGTCGTCCTCGTACCAGCGGAACTCGGGGGTGCGGCCCACCCCGCGCAGCACCCGGGTCACGGGCCGCACCCACAGGTGCGCCTCGATGTGCAGCAGGGGTCGGGGCCGGCGCTCGTCGGAGTCCGGGTCGCGGGCGGCCGACAGCAGCGCCACGAACCGGGACAGCGCCTGGAGTACGAGTTTCGGGTTCTCCCGCGCCGTGCGGCCCCAGGAGTAGCCGAACCGGGCGAGCCGATCCCGCAGCGACCACTCGTCCACCGGATCACCGCTGAGCAGCGACAGCGCACCGTGGGTGAAGTCGTGCCGTTTCAGCAGCCGCCCGACGCGGAACGCGTTCAGGCCGGAGCGGCCCAGCATCCGGGTGGCGAGCGCGTCCAGGTCCAGCAGGTCGGGGCGGGCCTCCACGTCCGGTCCGCCGGACACCGCCACGACCTCCTGGGGGCTCGGCGGTTCCGGCAGTTCGTAGTCGACGGCGCCGGTGAACTCGTCGGCGGTCATCCGCTCCTCGCCGATGACGGCGTCCGCGGGGAACGGCATGCCGAACACCCGAGCCGCGACGTCGAGGATGCCCCCGCTCTCCTCGGCCTCTTCGCCCGGCGCACCCTCACCCAGCGTCGCCGAGGTCGCCACCGGGCAGATCGACCCCAGAGGCCTGCCGGGCCGGGACGCGCCGGTGGCGGCGGCCAGCCGGCGCAGCAGCATCGCCACGTCGGTGCCCTGGGCGCCGTCGTACGTGTGGAACTCGTCCAGGACGACGTACGCGGGCTCGGCGCCGTCCCACAGGCTGCGGTCCTCGCCCCGCTGCAACAGCAGGTCGAGCATCTTGTAGTTGGTGATCAGCACGTCGGGCGGCGAGACGCGCATCTCCTCGCGTCGCGTCATCACCCGCCGGAAGTCGGTGTCGGGTCGGTCGCCGATGTACAGGCCCGCCGTGACCTGGGCGAGCTCCGGCCGTGCCAGGTACTCCCCGATACGCCCGGCCTGGTCGGTGGCGAGCGCGTTCATCGGGTACAACAGCACGGCCTTGATCCCGGCCCGCCCCTCGGCCTTCTGCCGCCGGCAGTGGTCCAGTACGGGGATCAGGAAGGACTCGGTCTTGCCGGACCCGGTGCCGGTGGTCACCAGCGTCGGCCGGGCGGGCCCGTGCAGCGTGGAGAGCCGCGCCCACGCCTTGGCCTGGTGCCGCCACGGGGCGAACCCCGGAAAACCGGCCGACCACTCCAGCTCCCGCTGCCAGCCGTCGTCGGCGAGGTGGAACGGCGTCCTGATCCGCAGGTAGGGCCCGCGGAAGATACCGGTCTCGGGATGCCCGAGGAAGCGTTCGAGCGCGCCGCGGGTGTCTTCGTCGGCGAGGGCGTACGTCGTCGTGAGGTACTGCGTCAAACTGCCGCGGAGCTGCGCGGCGGCCATGGTGGGCTTCACGACGGTCCCCCTTGCGATGCCGGTGCCCTGGTGATCGATACCACCGTATAGGGGATGAGTGACAGCCCCGGTCGGTGAGGGACCGGGGCCCTGATCCCTTCAGGGGAGTGGCCGTTTCCTACCTGTTCTTCCAGGAGGCCAGCTGGTCCGCGAAGTCTCTGAAGGACCTGTTGTTGCCGGGCGGACGTGCGCTGACCTGGCGCAGTTTCACGGCCTCCTCCATGATCCTCGGGGAGTCGGATTCCCGGTACGGAGGCTTGCCGAGGTGCTTCTTCAGGTGCTCTTTGGGGTTCGCCAGCCTGGTGAGGTCCTTACGGCGATCCTCCTGCCGCATGGACCAGCCGCGTCTCACCTTCGGAAACGCGTCCGGGAAGAGCATCAGCCAGGACTCCATCTCGACGGCGGACAGAGCCAGTGCGCTGCGGCAGGGCAGGGTCTTGCGCAGCTGGGTCGTGATTCTTTCCCGCACCTGGTCGTACATCTTGTCCGAGACCTCATCCAGGTCGGCGTGGACGACGAAGCCGACAAGCTCCGCGTCGCACCCAGCCGCCATGCGCAGGGCACTGTCGCGCAGTGTCTCGACGCGCGGGCTGAGCTGGAGCAGCGCGGGCGCCAGCTTGATCCTGTCGTTGATCGCCACGACTTTGGGGCACCTGGGGTGGAGGGCGGGTATCAGGTGCTGGAGGACTTCGCGGTCGTTCCTGCTCTCACCGGCGACGACGATGACCGACCGTCGCCCACGCGGGGCGGGGCTCACAGTGCCCCTCCCACCGAACCCGAGAACCAGATGTTGCCCAGGGGTTCGTACTCGGCCGCCTCGACCACTCGACGGGTGTCGGAGGCCTTACGCGCGGGAATCACGGAAGCGCCGCTGGGCCGACGTTCGCAGGGCACGAACTCCTCGGGTTCCAACTCGTTGACGAAGACCGGGGAGTGCGTGGTGACCAGGTACTGGCTCCGCTCGCTCGCCTCTCGGAGGCGTTCGGCCATGAGGCTCAGCGCGTGCGGGTGGATCCCGTGATCGATCTCCTCGATGCAGGTGAGCAGCGGGGGATTCGGGTCATGGAAGATCGCTAGCATGCACAGGATGCGTACGGTGCCCCAGGACGCCTCCGTCAGACGGGTGCGACCCCGCAGTCCCTCCTCCTCCAACTCCACCGCCGTTCGGTGGGAGGCGAAGTCGGGAGGCGTCACCAGGTGGATGTCGCGGATCTGCGGCACCACCTTCCGGACGTCCTCGAGCAGGAATTCCCAGGCGTCTCCGTCCTCCTGGAGTCCTCTCAGGAAGTCGGCGAGGTTTGCCGCGTTGCTCGCCAGGAAGCGGCCCGATTCACTGATGCCGTACGGCTTACGGGCTTCTCGTACGTCCGGGTCGAACACCCGGATCTGAGACAGATGGCGCCTGACGTTCTCCATGGCGTGTGCCGACGGGAGGCCCTCGGGCAGCGCCTGGCCCCCGTGCAGGGCGGATGCCATCGGCCCGACACTGGCAGGTCCCCAGGCCCGCTCCGCTTCCACGGGACTGTCGAGGGTCAGGGAGCCACTGGTCAGCTCGACAGACGTCTCTGCGCCGTCCACCGGATGCTGGGTGAACCGTTCCTGACGGTACGTCGTGTACTGCGGCCTTCCACGGTCCGTCGAAGCCAGCCGACGCCGAGAGATGCTCAGTTCGTAGCGGTCCGGGGTCTCCTCCGAGGCGAAGTCGGACCAGACGCCCTCGACGCCGACCGAGATCCGTGACACCGGCTTCGCACCGCCGCGGAACGCCAGAGCCTCGAATCCGCCGCGTTCCCCGAAGGCCGGCTCGATCCCCCTCCGGGTCACGTCCCCAAGGAACTCCAACGCGTGTAACACATTCGACTTGCCCGCCGCGTTGGGCCCGACCATGACGGTCAAAGGCCCGAGCGGCAGCCTCGTGTCGGTCAGGGTGCGGAAGTTGCGCACCGTGAGACCGAGTATGCGGTGGTTCAAGCCTCGCGCCCATCGTGGAACGGCCGGACGACGACGACCCGGCATCGAACTGGTCGGCGCACGGCGGACGGTCCCTGAGTCAGGCCTGAGTGCTGCTCAGTTCCCCCCGTGAGTCGTCCACTTGGTACGTCCGACCACCGAGCATCACGAAGCGTACAACTTGCCTCACACCGTCACCAGGTACTTGCGCACTTCAGCCATCCGGACCGAAAGGGCTCTCTTTCCCACGGCGTGAGGGTCGCGGACCCTGACGGGAAGGGAAAGCGCGCGGGCAGTGCCGGGGGGGAGCCGCGATGTCCGAACCGCTCTACGTTCCCGTACTGCCGGTCCGCCAGCATGCCCGGATGGCTTACGAGCGCCTCCGGCCCGACATCCAGGCGGCGGTCGCGCCCCTCTGGAATCTTCCGCCCTCTCCAGGGGCGACCCCGGCGCAGCTCAGGAAGGCCCACTGGCAGAAGGAACTGCGCCGGGTGAGAGGCGTGCACCGACGCCATCCGGGCTGGATCGACGCCCCGTTCGCCGAGGCCGCGCAGGCATCCGCACTCGCCGAGATCCTGGCAGAGTGCAGCGCGCTCAACCACCTGCTCCGCCCGGTGACCGGTCCGGAGCGGGGCGAGGTCCAGCAGACGGCCGCGCTGGAGACCGCCCGCCGCTGCGGCTGCGGGGTCGGTGTCCGGGTCCGCATGCCGGGGGAGTGGGACGGAGCCGTCGCCGAGGCCGTCGGGGCCCTGATGGGCCGGGTCGACCGGGAGGTGCCCGTCGATCTGCTGCTGGACCTCGGCGCCGTCCTGCCCGGTCGCCCCGACGCGGGAAAGGAGGCGCTGCGCGCTCTGGACGCCCTCGTGGCGCTGGTCGGCGACTGGCGGACCGTCGCCGTACTCGGCGGGGCGTTCCCGCAGGTCAACGACGACATGATGCCGTTCGGCGAGCCGCACGAGGAGCCCCGCGCCGACTGGGACGCGTGGCACGAGATACGGGCCGCCCGCCGGGATCGCCTCTCGCGGCTGAGATATGGCGACTACGGAGTGCAGCCTCCCGCAGCCCTGGCCACGGAACCGGGTAACGGAGGCCCGCCCTGGGGCGTCCTCCGCTACACCACCGACCGCTCGTTCGTGCTGTGCAAGGTGCTGAACGGAGGGCCGGACCGTACGGCGGGCATCCGAAGAGCCGCCCGCCGGATCCGTGACCTGCCGGACTTTCGCACAGCGGTCGCGAGCGCCGGGGAGACATGGTTCCGCGACTGCGCCGAGGGGCCCACGACGGACAGCGAGGGCACCGGCACGCACACCCAATGGCTCTGGGCAGGCGGCGTCCAGCACATGACACACGTCGTCCGGTCCCTGCCCGGCACCTGAACCGGCCCCTGTGCAAGGGCCGCTCCTGTTTCAGTCGAACACCGGCGCCAGGAGCTCCTCGCCCGCCAGGACGCGCCACGCGGGAATCCGGACCACGCGGCCCACCGGGCACGTCTTCGCCCCGTGGCCCCCGGACGGGAGCCCGGTCAGGAGGTCGCCCCGCGCGTGGGTCAGCCGCAGGTGCCGTGCCGGGTCGGTACCGGGTGACGGGCCGAGGTCGATCAGGACCGCCGTGTTCTGCCCGGCCTCGGTGAACAGCAGGTCCACCGGGTGGCCGCCGACCACTGCCGCCCGCTCCAGGTCGGTGATCCTGCGCTCGACGAGGTACTGCTGGAGCCGGTCGGCGAGTTCCTCGCGGAACCCGGTCGCCGGTGTGGCCGCCACCACCGGCCCCTCGGCCTCGTCGGTGTCCGCACCCAGGAGCGCCGAGCGGTCCGCGAGCAGGGTCGGCAGTCCGCTCTGTCCCTGCCAGAATGCGTGTGCGCCCACGGTGATCAGCTGGGACTTCGCCCGGGTCACCGCCACGTTCCACAGGTTGACCTGGCTCGCGACCCAATGGGTCCTCCTCGGCGGGGTGTTGTGCGTGGCCACGGGGCTCAGCACCATCACGTCGCGCTGCCCGCCCTGGAAGGCGTGCACGGTGCCGACCCGGACGCGGTCGTCGTCGCGCCACACCCGCGCCAAGGCCTCCTTCTGTGCCCGGAAGGGCGTGACCACACCCACGGTGGCGTCCTGCGGCAGCCGCTCCAGCAGTTCGTCCACCACCCGTCGTACCGCCTCCGCCTCCGCCCGGTTGCGCCAGGACCGCCCGTTGCCACCCAGCGCCGACTCGCCGCGCGGCACGTCGACCCAGCCCAGCGCGGGTGCCGGATCGGCCGCTCCCGCCGGGTCGACGGCCGGGACCTGTCGCCGTACGTCGGTGAGCACCTGCAACTGGCCCGCGTAGCAGTAGCCGTTGACGATGTCGGCGATCCGCGGGTGGCACCGGTAGTGCTCGTCGAGGAGCAGCGCGGAGTCACCGTGCTGTTCGGCCGCGTGGTACGAGGAGTAGACGTGGTAGGTGAGCCGGTGGTGTTCCAGCTGCGCCGCGCTCAGCCCGGCCCGGACTCGCGCCCGCTGTTCCTGCTGGGGTGACACGCCGGGGATGTGCCCCAGCTGCATCGGATCGCCGATGATCAGCGCCCTTCGGGCCCGGAACAGCAGTGGAAGCACCGACGGGATGGAGCACTGGCTCGCCTCGTCGATGACGACGAGGTCGAACAGCTTCGGGGTCAGTTCCAGCTGCCGCACCGAGTGCGTGCTGACGGCCCACCCCTTGATGTGCGCCATGAGGTTCTTCTGGCTGCGCTGGAACCCCGAGCGGCTCCGCAGTGCCTGGAGCCGCTGCTGCATGAGGGCCCGCCCTCGCGTCAGCGCCTCGGCGGACAGCGCCCGCGACAGCTCCGCCGACAGTTCGGAGAGCGTGCCCGCCGCCTCCAGCCGTGACCGTCGCAGCCCGTCCTCGTCCCATCCCGTCTGCCGGGGGACGAGCGCCCGCACCTCCGCTTCCACGGCCACGGTGTCCGCCAGCGACTCCAGCAACTCAGCCGGCACCGGCCGCCCGGTCGCCCACTCCGGCCACGACGGCAGGTCCGGCAGGTCCGGCACGCCCGGCCGGTCCTCTTCCGCGCCGGCGGTCGCCGCCGCGACGAGCGCGGCCAGCGCCCGTCCCCGACGCCACGGGCCGAACAGCCACCAGGGGGCACCGGCCACCTTCCGCGCCCGGTCCTCCCAGCGCCCCAGAGCGACCGAACCGTCCTCGCCCGCCGCCGCCCACACCCGTTCGAGGAGCGGCAGCGGCAGTTCCAGCGCTTCCGCCCGTTCTGCCCGGTCCCGGAGCAGCTCCAGCAGGCGACCCTCCTCGCCGACGTGTCGCGCAGCCTGTGCCCGCAGCCCCTCGGCGGTCTTGCGCGCGCTGCGCAACTGCCCGCCCACGGTGACCGAACCGCGTCGCGGCGCCTGGACGGGCTCGCCCAGCAGCCCTTCCAGCTTGGCCGCCTCCCGCACCAGTGCCTCGGCGTTGCCCGTCCGCATCAGCAGCCCGGGAGCGATGTCGTCGCAGCGTTCGGCGACGACATCGACGGCCTTGTTGTTCGTCGAGGCGACCAGCACGGACTGCCCGGCGGCGACACAGGTGGTGACGACGGCGGTGACGACCTCGCTCTTGCCCGTGCCGGGCGGCCCGGTCGCCACCGTCAGGGGCCGCGTCATCGCCGAGGAGATGACCGACTCCTGGCTCTCGTTGCACGGCCCCGGAGCCACCACGGCGACGGAGGCGCCCCGCGCACCGCCCTCGCCGCCGCTCAGCAGGGCGTCCAGGGCGGTGCCGGGGATCTGCCCGGTCCGGGCCGACATCTGCAGCAGGTTGTCCACCAGAGCCTCGGTGGCCTTGGCCTCCACGCCCGAGGGGACCAGCAGGGCGGCCGCGTTGTGCGCGCCGGGCCGCAGCGCCTGCATCACCGTCCGCTCGCTGAGCGCGGACGGATCGAGCGGCTCCAGCTCCGGGAGCCCCAGCGTCTCCAGCAACTCCCGTACGGCGCGCAGCATCTGCGCGTCGTTGCCCTCCTGCCAGGACGGCTGCCAGTGTGCGATGAGGTCGGCCGCGTCGCCCGCGTCGAGCAGTTCCGAGACGACACCCGTGTGCAGGGAGGGAACGCCACTGGGCCGGAGCACGTCCCGGCCCTCTTCGTCCGGGGCCAGTTCCATCTGCTGGATGAGCAGCGGCGCCAGCTCCACCGTCGTACGGCGTCCCCGGGCCCCGCCGTCGCGTACGGGCAGGGTGATCGCGGGATAGCCGTACCAGTACTCCTGTTGCGCCCCCGTGTCACCGCCGCTCGCACCGGCCGACCCGCCCTGCGGCTTCGGCAAGGTCCCGGGGGCGGGAAAGACGGCACCCCGCCCGGACTGGATGGTCTCCTCGCCCTGGCCCAGCAGGAAGTACTTCGAGCCGCGTCCGCTGTCCCGGTCGGGCCGCATGCCGGACGCGGACTGAGCGGTGAGGCACTGCGCGTAGTACCGCAGCAGCCGCTCCCAGTCGACGCCGTCCCGCGCGTCCAGCGCGGCCAGTTCCCGGGCCTTCAGCAGGGCGGGGGACCTCCGAGCCGCCTCGGCCGCGTCGCGCGGCAGCGTCGGGAGGTGCACCGGGCGGGCCACCGACCGGGCGAAGGGCAGCTGGTTCGTGGCCCTGATCGTGGACTTGGTGGGGCGCTGCTCCTCCGGCACGCCGTCGCGCCTCATCTGCGCGGTCAGGTACTCGAAGAGGTCGTCCGGCGTGATCCAACCGCCCTCCTTGATCCGCCCGTTGCGTAGTCCCTCCACGATCTCCCCGGTGAACCGGGACGTACCGAGGCTTGATCCCTCCGGCGCCATCGCGGACGCGGACTGGAGGGCGTCGGACGCGGTGATGAAGTAGACGCCCGTCGGCCGCAGCAGTGTGCTCGGCGCGGGCCGCGCGGGCTCCTCCGTAGGCCCTTTGGCGGTCCATCCCTGGACGACGGAGCCGCTGGAGCAGCAGTCCAGCAGCACCAGTTTCGAGGCCGCCCGGCACGACTGGAGCATCCGCTCCAGGAACTCCGCCGGGACCGCCGTACCCGGCAGGTCGTCCGGGTCGGTGTCCCGGGTCAGGAAGTACAGCTGGTTGTCGTCCTCGCAGAACTCGCCGTGCCCGCTGAAGTACAGCAGGGCCGTCTCGCTGGGCTGCCGCGCGTTCAGGTACGTCTCGACGGCGTGCAGCATCTCCGCGCGGGTCGGCTCGGCGACCATCGCGCAGTCGTTGTACATGCCGATCTCGGTGTTCTCCAGCACGGCCCGCATGTAGTGCAGATCGGCGCGCACGGGCGGCAGGTCCGGGTACGCGTCACTGTCGTACGCGGACACGCCCACGAGCATGGCGAACCGGTCGTTGTCGGTCATCCGCGCTCAGCCCGCCGCAGGGCTGTCGTCGGACCCGTCGAGCTCCGTGCGGCGGGGTGCCTCACCGCCGCCCGCGAGGAACCGTTCGATCCGCTCGTCGTCCTCGCGGGCCTCCTTCCCGGTGATGTGCAGGGTCGCCCCGTCTGGCCGCTTCACGACGATCGTCCGCTGCGGCACCCGTGCCAGCCAGATCTGCACCCCGGCGGCGACCAGCGACCCGGCGCTGATCAGCACGCCGATGGTGTCGGCCGTGAGCCCGCCTTTCAGTGACACGTCGGCCGGCGCGCCCGTGTCCCGTCGGGGAACGTCCAGCGCCGCCTCGGGGTCGGCGTCGGCTACCTGGGCGAGCAGCTCCCGTGCTTCCTTGCGCGCCCGCAACGGGTCCTCGTCGACGATGGAGATCCGGAACCCGGTCCGTTCCTCGGGCGTGGTGGTCACAGCGCGTCCCCTCGATCTGCGGTGTGCCTGGTGGAGGCGTGAGCGGACGACGATAGTCGGCGGGTCTGACAGCGGGCGCCCGTGTTTCCGAAAACCTGTCAGGCGTTGGCGGGAAAGTGACTGATGAGAGACGGTGCGGGGGCCGCTCCGGGCAGCCACAGCTCCGCCCACACGGTCTTGCCGGGTCCGTCGACGCGTGGGGTGACCGCCCAACGAGTCGCCAGCTGGGCGACGATGAGAAGGCCCCGCCCCGACTCTTCGTCGCCGGGCGGCTCCTCGGTGCTGAGCAGCGGTACGCGTTCGGAGCGGGTGTCGGTGACGTCGACGCGCAGGGTGCGCGGTCCGCCGGCGGTCTCGGCCAGTCGTAGGTGGAAGTCCCGCCCGGCGACATGCCCGTGCCGTACGGCGTTGGCGGTCAGCTCCGACGTGATCAGCGACAGCGTCTCGTTGGCGTGCCCGGTGTACGGGTGGCCCCAGGAGTCCAGCCGGTGGGAGACGAGACGGCGGGCGAGGCGTGCGCCACGGGTGGACGACGTGAACCGCATTGCGAACTCGCGGCTGACGGGGCAGGGTGCCGCCCCCGGTGCGGGGGAAGTTTCGTTGTTCATGTGGTCCACGCTGACGTGCCGGTTTTACCTTGACGAGATACGACGTGCACACGGGCGGTAGCTGTAGGTGATGCGTCGGTGCGTGTAGGCGGGGTGGAGCGTGACGGTCGGCGCGGGGGCGCGTTGGCCGGGGAGGCGGTGCGGAACATGAGCGAGGTGGCTGGGTTGGCCGAGGAGGAGTCCGGGGCGGAGGGAGAGGAGCGGGAGTCGGGAGCGGGCTCCGGCATCCTGCGTGTCTTCGGGCGCCAGTTGAAGAGGTTCCGGGTACGGGCGGGGCTGGAGCGGGCCGAGTTCGGGTCCGTGACGGGCTACTCCGTGTCGACCATCGCCGCGTATGAGCAGGGGCGCCGGGTGCCGCCGCCGAAGTTCATCGACCAGGCGGATGAGGTGCTGGACGCGGGTGGGGTCCTTCGGGAGATGAAGGAGGAGGTTGCGCGGGCGCAGTTTCCGGCGTTCTTTCGGGATGCGGCTCGGTTGGAGGGGGAGGCGGTTGAGCTGCACGTGTACGCGAACCAGGCGGTGCCGGGCCTGTTGCAGACGGAGGAGTACGCGAGGGCTGTGTTCGGGATGATGCGTCCGCCGTTGGACGAGGACTCCGTAGAAGCGCGGGTTGTGGCTCGCCTCGCCCGCCAGGAGGTCTTCGCCAAGCGCCCGGAGCCGCTGATGAGCTTCGTCATCGACGAAAGCGTGCTGCGAAGGCCGATCGGCGGTCGAGGTGTGTTGCGTGGGCAGTTGGAGCAGCTCCTGCTGACTGGACAGAAGCGGACGGTCGAGATTCAGGTCATGCCTCTGGGCAGCGAGGAGCACGCTGGACTTGCTGGCCCATTTACCTTGATCGAGACGAGCGAAGGGCGCAGGATCGCTTACGTTGAGGTTCAAAACGTTAGCCACGTACACACTGAGCGACGGCCCGTGAAGGGCCTTGAGGTCAAGTACGGGATCCTGCGGGCGCAGGCGCTCACGCCTCAGGCGTCGCTCACCTACGTTGAGAAGCTGCTGGGAGAGCTATGAGAGCCAAGGTACGGGAGCACGCATCTGGGCTTGTTTGGGTCAGGAGCAGTTACAGCAGCGAGGAAGGCGGCGAGTGCGTCGAGGTTGCCGTCAGCCCTCATGTCGTCCACGTGCGCGACTCCAAGGACATAGCTCGCCGTGGCCTTGTGGTCGATGAGGCGGCCTGGACCGCGTTCGTCGGCTTCGCCGTCCGGTAGGGCGTTGGGTTTGCCCCTGGCAAGGCGCCAGGGGCAAACCTGTGTCCGGCGGGACTCGCCGACTACGGTTGTACGGCTTCGCGGACGGGCGGTGTCCAGCGCCCGGCGGAGATCTCCGCGTCCAGCCGGTCCTGGAAGTGCGCGTGTGCGGCCCTCATCTCGGCCTCTCGGTCGGCCTTGTAGAAGGGGGCCTGGTAGCCCTCCGGGGGAGGGGTGCGCTCCGGGTCCTCCAGGTGGGCCAGCAGATCGAGGTAGTCCTGCTTGGTCTGGCCGTGGCCGTACGTGTTGAAGTCGGCCGCGATCTTGCGGCCGTTGGCGTCGAAGTAGGTCGCCGACTCGTAGTCGTACAGCTGCGGGTAGCGGGAGTTGAAGATCGCGGCGAGCTGGTCGGCGGTGATGCCGAGCCAGACGGCGACGAGAGCGTCGAGTTCGACGAGGGCGGCTCGGCGTTCGTGTTCAGTGCGAAGCGGGGTGCTGTACTCCCAGGTCGGCTTGAGGCCGGCGGCGAGGGGGTTCAGGCGAGGCCAGTGGGGGTTGGCCCAGTCCTCGTAGCCTGCCCAGCGGCGGTCGAAGAGTTCAGCCCAGAGGGGGGCGTAGTGCGTGGTGAGGCTGTTCAGACGGAGGGTGCGGAGGAGTAGGGCAGGGGCGAGAGGGTGCTTCGGATCGGGTGCTGGCATCTTGTGGGCCTCGGCGACTTGGAGGTGCGAGCGGCCGGTGATGCGGAGCAGATAATCGAGTGGAAGGGCCGCCCAGAACCCTGCGTTGAGAACGGTGAGGCGGTTGCCTTCCAGGGCCGTCGAGTGCACGGTGTGAACGTGAGAGGGCCCAGGCGGAATGAGAGCGGCGTGCAGGCAGCGGCTGCTGTCGAAGGGAATCATGACTCGCCAGGCCAGCCGGTAAGAGGAGTCTTGCGCGGCCCCCGGCTTACCGGATGCCCGCACATAATTAGTTACGGGAACGTACCCTTCGGGCAGCTTGGACGGCGTGAGCAAGTCCCAGTCCCTGTTGCTTCGGCAGGGGACTCTCGGTTCCTTTGAGAAGGGAAGTGCCGATGCGAAATGCGGCCCTTGGAGGATGACATCCTTGAGTTCGGAAACGGCCTGGTTGCCCCAGCGGATCGATCCGTCCTTCTTGGCGTTTGCCTCGTCGTATCCCCTTGAGATCATTGGACGCGGGCGGTAATCGGCCAGGCTGTTGCTGTAGTTGGCTAGCGCCTCGACCGCCCCTTGCTCGCCCACGAGGACTGGGTACAGCAGTGGGGCCTGTGCTGCTCCACCCGTTGAAGCCGTCAAGGCCTGCCAACTGGCCAACAAGGCCCTGTCCACATGCACCACACGCTGGCGGTGCGGCCGGATGTCCCACGCGCCATTGTGCTTGATGCCGGGGGGCGCACCTAGCCCATCATGGGTCAGTGAATCAGGCAGGACTTCTGCGTTACGCAGCTCACTGAGGTGTAGGAAGTCAGGATCATGAGGCATTCCGTAGATGTGCATTCCGAACTCAGCAGAACGGTTGAGGTCCTCGAAGGCCCAGTTTGCCGAGTTCACAAAGTGCGCGTGCACCCGGAGATGTCGATATGCGGCGGCCCGGATGACACCTTCGCGTGCGCCGCCGAAATGCGTGTCCGGGTGGATCAGGCCCGCGCTGCCGTGCGGCGCGATCTGCTGCCATACCCGAGCCATGAAAGCCCGGTAGAGGTCGCCTTGGGTACCGACTAGGAGCGGATACGCAGCTTGGCTGCTCAGGGTGGCGACTGATCCAGCATGGGGGGCCAGCTCGTTGAGGAGGAAGTCTTGCCCGTCCGCTAGCGTGGCCAGCAGCTCCGCCTTGCGGAGACGCCATTCGGCCGCGCTCGGCTTTTCCGCCAGCACGAACCACGGCTCCAGCTCAGCCAGAACCACGTCCTCCTGCCACCTGGGCCGAACCCAAGGCGGATTCCCCACCTGCAAGTCAAACCCACCCCGCGCAAACACCTGCGCGAACTCCAGCTCCCAGTGGAAGAACCCCTGGGCCCTGGCCACATCCCTCGCCATGGCCGCCCACAGGAACCGGTTCTCCAGCCGATGGAACCGCTCCATGCCCATCCACTCGGGCAACTCGCGCTCGTACACCGACAGGTCGTCCAGCGTCTCGAACGCCGACACCAGCGACTCGCTCGGCACGTCCTGCGTCCCCAGCAACGCCTCGGCGAACTCGATCCAGTCGTCCAGCCCCGCCAGCGGAATGACTTCCCGGCGCTGCCCCTTGACCTGCTCCTCGCGACGCCCCTTACGGCGGCGCGACACCGAATCCCGCGTCAGTGTCATCTGCTGGGGCTCAGCAGCGAACCCGGGGAGCGCGTCCGCCTCCCAGGCCATCAGGACCCCGGAGTCCTCCTCACCGGCCGCAGCCGAGACCCCGGCCGCCTCGAACTCCGCCGCCCGCTCCGCCAACGCCTCGGCCCGCGCGTACCGCTCATCCGTACCGTCCAGCAGCGCAGCGCCCTGCACGGGCCAGAACCACAGCGCGCACCACGCGTCCATGAGCGTCTTGAGCCGCCAGTACGGCGTGTCCTCGGCCTGAAGGTCGGCCAACACCTCGTCCCGCTGCACCGCGACCTCCGGCCGCCGCAGCCAGTCGTCCTCCGCGCCCCACACCGCGATGCGTCGCGAGATGTCCCGCTCCGACAACTCCAACCGCCGTACGACCAGCCCCCACAGGTACTCGGCCCGCCGGGCCAGCCCCTGAAGCTTGGCCGTCTGCCGCGCCGTCGGCGACTTGGTGATCGCCTTCCGCCACGCACCCAGCGCCTTGGCCGCCTCCGGAGCGAGCGCCTTCGCCTCCTTCTCGGCGGCTACCGCGCCCCACTCCTTGGCTGGAAGCAGGAAGTGGTGCACCGAACCCTCCGGCAGCGCCGCACCCCCCACCGCGTCCGCCAACGCGAACCGTTCCGGGGTCGTCCCCAGCCAGCCGCCCTTCTTCAGGCGGTCAGCGGCGTACACCTCCCGCCGTCCACCGATCAGCGAGTTCCCGCGCCGCAGGTGCAGGCCGAACCAGGGCGCTTCCATACCGGGGTGCATCGTGTTGAGCCACAGCGACACCTCGGCCAGTTCCACGGCCGTCTCGTTGAGGTCGACGCCGAAGGAGTTGTGCAGGGCGATGTACGCCTTGGCCTTCTGCAGCTCGACGGCGTACTGCTCGGTGTCGATCGACCGGGCCAACTCGCTCTGCCTGCGTCGCAGATACTCCGCGGCGACCTGGTTGATCGCCTCGTTGAGGAACGCACCCGAGCCGAGCGCTGGCTCGCAGATCCGCCAGTTCAGCAGCTCCTTCGCCTCGGTCTCCTCGGTGAGCAGCTGCTGGAGGGCAAGCTGCACGGTGACCTTCGTCAGCGACTCCGGTGTGTAGTACGAGGCGGAGGTCTGGCGGTCGCGGCCGGAGAGGCGGTACACGAACGAGCCCGGGGCGTGCCGCACCCGGACGTCCTCGCCGGTGTGCCGGTCCCGGCGCCGTACGAACACCGAGTCCGGATACTCGTCGATCTTCGACTTGGGGACCAGCCAGGAGCCGTCCTTGGGGTCGCCGCCCTTGGCGACCTCGTACAGCTCCTCGCCCGCGATGAAGCCGCTGTACGACATCAGGCCCTCGTACACCGCGCCGAGCTGGTTGATGCCGAGCTGGGCGTACGAGATGAAGCCGCCGCGTTCGCCCCGCTTTCCCCGGGTGATCATCAGGCTGTGCAGCACCTGGTGGAGCGTGGCGTTGCGCAGCCGGGTGTCGAGGTAGCGCACCGACTCGCCCCGGGCCAGGGCCTCGTCGGAGTCGAAGCGCGGGTCGGGCAGGCTGTCGTCGCCGATCAGCCGGATGGCGTCCCGCTCGAACAGCTTGCTGTGCAGCGGCTCGAAGCGCAGGCCGATGTCCTCGCTGGTCTTGGCGTCGATGCCGTCCACCGTCGCCTCCACGCCGTGGGTGCGGCGCGGGCGGTAGCCGTCCTGGACCTTGCCGAAGAGCAGGTCCAGGGATTCGTAGAGGTAGAAGCCGTTGCGGGCCGTGTCGCTGATCGGCTCCCGGTCGGCGATCAGTTCGGCGAGTCGGCCGAGGCCGTACCCCTGCTGGTATTCGGGGTAGTCGGCCGGCAGGATGCCCAGCTCGGGGCGGGCCTCGGCGTAGAGGAGGAACAGGATCCGGTAGAGGTAGCGCAGCGACTCCCGGGTCAACTGGCTTCCCAATTCCGAGAGTTCGCCGACTTCCTCGGGGCGCAGGCCGTGCTCGCGCAGTCGTTCCAGTACTTCGTTCGCGATGAGTTCGACGCTCTTGCGCAGGCCGTCGCGCAGTTCGCTGGAGACGCCCACCGCGTGCTTCGCGGACTTGCCGACGAGTTCCGCGAGCGGGTTCTCGCCGCCCTCCTCCGGTGTACGCAGCGAGTCCGCGCCGAACAGCGCGGCCACCGTGTCGAGTTCGCCGCCCGCCCTGGTGTCGTTGCGCTGGAGTGCGGTGTCGAGGGAGACGCCGAGGGAGCGGCCCTCGCCCCACACCATCCGGTCGGCGAGGACGATCACTCCGCCGCAGAGCAGCAGTACGTACCGGGGAGGTTCCTCGCAGGCGAACAGGAACCTCGCCAGCTTGTCGCCGGTCTCCAGCGAAGGAAGACCGTCGAGTGGCACGGGCTCCAGCAGCCGGCCCCGGCCGTTCTTGTCGAGGGCGGCATCCGGTTCGGCCGCCCAGCCGCAGTCCACCGCGACCAGGCCCTTCTCGGCGTGGGCGACCGGGATCTCATGGGTCTGCCCGGCGCGCACCACGGGGAGCGTGCGCGGTTTGGCGTCGTAGCCGAGGGCACGCAGCACCTCGGCGTTGAGCGCCCGTACCCGCTCCCGCCACGTCGAGTCGCCGTAGGTCACCTCTTCCTCGTCGCGCTCCCGAACCACGCGGATGCCGTCCTCGTCCTCGGGGAGGGCGAAGAAGGACCGAGCCCGGAAGTAGTCGCGGCGCAGCGCCCGCAACCCGGCGCGGGGGGTGACCGGCAGCTCGTCGGCGCCGGGCGCCGACGCGTCGAGCGCGTCGGCCTCCCTAGCGGCGGCGGCACCTCCGGCGGGCGGCTTCGCCGCCTCCTCGCGGTCCTTCCACGCCTGCAACAGGCCCGACTTGAGGTCCTTCGGGAGTACCTCGGCCAGATAGTGGGCCGAGAAGTAGTCGCCGCGGTTGACGAGGGAGTCGTACGTCATGGCAGGGCTTCTCTCAGAACCGGGACGGGGACGCGGCCGGGGCGGCGAGGGAGACGAGCGGCGGGCCTTCGTCGCCGTCCCCGCGGTCCGGGTCCGGCACGAGCACCGCGAGGACCCGCAGCAGCGGCCGGCCCGTCGTCAGCAGGGAGTCGGCGAGATCGGCGAGGCGCTCCTTCGTGCGCTCCCCGGCGAGGGTGGGCTGCCGCCAGGTGCCGAGCCGCCGCTTGTACTGCTCGATGGGCTCGCGCAGCGGTTCGTCCCAGGCGTCTCGGTGCGTGTTGAGGAATGCCTCGGCCGTGTCCAGGACGTCGGGGAGGGCCTCGCGCAGAGGCGCGGGATCGCGGTAGCGGCGCTTG
Source organism: Streptomyces sp. NPDC085944 (assembly GCF_040686295.1). Classification (NCBI taxonomy): domain Bacteria; kingdom Bacillati; phylum Actinomycetota; class Actinomycetes; order Kitasatosporales; family Streptomycetaceae; genus Streptomyces; species Streptomyces sp. NPDC085944. Next base: position 8,860 of record NZ_JBFBJX010000023.1, on the reverse strand, counting down.
TTCGCCATGGTGGGGCCGACACCGCAGCGGTGCAGCAGCGACACCATGTCGTCGTCGACCAGGCCTTCCCTGCTCGCCTTTCGCCAGGTGACGCCCATCCACTTCACGACCGTGGGCCTGCCCAGCTTGTTCGAGTACACGCCCTGGACGAGATAGATGGGCTCCGCCACGTTCGCCGTGATCATCGGGGCCTCCTGGCGGCCCATCCCGACGAGGACCTTGTCGGTGAGCCACTCGACGACCGGGTGCAGGTCCGTGAGGAGGGAGATCTCCGGCCAGCTCGACGTCGACGACTCCCGGGCGCGCTGGAGGGAGTGTTCGGCGAGGCGGCGGTTGAACGTCACGAGCATGCGCTCGCGCAGCCGCTGCTCGCGCAGGTAGTCGCTCGGGAGCGCCTTCAGGCGGTGGACGAGTTCCGTGGGCGGGCGGAACGAGAGCAGCCCCGACTGCTGGTCGCGGTCCAGCTCCAGCCGCTCCCGGGCGTCCGGGTACACCTCCCGCAGCGCGTCGTCCATGAAGTGCGCGGTCGAGTCGAAGAGACGGGGGAGCACGGGGCTCGCGGCGGCCCTGCCACCCGACGACTCCGTACCGGAAAGGGGAGTGGAGCCGGGACCTTCTGTGGGGTCCGCTGGTGGCGCTTCCTCGCCGACGGGGCCGAAGAAGTCCGCGAGGAAGTCGTCCAGGCCCGCGTCCTCTCCGTCCGCGCCGGAGCGGCGGGCGTCCAGGGACTCGTCCACGGTCCGGCCGCGCAGCAGGTCCTGGATGAGGGACTTCTCCTCCGCCTCCGCCCGGTACAAACCGGTCACCGCCTCCGCCGTTCCCAGCGAACGGTGGGCCTGGTCCTCACGCTCCAGCAGCCGCTCGGCGACCACCGTGTCGTCCTTGGCCCCCTCGACCTCGCTGGTCAAAATCAGCGCGCGGAACTCCGGGGGCCTGGCCTGCCCGTAGCGGTCGATACGGCCGTTGCGCTGCTCGATCCGGATCAGCGACCACGGCACGTCGTAGTGCACCAACTGGTGACACTGACGGTGCAGGTTGACGCCTTCGGAGGCCACATCACCGGTGACCAGGACCCGTACGGGCGTGTCGGCCAGGCCGAACTCCTCGACACAGGCCATCTGCTGCTCGTCGGAGAGACCGCCGTGCATGATCCGGACGCAGTCCCGGGCGGCCCGGCCCTTGAAGCCCAGTGCTGCGGGAAGTACGTCGGCCAGCCACTCCAGGGTCTGCACGCGCTCGGAGAACACCACGACCCGTTCGTCGGAACCGGGCCCCACTCCGATCTCCTCGCGGAGCTGGCGCACGAGCGCGGCGAACTTCGCCGAGTCCGCCTCGGTCAGGTCGGCGGCCAGTTCCGACAGCCGGTGGAGAGCCGCCAGTTCGGCGGCGGTGCCCTGCGGGTCGTCCTTCTTCTCCAGGGTCTTGATGCGCGCGGAGACCGTGGCCCGCAGCGCCGCGTGGGAGGACAGGAACGACTTCAGCAGCGTGTACGGGAAGAGGGGCACCGAACTCACCGAGGTGCCGCCCTCACCGGGCAGCCAGACGGCCGCCAGCTCCTCGAAGATCTTCTCCTCGGCGGGAGTGGCCGGGCAGTGCACGGAGTGGGACGGGCCGCGCTCCGCCCACTGCCCCTTCATCTGCTCCCGCACCTCGGGGCTGATCTTCGTCCGGCGGATGAAGAGGTGCTCGATGTCGGCCGCGCGGTAGCTCTCCGGGTCCCGGATCGCCACCGGGTCCAGCAGGCCGATCAGCTCCGCGAACGACTTCGCGTCGCCGTTGTGCGGGGTCGCCGACGCGAGGATCAGGGCGTCGGTGCGGGGGGCGAGGGTGCGTGCCAGCTGGTTGCGCAGGGAACCGCGGTTGATCAGGTTGTGCGACTCGTCGATGACGACCGCGTCCCAGCGGATCTGCTCCAGATGGTGCTGGTACTGGTCGGTGTTCTTCAGGGTGTCGATGGAGACGATGACCCGCTTGAACGAGGTGAAGGGGTTGCGGCCGGCCGGGATCTCCCGCTGGATCCGCTCGATGCCGACCGAGTCCAGCCGCACCAGCGGGATCGCGAACCGCGTCCACAGCTCGTGCTGGAACTGCTCCAGCACATGCTGCGGGGTGACGACCAGGATGCGCTCGCCCCGGCCGCGCCGGATCAGCTCGGCCAGCGTCAGACCGATCTCCAGGGTCTTGCCGAGGCCCACCACGTCCGCGATCAGCAGGCGCGGACGGAGGTTGGCGCCGGACAGGGCCAACTCGGCGGGGCGCCGCTGGTACGGCAGCGGGTCCATCAGGAACGAGTCGGCCAGCGCCAGCCGACGCTCCGACTGGGGCAGCGCGGTCCGACGCAGGACCGCCTCCAGGAACAGCCGGGAGCGCCGGTAGTTCGGGGAGTCGTCCATGACGAGGGCCGTCTCCCGAGGGTCGAGCAGCTCGATGCGGTCCAGGCCGGAGAAGAACACGGCCTCCTGGTCACGGACGAACTCCGACACCCCGACGACCTCGATCCGGGTACCGTCGTCCTCCGTCGGCATCGAGCTCCTGACCAGCCACTCCTCGTCCCGCACGACCACCTGGGCACCGGCCGGGTGCTGATCCTGGCCTCTCGTGACGCCGCTCTGCTCCGCACTTGTCTGGACGGCGGTCACCCGTGGCCTCCTGAGGCGGTTCGGTCGTACATGGTCAGGCCCCCTTCAGGGCCCGCCCATTATCGCGGGTCGCAGGGGCGTACGGGTCAGAAGGGGGTACTGGCCGCGTATGCCTCACGCAACCGCTGCGCGGTGATCCGGGCCTGGGCGGAATGCCGCAGGGAACGCCGTCGGACGCTGCTGTCATCGCCGCCCAGGGTGCCCCGGCCCGCCGGGCGAAGCGACGGCCGCGCGCTGTCCCGCTCCGCCGTTGTGTCCGCCGGCGGCCGCCCTGCCGCCGGGGAGGCGGGCGCGTCCTCGGCCGGTGGGGGCGCGGGGGCGTCGACGCGGGCGAAGAGCAGTCGCGGATCCGTGGGCGGCGGCGTCACGGCCGGCGGCTTCGGCGGCGTGGGCGGAAGCACCTCGGAATCCCGGCGGCCGGGCCGGGACCCGCTCGGCTCCTGCCGGGCCGGTCCGGGCGTTGCCATGCCCGGTTCCTGCCGAGGGGGCAGGGCGTCGACCGGGTCGTCCTTCGTCGGTCGCGTCCGGGCCGCCGACCCCTCCGCAGCCGGGCGGCTCACGGCGAGCAGGTCGTCGAGGACGTGGGCCGGAGCGGCGGTGTAGTTCGTGAGCCTGCGCCGCGCCTGGGCGATCTTGAGCCCCTGCGCCTCGATCAGGGCCCGGCACCGCCGTACGACGTCGTCGAGCGCGGGCCGGTCCTCGGGGCGGTGGGCCAGCATCGCCGTCAGCAGCGGCGCGAGTTCCTCCGGTGCACCCGAGAGGTCCGGCGCGGTCGCGGGATCGACGACCTGGTGGAACAGGAGATGGATGTTGTCGGCCCGGTAGGGAGCATGGCCCGAGCAAGCGAACAGCAGCACGGCACCCAGCGCGTACACGTCGACCGCGGGAGTTAGCGGTTTCTCGCCGTTCGCCTGCTCGGGCGGCATGCAGGAGGGCGTGCCGACGACCGTGTTGGCCGCGGTCAGGGACACGCTGGACTCCGCGAACACCGCGAGGCCGAAGTCGATCACCTTGGGTCCGTTGGGGCCGAGAAGCACGTTGGCGGGCTTGAGATCACGGTGCAGCAGCCCCTGCTTGTGCACCGTCGCCAGCGCCTCCGCGAGCGTCGCGCCCAGCGAGGCGGTGAGCAGGGCGTCCAGCGGTCCGTGACGGGCCACGTGCCTGCTGAGGTCCAGCCCCTCGACGTACTCGGTCGCCAGCCACGGCGGGTCCGCCTCCGGGTCGGCGTCCAGGAGGGCGGCGATCCTGGCGCCCCACACCGTCTTGAGGATCTCCACCTCCTGCGCGAACCTCAGCCGGGTCTCGGAGTCCACGACGGACGGCTTGATCACCTTCACGGCTGCCGGTTCCCCGCCCGGCGACTCCCCCAGATACACCTGGCCCATGCCGCCCTGCCCGATCCGCCCGAGCAGCTCGTATCCGCCCAGCTCGGCGGGATCGTCGGGGCTGAGGGGCGCGATGTGCACGTGGGTCCTCACAATCGGGACTGGCTGCCGGGGCAGGTGTTCATCGGCACGTTAGACCACTCCGTGCCGGGCAGGTCGGTCTCAGACCGGATACGCCGTATGGATATGGCCGTCGCGGATGACGACTTCCACGTCCCTGGTCTCCCTCCCGCTGCCGTCGATGCCCACGGGCTCGCCGTGTTCGAAGCGGTGAATGTGGCTGTCCTGCCCGGCCCTGGCGCGGGGGTTGGGTATGGCGGGGGTGCCGTCGACGCCCTCGCGGAGCCGTCGGCCCAGGACGAAGTCGTCGCCCTCCCAGAAGAAGTCCTCGTAGAACTCACCTGGCAGTGAGGGTTCCGGTCCGGTGGGGTCGGCGTTGTCCCGCACGCGGTCCTGGGCGCCGGGGCCGTGCTGGCCCTCGATGTGGGCCTCGCGTTCCTCCGTGATGCCGTGCCTGCTGCTCTCGCAGCTCACCAGCCCCCACGGGTCGGTCCAGCGAAGGGGGTCGAGGACGTAGGCGTGGTGGTTCGGCGCGGGAGCGAGGCCCAGGGGGTCCGGGCTGATGTAGCGGGCGTTCTCGGGGTCGTAGTAGCGCCGGAAGTTGTAATGGAGGCCGGTTTCCGGGTCGTGGTACTGGCCCGGGAAGCGCAGAGGGCAGTCGACCGGGCCGGCGGGACCGCCCACCGGCGTGCCCCACAGCGTCGTGCGCGCCCGCCAGGCGACCCGGCCCTCCTCGTCGACCAGCTCGGTGGGGGTGCCGACCAGGTCGGTGACGATGGCGTAGAAGCGGCGGTCGACCTCGTCCTGGTCGATCTGCAGCAGCGCACGGTCGGTGCCGGGAGCCCATTCCCAGCTTCGGGTGGGACCGCCCGCGGAGCTGCTCTGTTCCACCAGGTGGGAGCCGTCCCAGGTGAAGACCGTCTCCTCGACCGGCTGCCCCGCGTCGGACAGCAGGCGCTTGGCGACGCGGCGGCCGAGGCCGTCGTAGACGTACGCCCAGCGGCGCCCGTCCGGGGTCGTGACCTGAGTGAGCCGGTCCTCGGCGTCCCACGTGTAGGTCCACTCCCGCGTCCCCCCGGACAGCAGCTTGCGCGTCTGCCGGACGAGGCGCCCCTGTGCGTCGTGGACGTAGGTGATGTGCCCGGCCCTGCGGATGAGTGTGCCGTCGTGGACCCGTTTCCCCTGCGGGCCCTCCGGTGCGTCCGCCCGGCTGACGTTGCCCGCCGCGTCGTAGGCGTAGCGCTCGGACCACCCGGTGGCGGAGACCGCCTCCACCCGGCCGAGACGGTCACGGCTGAACCGGCGGGTGCCGTGGGTCTGGTCCTCGACGGTGGTCAGGCCGCCGTCCGGTCCGTACGTGTACGAGCGGTGCAACAGGGTCTCGTCCGGTGAACCCGTGTCGGAGGCGACTCGGCCGAGGACCCTCTGCTCGGTCAGACGGTGGCCGGCGTCCCACTCCTGCGTCAGTACCGCCGTCTCCCCGAGCCGCCGCTCGGTCTCGTGGCCCGAGATCCCGTAGGCGAAGGACAGCGAGTCGTCGGCGAGCCTGACCCGGGTCGGCCGGTTGTTCGCGTCCCATTCCCAATGGCTGACGGCACCCGACGGAGTCCGGCGTTCCGTCCGCCGGCCGAGTACGTCGTACGACGTGTGGACCGCGCGGCCGTTGCACTCTTCGGAGACGACACGGCCCACCACGTCGCGTTCGAAAGTGAGCGTCGTCTCAGGGGTGACCGCCGTGATGAGCTGACCCGAGGAGTCGTAGGCGAAGGTTGCGATCGCCTCGCCGGACCGTCGCTCCACGACCCGGCCGCACGCGTCCCGTACATAGACGGTGACCTCGCCGGCGCCGTTGGTGCGCCGGAGCAGACGGCCCGCGGCGTCGTAGGTGTAGGCGACGGCGCGGCCGTTGAAGTCCACTTCGCGGACGAGGCGGCCCGCCGGGTCGTAGGTGTACGACCACACCGCACCCGACGCGCTCGTCACGGAGGTGAGCCGCAGTTCGGTGTCGTACGCGAACCACGTCGTCGAACCGTCCGCCTCCGTCCTGGAGCGGAGCCGGTCGAAGTGGGTGAAGGTGTGGGTCGTGCTCCGGCCGTCGAGGCCGGTGTAGCGGACGATGTTGCCCTCGCCGTCGTAGGACCAGCTCTCACCGCTGCCGTCGGCCATGACGCGCTCGGCGGGGTAGCCCTCCACCGTCCAGGTGGTGCGTGTCGCCGCGCCGGCGGCGTCGACGGCACCCACGATGCGGCCGAAGGCGTCGCGGGTGACGTGCGACGTACCGCCCAGTGGCGCGGTGACGGAGTCGGGCAGCCCGAGCGGTCCCGGGTGGACGCGGTGGGTCGCACCCAGGGCGTTGGTGACGCCGAGCAGGCCACCGGAGGGTTCATGGGCGTAGGTGGTGACGGCACCATCGGCGTCTACGGTCGCCGCCGGGTGGCCGTGCTCGTCGTACGCGTAGCCTCTCCTGCCGCCGTTCGGCAACGTGATCCACAGGGGACGGTCGGAGGAGTCGTACTCACAGGTGGTGACCGTGCCGTCGGGACGGACCACGGAGATGAGGTTGCCACGCTCGTCGTAGCTGTAACGGGACGTGTGGCCCAGCGGATTCGTGCGTGAGAGCAGCCGGTTGTACGCGTCCCACTCGGCGTGGGTGGTGTTGCCGAGCGGGTCGGTCTGGGCGACGACCTGCCGGCGCTCGTTGTACCGGTAGGTCGTGGTGTGGCCGAGCGAGTCGGTGTAGCGGGTCTCCCGGCCTTCCGGGTCGTAGGCGACGGAGCAGGACAGGAACCCGTCGGCGCCTTCCCCGCGTATGCAACGGTCCTGGTCGTCGTAGGTGAAGCGGTACCAGGTGCCGTTGCGGTCGGTCCAGGAGGTGATGCGTCCCTGGAGGTCGTAGTCGTACCTGAGGGGAAGACCGCTGGAGTTGTAGATCTCCGTCAGGTGGCCCTCGGGGCTGTAGCCGTAGCGCCGCAGCGTCGTGCCGTCCGGTCCCGTCTCCTCGTCGCGCAGCCGCAGGCCGACTATGCGGTCGCCCTCGGTGTCGATGTGCACATGGCGGCCGCCGGAGTCGCGGACGGCGACGGGGGTGCCGGTGTCGTCCCGGTCGATGTCGATGCGCCGTCCACCGCGGTCGGTCACGGCGGCCAGGGGAAGGGTGAACGCCTCGTACGCGGCGACGGGTCCGGCGAGCGGGGCGAAGTGGCGGGTGTGTCCGGAGGCCGGGTCGGTGATGCGGAGGGGACTCTCGGGGGAGCCGTCCCAGTCCAGCGGCCAGCGCGGGCCCTCCGTCGGCATGACCGACGCACCGGGGGCGGGTACGGGATACACGAGGATCATGCCGTCTTCGGCGGCGAAGACGACGCCTTCCCCGTCCAGTTCGAGACGCTCGTCCAACGTCGAGGCCCAGGACGGGCCGAACCACGAACCCCAGTTGTACGTCGAGAGATGCGTACGCCGCAGCACGAGCGGGAGGAGCCCGGGAAGCTCGGCGTCGGTCTCCTCCACGAGCATCTCGCCGGAGACCATGTCGACGGGGTCGCCGTTCTTGCAGCGTCCCTTGGCCGGCTTGCTCTTGCCGACCGCGTCGTCGGCTCCCTTGCGCAGGCCTCGTCCGAGGCCCTTGGCCATCGCCTTGAGGCCACCCTTGCCCAGGGCTTTCGCTCCTGCCGCGAGCTTGCCGAGTGTGGTGATGCCCTTGACGCCCGGTATGCAGTCCAGGGCCGCGAATCCCACGTCCCACAGGGACGCTTGGCCTTTGCGGTATTTGTTGAGTGTGTCGGCGAGGACGACGAGGGCGGCCACGACGACGATCGCGGCCAGGATCGGTCCGCCGATGATCATCGCTATGACGCCGACCACGGTCACGACGATCTTGCAGACCGCGACGATGGTGTCCCAGTTGTCGGAGACCCAGTCCCCGATGTCCTCCCACCACGACCGGTTCTGGATGCCGGCGTCGGATGCCTCGTCGATCTTGTTCTTGGCGTCGCGTGCGGCGTCCTCGCGCATTTTGCGGGCGTCTTCGGCCATCTTCTTCGCCGCGTCCAGGGCACTTTGGGCGGTATCGACGGCCGACTGCGCGTTCGTCTGCGCCGTCTTGGCGTGCTGGACGTCCCGGGTGGCTGCCCGCACCTTCGCCTCGTCCGGCTTGTCGGAGTCCGACTTGCTGCCGGTCGGGTCGTCCTTGTACTTGTCGGCCTCCTTGGACGCCCGGGTCACCCAGGAGTCGGCCGAGGAGAGCTTCGACTGTGCCGAGGAGAGGTCGGCACGGGCCTCGCGCGCCTTCACCAGCGCCTTGTCCGCCAGAGCCTGGGCGCGCTCCAGCTTCGGCCAGAAGTCCGTGAGAGCGTCGCCGCACATCCCGTAGGACTTCTCCAGCTTCTTCAAGTTCTTCGGGACGCCCGAGAACTCCTCCTTGAAGACCGTGGCCGACTTGCCCGCCCACTCCGCGAGTGTGCTCTCGCCCGCCATGTTCTTGACCAGGCGCAGGGCGTCGGACACGTCGTCGGCGAAGTCGTGCAGGACTTTCGCCAGCCTGCGCACGCGTTGCGGATCGCCGGGGGTCGGGTCCTTGTCCAGATCGAGGACATGCCAGTCCGTTGGCCGGTTTCCCACGTTCTTCCCCCGTCGCACGGCTCCAGTCAAGACACGTATGCCTCAGCAAAGTTACTTGTTCTCCAGCTCTTAGTGGGCGGTTCGTGAGTCTTTGAGTGGGTCTGCTGTCGCCTGATGGTGTGGCGGCGGGGCGGAATCTGCCGGTCCGCGGTTGGTGATCTG
>NZ_JBFBJX010000022.1:0-108600 GCF_040686295.1 Streptomyces sp. NPDC085944 | reverse complement strand
CCAGCAGACGAGCCGCTACGGACTGGCGGATTCCGCCCCACACCCACACCATCAGGCGACGACAGAACCCGTCAAAGCCTCACGAACCGCCCTCTGAAGGGCCCCGCCCGTTGACGTTCCCCACCCTGATCGACCAGGTCGCCGCCGCCGTACTGGCGCCGGCCCAGGTCACCGAGAACCCGCACCACCGCGCCATCCTCGACGCCTTCACCGAGGTCCAGGAACTCGACCGGCAGCTCGTCGAGTTCACTGACGCCGAGCTTCCCGGTGTCTCTCCGACCGAGCAGCTGACCACCCTCACCGACCTGCTGGTCGAACGGATGGCAGCCGGTGCCGAGCTGAGTGCGCTGCTGTCGACGGCGTGCTGCTGCGCCGCCTCCTACGAGGCCGTCCCCGAGGACGCGTACGAACCATGGGATGACGAGGCACCCGACTTCGACCCTGACTTCGAAGGCATCGACGGATTCGACGAGCCGGACGACCTCGACGATCTCCACGAGGACACCTGCGAGGAGTTCCTGTCCTGCCCCAGCAGCCCGCAGACGATCGTCCACGCGTGCCTGACCGTCTTCGAAGACGAGGGCGCCCCGGAGTACGTGAGCACTGCGGAGCTGGTCAAGCGCCTGCGTGATCTGCCCGGACAGGCCGATGGGCGCTGGCGCTACGCCGACCTCACCCCGCTACGGCTGGGCCTGCTCCTGCGCGGCTACGGCGTGCAGTCCCGCAAGCCGCGTGCCGGCGACGGCAGCCGCTACCGGGCCTACCGGCGCTCCGACCTGCTGGCCGCCCGGCCCTCCTGCTCCTGCTGAGACACCCGGCCCTCGCGCAGAGCCGACAGGTGACGGAGGCGGACTGGGACGTGGTCGCCAGCTTCCACGCGCAGTGCTCCGAGCAGAACCTGCTGCGCCGCTGGGGCCGCACCCGCATCACCCCGCGCGACCTGTCCCAGCTGCTCGGCCACACGCAGTGCTGGGTCGGGCTCGGCGCGGACGAGCGGCCATTGGCCCTGGTCTGCGTCGGTCCGGTCAGCCGGGAGCCGGGCGTCTTCGATCTGGGACTGCAGGTCGTCGACCACCGTCACCGTCAGGGCATCGGCACCGCGGTGGCCCGGCAGGCCGCGCTCTCGGCTCGTACGCGAGGTGGCCACACCCTGGCCGCCTTCGTGCACGCCTCCAACGCGCCCATGCTCCGACTGCTCGGCCGGCTCGGGCCGACCCGGCACAGCCGGGACGGCCCGTACGTCGAAGTCCGCGTCGCCCTGGACGCGCTCGCACCGGGCCCAGAGACTTCACCGCCATGACCTCACCCCCGTCCGACCAGCACACACCCACCGCCCTCGACCAGCGCATCGAGACCGCCGTGGGGTACGGCGTCCAAGAGCTGCACCGGCACCGCGACGGCGGACTCCTCGACACGGCACACGCCGCCTTGGCCATGGCCCACCGCGACCTGGTGGCCGCCGAGCGGGACGTCGCTTTCCATCGCGTCCGCCTTGCTCGTCTGGCCTCCAGCGATCTGTCGGTGGACCAGGCGTTGTTCGCCAGAATCCAGCGCACCCTCGATCAGCTGGCGACGGCCGCCGCCATCCGTGACGCGAAGCAGACCGCAGCAACTGCTGCGCTAGAGCCCATCGAGGCCGTCGCTTCTCGGCAGGCGCCACCACAGGTCCCGACGAAGGACATCGCGGCCCTGCTCGCCATCGCCCAGGGCGCCAAGCTGCATGAACACCTGATCACCCACCGCCTCGCGGTGGCGACTCCGGCGCGCACCCGCATCTCCTACGCCCAACTGCAGCACCTGGAGGCGCTGGGCCTGGTGGCACGCGACACCTCGCACCCGGTGCAGGCCGGGCAGCCCGTCACCCTCACCGACGCCGGCCGCAGCGTGCTGACCGCACCGCGGCGTTCCAGCCCACCCGGCACCACGCCCGCGCGACTGCCGCCGACCGTCTCCTCCGCCTCCGCTCCCCACCGCTGAACGGCGTCTCCGCGCCGCGCGCACGGAACCCAAGGCGCCACGACCGAAAGCACCGATGTCCAGCTATCAACCCGACTTCCGCCTCGACGGATACGAGGCCGTCAACGACCATGTCGCCGATCAGTTCTGGGGGCATATCGGCAAGGAGCAGGACATGATGACCGTCCTCGCCGAGCATCACAGCGACGATGCCGAGCACAGTTTCTACGTGATGCACAACGGTGCCGTCACGTGGGGAATCCCCGGGGAGCCGCAGCTCGTCGCCCTGCACCTCAAACGCGACCCGGCCGCGCGCAGCTACCAGTTCGACCACAAGATGCTGCCGCTGCCGTCCATGGCCCAGTCCTGGCTGATCGCCCGCGGCTGCCCCGAGGAGAAGATCCTTCTGCCCGAGGGTATGGGCACCGCCGCGGCGGACGAAGCCACCCGTGTTCTCGAACAGCGGCTGCGCAGCGACGGCGATCACTTCGCCTATGGCGTCAGCTACACCGATGACGCCGGCGACCCAGTGCAGACCACGGTGATGCTCCGCGCCATGGACGAGAAGGCGGCCATGCCCTATCGCGTGCTCCTCGAAGAGGCCGACACCACCACGTGGACGCACACCCTTCGCGAAGGCGGCTTCCAGACCTTCGAGGCCGCCACGCAGTGGTGGGAGGCGCACTGGAACGGCGATGAGCCGCCGCTGCCGACGGCCTCGCCGGCGACCCGGCACACCACCGCCGTCCCCGGCCTGCCGGCCCGCCCCGCCCCACAGCGCAGGCCCAGCCGCTGAACTCCCGCTAACGCGGACGTATTTGCCTGGCAGGCTCCCGATGCAATTTCGGCTGCCGCGTGCGAGATGGCGCGGAATGTAGCAGGCAATCCCCGGTTACCGAAACCGGGGATTCTCCGGACTCTTGTTCTCAGCCCGCACGGCATCTGCCCGGGGCTGTTTCCGCATTCCCATTCCACGGCCCGGAGGTCATTTCCTCATGCGTGCACGCCGCATAGCGATGTCCGCCGCTGTAGGGGGTACTCGCTCTCGCCCTCCCGATCATCTCTGCTCCCGCCGCCAGCGCGGCCACCACCATCGCCAGCTGCCCGGCCCCCACGCTGCCGTACGCCGTGCACGCCAAGGCCGTGACGATCCGCGCCAAGGCGACTACGAAGTCCGCCGCTGTCGGTGTGCTCTACCGCAGCCACCAGTTCACCGTCCACAGGAGTAGCGGGAACTGGCGCCATATCGCTGACAAGACCACGGGAATCACGGGCTGGGTGTCCGGGACGTACGTCCACCGGGACGTCGCCACGAGCCTCGACTGACCCGCCCGAAAGCACTCTCGCATTCCGCGCCGGAGCTGCCGGTGCGGAAATCCCGCCCCAGACGCAAATGAAAGGAGACCCCTCCCATGCCCGACGCCAGCGACGACGTGATGGGCGTCATCACTGAGCGCATCGAGGAGCGATTCCAGATGCCCCTCGCCGATCTGCGCCGCGCCGTGACGGCGGCACCGGACGCCAACCCCGAGGCCACCGATGTCGTGCACTGGCACGGCCTGCTCGCCCAGACACAGCAGGCACTCGACACCGCGGAGGACGCGCTCGTCCAGGCTCTGGGAGCCCAGCCGCCCGAGGTACTCGACGACTCCGTCATGGAGTTGGCCCACCAGGTCAACGCGGCCGTCGCCTCTCGCGACGGACGGGCCATGGTCGTGAACTACCTCTTGGACCCCAACGCACCCGGTAAACGCGGACCCGGCGTGTGGCGCGGCACCTCGGCTGCCGCGCGTCGCGCACCGGCGCTCCCAACCGCCGCGCCCACGCTGCCCCGGACACCGGCCACTCCCGCACGCGGAGCCGTCCGGTGAGCGTCATCGACAGGTCCACCAGCCGCGATCGAGCACTGCAGAACGCGTTCGGCGCCGAAGTGGCTGAGCTGTACGCCCAGGCGGCCCGGGGCGAGGCCAGTGCCGCGCTCCAGCGGGCGCTGGAACTGCGCAGCTTCCTCGTCGTCGCCGAGGAGCAGGTGGCCCGCGTCCGGGACCGCATCCACACCGCGTCGGCCACCGACGGGAACGTGGACGACCTGTCCGCCGAGGGCCTGGGCTGGGACGCGGACTGGCTGGAGGCGGCTCTGGCCGGCCGGGACGGCTACACCGCCGCACTCGACGAGCTGCTGCGCACCCTGCCGGCCCCGACTCAAGCACCAGCAGGACAGGTCCAGTTGAGCGCCAAGATCACCGCCACCGCTCCGCTGGCCCCGGCAGCATCCCGCGCCGCGGCAGTGCGGATGCGACGTCCCTGAAAGCGCGCCGATTGCCCCCACCCGATACCCCGTCCCACGCCGCTTCCCAGCTCGTCGCCCAGCGCATCGAGGCGCTGTACGCACAGCCGCTGGCCGAGCTCGAAGTCCTCGCCGATGCCACCCCCGAGGCCAGCCTGCTCGCGGCCCTGACCGGCAACCACAGCGATCTGGCCCTCGCCGAACGCAACATCGACTTCCAGCTAGAGCGGCTGCGTGAACTCACCGCTCCCGGACGGGAGATCGGCCGGTTCGACGCAGGCCACATCCTCGACTGCGCACGGCGTCTCGCCGAGTCCGTCGCCACCCGCGACGCCTACGCCAAGAGCACCAGCGCAGTCCTGGGCGGCCTGCGCCGAGTGACCGCCCCGGACACCCACGCGCCGGCCGCGCCCATGCCCGCCGCTCCGACGGCGACCCCCTCCCGCACCCGCTGACCCACCCGCACCGCTTGAGGAGCCCTTCTCTTGGCCACCACCGCGCCGCCCTCCGCCACACCGAACGACCTCTTGGGCGTCACCAAGACCCTGGACCTGCTCGCTCCGCGCTGGAGCGTGTGGGTGCTGATGACCATCTCCTCCCAGCCGCTGCGCTACGCCGAGTTCAAGCCGAGGCTGCCGTGGCTGGCAGACGGCCAGCTTCACCCCCGGCTGCGTCACCTCACCAACGCGGGCGTGGTCGAGCGCACGGAGTACGCCCCGCGCCACGTCACCTACGGCCTCACCAGCCGCGGCGTGGCCCTGCTGCCCGTCCTTGCTGTGATCGCTTCCTGGGGCGACAAGTACCTGGAGAAGGAGCTGGTGGCCGACAAGCGCACCGGCGAGTTGGAGCCCGAGCGGATCGCGCCGGCGCAGAACATCGACGACACCGTCGCTCTGCTCGCGCCGCGCCACGCGACCCCGATCCTGTTCTCGCTGCAGGCCAGGGGCACCGCGACTGCGAAGACCCTGGCGTCCGAAGCTATGCCCGGCTACGGGCTGACCGCCGTCTACAAGCCCCTGGAACGCCTCGTCGACGACGGCCTCGTGGTGGCCAGCGGGGCCGGTGGCTACCAGCTGACCGCCAGCGGCCAGGGACTCGTCCCCGTCTTCCAGGCGATCTCCGCATGGGCCACCGCCCCGTCCCCGGAGAGCGACGCGCGTCGGCTCCGGGGGCAGGGCGCCGCCCCGTCGCAGAACCGTTCCGGCCCGTGGGCGACCACCCCGACCCGTCTCCCGGCGCCGGCCGTTCCGGCTGCGCCAGTGGCCCGTCCCGCCCTGGCCGCCACGGCCCCCAACGGCCCGGCATGGCAGCCCGGCGATCTCTTCTCCCACCAGATACCCGCCCGCCCGATCTCCCCGGCAGGAGGCCCGCGCCGATGAACCGCTCCCGGCCCGAGAACCTCCTGCACGAACGCCGCGCGATCCGCACCCTGACCCTGCCGAGTCTGATCCGCCTGATCACCGAGATCGACGACAACGGCCCCATCAGCCACCAGAAAGGCAGCCTTCAGGGCGCCTTCGGTGACCTCACCCCGGGACAGCTGCGCCATGCCATCGACATCGCCCGCGACCTCGGCCTAGTCCACGCCGACGAACAGGCGCCGGATCGCTACCGGCTCTCCGCGAGCGGCGAGGACCTCGCCGAGGTGTACGACACCGTGGCCCGCTGGGCCCGCGCCCGCCACTTCCCCGACACCACCGTCGACTTCGTCACCCGTGTCCAGCACACCCTCAAGCTGACCAGCCGCAGCCCGCAGGCGGGCGTCTCGAGTCTTGAGCCGTCGGCTCCGCACCAGGTCGTCACCGAGTTTCTGCAGGCGCATCCCCGCGTCCGGAACCGTGCCGGCATCGGCTCCTCGCACGAGGAGGCGTTGGGAGCGGGGCGCGCTGCGTGAGATCCCGTGTCGGACCGCGGCATGCCCGCCGCCCGGTCCCCACTGTGCTGCGCGGCATCTACCTGCCGCGCAGCACGGACGCCGCCGCGTTCGCCATGACGACGTACGGCATACCGCTGCTGGTACTGGCCACCACCAACTCCGCCGCGCTGACCGGACTGGCCTTCGCGCTGGAGTGGGTCCCGCGCCTGGGGGCGTTCGCCTTCGCCGGGGCCCTGGTGGACCGCCACGGCACGACCACCGTGCTCCGCTTCGCCTCCGTGGCGCGGGCCCTGGTGGTCCTGGCCGCCGCACTCCTCCTGCCGATGCAGGAGACGGGACTCGGGGCGACGGTCACCGTTATGGCGCTGGCCGCGTCCACCGGGATCCTCACCGAGTGCGCGTACATCGCGGCCGAGACCGCGGGCGGCGTCGCCAGCCGCGAGGCCGGCGACCGCGCGCATCAGGTGCAGTCGGTGCTGCTCGGCATCGACCAGGTCGCCACCCTGTCCGGCCCGGCGCTGGCCGGCCTGCTGCTCCAGTGGGCCGGTGCGAGCGGGATGCTGACGGTGATCGCCGTCTTCTCCCTGCTCACCAGCCTCCTCGCACCACGTCAGCACCGCCGGGAGAAGGCCGCCGCGGTGCAGCCCGTCTCCAAGGGGCTGCGCACCGGCTGGTCCACGCTGCGGGCATTGCCGGCGCTGGGCTGGCTGGTCGCCGGACTGACCGTGTCCAACCTCGCCGTCGGTCTGCTGCAGGCCGCCGCCCCGGTGATCATCGTCAAGGAATTCGGCCACTCCACCGCTGACGTCGGATTCGTCTGGTCCATCGCCGCCGTCGCCTCACTCGGCGCCGTCGTCCTGTGCCGCCGGGCGATCGACCGCTTCGGGCTGTGGCCGGTCGGTGCCGTATCCGCCACCATCGCCGCCACCGGGTGCCTGGCCGTCTCCTTCGCCAGCACCTACCACGCCTATCTCGCCCTGATCGCCGTCCTCATGGCCGGCGAAGGCGGCATGACCGTCGTGCTGCGCACCCTGCGTTCCCACCTCATCCCCGCGGAGGTGTTCGGCGCCACCCTCTCCCTCACGATCTTGGTGCTGTTGCTGCCCTTCCCGCTCGCTGGCGTCCTCGTCGCCGTCGTAGCGCCCGCCCAGCTCGGCCACGTCATCACGCTCTGCGCCGTACTTCAGGCCGCCGGCCTGTTCACCGCCTTCGCCCGGCTGCGTGCGACCTCCGCCCTGCGTACCACCTTCGCCTGACACGACCCTCCTTTTCACTCCGCTCACTCCAGGAGAACGTCCCATGCGCACGTCGCACGCCCCGGCCGACCAGCTGGTCCTGCCGATATCCCGGCCGTCGTTTCGCGCAGGATCGCGGCCCACGCTGATGGACCGGTTCCTCGCGTTCGACGCCGAGCACCCGTACATCTACCGGGCGCTGGAGCGTCTGGCCGCCGACCGGATCGCCGCCGGAGCGACCCGGGTCGGGCTGAAGGCGCTGTTTGAGGACCTGCGCTGGCAGATGCCTGCGGGTGTGCGCGGCCTGAACAACAACTTCACCGCCCTGTACGCCCGGAAGCTGATTGCGGACCACCCCCACTGGGCCTCCGCCTTCGAGCTGCGGCGCCGCCGCACCCCCTGATTCCCGCCCGCATGCCGCCAACCTCGCCTGTCCTGCCCTTGTTTGGAGCCTTGTTGTCCCCTCGCCCCGTCGTCCTGGTCGTGGCAGCCGCCGATATGGACGCACACGCGTATCGGGCCTATTGCCTCGAAAGCGTCCGCACCCACTACGACGTCGTGCTGATCTCCGGAGCCGAACCGACCTGGGAGAAGGAGTTCCTCCTCGACCACGCGGTCGCCGACCCCACCGACCAGGCCGCACTGAATGCGGCCGGGCGCAACCTCGCCGAGCGCTACGATCTCGCCGGCGTGATGACGTGGACCGAGTGGTACCTCGTGCCCGTCGCCCGTCTCGCCCGCCAGCTCGGCCTGAACACCACGACCCCGGAAGCCCTCCAGGGCTGCCGCAACAAGCACATTTCCCGCAGCCTGTTTGCCCGCCACGGGGTGCCCTCCGCCGTATCCGTGGGCGTGCGCACTGAGCAGGAGGCCGCCGACGCAGCCGCCCTGATCGGCTATCCCGTCGTCCTCAAGCCCGCCGCGCACGCCGCGAGCATGGGCGTCATCCGCGTCGACACCGCCCATGAACTGCCCGCCGCGTACGCCTTCGCCGCGCAGACCGCCGGCCACGGAGTCGAGAGCACCCAGGTCCTGGTCGAGGAGTACCTCGACGGGGAGGAGGTGAGCGTCGAGTGCGTCACCTATCAGGGGCTAACGACCGTGGTCGCCGTCACCCGCAAGACCGTCGGGATGCCGCCCTTCTTCGAGGAGCTGGCCCACGTGGTCGACGCGGACGACCCGCTGTTCCCCGTTGTGGCGCCGGTCGCCGTCGCGGCCCTCGACGCCGTCGGCGTCACCGACGGCGTCAGCCACGTCGAGATCCGCATCGTCGACGGCCGCCCCCGACTGATCGAGGTCAACGCGCGCCTCGCCGGTGACATGATCGGCCACCTCGTCCACCTGGCCACCGGCGTCGACCTGGCCCGCGCCGCCGCCGATATCGCCTGTGGCGTACGGCCCCACCTCACCCCAACACGCAGTCAGGCAGCGGCGATCCGGCTGATCTACCCCGCCTACTCCGGCACCCTCACCGAGCGCAGCATGGACGCCGAGCTGTCCGAGTGCAGCGACTGGCTCGAGCGCGTCACCTTCACCCGCGACGTCGGCGAGACGCTCGTGCTGCCGCCGCACGGCGACATGTTCAGCGCCCGCATCGGCTACCTGATCACCACTGGGCCCAGCGCCAAGGTCGCCCGCGCCCGCTCCAGCGAGGCGTACCGGCACCTGTCCGCCCAGGTCACCCCCCGCCTAGACCTGCCGCGTGCAGCCGCCCCGACTCCTACTCGGATGGCCCCTTGAACGATCCCGCTTCCGATGTTGACGGCGACGTCTACGTCTTCCCCCGCTACCTCGCCGGCAGTACCTACACCGGCGACCCGGCCCTTGAACCTCTGCTCGCGCTCGGCTGGGAACTCACCCACGATGACCTCGGCAACGTCTATGTCACCGCCTCCGACCGCAAGATCCGCCTCGGCTACCTGCCCGAAGGCGACGACGACGGGCTGTGGCGCATCAACGCCTACGAGGACCGCTTCGGCCCGCCCGCCTGGGGCGTCAGCTTCAACGATCAGTGCCCCACCGAATTCGTCACCGCCTTCACCACCGCTCTGGCGTCGGCGTATCAAGAAGGGCCCGAGCGCTACCTCGCCCGCCCCGATCCTGCCGATCCCGAGCTTGACGCCTTCCAGGCGATCGTCCCCCTGATCAACAGGGGCTGGAAGATGCCATGCCCGCGGCGGGGCGTCATGGAACTGCAGACCCCGGACGGCATGGCCGGACTCGAATTCGCCACCGGCCGCCTCGATCCGGAGCGGGAACTCACCACCCTTGAGGCCCGCTGGTACATGCGGGGCGGCCCGAAGTCGTCCGGCTGGTACGCCACCGCCTCCACGAACACCCCGACCGTGTTGCTGACGGCCATCACCGAGAGCCTGTCCGACCCAGCGCCACTGCCGCGCTGGAAGGACCAGATGCTGCGCGGCCTACGCGAGCGTGCCCAGCTCATACCCGTCACGCCACCGCCGCCTCCGGTTCCCACGCCCCTCGACGTCCGACGTGCCGCACCCCGCAGGGCTCCCGCACTGACCACGCGGAGCGTTCCGCGCTGGAGCACCACGACCACCCCGTCGGCGGCCCTGCCCGCCCGTAGCTCCGGCCCCCGCCGCTGACCTCCCGCACCCCTGTCCCAGAAGGATCACGTGGCCCTGCACGCACAGCAGTTCTTCGACGATGTCCTCGAACTGCCCTTCCACCAGTACGCCGTCATCGGCAACGCCTTGTACGCGGCCCCGCAGCCGAACGCGCCGATACGGCTCCGGATCGACTTCGCTCCGACCATCCGCCGCGACGAGTACGACGGACTACGCCTGCGCGTCATCCACCCCGACCACGGTGTTCTCGACACCGCCATCCTCCGCTTCGCCGACCACGGCACCTTCGAGCGCCGCGATGCTGCCCGGGACCTGTCGGCCGGCCGAGACGGCTACGCCGTCATCCGCGACTGGCACAGCAGCGGGCCCGCGTGGCACGGCGCGGACGGCACAGGGCTGCGCACCGCGATCGAGCAGTACGCCCACCTGTGGTTCTCGCCGCAAGCAGCAGCGCAACCGGCCCTCCGGCCTGCCGCCCGGCCCACATCCATCGCCGGGGTGTCACCTCGCACCCGCTAACCATTCACCGCGCCAGAGGAGTTCTGGATGCCACCGCCTCGCTGGCTCCCGTCCCACCGACGACCACCGCCGCCGGTCACTCCGGTTCAGGCGCCGCCACGGCCGCCGGGACCGAACGGCTTCTGGCTCACCGATCCGGACTTCCGTGACCGGCTGCACAGGGCCACGCTGACCCTCCTCGACATCGTCGAGGACTGCTTGAACGACGAGGTCCCGCTCACCGAACTCCTCGACGGCGCCCGCGACCATGCCGAGCACCTGCTCGGCATCCCCAGTACCTACGGCATCCTCGCTGAAGCCGAGGCCGCCGCGCAGATCGTCCAAGCCGCCGGACTCGACGCAGGATCACCCTTCGGTCTCGCCGTCGCCCAGGGCCTGGCCGGCATCGAGCAGCTGCCCGTCGAGCAGCAACAGCAGCTCGTACGCGGCGCCGCACGACGCTACGCGATCACCGCACCGTCCCGCTCGACGAACCCGCCCGCAGCCCCCGCACGACCGGCGCCGCGCCGCTCCCGCTGAACCACCACCCACGTCATCCATCCGCACGCGCTCCGCGCGTTCTTCTCGGAGAGTCCCTTCTTGCGCATCCGCTCCGCTCGAACCCTTCCGGCCGCTGTCGCCGTCGCCGCCACGGTGACCGGCAGCCTGTCCTGGGCGCCGACCGCCTCGGCCCAGAGCACCGATCCCAGCCCCTCCGCCTCCACGTCCGCAGCCCCGCGCAACGCGGCCGAGACGGAGACCGGCGGCGTGGCCATCGTGAAGAAGGACCCCGGCGGGGACGTGCTCGCCGGAGCCTCCTTCGCCCTCTTCGACTCCGCCGGCAAGGAGACCGCCAGCGGCAAGACCGACACCCAGGGGCAGCTCGCCTTCCAGGACCTCGCGCCGGGCGTCTACCGCCTCAAGGAGGTCTCCAGCGGCAGCCCGCTGCACGACACGGTCGACGACCAGGACGTCATCGTCACCCCCGGCACGGACACACCGCTCACGATCATCGACCCGTTCAAGGACGCCTCGGTCCGCCTGAAGGCCAAGGACGACAAGACCGGCAAGCTGCTGCCCGGATCCACGGTCAACATCGGCAGCGGCACCAAGATCATCCTCACGCTGACCACGGGCCCCGACGGCACGGCCACCGGGAAGCTGCCCATCAACTCCCGCACCGGCACAGACTTCTGGGTCAAGCAGGTGAAGGCGCCTGAGGGCTACGACCTCTACAAGCCCTCGAAGACGTTCCAGGCCAAGCCGGGAGATCCGGTGACGGTGACCACGACCAACGCCAAGACCGCCACCACCCCGCCCCCCACGGAGAAGCCGACCGGAAAGCCCACCGACAAGCCGAGCCACAAGCCCACCCCGGACAAGCCCGGCAAGGACGAGGACACCCCGAAACCGTCCACCTCGGAGACGCCGGCCGCCGACGAGACCACGTCGAGCACCGCCGCTCCCGCCCCCGAGGGCGCGCTCGCGCACACCGGTGCTGACGCCACCCCGTGGCTGATCGGCGGCGCCGGCGTCCTGATCGCTGCCGGCGGAGGCGCCCTCTTCGCCGTCCGACGACGTCGCGCGGACGACCCGACCGACGAGAGCTAACTCCTCTTACAGCTCTGCCGAAGACCCCCGGAATCAGGTGATTCCGGGGGTCTTCGCGTGGGCCCAGGGAACGGACGGATCAGCAATGACCCAGCGGTTCACTAGGGCGCTCTGCCTCGACTCGGAAGTTGTCCGTGCAGCTAGCGCACCCGAAGGAGCGTTGCCAGGAGCCGTTCAGCACGCTCCCTGACCGGCGCCTCCGGGTGCATCAGGGCCACGGTGGTCAGCACCGTCAAGAGCGCCAGGAACGAGCTGGGGAAGGCCATGAACCACGCATCAGTCGTCATGCGCCAGAAGGTACCCGAACCGCCTCTGAACTGCGCTTTTCACTAATGTACCCAGGAAAGGGGGCGAAGCAAATCAATAGGGTCAAGATGTACGAACCGTGCTGGTCAGTCAAGTTGGCGACCGCCGCCGTGCGTCTGCTCCCGATGTGATCCTTGTGATGCAGGTCATAACTCGACTGATGACCAACCTGGTTGAGGGTTGCTGTTCTCGGTCGGGTGGCTGCCTGTCGTCGCTGGCTGTAGCGGCATCCGACAGGCAACGATCTAATGGGCGTTCACCGTCAGGAGTGGACCTGTCAGCTCGTTCGTGTCTGCCGGTGCCGAACATCAGCGCGACCGTGTGGGTGTGCGGCACACTGCGGCGAAGTTTGCTTCCCGGATCAAGGAGCTGTCTCCCGTGACCGAGTCGATTTCCGTCCCTGCTCTGTGGCAAGGGAGTTGCCAGTGTGGCGACCACACGTACGAGGCATCGGGGGTTCCCGACGATCCTCACTTGTGCTTCCCTGATGATTGAGTGAGTTCAAGGGACTCACAGGGGTGGCAGATGGACGAGTGGTGGCTGGTGTTTGTGCCGGATCCGGAGCGGTGGGGACCGCTGCCGGAGGAGGGGGTGCTGGGGGTCCGCGACCTGCCGGCGGCCTTGGAGGCGGTGGGGCTTCGGCCGGGCGATCCAGTATTTGTACGACCTGATTTCGTCGTGGACGCGGAATTGTTGCAGTTCGCCCTTTCACCGGATTTCCGCGACCTGGAGCGGGAGTCGCGTCGGAATTACGCGACAGACATCCGTTTGCTGCTGTCGTGGCTTTGGCGGCGGGGTGTTCCCTGGCGGGCTGCGACAATTGCCGACTTGCGGGCGTACAAGCAATTCCGCGTTGACTCTCCGTTGAACCCGCAGCGGATCGGCGGAACGAAGTGGAACCGGGAGGCAGCCGCGCTGACCCAGCTCTACAGATGGGCGAAGGTCAGCCCTCTCCCGGTAGATGTGGGTCGTCGCGCGGACCGATCGGCAAGTGCGCGGAGCTCTCGGGTGTCGTGGCTGACTCCGCGTACTTGGGGTCTGTGGCAAGACCTGGGCCTGCGCGGAGTTGGCCGAGATGGGGCGCCGTTGCCCGGCTGGGATGGGCGAACCGAACTGCGGAACACCGCGTTTGTGGGGCTGACGCTGAGCTCGGGCCTGCGGCGGCAGGAGGCCGGCGCGATGCTGACGTTCGAAGTGCCGACCCGGCGTCTTCGGTCTGGACGCTACTGCCATGGCCTGGTGGCGAGCGCCCTTTCGCGGTCGAAGCGTGACCGGACCTACTACGCGTCGATCGAGTCGGTGCGCCAGCTCGGTGCCTACAGCGAGTCCGAGCGGGCGTGGTCTATTCAGCGCGCCCAGCTGGAGGGCCGCTACGAGAAGCTGCGGCTGATGCGGCTGGTCACGGACGTGACGCTTGGCCCGGTTCCGGTCGTTCACTGGGTGGAGCGGGATGGGACGGCAGGCAGGCGGGAACTGAGTCTGCTGGACTGGCGCGAGAGGCAGTGGTTGTTCGTCGAGGGACCACACGGTCCGGAACCGGCGTGGTTGTGGCTGTCCGAGCAGGGCATGCCGATGCCGCCGGACCGGTGGAACACGGTGTTCTGGCAGGCCAACCAGCTTTGCGAGGAAGCTCTGTTGACGCCGGAGGAGCGGAAGGTCCCGCGGCCGCTGAGGTCGGCTGCCGTACGCGGGAAGGTCCCGTATGCGACACCGCATTCCGCGCGTCACTCCATGGCGCTCTACATGCTCGTCGTGCTGAACGAGCTCATGGACAAGAAGTACGGGCTGACCGCGGCGGACCGGCGCGACTTCGCTCAGCTCTACGGCGACCCGTGGTGGCTGGTGAAGACCCTGTTGGGACACCGGGACGTCGAGACGACGAAGGAGCACTACCTCAACCCGGTCATGCACCTGCAGCTGGAGTCGATCCTCGCCTTCGACACCGAGGACGAGCACGGCGAGACGGACGGGATGAAGGATCTGAACGGCCTGTTCACCCAGCTGGCCCGGGAAACGTCCGGGATCCAGGACATCGAGGTGCTGTTCGATGCCCTGCCCGTCGTGGAGGCATCGTGAGCGGGCGGGGCCGCAGGGCCGTCCTGCCGCCGGCGGACTTCCAGGCGACTCAGCGCATCGCCGCGGACGGACTGCAGGTCACCGTGGTGAACAAGGAGGGTTTCGAGCGGGTCTTCGACTTCGCCGCGATCACCGTGCCCCAGCCGATGCGCTGCTCTCTTGCGCGGGCGTTCGCCGAGCAGTCCATGGGGTGGAACAGCCACTCGAGCGGTGAGTCGTATTGGAGGTCCTTGGAGGTCTTCGCCCGGTTCCTCAAGGACCAGGGGCACCCGGCCGAGGACCTCGGCGACCTCACCTCGGCCACGCTCCGGCTCTGGCGCAACAACCACAAGGACACCCCCGGTGGGCGCGAGGCCCTGGCCAAGATACGTACGCTGCTGAAGCGCGAGCCGCAGCTGGCGCAGGGCCTGGCTGCCGAGGAACTGGCTCGCCCGGTTCCGAAGAAGGGCAAGCCGTCCAAGCAGTCCTACCGGCCGTCGGAGCGCGACCAGGTGCTGCTGGCCGCCGAACGGCAGTTCCGTACCGCGCTGCTGCGGGTCCGGGAGAACACCGAGCTGCTGGCCCGCTACCGGGCGGGTGCTCTTGCCCCGGAAAGCCGTGACTGGAGGGTCGGGGCGGCTCTCGAGCACATCGCCGCCACGGGCGAACTGCCCGGGTACCCGGACAAAGACGGGAAGGTCTACACCCGGGCCGAAGGGCTGCTGCGCGGAAAGAATCGCGGGAAGACTACGGGTCGGCTGTTCCTGAGCCGGGCGGAACTGACGGCCCTGGCCGTGATGATGACGGACCGCTACGGCTGGAATCTGTCGGTCTTCGACCGTCTGCACGTGCCCGTGACGACCCCGTCCGCGGGAGAGACCGCCACGGTCACCTACGAGGTCCTGGTGGAGAAGCGCCGCTCGGGCGAGGGGCGCTGGTTCGACACGGAGAACTACACCGACTCCGGCGCGGACTCGCCGGGCAGGCTCATCACCCAGGCCCTGGAAGCCACGCAGCACGGGCGAACCTTGGCCGCCGCGCTGTCACCGGGACACGACCTGCTGATGGTCGCCCGCAACCGGCGCCGTACTGACGTGGACTCCAATCTGGACCGGCCCCGGAACGTCGGCCCGCTGTGCTTCGGGGTGTCCAAGGCCGACGCGCGAGTATGGGCGAGCACTCACAAGATCGGCTCGCCCTTCCAACGCGCCCGCAGGACCACCGTCACGACGACGGGCAAGCCACTGCAGCACAAACGTGGCACCCACGAAAGCGTCTACGTCCTGCCCGATGAGAACGTCCAGCAAGCCGCCGTGCACGTGATCGCGGCCGGCGCCGAGGAGGCCCTCGAACAGGCCCGCGACTACACCTTCAAGGGGCGGCTCACGGACGCGGCCGACACGGCCCACCAGGAGACCGCAGCCGCGGACTGTGCGGACGAGGAGACCAGCCCCTGGCCGGACCCGAGCGGCGGCTGCGGCGCCGACTTCCTGCTCTGCCTGTCCTGCGAGAACTCCCGGGTCCACACCGGCCACCACCCGCGCCTCGCGCTCCTGCGCCGCCAGTTGATGTCGCTCCGCTCCGGCTGGCCGGAAAAACTCTGGCGCAAGCGATGGGACGAGCACCTCCAGCGACTCGATGACCTGCGGACAAAGGTCAACGAGCCCACCTGGGACGCTGCTCTGGCCCGGATCACCGACCGCGACCACATGATCGTCGACCATCTGCTCAAGGGAGACCTCGCCCCGTGACGACAGCTCTGACCCTCGAGGCCGATCCCTACATCGTTCCCCTGCCGGGGCCGAAGAGCCCGGTGGTTCTGGACCGGTGGATCAGCGCCGGCAACACCCACCCCAACTCCCGCTACAGCGACGACATCTGGTCGATGGGACCGCTGATCGACAACCCCGGGGACAGCATCCACAAGATCAATTTGAGAAGGTGCCCCGCCTCCCTGCGGAGCGAGTTCCGGCGTCTCATCTGGGTCCTGATCAACGGCGAGCTGCGCCCCACCTACGTGCAGGAACGGGGCTTTCAGAACCGGGCTCGCGACGGCGTGGTCAGCATGCGCGACAACATCCTGCAGTGGATGAAGTTCGCACGCTGGCTCGACCGGCACGGGGTGTCCCAGGTCAGTGACTGCACCGTGGAGCACTGGAAGGCGTACGCCGCCAAGATCGCCAGCAGCGGCTCCACGCGCGTTCATGCCCAGACGGTTCTTAACTGGCTGTCGGACCTGTGGGCCTTCGACCAGCTGTCGGCCAGCCCCTGCGGCGTTACGCCGCCGCCCTGGGAGAGCGAGGGCATCGACGACTACCTGCCGGCCGAGACGGGCGAGGCGGGCGGGGAGAACAAGACCGAGCCGCTGGATCCGACTGTGATCGGCCCCTTGCTGACCTGGTCGATCCGCATGGTCGAGGACTTCTCCGACGACATCCTGGCCGCCTGGGCCGAGCGCCAACGCATGCACGCCCGCGTGACGGCCACCCCGAGCACCCGAGGGGGTCTGGCGGCCGTCAAGAACTACCTGCAGCCGCTGGTCGATTCCGGGGCTCTCCTGCCCGCCACCGTGAGCCGAAAGCACGGCATCACCCTGGCCCATCACTACGTCGCGGCGGTCACGGGAGCCAGCTGGAACCAGGTCCACGACTTCTCTACTCGGCGCGGGCTCCGGGCGCTCGCCGCCCGGCGGCCCGGCCCCAGCCCGATGCAGGTGCCGGTGATGGGCCGGATCGAGGGGCGGCCCTGGCGCGAGTTCATGGACTACGAGGAGACGCCGATTCTGGTGCGTCACCTGGCCACGGCCGCCGCCATCGTGATCTTGTATTTGACCGGGATGCGCCCCCAGGAGGCGCGGACGCTGCGGTCCGGCTGCTGCCCGGAGCCGCAACCGAACCCCGACGGCTCCATACCCCGGCATCTGATCCGAGCCCACCACTACAAGAACGTCCGCGACTCGGACGGCCACCACATCTCCGCTGGTGAGGAGCGCACCGTCCCCTGGGTCGCGATCACCCCCGTCGTGAACGCCATCCGGGTTCTGGAGCGCATCGTCCCCAAGGACGAGCTGTTGTTCAGCTCCACCCACCACGACATCGTCGGCCAGCGCAAGCACCACGGTGCGCTGAAGCGGGGCACTCTGGACCGCCGCGTCGAGAATCTCGTGTCGTGGATCAACCAGGAGGCCACCGCCCAGGGCCTGGACGCCCAGATGGTGCCGGAGGACCCGCACGGCAACCTTGGGCTGAGTCGCCTGCGCAGAACTCTGGCTTGGCACATCGCCCGCCGCCCCGGCGGTCTGGTCGCCCTCGCTATCCAGTACGGACACATGCGCACCGCCCTGGACGCCCGCACCTCCACCGGCTATGGCAACCGCGGCCGCCGGGGGTTCCACGGGGAGCTCGACGTCGAGACCGCTCTCGCCGCTGCGCAGACCGCGGCACGGCTGCGCGACGCCACAGCCGCCGGGGAGAAGATCTCCGGTCCCGCCGCTCGACGGGCTCTCATCGGAGCAACCTCGATACCCGCCTTTGAAGGCTCCCTGACCACCCCGAAGGCCGCCGCCAAGTTCCTGGCGCGCGATGGCCTCGTGCTCTTCGACAACCCGGACTCGTTCCTCATCTGCGCCTTCAAGCGCGACACGGCCCTGTGCGATCCGGATCCCGGGGCGACGGCACCCAACCAGTTCGCCTGCCAGCTCGGCTGCGGCAACGCGATCCGCACCGACAGTCACGCGCAGGCGGCACGCGAGCACGCTGATCGGCTCGATGCGAAGGCAGACCTGATGCCCAAGCCCCTGGGCGACCGGCTTCGCCTGACCGCCGACCGCTTCCGCGCTCTCGCCGATGCCCACGACTCCGCCGCCCAGGCCGCCGAGGAGGCCATCGCATGAACCAGCAGCACGAGGGCGAACGCTCGCGCATCCGCGCGGCCATGGACCGCCTCCTGGCCGGCCAGCCCACCCGCTCCAACGGAAGCCTCACGGTGGTCGCGTTGGCCGCAGAGGCCGGTGTTCACCGCATGGCTCTGCAAAAGCGCCACGCCGACCTCAAGGAGGAGTTCTACGCGCGGGTGCGTACGGAAACGCACCAGACGCCGGAAGTCGAGAGGCGGCTGCGCAAAGAGGTTGTCCGCCTGAAGGAAGTTCTCAAGGAATCCCGGGCTGCCGAGGCCAACTCCCGGCATCGAGCGGAGCAGATGGCCCTCGCGGCAGCCGTCCTCATCCTCCGGCAACCCGACGGCCAGGACCAACCTGCCCCCGACAACGTCATCCCGCTCCGCCCGTCCGGCGATTAAAGAGAGCAGACCGTCACGGGGTAGCAAGGTAAGGCAAGAGCGAGTCCGCGCTACTTCGTCGCGGCTGATGGTTCCGCGCTCGGCGCGTCCCGTAGCCCCAGGCGGAGGTGCTCGACGTGGAAGAGTGCCTGGTCGAGGAGTTCGGCGACGTGGTGGTCGTAGAGGGCGTAGACGATGGAGCGGCCGTTGCGTTCGCCGGTGACCAGGCCGAGGTTGCGCAGCAGGCGCAGCTGGTGGGAGCAGGCGGAGGCTTCCATGTCGACGGCTTCGGCGAGGTCGCCGACCGCGCACGGCCCTTCTTGGAGGCGGGCGAGGATCCGTAGCCGCGAGGGCGTGGCCAGAGCCTGAAGGGTCGCGGCGACATCGGCAGTCCCGACGGCGTCAAGGCGCTCGCGGGTGGTTGCCGTGTTCTTGTCGTCCATTCCGTGACCCATAGGGCCCATCCTACCGACTACACCTGAAGACTTGTTCAGATGTTCCTGTACGGTGGATATGTTGCCGTCCTCCGCCCGTGAAGGGTT
This sequence comes from Streptomyces sp. NPDC085944, assembly GCF_040686295.1. Classification (NCBI taxonomy): domain Bacteria; kingdom Bacillati; phylum Actinomycetota; class Actinomycetes; order Kitasatosporales; family Streptomycetaceae; genus Streptomyces; species Streptomyces sp. NPDC085944. The sequence continues at coordinate 89,368 of NZ_JBFBJX010000022.1, read as the reverse complement.
GTTTTGTCATGCCTTCCGCTCTCATCCAGCGTCCCGAACGGGTGATTCCCGCTGCTCCGTCGGTGGTGCCGCGCCGCCATACGCGCGTGTTCGCCCTGGCCGAGGCCCGCTGGGCCGCGGCCGCGCTGGTGCTGTTCCTCATCGCGCTGCCGCTCCAGCTGACCGGCGCGCCGGCCTGGGCGTGGGGTCCGCTGTACGCGGCCGCCTACGTCACCGGCGGGTGGGAACCGGCCTGGGCGGGGCTGATGGCGCTGCGGGAGAAGACGCTGGATGTGGACCTGCTGATGATCGTGGCCGCGATCGGTGCGGCGTCGATCGGGCAGGTGATGGATGGCGGGTTGCTGATCGTCATCTTCGCCACCTCCGGCGCGCTGGAGGCGCTGGCCACGGCCCGTACCCAGGACGCGGTCCGCGGCCTGCTCGATCTCGCCCCCACCACCGCCACCCGCTTGGCCGACGACGGGAGTGAGGATACGGTCGCCACCGAAGACCTCTCGGTCGGCAACATCATCCTCATCCGTCCCGGCGAGCGGGTCGGCGCGGACGGGCGGGTGCTGGAGGGGGCCAGTGAGGTCGACCAGGCCACCATCACCGGCGAGCCGCTGCCCGTTGCGAAGGAGGCGGGAGATGAGGTCTTCGCCGGCACTTTGAACGGCACCGGTGCCCTGAGGGTGAAGGTCGAGCGGGACGCCTGCGATTCCGTCATCGCCCGGATCGTCGCCATGGTCGAGGAAGCCTCCGAGACCAAGGCGACGACACAGTTGTTCATCGAGAAGGTCGAGCAGCGCTACAGCCTCGGCATGGTCTTCGCGACCCTCGCGGTCTTCCTGGTGCCGCTGGGCTTCGGCGGAGATCTCACCGGCTCGCTGCTGCGCGCCATGACCTTCATGATCGTCGCCTCGCCGTGCGCGGTGGTGCTGGCCACCATGCCGCCGCTGCTCTCCGCGATCGCGAACGCCGGACGCCATGGTGTCCTCGTCAAGTCGGCCGTGGTCATGGAGCGCCTCGGGCAGATCGACGCGGTCGCCCTGGACAAGACCGGCACCCTGACCGAGGGCACCCCCCGGGTCACCGACGTGCGCCCGCTGGCCGGCTCCGGCCTGGATGAGCACGCCCTGCTGGCGCTCGCGGCCGCGGCGGAGCACCCCAGCGAGCATCCGCTGGCCCGCGCCGTCGTCGAAGCCGCCCGCGCCCGCGGCCTGGTGATCCCGGCCGTGCGGGACTTCACCTCGACCCCCGGGACGGGCGTGACGGCCACCGTCGACGGCCACACGATCGCGGTTCGAGCCCCCGCCCGCCTCCTGAACCACGTGGACACGACCTCCGCCAAGGCGGCGGCGATCGCAGAAAGCATGGAGGGCGAGGGCCGCACAGCCGTTCTCGTCCAGCGCGACGGCATCCCCGCAGGTGTCCTGGGCATCGCCGACCGGCTGCGCCCCGACGCCGCCACAACCGTTGCCGCCCTGGCTGCGCTGACCGGCAGTGCCCCGATGCTGCTGACCGGCGACAACCCGCGCGCCGCCGCGCTGCTGGCCGACGAGGTCGGCATCAGCGATGTCCGCGCCGGACTGCTGCCCCAGGACAAGGTCACCGCCGTCCAGGAACAGGAGAAGGCCGGGCGCAGGGTGCTGGTGGTCGGCGACGGCGTCAACGACGCCCCCGCGCTGGCCGCTGCCCATACCGGCATCGCGATGGGGCGGGCCGGGTCCGACCTTGCCCTGGAGACGGCCGACGCGGTGATCGTCCGCGACGAACTCACCACCGTTCCCACCGTCGTGAGCCTGTCCAGGGCCGCCCGGCGCATGGTGGTGCAGAACCTGGTCATCGCCGCGGTGTTCATCTCGGCTCTGGTCATCTGGGACCTCGCCGGGCACCTGCCTCTGCCGATCGGTGTGCTAGGGCACGAGGGATCGACCGTGATCGTCGGCCTCAACGGGCTACGGCTGCTGCGGGACGCCGCCTGGAAGCGGGCCGCGGCGCCAAAGCGGGGCAACCGGTGAGCCGCCGCAGCAAGAAGGCCGTCCCCGCCCCGGGGGTGGCACGGCCCATGGTCACCGTCTGCCGTGGCTGCTGCTGCGGCACTGCCGTCAAGGTCCCGCGTCTGAACCACGAAGCGCAGCTCACCGATTTGCGTACCCTGCTGGCCGGGGTGGCGACGGTGCGGCGGACCGACTGCCTGGACGCCTGTGAACGCGCCAACGTCATCGTCATCCAGCCCTCCGCCGAAGGCCGCAAGGCCGGAGGGCGACCCGTCTGGCTCGGCCAGGTCAACGACTCAGGCGCCGCCGCCGACATCACCGCCTGGGTCAAGGACGGCGGCCCCGGCCTCGCCGAGCCACCCGACATCCTCGACCTCTACACCTTCACCCCTTCGCGCCGCGTCCGGCACGAACTCGAAGACTGACCACGCCGGGACCGCCGGCACATGCGGGGCCTTTGCCGAACGCGGGTCACAACCGGCCCGTTCGGGCGATACTCGGACGGACATGCTCACCTTCAGCACTGCGCCCCGCACCGTGCCCGGCGCCGCAGCGCGCGCCGGACTCTTCACGGTGCTCAGCAGCGCGATGGCGGCCGGACTGCATCACGCGACGGCCGACTCCGCCGTCTCGTGGACGGGGCTGGCTCTGGCAGCGGCGGTGATGTTCCTCGGCGCCGTGCCGACATTCCTGCTCGGCTCACCCCGCGGGGTCCTGGCCGTCGTCCTCATGGTGCAAGCCGCCATGCCGAGCTGGCTCAACGGCGTCGAGAGCGCCGTGACACCCGACGGGCACCACCGGCTTCCCCCGGCGTGGCACCACAACAGCCCCCTGATGGCCCTGCTGAACATCGCCGCGGCGATGGCGCTGGCCTGGTTTTTGAACGGCGCGTGCGCCCTGCCCGCGCAGCTCGTCCACGCCTGCACCGCCCCCGCTCGACAGTTCAGGGCGCTTCTCGCCAAGCTGGTCAGGCTGCTGGTGCCCCAGGCGTACGAGCCTCCCGCCCCTGCACGTCACGCTTTCGTTCTCCGGGCTCTGTCCTCCCAAACCGCGCACCTCACCCTCCGCCACCAGCGGGTGCCCTGCGGGCCGTAACCGTCGACGTACTCCTGCCACTCACGCGCCGCCGGCCGTGACGCACCGATTCGTCCACGACGCCCCGGAGTTCTTCGCATGCCCTCCCACCTCACCGAGGTGTGCCGGGCGGGTTCTGCCTGCCCGGCCGCCTTGGCCCATTCCTCCCACACGGACGTCTACCGACCCGAGCCCTCCGGCTCCGACAACGGGTTCCTCGACCTCCTGTCGTCCGCACAATCACTCCTCCTGATCACGATCGGCGCCTTGGCCGTCGCTCTCTGCCTGGCTGCGACATGGTCGAGTCGACGCGAGCGCCGACGCGGCGAGCCGGATGCGCCGGACAGGCGCCCGCCGCACTCTCCCGAAGGCTGACCGCACGGGCCACGCTCCCGGGATGTGACTTTCCGTGCTCGGAGAAGTACTTTGTGTGCATGATCGGTGCGGTGTCGTTCTCCCCAGCGCGTCGCCGCGTTTGGGACAGCGGTGTGCTCGTCGTCCTGATCTGGGTGGCTTTTCATCTCCTGGGCTGCATGCACAGCCACGGCCCGGGGTTCGAGAGCCATCACTCCGCGCTGAACGCGATCCCCGCGGTTGCCGCTCCCGTCGCCTCAGCCGACGGCGGCGTCATCGCCTCCCTTCCGCAGCGGGGGGCACCGTGCTGCCCCGAGACGGGCGATCACGTGGTGGACCGGGTTCGCAGCGACGCCCCGGCCCCGTCGGCGCTCGGCGGGGTGCTGCTGGTCGATGTCCGGCCGGGTGATCCCGCCGCCGCACTGACCGGCGCCGGGGCTTCACGGGCGCCGGACCGAAACGCGGTCGGCGGCTGCTGTCTTCTCACGGCCCTTTGTGTGGCGCGGACCTGAGCGGTCCCGCACAGCCGCCTCGTCACGTTGTCCGGCGCTGCCGGGCGGCCTCTGGGCGGCTGTGTGCCCGCGCCCTGATCCGCCGATGCCCCGAGCCTGCTACGCGCCGCCCGGGGTGAGGAGCCGTGACATCCCGATGGACACCCACGCATACGCCCCTTCCCCCACCTTGGCCCGCCGCCCTGCCGATCTGGTCGGCCGCACTCCCGTCCTGTGGATCGGGGAGCCCTTCGCCGATGCCGCCCGCGGGTTCTGGGCGAAGCTCGAAGGCCACAACCCGGGCGGCATCAAGGACCGCCCCGCCCTGCATATGGTCGCTAGCGCCCGTGCCCGAGGGGACCTGGCAGACGGGGCGCCAGTCATCGAATCCTCCAGCGGCACCCTCGGGCTGGGCCTGGCCCTGGCAGGCATGACGTTCGGGCATCCGGTGACCGTGGTCACCGACCCCGGCCTGGAGCCAGCGATCGGCCGGGCCCTGACCGCGTACGGCGCCCGCGTCGAGACCGTCACCGCCGCCCACCCGACGGGTGGCTGGCAGCAGGCCCGACGGGAGAAGGTCGCCGAACTGCTGGCCGGACAACCGGGCGCGTGGTGCCCGGACCAGTACAACAACCCCGACAACACAGCGGCCTACGCCCCTTTGGCCGCCGAGCTCATCGCCCAGTTGGGACGCATCGACGTCCTGGTCGCCTCCGTCGGCACCGGCGGCCACTCGGCGGGGATCTCCACCGCCCTGCGCCGCACGTTCCCCGGCCTGGCGCTGATCGGGGTGGACGCGACCGGGTCGACGATCTTCGGGCAGCCCGCCGGACAGCGGCTGATGCGCGGTCTGGGCTCCAGCATTCACCCCGGCAACGTCGCCTACGAGGCGTTCACCGAAGTCCACTGGGTCGCCCCCGCCGAAGCGGTGCACTCCTGCCGCACACTGGCCCGGCACCACTACGCCTCGGGCGGCTGGAGCGTCGGGGCGGTCGCGCGGGCCGCCGGATGGGCCGCCCGCACCTACCCCGCCGGAACGAGGATCGCCGCGATCTTCCCCGACGGACCACACCGCTACCTCGACACCATCTACAACGACGCCTGGTGCCACGGCCACCAACTGCTCGACACCCCGGTACCGCTGCCGGACGAGCCCGAGGAGATCACCGACCCGGGCGAGCGCACGGTGACGTCCTGGACGCGCTGCACCTCGGTCACCGACCCCGCGCCGACCGCCGCCCGCGCCGTGCTGGCCGGTGCCCGGTGAGGCGGCTGCGCGCCCAGCTGCGCTCCTTCGACCCCAGCCTTCGGCTGCTGATGGCCAACCAGTTCGGCATCAACCTCGGCTTCTACATGCTCATGCCCTACCTCGCCGACCACCTCGCCCACGGCCTGGGCCTGGCCGCCTGGGCAGTCGGCCTCGTGCTGGGCGTACGCAACCTCTCCCAGCAGGGCATGTTCTGGCTCGGCGGCACCCTCGCCGACCGCATCGGCTACAAACCGATGATCCTGACCGGCTGCGCCCTGCGAACGGCTGCGTTCGTGCTGCTGGCCGTCGCGGACACACTGCCCGCGCTCATCATCGCCTCCGCCGCCACCGGCCTGGCCGGAGCACTGTTCAACCCGGCGGTACGCGCCTACATCGCCGACGGCGCCGGCGAGCGCCGGGTGGAGGCGTTCTCCTGCTTCAACGTCTTCTACCAGGCTGGCATCCTGCTCGGCCCGCTGGCCGGACTCGCCCTGCTCGCCTTCGACTTCCGCCTGGTGTGCGCCGTCTCGGCTGCCGTGTTCGGGGCGCTGGCCATCGTCCAGGCCCGCGCCCTGCCCGCCCGGCGCCCGCTAGCGGACCCGCAGCGCACGAACGGCTGGCGGGGGATCGCTGCGGACTGGCGGGCGATTGCCCGAAACCGGCCCTTCGTGCTGTTCTCCGCCGCGATGGCCGGCTCATACCTGCTCGCCTTCCAGACCTACCTCGCCCTGCCCTTCCAAGCCCGCACTCTGGTGGGGGATGCCAGCGGCACCGCGATGGGCGTCGTCTTCGCCGTCTCCGCTCTGGTCGCCGTCGCCGGACAGCTGCGGCTCACCGACTGGGCCAGGAAACGCCTGGACGGACCGAAGGCGATCGCGATCGGGCTTGCCGTCATGGGCACGGCATTCCTGCCGCTGCTGCCCGGCCCGCACCACGCCGCACAGGGGCCGACCGCTTGGGTGGGGCTGTTCGCCTTGGTGGTGTGCGCGGCACTGCTGGCCGCGGGTTCCGCGCTGCTGTACCCGTTCGAGATGGACACCCTGGTCCGCCTCTCGGGGGAGCGTCTGGTCGCCACCTACTACGGTGCCTACAGCACGGTGGCCGGCGTCGCCGTCGCCGGTGGCAACCTTGCCGTGGGCGCCCTGTTCGACCTCTCCGCCCGTGCCCATGTCCCGTGGCTTCCGTGGGCGGCACTGACCGTACTCGGGCTCGGCTGCGCCAGCGCCCTGGCCGGCCTGCGCCGCACCGGACACCTCCAGCCCGCGCCTGCCGCAGCACCAGCACCAGCACCAGCCGCGGCGTGAGACCACCGGCCGGGCGCGCAGTCATGCGTGGGGTGCGCGCCCGGTCAGCCGGTGGTCGGCCACATCGAGCGCTTCTGTGACGAGGCGTCGCAGGTGCCCGTCGGTCAGTGCGTAGATCACCCGGCGGCCCTCCTTGCGGGTGGTCACCAGGCCCGACATACGCAGCCGGGCCAGATGCTGGCTCACCGCCGGCCTCGCCGCGTCCACCGCCACGGCCAGCGATGTGACATCCGCCTCATCTGCGGCCAGGGCGTGCAGCAGCGCGAGCCGGGTGCGGTCGGCCAGAAGGCCCAGGATCTCGGCCGCGACCCGGAAGTGCTCACCGCCCGGGTCTTGCGGGTGCGAACCCTGCGCAGGTGATAGATGCATGCGTGCATTCATACGCACATAATAGGCGGGTGGGACGTCCCGTCCACTTCCTGGCCCTTCTGTGGAGAGCGAGCATCTTGTGAGCCAGCAGCACCACCACGGTCACGACGAGCCGGGAACCGGCCACGACCACGGGTCGGGGCACGGCCACGGAGCGGGCACAGGACACGACCACGACCACGATCATGGGCACGGTGCCTCGTGGTGGTCGCGGATCCGGCACCAGGTCTCGCATCTGGTCACCCCGCACAGTCACGAGGCGATGGACAAGGTCGACTCGGCGATGGAGACCTCCAGGGAGGGGATGCGCACGCTGTGGCTGTCGTTGGGCATCCTGGGCCTGACCACCGTGATCCAGGCGGTTGTCGTCGTGGTGTCGGGATCGGTGGCGCTGCTGGGCGACACCATCCACAACGCGGCCGACGCGCTGACGGCCGTGCCGCTGGGGATCGCGTTCGTGCTGGGGCGGCGGGCGGCGAACCGCCGCTACACCTACGGCTACGGCCGCGCCGAAGACCTGGCCGGCATCGCCATCGTCCTCACCATCACGGCCTCCTCCGCACTGGCCGCGTACGAGGCCGTCGACCGGCTGCTCAACGCGCGCGACGTCACCCACCTGTGGGCGGTCGCCGCCGCCGCGGTGGTCGGGTTCATCGGCAACGAGTGGGTGGCCCGCTACCGCATCCGCACCGGACGCAAGATCGGCTCCGCCGCGCTGGTCGCCGACGGCCTGCATGCCCGCACCGACGGTTTCACCTCCCTGGCCGTCCTGCTCGGAGCCGGAGGCGCCGCGCTCGGCTGGCGGGCCGCCGACCCGATCGTCGGCCTGCTCATCACCGCCGCGATCCTCATGGTGCTGCGCGACGCCGCCCGCGAGGTCTACCGCCGGCTGATGGACTCCGTCGATCCCGCCCTGGTCGACACCGCCGAAGATGCGCTGCGCGCGGTGGATGGCGTTCGCGGCGTTGGGCAGGTCCGCATGCGGTGGATCGGCCACGCCCTGCGTGCCGAGGCCGACATCGTCGTCGACCCCGACCTCACCGTGGTCCAGGCTCACGCCCTGGCCGTCGCAGCCGAACACGCTCTGATCCACGCCGTACCGCGGCTGACCGCCGCCACCGTGCACACCGACCACACCACCCATGACGGCGACCCGCACGCCACTCTGGCCCACCACGCGGGATGATGCGAGAAGGAAATATCGTGGTGGCCGCAGCCACTTTGATGCATCGGCGCCGGGTACCGGGCCGGGGTATGGTCGGGACGCAGCGACGGCGCATGGACTGGGCTCGATGACGTGGGGAAGGTAGCGGTGATGGCAGGCAGCGGACAGCAGCGCAGGCGGGGTCTCGCCCGGCTGCTGGCGCTGTGCGCGGTCCTGTTCGGCCTGTTCCTCATGCACGGCGCCCCGGCCACCGCCGCTGAGGGCTGCCACGGCGCGATGTCCGCGCCTGCCGGGATGCACACCGCGACGGCGCCCATGGCACATCCCGGCGTACAGCAGGCGTCAGGCGCGGCGGTGATGGACGGGACGACGTGTGTCTCGACGCCCGCACGCGACGAAACCCGGCTGACGGCACCTGGTCTGCTGGCCGTCGTCGCGGTCCTCGCGGCCCTGTTTCTGGCGGGTCGCCTGGCCCCGGGCCGTACGAGGCGGCGTGGCCCACCTCCACCGGGCGGGCGGAGTCTGCTGTTCCAGGTGTGTATCGCGCGGACCTGACAGGACCCTGTCGGAACCCGGATAACCGGGCCCGGCACGTGTCCTGCTCATCTCCGCGCGCCCGCCCGGCGTGGTGCGCACACCCGGAAAGACCACCATCATGTTCGTTTCCACCCGTCCCGCCGTGCGCCGTCGTGCCCTCGCGGCGGCCGGTACCGCAGCCGTCCTCGCGCTGACGCTGGCCGCCTGCGGCTCCTCCAACGACGGTTCTTCGTCCTCAATGCCTGGCATGGACCACGGCGCCAAGCCGTCCGCGTCCGTCTCGGCCAGCGCGTCGCCCTCCATGGGGGACATGCCCGGTATGGATCACATGGCCGCCGGCAACGGCCTGTCCGACAACAAGGACGGCTACCGCCTCACCAGCACAGACGCGACTCTGGCGGCCGGAAAGCAGGCCGCCTACCGGTTCGCTGTCACCGGCCCGGACGGCAAGCCCGTCACCGACTTCGCCGTCGACCAGACCAAGCGGATGCACTTCTACGCCATCCGCTCCGACCTGACCGGCTTTCAGCACGTCCACCCGGTCATGGCCGCCGACGGCACCTGGACCGCCGACCTGGACACGCTCGCGCCCGGAGCGTGGCGCATGTTCGCCTCCTTCACCCCCGACAGCGGAGCCGGCAAGGGCACCGCGTTCGTCCTGTCCCGCACCGTCTCCGTCCCGGGCACGGAGACGAAGACGCCGCTGCCGGCCGCAGCCAAGACCGCCGAGGCCGACGGCTACACCGTCACCGTCAACGGCGAGCCGATGGCCGGCATGGCACACCCGCTCACCGTCACGGTCACCAAGGACGGCAAGCCCGTCACCGATCTCCAGCCCTACCTCGACACCTACGCGCACCTGACCGCCTTCCACGAGGGCGACACCGCGTTCGCGCACCTGCACCCGACCACCAAGGTCAACGGCGACCACGGCGGCCCGGAACTGTCCTTCAACGCCGAACTGCCCACCTCCGGAAACTGGCGGCTCTTCCTGCAGTTCCAGACCGGCGGCAAGCTCCACACCGCAGCCCTGACCCTCAAGGTCGGCTGAACCCCCGCGGGGCGCCACCCACCGGGTGGCGCCCCGCGCTTCGTCTTCCTCACCTCGCGCCGTGCCGTCCCGGTGCGACGTGTCGGTGGCGCCCATGCCGTGCTCTTCTCGGAAGGCTTCAGGGATGATCCACGCCGTACTGCACGCACTGTCGATCGCCGGCTCCATGACCTGGGAGATCACCTGGGCCCTGATCCTGGGCTTCGCCCTGTCCGCGGTCGTCCAGGCCGTCGTCCGCAAATCCACCGTCGCCTCCCTGCTCGGCGACGCCCGGCCCCGCACCCTGGCGATCGCCGCCGGCCTCGGCGCGGCGTCCTCCTCGTGCTCGTATGCGGCGGTGGCCCTGGCCCGCTCGCTGTTCCGCAAGGGCGCGAACTTCACCGCGGCGATGGCCTTCGAGATCGCCTCGACCAACCTCGTCGTCGAGCTCGGTGTCATTCTGGCGCTGCTGATGGGCTGGCAGTTCACCGCGGCGGAGTTTGTCGGCGGCCCCATCATGATCGTCGTGCTGGCCGTGCTGTTCCGGCTGTTCCTGCGCGACAAGCTTCTGCGTGAGGCCCGCGAGCAGTCCGAACAGGGGCTGGCCGGCTCCATGGAGGGCCACGCTGCGATGGACATGTCAGTCCGGCGGGAAGGCTCTTTCGCCCGACGGCTGCTGTCCCGCGAGGGCTTCACCTCCACGAGCCACGTCTTCGTCATGGAGTGGGCGGCGATCCTGCGGGACCTGGTCATCGGTCTGCTCATCGCCGGCGCTATCGCAGCCTGGGTGCCGGACTCGTTCTGGCGCACGTTCTTCTTCGAGGGCCATCCGCTGGCATCCAAGCTGTGGGGGCCCGTCATCGGCCCGCTGGTCGCGATCGCCTCGTTCGTCTGCTCGATCGGCAACGTGCCGCTCGCGGTGGTGCTGTGGAAGGGCGGCATCAGCTTCGGCGGCGTCGTCGCGTTCATCTTCGCCGACCTGCTGATCCTGCCGATCCTGAATATCTACCGGAAGTACTACGGCGCCAGGATGGCCCTCTTCCTCCTCGGCACGTTCTACCTCGCCACCGTCATCGCCGGGTACATCGTGGAGTTCACCTTCGGCGGCCTGGGCCTCATCCCCGACCAGGCCGACGCGAAGATCCCCATGGAAGGCATCACCTGGAACTACACGACATGGCTCAACATCGCCTTCCTCCTGCTGGCAGCCGCTCTCCTGGTGCGGTTCTTCCGCACAGGCGGCAGGGCGATGCTCCGCATGATGGGCGGATCCCCCACCGCCGAACACGACCACTCAGCACACCAACACACAAACCCAGGCGAAGAATCGGGCCCCGGGGAGCAGCACGAAGGCCACCACCACTGACCGCACCGCTGGCTCCACCCAGGGGTGGAGCCGGGCTCCGTCCCCGGGCCGATCCGCCCGCGCCCCCGCCGTGCTCAACTGGCACCCGTGATTGCCACATTGCCCCGGATCCTGCCCAGCCCGGCGGCCAAGCCACTCCCGCCCGAGGGAACGGCAAACGCCTTCCGGGCCTTCGCCCGCGACCTGGCCGCCGGCCGGCGCGCCTGGACCGCCGCAGAAGCCGGCCTTCTCGGCGGACTCTTCGACCAGCTCGCCGCAGACTGGGACAGCACCCAAGCCACCGGCCGCGACGACCCGCTGCGCGACGCCCTCACCCGCGGCGGCTCCCTCCCCAACGGTCCCTGCCTGGAAATCGGCTCCGGCACCGGCCAGTTCACCCCACGCCTCGCAACCGCCTTCACGTCCGTACTCAGCCTCGACCTGTCCGAGCAGATGCTCCACCAGGCCACCGGCCGCTCCCCGGCCCGCGTACGCGCCGACGCCAGCGCCCTGCCCGTGGCCGACTCGTCCATCGCCGCCGTCGCCGCCATCGACATGCTGCTGTTCCCCACCGAAACCGCCCGGGTCCTGGCCCCGGACGGCGTGCTCCTGTGGATCAACCAGCTCGGCCAAGACGGCCCGCTGTACCTGTCGGCCGAAGATGTCACCGCGGCTCTACCTGGACGCTGGACGGCAATAGAAGCCGAAGCCGGCTGGGGAACCTGGGCCACGCTGCGACGGCCGTCACCGTGAGCCGCAGGTCCCGGCGGATCAGTAGCCGGCGTGTGCAACGAGAGCAGCAGCGAGGAGCCGATCGCGATCAGCATGCGCGCCAGGCTGGGCCGCTCTCCTCCGGGGGGAGGAGGGGCTCGTTGAGGACGGTTGTTGCGAGGCAGGCGAGCGCGCGGCCTCGAAGCCCCCGGTAGCCCTTGCTGCTGCACCTCACCGTGTGGCCGACGTTCTCCCCACATCGACCCGCACCGCCTCGCCACCCGAACCACCGCCCCGCGCGTCATCGACGGCCGCGGCACCCTGAACGCTGACACCAGGCGCGACGCGGGATGGACCGTCCGCGCCCTCAGACGCCCCTGAGCCGCGGGTTCGTCGCCCGGCCCGTGACGCCTCCGCAATCGGCGCACGCCGGGGCCACGCCAGAGCCTCCAACGGCGTCCTGGCGATCATGGAAGCGATGGCACACTGATGGACCCAACTTGCCTATTGCGCCTGGGAGATCACCTGATGAACGCCACCCCCGCCGACACCCAGGTAGCCGAAACAGCCGGGGAACGTACCGGCGGCTGCCTTTGCGGCCGCATCCGCTTCACTACCCGAGGGCCAGCAGTTTTTGCCCACACTTGTGCATGTGGGCATTGCCAGAAGCTCGGCGGTGCCCCGTTGATGTGGTGGGTGGGATTCGAGACGGTCACCTGGACCGGAGAGAGCGAGCCGACCTGGTACGAGACCTTCGAAGGCGAGGCGAAGCGCGGCTTCTGCCCGACCTGCGGCAGCCGCCTCGCGGCGATCGACAGCGACATCCCAGAGATCGGCATCAACGTCACCGCCCTCGACGACACCAGCGGCCCAGACCTCGTGCCGATCCACGCGTCCTTCCCCGACAACGCCGTGCACTGGCTGCCCCCGGTGCCGGAGACCGAGCACAGCACGGCCGGTTGACCGCCCGTCCACTGGTCGGCGACGACACCAACGCCCTCGCTGGCCCCGGGCAGCATCCCGCTCTCGCCCGCGAGTAGGGCGCCAACTCCCGGGCTGGGGCCCGCAGCGGGACTGCTCAGCTAGGGCGACGGAGAACGCTGCGAGCGCCGTGCGGCAGTCCAAGGCAGTCCAGGGGATGCTCAACCGGAGCAACTCCAGAAAGGCGCTGGGCTACTTCCTACACGAATTCTGGCGGTCGACGCCTGCCGAGACGAAAGCGTGAGACCACATCCCAGGACTTTGCGAATTCCGGGCGGCTACAAAAAATCTGGGTGAGTGGAGCACCGGCCATCAGTGATGAATTGAGAGCCGCCCGCCACATGCTCCTCTGCATCGGAAACATGCTCGGCGCCGGGAACGCGAACAGGTTCATCAATTTCATCGAAGCGGCCTACAACATGCCGGTGAACAAGGCAGAGTCGACCTGACAGGAACTGCTCGTCCGGACCGTTGGGTGGCCGTCCCATCCCTTCCATAGCCACCACCGCGCGCCACCATGCCGAGGAGGCACAAGACGTGAACACAAGGACTTGACAGGGAACTGTGCTCGTGTCAGCACTGCACACGGCTCTCTGGGGCGCCGGCGATGGCCTGGGTCGGTTTCCGTAAGAGTGCCCTGACATGGACGAGTCCCGCAGGGGAGCCGTCGTACTTCTCGACGTGGCCGACGCTGCACCGCGGATCTTGCCAGCGCTGCCGGACACAGCTCACCTCCGTGGCGGACGGTTCAGACATGATCATGGTGACGATCTTCAGCCTCGCTCGCGGTGCCGAACTGACCCCGGTCGGACACAGCTACCGCGACGAGGCGATGCCCTGGATGACCATCACGCTCGCGCCGGATCCGCAGCGTCACACGTGAGCGCCCGGCAGGACGGCAGACCGTGGCGCCCCGTGGCCCAGCGAGCACCTCGCTAGGCTTCCGTAGTGAACGAGCCCTCCTCGCTGCCCGGTGACCCCTGTGAGCTGCACCTGCGCATCGTCTACGACGACGAACTCTGGGACACCCCGCAAGCTGACACGCTGGAGCGGTGGAACGTCTCCGTCCTCCACCGCCGTCGTTCGCAAGACGCTGTGCCGGACGTGTCGGCTGGCGGGGACTGCGCAGCCGCGGAATGCCCGTCCTGCACGACGGACGCCACCGTCGGGTCGATGACCTTCTACCGGGTCCATCTGGACCGCGGGCGCAACGCCTACTGGGCGATGGAGGAAGAGTCCGAGGAACTGTACGAGACTGCCAAGGCGCTCCTTGACCCCGAGACCGGCTCCTTCACGAGCGAAGCCAGCGAGCGCCTGGACTATGTCGGCTCCGCACTGCTCGTCATGGACCGCGTGACGCTGGATTCCGCATGGCGCGGGTACGGTTTGGCCGCCGCACTCGGCAGCGAGGTCATCCACCGCCTCATGGTCGGCTGTCGAGCCGTCGCCTGTTCGCCCGGCGTCTCCGACCTCAGCAGCCAGGCGCTGAGGGACCGGGCCGAGTGGGATCGCGTCAACGCCAAGATCGTCCGCGGGTGGGAGAGCCTCGGGTTCCGCCTCTACCGCGACAACGTCTATCTCCTCTCGCCCGCCTCGCAGGACCTGGAGGAGCAGCGCAGCAATCTCCGGAGGCACCTCGCAGAACTCTGCGCATCCTGGCGGGCTCTGACGTCATGACGGGCGGCGTCGCGGCGCGAGACGATCTCGCCACGGACGCTTCCGGCCGGGACCGCGCGTCGACGCCTCACCCTGGTCCGGCAACTTCTTGGGCGGCGGAGCGATCTTGTCGGGCTCCAGACCGATCTTGTCTGGATGGACGCAGGCCGGCAGGGCCTCGCGGGTGTACCGGTGTCCGTTCTCCGGGTGAAACGGGCACTCCCACGAGGGCCGGCTGTAGACCACGAATTGCCCGCGCGGATACAGGAGTGCTGGGCAGATCCCGCAGACCGGACGCTTCGGGTCCAGGCAGGCCGGATCGATGTACGGCGGACCGGTCGGCTCCGGGGTCTCCATAGCCGCAAGAGGGTAGCGGGCCTGGCGTGCAGCAGGAGACCGAGCCTGGCGAACGGGCGGGAAGGACGGCAGTTCGCCGGGGGCAGACAAGGAAGATCGTCCAAAGGGCTGGTGGACGCCGCGACGCAATGTGAACCTGAACGACCTTCCGAAAGAACCCCAGGTCAGAGAGGTGATTCTGTGGCGTTGGATGCGGCGCAACCTGGATTTGCCACCACGGTCGCGGCCCTGCGGCTCCGCTCCTGGAGGCTCGGTGCCGGCCAGCCGATGGAGGTGCTCGATCAATTCTCGGATGCCGATTTCACCCACATCGTCGACGACCGTGCCGACGTGCACGTCAGCTCGCGCGACGGCCGCTTCTACCTCGGCTACTTCCCGACCGGCCAGCCCGGTGGCCCGGACGAAGACTGGGTGACGGGTGAAGGCTGGGTGATCGCGGTCACCGGCACCGCGACGGTCCCCGGCTACCGCATCGCCTTCGGCACGGACACCCCGGCGGAGATCGTCGTCGATGCCGTGGCCCGGATCCTGTCCACCTCCCGGCCCCTGTGACGGGCACGTCCACCCTTCCTCTACGCATGCCCCGCGTACCCTGCCCCTGCTCGCGCGGATCCGTCCGCTACCGCTAGGAGAACGCCTTGGCCCCGCACTCGCCCGAGATGACCGTCGGCGACATCATCGACGCACTGTCCGCCTTCGACCGTGACACCCCCGCCCGTCTCGCCATCAACCCTTTCTTCCCCATGTCCCACCGCCTGGGCGGCGTGGCAAAGTCGGTGGACGAGCACGGCCAGCCGATGGTCTACATCGCCGAGTCGCCGGAGGCCGAGCAGTTCGGCCCCCTGCCGCCCGCCGTGGCCGTCGCACTGACCTGGCAGGGCCCGGTCGAGGCACCCCCGCGCCGCAGGCGCGGCGCAACCGGCCCGGACAACGGCCAGTAGCACAACCTCGAACTGACGGAGGCGCCCCTGTACCCGCACCACCCCACCGATTCCTCCCACCCCCTCTCGCCGGACCCGATGTACTGGGTTACCCCGCGCCACCTGGCCGGCGATGACGGCGTCCTCGCCGAACGGATCGGCGACACCCTGACCGACCTCGGCTGGCGCATGTGGCCGACCTCCCGCAACACCCTGCTCTTCGTGAGCCCCGATGGTCTGCGCGGCGCCGAGTGGATTCTCGCCGCCTACCCCTTCGAGCTGGGCGGCCTCCCGGTGGCCTGGCAGATGTCGGCCCGCCCGCACCCCGACTCGGCGCTGACCGAGTGGAACGCGTACTTCACCGCCGGCGTACCGCACGAGGCGCTCGCCGACTTCCTGCTCGCGCTCGACGCCAGCGAGACCCCGGAGGCCGGGCTCGAGAGCGCCGAGGCGGTACTCACCGCCCTCAGCGCTCGGGGCTGGCTGCGCGACATGGACCGCCCGCTCACGACCGCAACGGACCCTGGCTTCTCCACGAACGTGTCGCTGGAGATCCTGCCGCCGCTCATCCACGACGCCGACCCCCGCGATGACCTCCTGGGGTGGCAGGCGTGGGCGGAGCCCGTCCTCGGGGCGCCGTACCTGTGGTGCGCGAGCTTCAGCGCGAGCGCCCCGCACGAACTGGTCGCCGCCTTCGCCTCCTCGCTCGCAGCACCCGGCCCGGTACCGCGCCGGGTGCTGCCGGCGGGAGCGGAGGACCGTCTCACCGTCGTCCGCCGCGGATGACGGGCGTCGCGTAGCCGCTGTCCCCGGCGGGATCGACGGTCGTGATGCCCCCTTCTCTCAGGCCCGGTGGTGCCGTTTCCTTCACGGAGCGGCGCCACCGGGCCTTCGCCATATCCGCCCCGCAGACCTGATACACCCCCTGGAACCAAGATCAAGCCCGTACATAGGATCGTCGTCGTGGCAGACAAATTGATCCGCATCGGGCCCTTGCGCGGCTACCTCCTGGAGGAGGTGCTGGCCTGGCTGCTGCGCTCCAGCGGCTTCGAAGTCCTCACGGCCGACGACGACCAGGACAAAGAGCCGTGGAAGGTACTGAAGGAGGACAAGAACGGTCTGCTGGTCCGTGGACGTGGCGCGTGGCATCAGGTCGACGCGCTCGGGCAGTTCCGGTACGTCCCGCCGTTCTCCCTGCCGGTGCGCTTGTTCGTCGAGGCGAAGTACCTGACCACACGGGTCGGTCTTCCCACTGTCCGAAACGGCCACGGTGTGATCCACGACGTGAACGAAGCGGAGACCACCACGCTCTCCGCGCCAGGCACTGGTCGGCCGCGGACGCGCTACCGCTACACCTACGCGATCTTCTCCACGTCCGGCTTCACCCCGGAGGCGCAGGACTATGCGCTGGCCCACCAGATATCGCTGATCGACCTTTCTGCACCGGACTTTGATGGGCTGCGGAGTCTCGTAAGGATCACGGCCGACGCGATCCACGCAGTGCTCAAGGCGGCTCCGGCGAGTGAGCGGCCGAAGATGCGCGAGATGCGCGCGTATCTCCGCGGGCCGCTCTTGCAGATGGATCCGGGTGGTCTGGAATTGCCCGCCGCGATTCGCGGTCCCCTCGATTTCCTCGCGGACGGTCTGCGCAGCCGGTCGCAGCTCGGTCTTGTTCTGGCCTTTCCCGCAGCGCCGTTCGTTCTGGGGCTCGCCTCGGACGACCTGTATGGCTTCGTGGAATACGCGCGAGAGCACCCCACGCATGCGGTGCGTCTGCGCCGCATCAATCAGGCAGCCTCGCACCCCGTTTGGGAGCTGCGCGCCGCCGAGCACCCCGACGTATATGCGCTCCGTTTCGGGCTGCCGGAGCGGGTGGAGAAGTGGATCGTCGAGCAGGACGAAGGAATGCCCTCGCGCACCCGGTACGTTAAGCGCAGCATGCTGTCGACCATGACCCTGTACTGGATGCACGGCGAGCACGCCCAGACCTTCCAACTCCGATATGAGCCAGGCGAACTCCGCCTCGACGGCTGATCGGCGCGAACGACGAAACCCCGGTGTCCGGGCCCGTCGGAAGAACGGGCCCGGACACCGGGGCAGTGCTGGAGGAGCGGATCAGCGTGCGGTGCGGGCCTTGGCGAGCGCCTTGTCCAGGTGAGTGTCCACGAGGCCCGGTGCGCCGGAGACGAGGACCAGGATGCTGCCGTCGCGGATCGCCGTCTGCTTGACGACGCTGCGCTGCCCGCCGGCGGAGAAGGTGAGCAGCTGGCTCCACTGCTCGTCCCCGAGGTTCGGCGCGGCCGACTTCGCGGTGCCGATGTCGACGGCCGTGCTCCCCGACGCCACCTGGTACGAGGGGCAGGACAGCATTGCGTCGAAGACCGTCGAGATGCCCGTGGACAGCTTCGCCGGGCTGTCGCTGTAAAGCTCCTCGCTGACCTCGGAGGAGCTGCTGCCGCTGTAGGCGAAGGACGCCTTCGCCTTGCGGGCGAAGTCGAGGCCGGAGCCGGTGGCCGTATCGCCGCCGAGCTTCTCCAGCGCCGGGCAGCCGATGACGGTGACGTCGTCGTTGCGGCGAGGAGCCTCGGGCTTGCGGGTGTAGCCCTCGCCCAGATCGCCGATGTTCAGCAGCCGCTGGTCCAGCTGGGCCGAGGACAGCGGCACGGACGCCGCCGCGGTGCTGCCACCCCGGTGTGCAGAAGCGGAAGCGGAGGCGGAGGTACCGGCGGGCTCGGCGTGGCCGGCGCAGCCGGTCAGGGCGAGGACGGTGAAGACGGCCCCGAGGCCGAGGACAGTCGTGGTGAAGCGGCGCATACGAGAAACCCCTTTGGTGATGCGAGACGGATGGTCTGACCGGATCGGCCCTCCGGGTGCCGATGAACGCAGGGGTGGGGGAAGGGGTTTCGCGTCGTCAGTGGCCGAGGTGGCGCAGCCCGTCTTCGAGGTTGGGGTGGAAGTGGTCGACCGGCCCGGAGTTGCGGTTGTACCAGGCGGTGTCCAGCCGGGTCTCATGCGTCTCGTGGCCGCCCTCGCAGCGCAGCCACACGGAGTCGTCGTGCATGTTGAAGACGATCCAGTTCCGGTACGCGCCGCAGTGGCAGGCGTGGACTTCGCCGTCGATGACGAGCGGGACGTCCCAGCGCATCATGAAGCCCGAAACGTCCTGGCGGCACGGCGCCCGGAACTCGGGCGGCAGGAAGTCGGGCACCACCGTGGCCTCGGCCGGCGCGGCCGGGGCCGGCGCGGCGACCGGGGCGGGAGCCTCGGGCCACTCGGCGTGCATGGCCAGCAGCGCCTGGCCGGCTCGCTGGGCTTCACGGAACTCTCGGTCCGCTCGGGTCGTGCGTCGGAACATGCCGTCTCCATCTCTGTCATCTCGCCTGCACGAGGAGAGTGCCGCAAGTCGCTGACCTGCTGCAACTCTAGAATTCGTGAAGTGAGACCGGCATTTCCGAGGGCGCGCAGAGACGAAGCGGACGCGAGCGGGCCTCTCGTTACAAATGCATTGCGGCCCATGACGCCGGGAGGGACGCGGCGTTGTCCGAGTATGCCCAGCTCCCCTTTGCCCGTCGTCTCGCCGCAACTGCGGGGCGCCTATTGGATGGACTCGCCGTTCCTGCCGCATGCTCCGGGCTGTGCCTGCGATGGCACTCGAGATGTGTCGTCACCAGCTCCTCGCCGGGTGCCGGCCATGCGCACCGTGATGCTGTGCATCGCGGGAGCCACCGTGGCCGTCGCGATGGTTGCCGTCCTGGTCTGAACGCCTTGTTCACCGCCGATGCTCGCGTGTGCCGTCAGCCCCCGGGACCGGCCTGTGAAAGGGCGTCGCGGTGCGGGTGCGCCCGCGGCGGGTCGGCGCCGTGGTGTGCTTCTCCGGGGTAGGAGGCGTTGCCGAAGCGTCAGCGGGCAGGTCTGCCATCCGTCGAAGCCGCCACACGAGGACGTCGCTGATCGAATCGGCGGTGCCCAGTTCCCGTCGCTCGGCGGCCTCGGCCAGGAGCGCGGCCGGGTCGTGCCCGGCGCGCTCGACGTCGGCGAGGGTGGAGGCCAGGGCGTACCAGCCCGGCTCGGCGAGGACCTGCTCAGCCAGCTCCGGCACCGCCCGGCGCAGGTAGGCCGTCTGCTTGCGTTGCAGGGGCAGGGACATACGCCGGCCACGGTCGCGCATGACGCCCAGGTACATCGGGGCTGCGGCCTGGTAGGCGGCGCGCAGGTGTTCGGCGGCCTGGCGGGCAGCAGCGGCCTGTTGGGCGTGTCCCTTCATCGCGTGCCACTGCGCGGTGGCGGTGACTAGGAAGAACACCATGTCGATCAGCATGGCGGTCGTGGCACCGTCCTCCACCCGCCCGAGTGCCGGCCCGCCCTGGACGAGGTCGCGGGCGGCCTTGCGCAGATTGCGGGCGTGCTGGCGCTCCGCCCGGATGTGGGAGCGGGTCGCCCGTTCGAACACGAAAGCGGCGTCGCGCAGTTCACGGCGGGTGTTCAACGCCGAGGTCTTGGCGAGTGCGTCGAGGACCTCGCCGCCCGCGGCGATCAGGCCGGAAATCTGCCCGTCCTCACCCTGGTCGATGATGAGTACGGCCTGCCACGACGCCGTCGCCGCCTGGCGGCGCGCGGCCGAGGGGGTGATGTGGTCCGATCCGGAGGAGCGGTCTGTGGCGGCGTCCTGGCCGGGCTCGGAGGCGTTGTTCGCCCAGCGTTCGCGGATGCGAGGTAGGGAGAGATCCGCCGCGAGGGTGGAGCCCGAATAGTAGATCGGCTCCTGGTCCTCGTTGCGGTCATCGGACAGCGCGACCTTGTAGCCGAGCAGATCACCGGAGGGCGCGGCGCGCGTATCGACCAAGAGGCCGGCGGCGGTGAGACGGTCGAAGAACTCCTTCTCACTGGCGACGCCAGCGGCGGCGCGGCGCACCGTCTCGCGTAGCTCCTCGCGTGTCGTACGTTCCTTACCCTGGCGGTTCGCCTTATGGCGTTCGGCACTGCTCGGGCGTTTGGCGGCGGTTCCGTCCCCGGTGTTCACCCGGCGCAGGTCGTAGTCGAGTTCGATCTTCCGGGCTTCCGCCTGGGCGCGGGCACCGTCGCGGCGGATGCGGGCCAGGCGGCCGTCGTGGCGGACGACGGTGGCGACGATATGGATGTGGTCGTCGGCATGGCGGACAGCCGCCCAACGGCAGGCGGCGTCGTCGCCCTCGGGCGCGATGCCGGTGGCGGAGACCATGCGGCGGGCGATGTCCGCCCACTGCTCGTCGGTGAGGATCGGGTCTTCGGGGGCGGCGCGTACGGACAGGTGCCAGACGTGTTCGGCGGGCCGTTCGGTTTCGGGCAAGGCCATGACGGGCTGGTCGAGGAGGATCTGCAGGGCGCGCAGCGCCGCCTTGCGGTCCGGGTTGCGGCCGGGATCGGGAGCCAGGCTGTCCCATGCGGCGACAAGGTGGGGGTCGATGTGCTCCTCGGCCTTGCCGGGGCCGTACAGATATTTCAGCAGGCCATGGGTGTCGTCACCCATGTCGTTCACTGAGGGGATCATGCTGCCGGTCGCTCGCTGTCCAGGTAGTGCTGGATGAACGCCTGGACCTCCAGGCGAACCTGGTCGACACCGTCGAGGACCGCCTGGGCCTGCGGCGCCGGCTCGTCACGGTTCAGGGCTGCCGCAACCTGGTTGAGGTTGTTGCCGATCCGGCTCAGCGCGGGGCCCAGGGCAAACAGTCGGCGTGTCATTTCGCGGTGGCCGGCGACCTCGGCTTCCGTACGGGTGAGGTCGTGCGCGGCGCTGAGCGCGGCATGGGCGAGAAAGCCGGACGGCGTCATGGCGCACGCTGTTGCTGCGTCGAGCACGGACTGCTTCTCGGCGTCGTTGAAGCGGCTGGCAATCAGGTGCTTGCGCTTGCTGGACTTGGTCTTCGGCTTGCGATTACGCGCGGGCGGCTGACTCGGCGTCATACTCACGTGCTGGGCGCAGTGCGGGTTGTGGCATGGGTGAGTCGTCTCCTCCTCGGGACGCGAGCCGCCCTCGGTCGCATCCCCCCGGTCCAGTGCCCCCCGGCGCTGGACCGCCTCCGCCACCCCCGGGGCGGAGGACGCGAGAGTAATACTCCCAACGGGAGTATTACTCTCGCACCAACTTGCTCCCGCTGAGGTCGAGTTGGGTTCCTTCTTATCGGGCTCGGGAGCGGGGTTTGTCGTCGGGTTCGTCATCACGTGCGGTTCCTCGTGGAGCGGATGCGGTGCTGGATCTCGGCGGCCAGATCGACCATGGCGGTCGGGTCGGCGAGGACCTCGACGGCCGAGTGGGGGTGGTGCTGGACGAGCCACTGGCCGTTCGGGGCCAGGACGGCGGCATGCAGCAGCTGGTGGCGTACGAGTACGTCCGCCCAGGCGCCGGCCTCGGCGACCGAGGGGGCATGCGTGCGCGGGTGGCGGGCAGGAATGACGGTCCCTCCGGGGCAGGGGCGGTGGCCCGACCGAGGCCGGGCCACCATGGCGCATGAGGATCTAGGGCTTTGACCTGGGCTTTCGCAGGCGTCAGCCGCACTCGGGGCAGCGGGCGAGGTGCGTGTTCAGGGCCCGCGCCATGTTCCGTTTCACGGAGACGGCGTGCTTCGCGCTGGTCTTCGCCGCGGCCGAGCCCAGGTGGTGCTCGGCGTGCCCGCGCAGGAAGTGGACGTCCTTCTCGAAGCCGTCCTTGATGCGGTCGAACCTGTGGCAGGTCTTCATCGGGTCGTGCTCCTTGCCGTGGTGGTGTTCGTCTCGGACCTCAGCAGCTGCAGGAGCCGCGTGATGTTCGAGTTCCGGCCGCCCGCGAGGTTCAGGGCGCGGAGGATTTCCCGCAGCTGGGGACGGGTGATGACCTCGGTCCCATCGCGCTCCAGCAGTGCGGGTACGTGGGGACGCACCAGGTCGGCCGTCTCTTCGGGGCTCAGCCCCTTGCGCTGAGGGCGCTGGGACTTGCCGCCCCCCGGCCGGCTCCGCTGCGCCTTCGCCTTGGGCTTCGGCTTCCGGCGCACGGGGACGGTGTGGGGACGGTCCCCTTCGGTCCCCGTCCCCGTTTCCGTGTCCGGGTGTGCGCGGTCCCCGTTGTCGTTGGGGACGGTGTGGGGACGGTCCCCAACGGTCCCCGTCCCCATTTCCGCGTCCAGGTGTTCGCCGTCCCCGCCGCCGTCGGGGACGGGTACTGGGGACGGTCCCATAGCGCCCTGAGCAGCAGCTTCGCGAGCGTCCGTAGCGGAAACCTCGATGGCGACGTCGGCTGCTGCGCCCATGGCCGACACGTCGCCTCGGTCTCCGAGCGCTGTCCCCGTCCCACCGCTCGGCAGGCTCGAGACGGACTCGGTGACGCCGTCCCCGTTGTCATCGGGGACGGTGTGGGGACGGTCCCCTTCGGCCTCTGTCCCCGTCCCCGATTCCGCACGGTCCCCGTCCCCGCCGCTTCGGGGACCGTCATTGGGGACCGCACTCGCCCGTCGCCCCATCGGCTTCTCGGCCGCCGACAGCATCGACGGGGACGGGGCGAGCGGGTAGCCGTTCTCGAGACCGGCGTCCTTGGGATCCGGAGCCTTCACCCACGGGGAGGGCAGATCTATGGTCGCGAGGGTGGCCGCGTGCCGACGGGCGGCCAGCTCCTCCAAGAACGCCTGGCGCTGGCGAGGATCGGTGCCGACTTCGGCCCGAGTGAGCGCGGCCTGAAGTCGACGGGTGACCCGGGTGTCCTTCTCGCGATCCGCCATCGACATGCCGGCCAGCTGGGAGGCAAGGGCGACCGCTCGCCGAGACGCACGGTCTTTGGTGATCTGCGCGGCATCGCGGTTGCGGGTGGCGATGCCGAGGCGGGAGAGGAGCCTCTCTCGTGCTTCGCGTCCGAGCGTGGCCAGAAGCCCCTGCGAGGCGGCGTCCGGCTTGTGCAGCCGCAACTCGATGCCCATGGCCAGGTGCCACAGCACCGCGGCCATGACCGGTCCGACAAAGGCGCGCACGGTGCCGCCGACCGCGGCCGACTCGGCGTAGGCCGGGATGACCTGCACCCCGGTGATCACCCAGACCAAGGCGCCGGGCAGTCCGGGCGCCCCCTGGCTCTTCAGGTTCTGCCGGGCCATCAGCGCGGTCGCGAACAGCGCGGCCTCGCCCGCGCTGAACATCATGGCGCGCTCCACCGTGCCGGCCATGTCGAGGTAGTCGGCCGCGAACCGCCAGCTGGTGTCGGCGGAGTAGATGGTGCAGTTGAGGGCGGCGAGCGCGGAGACCCAGACCGCGGGGGTGCCGACGCGCCTGCCCTCCGCGCGGTTTCGGTTGCGCCGGAACGACCAGCCGGCCAGCGCGAGGGCGAGCAGCCCGAGGGCTGCAACCAGGTAGACGGGATCGATGCCGTAGGGCAAGGACATGGCGATGAGGTGAGTCATGCGGCCTTTCGGAGGGCGGCGATCAGGGAGTCGGTCTGCACCTGGCGGGGCACGTAGACCGACGAGGCGGCGTCGTCCTCGGCGCTCTCGTCGTCGGCCGGCTCGACGTCGTCGGCCTGGTCCCAGTAGCGGTCGCGGTCGGCGACGGCGTGGGCGGCGTTGCGCATCAGGTCGCGCGCCCAGTCGAGGTCGAGGCGCAGCGTGTAAGCGAGGCGCTCGGGGCTCCAGCCGCGGACGTAGGCGTGGCGGGTGACGGCGTCTCGCTCGGCGTCGCTGAGGTGGACGTCGCGCCCCTCGAAGGCGGCCTTCACCCTGCTGTAGTCCAGGCGCTTGTTGACCTTGGCGTGCCAGGGGCGACGCTCGGCCTCGGTGAGCCCGCCCCACACGCCCTGGCGGATCTCGTTGTCCAGGGCGTAGTCGAAGCACGCCTTCTTCACCGGGCACCGGCCGCAGATCGCCTTGGCCTCGTCGATGGCCGCGCGGGCGCGGGCTCCGGGGAAGAACAGCTCGTCGATGTCCTTGGGGGCCATGCCGTGGCACAGGCCGCGGGCCTGCCAGCTGTGGTCGGCGATCCCTCGGAGGGTCGGGGGCGGGGTGTCGTTAGTGGTGATGTGGCGCAAGGCAGTCTCCGGAAGTCGCCTCGGTCGGCGCGGTCGCTCGGCACCTGAGTCGGTTGGGGTGCGGCGGGGGCGCTTCGTGGCGGGCTCGGGGTACGGCGGCGGGCCGTACCGCGTGGCGGAAGGTTTCTGTGGAGCGGTGGCGGCCGGGTCAGGCAGGTAGGGCCTGTGCTTGAGCGGCCAGGGCGTCATCGACGCGGACCGGATGCGGCTCGATGCGTGGTTTGGTGTTCCGGTTGCGGACACCTCCGCCGCTCCGTTCGCGGCAGGGCTCGCCCTGGGGGGCGCTGCACCTCTCGCACGGGACGCTGAAGATGTCGGGCCCGCCGGCAGCGATGGCGGCTTCACGAGCGGCGCGGGCGGGCCGGAAGGGTGCCAGCTCGGCTCGTACGGCATCCGGGACGTAGGTGCCGACGGCCTTGAGCATCTTCTTCAGGCCAGGCTGGGGTTCTCCGGTCGTCACCCCGCGGTGCGGCGTCGGCGCGATCCGCCCGGTCACGACGGCGTCGCGGGTCGCGACGAGTTCCGCCCGCCAGGCGCGCGGGTCGTCGGGGTCGGCCGTCGGCGTCGGATCGGTGTGTCGGCCCAGGCGGTCGCGGTAGTGGGCGTTCCACTCGCGGGCCACGTCAGCGGGCAGAATCGGGTACGGGGAGGCGACGACGCGCTTGCGCACCACGTCGCGCACATCCCAGCCCTGGCCGGTGGTCATGGGAACGTCGGCGAGCAGCTCGTGCCACATGGCGAGCTGGTCGCGGGCTTCGCCCGCGTCGGTGCGGATGGTGCGGGGGTCCAGGCGGCCGACGTAGGTGAGTACGGCAGCAACTTCGCGGCGGTCCATGGTAGTTACTCCGTTCCAGTCGGTTCGTCGACGGCGGCGAGCAGGGCGGCCATGTGCGCTTCGGAGCGAGTCATGCCGGCCTGCGGGGCGGGGGTGCCGCCGGGCAGGGCGTAGAGGTTCGGGCGCTGTGGTGTGGGGGTGTGCTCGCGGTCGATCCAGGACCGCCAGTCGGCAGCCCAGGCGGCGGCGGAGCGAGGGCTCCAGGCGGCTCGGTAGTGCCGCCACTTCGCGTCGGCGGCTTGCAGGCCATGCTCACCGAGGCGTTCCAGGTGTCCCTGCTGCTGGGCCCAGGACAGGCTCGCGTCGTCGATCTGCCAGTCGGTGGCCGTGGTGAGGTCGGCAGCACTGCTGCTGAACCTACGGTTCACCTTCGGTTCACCACTACAGTTCTGGGGGTCAGATTTTGACCCGGAGGGGGGTCGGTTTCTGACCCGGGGAGGGGTCAGATTCTGACGAGGGGGAGCAGATGTTGACCCGGCCAGATTCTGACGACGGGGGTCCGTTTTTGACCCTGCCTTCCGCCAGATGCGGTGCCTGCGCAACCGCGCCTCGTCCAGGTCATCCAAGGACGGGGCAGGGTCGTTATCCGCGAGCGGCTCGACGTCCTCGACGTGCAGCTGGGGATCGGCCTTTTGCGCAGCCGCGATCTTCGCGAGCCAGGCAGCAGGGCGCGGCATCCGATAGACCGTGCTGTGCTGCGGACCCTCGTAGCCTTCGACGATCTCCAGTTCGCCGGCTTCATCCAGCAGAGCCAGCGAGGTGCGCACGGCGTTGCGGCTGGCGTTCGTCCGCTCCATCAGCTCGGTGACGGAGGCATACGCGACGCACTGCTCGTCAGGGATCCGGTCGGCGATCGACAGCAGGACCAGGCGGGCCGTGCCACGGCTGGTGCTGCTCTCCCACACCCACTTCCGCGCCTGTCCGCTCATCGGGACACCCCAGCCTTGAGGCAGAAGCCAGCCGACGGCTGCGACGTGCGGGTGCCCATCGGCAGGTGGGTCGATGAGCAGTGAGGCGGATGGGCGAGGGCAGCTGCCGCGCTGGCCGAGGGCTCCGGCCTTTTGCGCAGGGCAGGCGGCATGTAAGACTCTCCTCCGTAGTGAAGCCCGCGCCGGTGTGCCTCGTAGGACAGGGCCGGTGCGGTGAAGGTGGGTAAATCTCCGCCCTTGCCGGGGCAGGAGTACCATTTAGCGTCCGGCGTCCGGGAGTTACCGCTCCTTGGGCGCCGCCGCTGTTTTTAGGGCCTACGCGGCCTGGTCAGATCGTGCGCTGCGCACTCCACTCCTCGTGTCGCCGGGGGCTGGGCAGGCTGCCTGGCCGGGGACGACGAACATATGGGTGACCTGCGGCAAGATCCAGACCTTGCTAAAGAACGCTCTACAACTCGCGTGAGCCGCGAGTGTGGACAAGGCGCCTGGGCCTGCTGTTCGTGCCAGTCACACACGTCGACACGCGGTGAGAGGCGGGGGCGCAGCACGAGAGGGCTCCGGAGGGTTGGAAGGGCTCAGGTCGGCGATGAGGTGTACGGATCACCCCTCGTTCGCTACGCTGAAACTATCCCAGCGTCGGGAAACAGGTCAACGTCCTGTGATTTCTTCAGCAAAAAGAACCAAGGAGTGGAATGCCGCCCCGTCTCTTTGACGGCCGCCGCCTCTATGACGCGCGGCGTGCTGCGCGTCGCACGCAGAGCGACGTCGCGGACGAGCTGGGCGTGTCGCCCTCGTCGGTCGGTAGCTGGGAGACCGGACAGTGGCCTCCGGATGCCGAGAAGCTGGCGGCGCTTGCTGCCTCGGTCGGTCGGGATCTGGAGGATTTGTTTCCCCGGCCCGGGCTCCCGGATCTTGCCGATCTGCGCTGCGATGCGGGTATCTACCGGCAGCAGGTGCCGCAGATGATCGGGACGAAGAGCGCAGGCCCCGTGACGAACGCCGAGAAGGGGGTCAGGCGACTCGGTGAGCAGTTTGTCGAGCCGCTTGCCAAGGGCTACGGGGTAAGCGTGGAGGCGCTGCTGGCGGCGCAGGAGCGGTCATTCGGGCACGAGGTCCCCCCGCCGGCCTCGGAGGTGCCGAAGTCGCTTGCCGAGAAGATCAACTATCTCCTTGCGCACTCTTACCCGGGCCCGGAAGAGAGTCCGTCCGACGAGGACCTCGCCCGCCACGTCAATGAGCACGCAGGTGCCCGCATCGCCAGCGAAGCGGATATACGGGCTTTGCGAACCGGCGCGGAGACGGAGGCGTCTCCCGTCCTGCGGGACGGGCTTGCGGACGTGTTCGGCGTCTCGCCGATGTACTTTCAACCCAACGAGGCCACTGCCCGCCAGGTCGTCGAGGGGCTGCAACTCCTCGCGTCGGGCAATGTAGGCAAGGTGGCGGCACGTGGCTTGGGCAAAGAAGGGCTCAGTGCGGACCTTCTCGCCTACATCAACGAGGTGGCCGCCGAGCTGCAGCAGCGGGATCTGCCTGGGGCCGAAGGCCCCAGGCAGTAGCCCTCTTATCTGGGCGTGCGCGAGTGGTGACCGCTCACGCCTGGGCGGGGTGGTAGCGCCGGATACCGCGGGCGAAGACGGCCCGCACGTCCTCCAGCGCGGTGAGGTCGGTCAGTGGGTCACCGTCCACGATGAGGATGTCGGCGCTGTAGCCGACCTTGATCTGGCCTGTCTGGTCTGCAACGCCAAGGGCATGCGCCGCCTCACCGGTGGCCATCTCAAGGATGCGCTCGTTGGGCACGCCCAGGTGCTCGTAGAACTCCAGCGCGGCGATCAGCCCGTCGTGACCGGCGCGCTGTACGCCCGCGTCGGTGCCCGCTACCAGACGCACGCCAGCCTCGGACATGCGCCGTACGGCGTCGAACATGGCCTGCGCCCGCTCCTCCCCGAAGAAGCGAGGCAGCATCTTCCAGTGAGGGCTCACGGCGGGGCACACGTGGATGTTCTTGGCGACGATCTTGTCCAGTACGTCGTCGCGGACTTCGATGCCGTCCTCGGTCATCCAGGTGCAGTGCTCGATGGTGTCGACCCCGGCCTCGACGGCCGCCGTGATGCCATCAACGCCGTGCGCGTGCGCAGCGACGGGCAGCCCGGCGGCGCGTGCTGCGTCGACGAGAATTGCGAGGTCGGCGGGAGCGAATTGGGTCTCGTGGCTCTTGGCGCCGCCCTTGGTCAGGCCGCCGCCGGTCTCCATCACCTTGATGACCTGAGCGCCGGCCTCGGCGTTGCGCTGGACCAGCTCGCGGATCTCCCGTTCGCCGGAGACCTCGCCACCCAGGAACCAGCAGTGGCCGCCGGGAGGAGTGACGGGGATGCCTGCGGAAACCACGCGCGGCCCCGGCGTGATCCCCTGTTCGATCTCCTGGGCCAGGCGCAGCGCCAGGTGCCCGCGGTCGCCCAGATCGCGGGCGGTGGTCACACCGATTCGTACCAGCTGCGCGGCCCGAGCCCGCATCTCCTCCAGCAGGGTCGCGTCGTCCTGCTGTTCCAAGCTGGCGACGGGATCAGGGCCCCCGTCGAACGCGAGGTGCACGTGTGCATCGATCAGCCCGGGCATCAGGGTGCCGGCGGGGTAGTAGAGGCGCGGCTCGTCCGCTGGCGCGAGAGCCTCGACCTCCTCCCGGTTGCCGACGGCTGCAATCTGGCCGTCCTTGATCAGGACTGCTCCGTCGGTCACGTACTGGCCACGGCCCCCGGTCAGGACTCGTCCGGCACAGATCAACATGCGTAACTCCCTCGTACTTAATCGTGGTTGGCGGCCGTCATGACCGACACGTTCTGCGAGCGGGCGTTGCGCAGGGCATCCGCCAGCGCCACCAGCTGCTCGACATCGGCTTCCGGACCCTGCTGAGAAGGCAGGGCGACAGGAACCGCAGCCACTGGTTCCACTGTGCCTGACGCGCCGGGGGATCCGGCAGCAAGCACATCGCGCAGGTTCGCGGCCAGAACCGCGGGCGGCGCGCTGTCCAGGACTGCGCCGCCGGTGTCCTGAGCGGGCAAGTACGGGCTGACCTGCACGAGTCCGTCGCGGCACTCCACGACACGACGGTGGTAGCGGCGGTGCACGCTCCGAGCGCGCCACCTCTCGGACCATGAGTTCGCACTTGTCTGCAGCACGCTGTCCGGATACGCCTCGGCCAGCAACGCCCACAGGGGCTCCAAGCGGCGGTGGGCGCGGCGGTGCCGGTGCCAGATCCGCACTGCAGTGATCCAGTTCCGCACGATGGGGTAGCTAACACCCACGACGAAGAGCGTGACCGATATCACCAGCAGGGCGGCTACCGCAGCATTCAAGCCCGCGGGCACCCCGCCTCCCATGTTCCGGATGATCACGAAGACGGCGCGGATCGCGCAGGCGCTCGCCATGGCCGCCAGTCCGACGGCGGTCACCCACAGCCCGGTGGAGTGGGGGCGCGGGGATAGCCGCGCATACCTGCAGGTCCACCAGAAGGCTGCTCCGAGCGCATACATCATGTACAGGCCCGCAAGCAGGTAGAAGCCGGCCACCCGGGGAAGTGCCATGTCAGCGGTGGCGAAACTTCCGGCGAGCACCTCGTGCCCGCTCCCCACGATGGCCACCAATCCGACGATCACCAGGAGAAGGGCGGCGCCTTCGCGGCGGGCGCGACGTCGGCCGCTCTGCTCGTCGGCGGCCGAGTGCAGGTAGAAGCACATCAGGAAGAAGAGGGTGGCCAGCAAGAGCACGTTCTGCAGCACCTTGGCTGCCCCGTGCCCGGCGACCGCGTCGATCCCGGAAGCCCCGCCAGGCATGGCTAGCGGGTACGACGCAGCGGCACAGACCAGGCACAGGGTCACCGAACGCACCGGTGCGTTATCGGGATTCCGGACGACTTGGCGGATCTTCCAGCCGATGGCCGCTGCGAGAACGGTGAAGAAGACGGTGGCCACCATCACAGCCACCCTCGGTTGCCGCTGAGGGCTGCGTTTACCCGGCGTGCCGAAGGATCCTCGGCAACGACGGGGGTGGTGCGGTCGAGCACAGACGACCACTCAAGGATGATGGTCGCGCTCAATTCCACCTCGCATTCCTCTTCCGAGTCGTAGCTACAGCGCTTGCGCATCCGTCGGATGGTGGCGGCGTTCAAAGCAGGCAGCATGCCGGCCCACCATCCTTCGGCCGGATCGTCGGGATCCTCTTCGATGAGTTCGTCGTCGTTGGCGAGGATGTGCCCGACTTCGTGCAGGATGATGTGGTCCTGATGCAGCCGGGTGGTGTGCTGCTGGTAGATGATGAGGTCGGCGGCGGGAGTGTCGACCCACAAGCCCAGCGGGCCGGGCATCGGCATTGGGTAGGGGCGCAGCTCGATGTGCCGCCCCCGCTTCTCGGACAGTGCGCCGCACAGTCGCGTCACGTCCAACGGAGGCTGGATGTCCATGGCTCGCAGCAGGCTCCGAAGGCGCCGCTGCAGCTCGCGCTCGCCAGCGCTGGGCTGCAGATGACGGCGGAGCCGTAGCCCACGAGTCCCTTCGGCCACGGCAAGCCGTTGGCGGGGCACCTCCAAGAAGAGCGACCCCAACTCTGCGAGTGGGCCGCTGTTTCGCCACCACATAGGTCTTCCCCTTGCTCGTGCCTCACTGCTTCAGCCGAAGGGCGTGACGCGCGTGAGACGGGTTGTGCTGTGACGCGTAGTGGCTCTGGCCGGCACAGGAAGCGGACCGTGAGGTGCGACCTCCGGTACCGCACGTGCATCGACGAGCCTGTTTCCGTCGACGGTCGGAACTCGCTCCGGGACCGCAAGACGCAGCGTTGCGGTCCACTCGCGACGATGTCTGCCATGTCCGGAGTTCGGCTGAACCTGCCGACAGAGCGATTCAAGCCAACCCGTTGAGAGACCGTCAACGGGTCACGAATGCCCTAGTTGGAGGGCATACGTGACGGGAAAGTCGAAGGCTCGTCCGGTGTGGGTCGGCAGGGCAAATCGCCTGGCGCGTAAGCGGAATGAGGGAATCCGACGGCAACTCGACGACCTCTGTCCCAGTGGTCTAGTCCGGCCATTTGAGGGCGGGACGAAAACCGGCACACATTTGCCGGTTTCGCAGATCGATCATGAAGCGGTGGCGGAGATGCCCCATTCGCGCGTGAATGCTCTTGGGGGGATCGGCGTGCAGATTTCACCCGGGACGAGACCCCGCGGGGGAAATGTGGCCCATCCCACAGCTGGTCAAGATCACTCGAATCATGCGTATCGTCTACGGCGGGGAGTAGCAGGGCGGGGGTCGGCGGTTTCGTCGACCTCCTTTTTTGTGCCCGAGGAACCGCCTCTCCCCGGCAGAGCGACGAGGGAGGATTGCATGACCGGGCTGGAACCGAGCCGCGGCCGTACCGGGGAAGCGGAAGCGGGGATCTCCGCCGTAGAGAGCGCGCGGCAGCTCGCCGGCCAGTTCATGGGGTTCGGTGCCCTGCTGCGCAGGTGGCGTCGGGATGCGCGCGTCACGCAGCCCAGGGCTGCAAAGGCTCTGGGGATGGGCGAGCGTACCTACCGCAAGATCGAAAAGGGTGCGACGCCGCCGCGGTTTACCCCCGCGCAGTGCGAATCGCTGGCGAACTTGCTCGGTCTGGACCGCGACGAGCGCCATGCGCTGTTGCTGTACAACATCGGCTCGAACCTGATGCCACCGCCCGGCGCCGGTCAGCCGGAGCTGCAGAAGGCGCTGAGGCTACTCATTGACCGACAGATGCCCAGCCCCGCGTACCTCTGCGACCAGCACTGGAACATCATCGGCTTCAACACCGCGATGGCGGAGTGGTGGCCCTGGGTGATGGAGCCGGGCGCGAACCTCATCCTGTGGGCCCTGCTGTCGCCGGAGGCTCGCACCCAGTACCAGGACTGGGACATACACGCCTCGGCCTACGTGAAGATACTTAAATTCGCCGAAGCGACGCGACCGGATGACCCTGTCCTGCGTGAGCTGATCGAGAAGGTCAGGAAGGACCCTGACGTCCGCCACGTCTGGGAGACCGAGCACGACATGGGCGAGACTCGCGACGGCCACGTGTTCCGTATGAACGTCCCAGCCCTCGACTGGGAGACGGTGGAGGTCGTCAGCCACGTCCTCTACCCGGCATCGATGCCGGAGTGCCGGTTCGTCGTGATCACCTGGGTCGAGGGCGGCGAAGACGAGCATGACGCGCTCGGCGGTGCTCGCAACGCGTGGGCCTCCGCAGCGGCGGACCAGGACGAGATGGAAGCGGCGCAGTGGCACGCGCGGAACCGAGTAGCCGAAGACGCCGCCACTCGTTGGCGGCGGGAGGCAGCGACGCTCGCGTCGCGCATGGTCGTTGCGACCTCTGCGGAAGCAGCGGCGCTGGCTGGGGGTGGCGGCGTCCCCATGCCAGAGATCAGCAAGCTCATGGGCCCGGGCGCACAGCTCACGCTCGCACCCGACCAGAGCACCGTGATTTGGGCAGTCGAAGAGGTGGTTGGCTGCTGGTCCGTTACTTACGTGCAGCCTGCCACCGTCATCGCTCGTGTGCCGCGCGAGGCTGTACACGGCGCGTGCCTTGCCGAAGTACTTCGACTGGTACGTGCCGCACTGCCGGCCGGTGCGGACGCAGCTGCTGCTCGGATCGGTCGGCTCCTGGACGACCGTGCCACGGAGCAGCGTGTGCTCCGCGAGGTCCTGCGGCTAATCGAAGCTGGCGACCACGGCGAGACCGCGGCCGGGGACACAGACCAGCCCTGACGCTCTCGACAGGATCTGCCAGCGGCGGCACTCCCTCGACGCAGGTTTTCACTGCGTACCCTCCCCTGCATAGGAAGACCTCATGCCGAAGTTCACCTACCCCCTCCCGCTGCGCTGGGCCGACGCGGACAGCTACGGGCACGTCAACAATTCTCGCTACCTGACCTACCTCGAAGAAGCACGGACGAGGATGGTTCAGGAATTGCTGCCTGCCGATGAGGCCGAGCGCCGAAGGCACGCCTTCGTCGTTCAGCAGGCTGTGGTCGACTACAAGATGCCGTTGGACTACCGCGACCAGCCTGTTGACGTGGATGTCTGGGTCGTCGTTTGCCGCGGGGCGCGGCTCGAGCTGAGGTACACGATCAGGGACGGCGAGCACACGTACGCCGAGGCGACTACGAAGATGGCGGCCTTCAACCTGGAGACGGGGGCCCCGCGCCGCATCTCGGAGGCCGAGACCGACTTCTTCGCTCGCTATACGGAGAGTTGATCAGTTTCACAGTTCGGAGCGGCACGATCACCCCGGTCGGCTGACGCTCCGTGCTTACCGTCACGCTCGGGGTGTTCCCGTCGCATGATCACGGTCCCTGCAGCCGGAGCCTCGAAGTCGCTGCGGTCTATGCGCGGTTCAGAGCGTGCGGGCGTGCTGGAAAACGCTGTCGAGGCGTTCACGCAGCCCGGGGTCGGAAATCAACTTCACAGCGCGGATGAAGTCGTCCTGGGCGGCGACCAGCCGGGGTCGCTGCTGGCGTTCATGGTCGGCGAGGACTGCATTTCCGGCGCCGGTGGTGTGGAGCCGCGCCCGAGCGGCGTAGATCATCGTGAGGGGGAAGGCGAAGCATGCGTGGAGAAACCCGTACGCCGGCCGCTGGGTGCCACGCCACGGAGAGAAGTACGTCTCGTCGTCGGGGATGGTGATGTGAAGCGCGGCGAGGGCGTCGTTGAGCCAGTTGTGGGCGGCTTCGTGGACGAGGTCGCGGCCCAGCACGGCGGCGTCACCAGTGTGGTCGGTGAAGACGGTCGCCGGGAGCCGAGTGATCGCGAAGCTGCGCAGGGTCTGGTCGGGCCGGCGTCGGCCGGTCAGGCAGATCACGGCAGCGTGCGCGCCGACGAGCTCGTCGAGGCCGGTGACGGCGATGTGGCCGGAGGCGTCGTCGACCAGGGACGGGACGCCGCCGGTCGTGCCGGGGCCGAGGACGTAGTACGGAGTGTCGGAGTGCGGGCCGCGGATCATGTCGTCCTCGTCAGGGGCGACCACGATGCGCGGGCCAAGGCGAGTGGAGTAGGCCAGGCGAGCCAGGGCGGGACCGGCGGCGTTGCGGTACCAGTCAAGGGTGGTCGTGTCGCGGCGGCGTGCGGCGTTCTCTGCGCCTTCGAGCCGGTGGTGTGCCAGGGCGTAGGCCAAGGGCAGCGCCTCGTCGTCCGCCGGAATGACGGAACCGCGGTCGAGCAGGGTCAGCGTGGCCGCGGTGCGTTCGCGGCGGTGGACGGCGATAGCGTCCAGATCCAGGATGGCAGCGATGTCGTTCATGTCGGGAGGCTCCTTAGCAGCGGGCCCCGGTGCCGGGCCGTGGGGCGCCGGCACCGGGGCTGTGATGTGGGGTTGTCCGGAACGGGCCGGCCCGATCAGATGGCGCTGTCTGTCTCCGAAGTGACCGGAGCCGAATCGGCGCCGGTGGCGGGGGCGTTCCAGGCGTCGGCGGAGACGCTGGACGTGTGGGCGGTCAGGCGCACGGTGCCGCCCTCGTCGCGCAGCTGGTCCACGGCGGCGAGGAACTCGCCACACGCATCGGTCGTCATCTTTTCCTCCGTGGGTTGCAGGGGCTGGTCGGGTTGAGTGCCCGGGGGGCGGGCTGCGATTGGGCGGGGGCATGGTCGGTCAGGCTTCGTTGATCAGCCAGCTGATGAACTTGCGTTCGCGCCCCTTGCGGACCGGTTCGGTGCCATGGGTGACCTGGGATCCGTACAGGACCGCGGTGCCGGGCGTGGGGCGGACGTTCCAGCGGGTGCGCGGCATGGCGCGGAACCAGTCGGCGGAGTGGTCGGCGCCGTCGTGGGTGAACGCCATGGCTGGGTCGTATCCGTCGCCGCCCTTCTGCTCGCTCCACAGGGCGGGGTGGGAGGTGCTCTCGACGAAGAACTCCCCTCCTTCCCGGGCATGTTCGAGGACGACGCTGATTCCGGCGAGCTGGCGTACGGGATCGGTGGGGTGCGGGGCGATGCCGTCGACGTGCGCGGTGATGTGCTGGCCGGGCGCGTACTCGACGTACATCCATTCGCGGCAAGACGTCAGGGAAGGCAGGGCGCGCCGCAGGGCGGGCATCGCCCGCTCGACAGCCTGGTCGAGGACCGTGGCGGCGAGTGCGGGCGGCGGGTGGATCTCGAGGCGGCCTGCCGGCTCGTAGACGGCCATGGCCTGTTCGCTGGTGTGGCCGGGGATGGAGTGCAGGGTGGTGGTGCGCTCGGTGTCGAAGCGGCGGACGCCGTCGTTGCCGAGGACCTCGTCCACGGCGGTGATGAGGGTGGTGACCTCGTCGGAGGTGAGGAAGTTCTCGATACTGGAGACGGTGAGCGTCTCCGCGATGTGGATCACTGTGCCTCCCGGGAGGGGCGGGGCGGGCGGGATGCGCAGGCGCATTCGATGTCCGCGGGGGTGTGGCGGGCGATGTGGGTGAGGGTGCGCACGGCCTGGTCGAGGCCGGCGAAGTAGCGGGCCCACGTGCTGGTAGGGGACGGGGTGAGCGTCAGGTTGAGGACAGGGTGGCGACGGCCGGTTCGGTCGGACGTCAGCTCGGTGCGGACAGCCTCCGCGGTGATGGCTGCGGGCAGATAGCCGTCGGCGGAGGCGAGCACGTGGCACAGCCGGGCGGCGAGCGCTGCGTACTCGGCGCGGGTGCGTGGCAGGATGCCGACGCGGAAGACGGACGGGGCCAGGCCGGTGCCCTGGTGGGCGTGGCCCTGGCAGGAGTCGTAGGTGACAGCCCGCCAACTTCGCGTGATTGTGTCGAGAAGGGGCCACACCCGGTCCTCGATACCCTCGCGCCATTGGGGGTGGTGCGGGTCGAGGTCGTCGGCTTCGTGCCGGCCGGGCAGCCCGACGGAGTTGATGTTGCCGTGGTCGCTGATCCGGACCCGGGCCGGGTTACGGAGAGCTGTCGGATCGTCCCAGCGGGCGAGGAAGGCGTCGGCGTCGGCCATGACGTTCGGGGCGGCTGCTCGCCAGTGGGCGCGTAGGCAGTGCGCACCGGCCGGCTGGTCGGGGGCGGCGAGCAGGTGGGCCATGCCGTCGATGAGGCGGGCGCGGTGGTCGCAGTACGCGTCGTCGCTGCCGGTCGCCTTCAGCATGCGCCAGCGGGTCGCGGTGCAGCCGCCGCCGCACACCGTCCGGTACGGGCAGGAGGCGCACTTGGTCATCAGCTGCCGCCCGGCGGCGAGCAGCGGGTTGGTGTGTTGGGCGTCGGTGACGTCCGCCTCGCTGTGGGCAGATGTGAGCGGCAGCAATTTCGCTTGTGGCCAGGGGAGTTCGTCGCAGGAGCCGAAGCGGCCGTCGGGGTAGGCGGTGAAGACGTGGGAGCACTTATGGGCGCTGTAGTGGCAGTGGGAGGTGTCCAGGCCCTTGAGCCGGCGGATCGTGGCTACGGCCGGGTCGAGCTTGATGCGGCGGAAGTGTCCGGCGCTGATCCATTGGGCGGTGGCGTGGAGGGTGAACTCCGCGTACTGCACGGGTGTGATCGCCCAGGACGCGCCGTCGTCGCCAACCGCGTCAGCTTGCAGGCGGCGGCTCGGACT
This sequence comes from Streptomyces sp. NPDC085944, assembly GCF_040686295.1. NCBI lineage: Bacteria > Bacillati > Actinomycetota > Actinomycetes > Kitasatosporales > Streptomycetaceae > Streptomyces > Streptomyces sp. NPDC085944. The sequence goes on along the minus strand of NZ_JBFBJX010000022.1, from coordinate 52,519 downwards.
GGTGCGACGGCCGGTGGCCGGGAGCGTTGTGGTGACGGTGGCGTCGAAGGCGGGAATGAGGTGCACGGCGCGCACCGCTTCGAAGGAGGCGATGTGGTCGATGATCTCGGCGGCGCGTCCGAGGACGGTGGGGGTGACCACGGTGACGATGCCGCATGTGCGGTCGCGTTCGGCGAGCAGGTTCAGCGCGTTCACGATGTGCGGATAGATCGGGTTCCCGTCGTAACCGACACGCCAGGAGTTGCCCTGTTCGTCGCCATCCAAGGAGATGCCGATGTGCAGGCCGGGGTAGTGGGCGTCGAACAGGTCAAGCCATTCGCTGTCCAGGCGGACGGCGTTGGTCTGCAGGTGGACGCGGCGCACGGTGGGCTGGGCGGCTAGTTCGTCCAGGATCGCCGGCATGGCCTGCTTGCCGACCGTGAGCGGGTCACCGCCGTGCAGCTCGATCGCCAGCGGCCGACCGCCGAAGATCTGGCCGAGTCGGCGTATGTGCCCTGGGGTGATCTGGGCGCCGCCGGGGGCGACTTTGCGTTTCTCGAAGCAGTAGAGGCAGTCGGCATCGCAGGTCTCGCCGCGCAGTTTGAGGACGACGGAGACAGCGGCTTCTTGATCGGTGTCTTCCAGGGGCCGCCACATCTCTTCGCCGATGATTGTGGTGGGGGTGGTGGGCATTGGACCTCCCCGGTTGCGGGTCAACGGATGAGTCAGGTGCGGGAGCGGCCCGCCGCGTCCTGTTGCCAAGTGCGCATCTGCCCGTCGGAGAGCGGGCTGCGGACGTCGCCACGGCGCAGGAACCAGCCGTCGTGGTAGCGCTGGGGTAGCCAGCCGAAGCCGTCGAGTCCGGCCTCGTGGACCGGTTCGGGATCGGCGTCACTGGGCCAGAGCGCGAAAAGGACATCGGCGAGCCGCGCTTGGACGATGGCGAAGAAGCTGCTGTGGTCGGCTGCATTGGACCACCGAGGTTCCGGCAGTTCGGGGACGGCCTTGAACCGGGCGCCGCGGTGGCTGCCCAGCAAGCTGGGCAGCCACTTCTCACCCAGCAGAGGTGCGCCGGCGGCAACGGTTTCGGCCTGGGCGACGACACGGGCGAGCTGGTTCCACACCAGGTCGGCGTGAGGGTGCATGCCTGCCTGAACGAGGCCGAGAAGATCTTCGGCCAGGCTCGCCGCTGCTTCGCACCGGTCCGCGAGCGCCCACCGTTGGTAGGTGAGGAGCTGCTTGGGCGTCAGGATGGGCAGCAGGTCCGGTGCCGGGGCGAGCGGGCGGGCCGTGCGTAGGAGGGTGAGGTCGCTCAGCCGGGTTCGGACGGCGCGGAACGTTTCGATTCCTTCGCGGGTCACGGTGAATGAGTCGAGCAGGGAGCGCCAGGCATGCACCCTGTCCCAGCTCACCGCCCGTACATCGACGCGGATGCTGTGCAGGAAGCGAGAGCGCGGCTCGGCGACCGGTTCGTGCGTGACTAGGAGCAGGTCCACGTCGCTCTGCTGGTGAGCCAGCCCCTCCGCGAGCGCGCCCACCAGCCAGACGGTGGCGTCGGAGAACTCGTCGGCCAGCGTGGCAGCGGCCTGCTCGGCCACCATCAGGCGCGCTTGAAGCCACGGCGTGTGAGTCATGTGGCCGTTCTCCCTTCGCGAGCCAGGACAGCCGCAGCAGTCGTGGCGACCCACTGGTCAAGGACGGCCCGGACGTCGTTGCGTTGGGCGCCGATGTGCGGGGTGACCAGGAGATTCAGAGGCCCGAGCGAGTCCGCACCCGGCCACAGCGGTAGATCGGACTTTTCCACGGGGTCAAGGGCCAAACCGGCGAGACGACCGTCGGTGAGGGCGCGAAGACAGGCACCGGCATCGAGGGTGCCGAGGCGGCCGACGCAGATCAGCAGCGGGGACTTCGTCCTCGCTGCGGCGAGGAAGTCGTTCCCGAACCGGCCGCGGTTCTCGTCGGTGAGCGGGAGCGCGACGACGTGGGCGTCGGCCCATCCGGACAGTTCGCTGCCGGGGCGTGCGGGCAAGGTGTCCGGCAGGGTCGGCCGGGCTGCGAAGGCGAGCCCGGCGACATGCGGGGCGAGCACCTTGGCGCAGGACCGGCCGACAGGGCCGGCGCCCCAGACCGCCACTCGCATCTCAGAGAGGGGTGGAGCGAGGCACTGCTGCTTTACGTGCTGTCCCCCCAGCAGGGCGGCGTGCCCGTACGGGATCCGGCGGGCGAGCGCGAGCAGCGCGGCCAGCGTCCATTCGGCGACCGCGTCGGCGGCGGGTTCCGGGTTTCGGTGCACGATGACGCCGCGCGCGGCCAAGTGGGCGACGTCGATGCCGTCCAGACCGGATCCGGCCCGGATCACATGCCGCAGGTTAGGCCACTGCCGCAGGCGCTCGGCGTCGAGCTGGTGCCCTGACCGCAGCACCAGTACCACCGCTTGGGCGGCGAGTTCTGGCTCGGCGGAAGCGGGTGCGGTGATCTCCCGGATCGCGCAGCCAGGAAGATGGCGCTGCAAAAGCCTGGTGTCGGCCGCGCCCCGTACGCTCAGCAGGAGCGGCTCCTGGCGCATACCGTTCACCGCTCGCCCCCGACCGGTGCGACGTAGCGGCCGAAGGCCAGGTCTCCCGTTCCGAACATGACCTCCAGCGGGGAGGGGGCGTCGAAGTAGTCCTCGCAGGCCGCCTTCACGCCGGGCAGCCCGTTCCACGCCTTCGGGTTCGCCTCCAGGTCGGCATAGTCGTCGACGATCAGAGTGCCACCGGGGGCCATACGCGGGACACAGGCGCTCAGGCTGGTGTGGATGGAGTCGTAGTAATCGCCGTCCAGGTAGGCGAAGGCGATCGTCTCGGGGAGTTGTGCGGGGAGGGTGTCAGCAAACCAGCCGCGGTGGATGGCTGGCGGGGTGCAGTCCCACCGAACGTGCAGGGCACGCACTTGCTCAGGCTCGGCGCGCAGGTAGCCGACCTCGAACAGCTCCGGGTCCCGCTCACCGCGTTCAGGTAAGCCCTGGAACGAGTCGTAGACGTGGACGTGACGCTCGTGCTGGCCGGTGGCGTCCAGGACGGCACGCATCCACAAGGCCATGGCGCCCTGGTAGCAGCCGAGTTCCACCACGGCGCCGGGCACTGCGCGGGGGCCAAGTTCTTCGAGTTCCCTCCGGATGGCGGGCAGGCGGTCGGCATCGACGGTGTCGCCGTGGTGTTGCAGGAGCCAGTCGCGCAGTTCGGACAAGCTCAGCGGCTTCGAAGACGGGTACTGCATGATCACCACCGGTCCACGAGGACATCGCGGTCAGCCGGTTCCCCAGCGAGCGCCTGGAGCAGCTGCTGGTTGACCCGCGGCAGCAGGTACTTTTCTCCGAAATCGGACAGTGGTACCCACTCGAAGCCGACTTGGATCGGGTCCGGCGGGTCGGACTTGCGCGGCTCGGTGTCCTCGTCGAGGAGTTCGGCGAGGAAGTTGTGCTGGGTCTTATGGACGGTGCCGAACTCGTCCGCGTACTGCTCGGGGACGTACTCCACGACGAACAGCAGGCGTGAGGTGCGCACTCGCAGCCCGGTCTCCTCCTCGACCTTGCGGACGACCGCGTCGCGCAGCGGTTCGCCGACCTTGGCCTTGCCGCCAGGCAGGTTGTAATGGAAGCCCGAGTGGTCGTCATACGACATGAGCAGGATGCGGCCTTGGTGGACGATGGCGGCCTTGACCGAAACGCTGATCCGGGGCAGAGGTGTCATGGTGCGGTTGATCCTTCCCTCGACGAGCCCGCCACGGTCGGCGGCCGGGCTGATGCTGGTGGTACGGGGGTGGAGCAGTGCCAACTGGTGACGCAGTCGCAGTTCACAGGCAGGCGCGTGCCGTCGGGTCAGCGACTTGGAGGAGGTCGGCGACCTCGCTGAGCGGGGTGCCGCCGGAGGTGAAGGAGCCGGTGGCGGCGAAGGAGGCGGCAGCCTGGCGCATCGCGGCGAGCGCGGCCCGCGAGAGCTGGTTGGCGTAGATGGCCAGGGCGAAGCCGGCTTCGCCGAGCTGGTCGGGCTCCAGGTGCGGGAACGCGGTGGGGACCGTCACCAGCGGCGCGGCACTCGTCCAGGCTGCGCCGATGGCCAGAGCCTGATCACCGCTGGTGTCCTTGGAGTGGATCAACACCGCGTCCGCGCCGGCTGCCACATACGAAGCAGCTCGCTCCATGGCCTCGTTCAGACCCATGCCACAGATCAGTGCTTCGGTCCGGGCGATGAGCAGCATCTCATCGCCCGTGATGGTCCGCATCGCTGTTAGCTGCTCACGCATCAAGGCCACGGGGGTGAGCTGTTGGGTGCGGTGCAAGGCGAAGGAGTTGGCCTTCGGGTAGGCGCTGTCCTCCAGACACAGGGCTGCGGCTCCGGCATGGGCGAGGTCGTCCGCGAAGCGTCGGGCGGTCGCGATCTGGCCGCCGGCGTTGTCGACGTCGACGATGACCGGCAGCGGCGCGGTGCGGGCAAGTGCGCGCACGGTGTCGGCCAGGTCGCGCGGGCCCAGTACGTTCTCGTCCGGCAGGCCCAGCGCTGTGGAGACCTCCAGGCCCGATACCCACAAGGCATCGAACCCGGTCTCCACCGCGACCTTGGCGGCGACCGCGCTTGTTGCGCCCACGGCCCGCAGCGGACACCGAGTGCGGGCGGCCTGTTCCAGGCGTCCGCCGAGTGAGGCTATGTCCGCCTCTGTGTGGATGTTCACGCAGTTCCTCCTGGGAGTTTCGGAAGCAGGTCATACCGGTCGAGGGCCTGCCAAACGGTGTGCAAAACCGCAGCGCGGTCCTGGGCGGCGTCGATGAGCACCACCCGCCCCAGGGCAGGGAAGGCGTCGGGCTCGTCGGTGACCGTCTGGTACACCTCGCGCACCCGGGCCTGTACGTCCAGGACATCCCAGTCGGGTCGGGTGGCATCGCCCGAGCGGGCGGCGGCCCGCTCCATTGCGTTTTCGGGGGTGATGTCCAGGACGAGGGTGAGGTCAGGGGCGATGCCGAGGTCCTGGGTCAGGACGGTGTAGGTGTTCCTCGGTGGCCGGCCGTGCTTGACGGAAAAGAAGGCGAGTTCGGACAGCAGCCACCGGTCCACGACCACTGGTCGCGCAGGAAGTGATGCCGTGATGAGGCGGGCTGTGGCCTGTTTGTCCGCGGAGAGCGCGGCCAGGTATCGGTGCTGATTGTTCTCGGTGGGCTGGTACTTGCCGGCCACCAGGTCCCCGGCGACCGCGGCGTCGAGGAAGTTCGTGGTCAAAACGGCGAGCGGAGTGATGCGAAACACGCCCTCGAAGAGCCGAAAGAGCCCCTTGCGCAGGGTGGTCTTTCCGGTGCCGTCCAGGCCCTCGATGACGATGAAGGGGTTGCGGTTCATGGGCTACTCCACCTGCCCGGCGCCAGTGCCTCCGGCGTACTTCATGAACCGGCCGCGCCACGGGATCGATGTGGACACCAGGTCCACGAGCCGCAGCTCACCCAGCTGTTCCAGGAGCGCCGGCAAGCTCGGTTCGGTGACGATGCCCTCGGTGACGGCTCGGCAGTAGGCGAGCCGGACCGCGTCGTCGGTGGCATCGTGGCGCAGGTGGTGAATGAGGATCCGCTGGGCGGTGCCGAGAGCGACGACGCGGACGGCCGCGCGCAACGTGTCCAGGCTGACCGTGTCGCTGGCCTCGATCGGGGTGAGGCGGGCGTGGTGCACGCCCAGATGCCGGATCGCGGCAAAGGCGCCTACCCACCAGGACGAGGCGGCGCTGACCGCCCGTACGGCCTCGCGTAGCGGCTCGTCCGTCACCCCGTCCAGGAGCAGGACATCGACCTGTTCGGCGGCTCTGGCCAGGGGGCTTGCCACGGTACCGGGTGTTCCGTGTTCAGAAGGCAGGTTCACCCAGGCGCTCAGGTTCGCTGCTTCAACCAACGCCAGGGCGGGTGGGTCGGACAGCGCGGCCGGGCGCGCGACTAGCGCACTGGAGATCGTCCCGGACACCGCGCTCGTCTCGGCTCTTCTTGCGCTGGTCTGGTCGCGCAGTTGCGGCAGGTGCAGGGCGAGTCGCTGCACCTGCAGGCCGTCAGCAAGCGCCTCCCACGACTCGTAGAGGGTCGGCGCGGCGTGAGGTGGTGAGGGGGGCACAGGGACTCCTTCAAAATCGGGGGCATGAGGCACGCAGACAGCGAGGCGATGGGCCGGAGCTGTTCGTGGGACCCGGCGTTTCTTCAGGCAAGCCTGTCCACAGCCCTCGGAGCCGGTGTGCAGTGGGCGAATGAAGTGAAATGAGCGGGGGTGTGGTCGATGGGCAGGTCGGGACGCCAGGCTGTGAGGATCTGGGCGCTGCATACGAACAGTCCGTCGGGGAGCTGATCGAGCGGGTACCACGCCCAGTCGCCGACGCTTTCGTCCGGCTGCGTGGCCGGCTGCCCTCGCCAGGCATGGACGAGCGCGCCGACGGTGACACGCAGAACACCATCGACGTGGTCGACGAGCGTGCCCAGCAGTTCCACGTCGCCGGTTCGAGCGATCAGGCCAGTTTCTTCGCTGAGTTCGCGGACGACCGCGTCCTCGAAGGATTCTCCGGCGGCCTCCACGCTGCCGCCGGGCAGTTCCAGGGTGCCGCGCTGGTGCCGGCCGAGCAGGATGCTCTGCTCGCTGAGCAGAATTGCGCCGACGCCGACGGCCGCGTGTGCGGCCGGAGCTCGGGTGCTGCGGGGCCGGCTGGAGACGCGCGCCGGCCCATCGGGAAGGCGTCGGGCGCGGATGAGCTGCTGGACCACCGAGGCGTCTTCGTCCGGGTGCGGGAAGAGGTCGATGGCTTCGACGCGGAAGCCGTACTCGGTGAGCAGGTCCTCCCATAGCTGCGGCGCCAAGACCCACATCTGGGTCGGCAGTGGCGGGTCGTCGCGCAGTAGGATCGTCTGCTCGCGTGGCGCCACCTCGGTGGACGGGCCGACGCCATGCAGGTCGGTGTGCAGGAGCGAGAGGATCAGCGGGGCACCGGGACGAAGGCCGTCGCGCAGTGCCGGCAGCGAGCGGTGCGGGTCGCCAAAGGCGAGCGTCCCGATCGCGTACGCGGCGTCGAACGGCTCGGCTTCGGCCAGGTACTCGGCCACGTCCGCCTGGACGAACTCGATGTCGGGCACGTCCGAGTGGGCGGAGACGGCGCGTTCGTGCTGGGTCGGGGACAGCTCGATGCCGGTGACGAGCGCTCCGTGCGCCTGGGCGAGGTGGACGGCGTGGTGGCCGGCCCCGGAGCCGATGTCCAGGACGCGGCGGCCGGAGATGTCGCCGAGGACCTCTGCCCCCGGACCGATCCCTTCCCAGGGCGTCCAGCCGAGCCGGCCTGGGATGGGCGGGGAGTACGCGCGGTCGAGCTGCCTCTGCCCGTAGATCTGCCACGCTCGGTCGTTGGTCTTCTCGGCGAGCACAGTTGCCTCCTGGGTGGGGTGTTGGGGTCAGGTGTGCGTGATCAGGTAGGCGGGGCCTTCGCCCAGCCGGGCTCGTTCGATGGCGTCGAGGCGAGTGAAGGCCCGCGGTGCCATCAGTTCCTGCCAGGTGGCGAGATCGTGGACGGCCCACATGTCGTGCTCGGCGGGGTCGAGACGGATCCGATCGAGCTGGTCGGCGGTCAGGCGCCCTCCGTCGAAGATCAGCCCCACCTTGTTCAGTGGCAGGCTGGGCCCGGCGTGCAGGAAGTGCGTCAGGAGGAGCTTCGGCGTACCCAGACCGAGTTCGAGGCACGTCTCCTCGACCGCCTCGCGCCGGGCGGTCTGCAGGGGGTCCTCGCCCGGGGCGTCGAGGTTGCCGCCCGGGAAATGCCACAGTCTCGAGCCGTACACCGAGCGGAGCTGGACCGGCCGGTCGGCCTCGTCGCGGATGTACAGGCAGCCGTACACCGTGTGGTGGGGCACGGTCTGGGCGTACGCCTCGGCCGTCATCGGCATGGGGCGGCCGGGGCGAGCGGGACGGTGGTCGAAGGCGAACGCGAGTACGCCGAGAGCCTCCTTGGCCGGCGGGTAGATGTCGCGGAGGCTTGCGAGCAGCTCGCCAGGTTGCCCGTCCGGGTCGATGAGCGCGGTGTCCTCCGAGCGCAGCAGGTCCTCGAAGGAGGGGTACGGGGTGATCCGCTGCACGACGACGTCGAGTTCGCGCCCGGTGTCCCGGTCGTGGAAGACGACCGTGTCCCCGATGCTGATGTCGCGCCTGTTCGGTGTGGCCACCCTCACTTCGATCATCTTGCGACCGGCTTCCACCTGCCAGTAGTACCGCGTGAGCAGGTGCATGTGGTGCTCGGGCGGTACGTCTCCGGCGGAGGGGCTCGGGACGGTGGGAATCGCCTGCTGGGTGTGGTCGGGCATGCATGCCTCCGTTCGATGCTTTCCGTCTGCCTGTTCGTGGGGGCGCGACCGTTCACGGAGCAGTGGTCCGCTCCTGTGCCTTGGATCGGAAGGCGGGCGAGGTAGTGGACGGGTCCGCGGACGCGCTAGGGCAGTTCGATCGGTCCGTAGCGCGCGTACGGCTCCCGCCGCATCAGTGCGTCGTACCGGTCCGCCGCCGAGAAGTGCCAGAACTCGGTCCCGTAGTTCGTAAAGCCCGCACTCTCCATGGTGCTGAGCAGCAGAGTGCGGTGGTGGCGCGCCTGGTGGCTGAGGGTCTGGGCGTGCGTGAAGCAGGCCCCGCCGCTCTCCTCCGGAGAGGCGTTGACGCGGGTGCCGAGGTCGAGTTCGTGGCCATCCTGGTCGACGAGGGTCACGTCTACGGCTGCGCCCGCGGAGTGGGGCGCGATCTCGGGCGGCGACACGTACCGGCTGGCGGCCTGATGCAGCTGCTCCGGTGTCCAGTCGGGCTGGGCGGCGGCCAGCTCGTCGCGGTACTCGGTGAAGTAGCGCCGCTGGAGGGCGAGCGGCCGGTAGCCCTCGATGAACAGCAGGTCGATGCCGGCGGGCAGGAGCGAGCGCGCGTGCTGCAACCGGCTGAGGACGCCCTGGCGGACGTGGGCGTACGCGCCTCGCGGATCTTGCTTGCGAGGATCGACGCGCAAGTCGTGTTCACGGACGTCGACAAGCGGCTCTCCGCACTCGCGCACCGGGATCTCCGCTACCTGCGGATCGGACATCAGCACCAGGTTCATCGAGTCTCCCTGTGACGGCTTGTGCTGCGGGGGCCTGCCAGGGGCGGCAGCGGTCAGATCGGTGTCGCGCACGATCCGGGCGACGGTCTCCTGCAGAGCGCTGTCGGACGGGATCACGGTCTCCAGTCCGCCCGGCAGCAGATCCAGCTCCCGGTACCAGGAGGTGAGGTGGGTATCGGTGACCTGTTCCAGGTATGCGGCATCCGCCTTCGAGGCGTGCCGGGCAAGCGTCGCCTCCAGCGGCACGTCCAGGTAGAAGCAGGCCGAGACGCCGCGGTGGTCCCGTACCAGGGACGAGATCATGTGGCTGTAGCGGTCGGCGTACAGGATCCCTTCAAGCACGACGTGAAAGCCGGCGTCCAGGGCGTGGCGGGCGATCCTGCCCAGCAGAGCGATGTTGGTGCCGCCCGTGGTGTCGTGCTCGCGCAGCACGTTTCGGCGGATCACGTCCTGCCCCACGATCGCGACGCCGCGGCCGTAGTGATCGCGCAGGCCCTGGGCCACGCTCGACTTGCCCGAGGCAGAGTTCCCGCGGATCACGACGAGGCGGGTATCCGGACGTCCGGCTGCTGAGGACGCGGGCACGCGACTGGGTGCGTTGGTCGGAGTGCTGGTCATGCGGGCCACCCCGTCTCGCTGTACAGCTCGCCGTTCTGGATGCCTTCAATCGCCGTCCGCGTGTAGGGGACGAGGTCGTCGGGAAGGGCGGTGGGGTCCCAGAACTTCCACTGGGTGCACTTGTCCGGCTCGCGCAGCTCCGGCTCGCCGCGCCAGGTGCGGGCGCGGAAGAACAGGTCCATGCGGGGCCGGTCCCCGGCATAGTCGATGTGGTGGACGACGTGGACGAGTTCGACGTCCTGGCGCTCGATGCGCAGGCCGGCTTCCTCCCGGGCCTCCTTGATCAGACAGGCGATGGCGTTTTCCTGCTCGCAGTGGCCGGCCAGGGCATGCCACGTGGACGGCGCGAAGGCGCTGCTGGGGTGGCGCAGTCCGAGCAGCACCGTCCCGTCGGGCCGCTCCAGGTAGAGGTGGACGCCGACGACGTTGAGAACCGTGCCGTGCGGCGAGGACCGGCGTTCCTCCTCGGAAGCGGACTCGCTCCTCATCGTCGGGAGGCTGGCGGCGTGGCGGTGTACGAGGTCGCTAGTGGTGTCCGCGATGCGCAGGCGGTGGAGGTCGTCCGGGGCGAACCAGGCGAGCATCACCCCCTCGGTCAGGTGGAGATCGCGCGGGTCGCCGTTCCAGCGGCCGGCGTAGATGGCGATGGGCACCGTCCTGCCAGCGTCATCGGAGGCGTACTCGGCTCCGAACGGGGTCAGGTCGGCGAGGTCGAGGCCGGCTTCCTCGGCCAGTTCGCGGCGCACGGTGTGCTCCAGGGTGGCGTCCTGGGGTTCTCGGCCGCCGCCGAGCAGGGACCACATGCCCGGCTCCCAGATCTCGCCGGGGAAGTAGTCGCGCAGGTGGAGCAGGTACTCGCCGCGGTCGTTGTAGATCAGGGCGGAGGCGTTGGCCGTCTCTGGTTCGCAGACGGTGACGGGCGCGACCGGCCATTCCACGCTGACGCTGGTGTGCTTCTTCGCGAAGACGTGCGGATTGCCGTCGAGGCCCGCCGGAGCGCCGTCGACCGCCGGTCGGACGGTGACGAGGGGACAGCGGGCGCCGCGGTGGATGCGATGCCAGGTCTTGACCCGCTCGGCCATTTCCTGCGCGGCAACGTGTCCTTGGTCCCCGTAGCCCTGGACAACGAATTCGTACCGGCCCTTGCCGTCGTCCCCGTCGCCGATGCGTTCATGCGTCATCCGGGCAAGGGAAGTTCCGCGGACGATCGCGGCGGCGGGCCAGTGCGGGGGCGGCGGGTTGAGGATCTGGTGGTCGCTGTCGGGGTCGGCTTCCAGGCGGCAGAAGCCGGGCAGAGCGCCGGCGAGGTAGAGCTGGAGCAGGTCGAAGGGCTCTTGGCCTCCGACGGTGATGCCGGTTCGCGTGACGGTCGGCTCGCGGGTGAGGGCGGGGGCGAGTTGGTCCACGGGCAGAGGGGTGCCGTCTTCCCAGGAGAGGTGGACTCCGGTGCCGGGGACGGCGCGGCGGTTGCGGTTCCAGGCGCCGTCGCCCTGCATGGCGACGAAGCCGCAGACGACGAGCGGCTCGTCGCTGCGCAGGACCCCTGCCGCCTTGGTGAAGCCGATGGCCCAGTGGTAGCCGTGCAGGCGCAGCGGCGCGACGAGTCGGCCGCCTTCGGCCAGGGCGTCGATCCAGGGCAGGTCCCAGGTGTCGACGGTGACGATGATGGCGTCGAATCCGCCCTCGGGCACCACCTCGGCGGGCAGATGCTCTGCGTCCGTGGTGACTACGTTGACGGTGTCGTACTCGGTTTCGGCGAGGAAGCAGAGCGCCCTTTCGGTCACGGCGGGGTCGATGTCGAGGGTGGTGACGTGGCCGGTCGGACCGACGAGTTCGGCGATCAGGGCGGCGTTGTATCCGCCGGAGCCGATCTCCAGGACACGGTGGCCGGGTTGGATGCGGGCGGATTCGAGCATGTCGGCTTGCAGCCAGGGTGCGGAGATGGAGCTGGTGACGGTGCCGTCGTCGCGGCGGCGGGTGGCGACGATGTCGTTGGCGTACGCCGCTTCCACTGCGGCTTCGGGGGCAAAGGTGTGTCGGGGCACGGTGCGGAAGGCGCGCTCGACGGCGGCGGAGCAAATGTGCCCAGCGGTTTGGAGCTGCTCGACGAGCTGGTGGCGCAGCTCGCTCGCGTCGCTGACGTCGGTGGTGGGTGGAGTCGTCACCGCATTCCTTCCGGGAGTGCTGAGGAGGTGGGGCAGGGAGCAGGAGATCGGGCCGGTCTCTGCCCGGCAGGGGGGAGGGCCGGCGCAGCAGGCGTCAGGAGGTGTCGCCGCTCATCCGGCGCTGCAGTTCCCACAGAGTCCGGAACAGGCCCGGCTGCTGCGTGAGTTGGGCGTAGGTGCCCTCTTGGACGATCCGGCCTTCGTCCAGCACCACGATGCGATCGGCGACGGCAACGTTCGTGAGCCGGTGCGTGATCAGGAGGATGGCCCGGTCCTTGGCGAGTTCACGCAGACCGGCGAAGATGCGGTGCTCGGCGCGGGCGTCGAGGGCGGCCGTGGGCTCGTCCATCACCAAGAGCGCTGCTTGCCGGTGGAACGCGCGGGGAAGCTGTCCGGAAACAACGCGTTGCTTCGCAGGCCCCATGATCGTTGATCTTTCGTGCTCATATCCCGGTCGGCGACCCGCCAACTTGCGGCGCGATTGGGCGCGTTGCTCCCGCATCTCAACGAAAGACAGCGGCGTCTGCTGCTGGCCGCAGAGGCCCGCGAGTTGGGGCATGGCGGCATACGCGCGGTGTCCCGGGTTGCGGGTGTCAGTGAAACGACGGTCCGCAAAGGAATCGCCGAACTCGCCGATGCGCCGACACCGTTTCCGGCAGGTCGCATTCGGCGCCCAGGGGGTGGCCGCAGGAAGGCGACCGAGAAAGACCCCGAACTGCTGCCCGCCCTGTTGGCACTGGTCGAACCGGACGAGCGGGGCGATCCCATGTCTCCCTTGAGGTGGACGACCAAGTCCCTGCGAAATCTCGCCGCCGAGCTGACCGAGAAAGGTCATACGGTCTCCGCGACTACGGTCGGAAAGCTGCTGCGCGAGAACGGGTTCAGCCTCCAAGGCAACGCCAAGACCCTTGAAGGAAAGCAACACCCCGACCGGGACGCTCAGTTCCATTACATCAACGATCAAGTCAAAGAGCATCAGGCGGCCGGCGAGCCGGTCATCAGCGTGGACACGAAGAAGAAGGAAATGATCGGCGCCTACCACAACCCGGGACGCGAATGGCGGCCCAAGGGTGAGCCGATCGACGTGGAGGACCACTCGCTGTTCTTCCGCGGAGACATCCAGCAGGCCATCCCGTACGGGATCTACGACATCGCGGCCAACACCGGCTGGGTCAACGTCGGCGTGGACCACGACACATCGGCCTTCGCCGTCGCCTCGATTCGCCGGTGGTGGGAGAAGAGAGGCCAAGACGTCTACCCGCGCGCCAAGCGCCTCCTGATCACAGCAGACTCCGGAGGATCGAACTCTCCTCGATACCGACTGTGGAAATCCGAGCTTGCGGCCCTCGCCGAAGAATCCGGTCTGGCCATTACCGTCTGCCACTTCCCGCCCGGAACATCGAAATGGAACAAGATCGAACACCGGCTCTTCTCCCACATCACGATGAACTGGCGTGGACGCCCGCTGACCAGCCACGAGGTCGTCATCAAGACCATCGAGTCCACGCGCACCCGCTCCGGACTGCGCGTCGAGGCCGAACTCGACACCGGCACCTACCCGACCGGGATCACCGTGAGTAAGGAGTATCTGGACTCTCTGCCGATTCAGCCGCATGAAACCCGCGGTTCCTGGAACTACACCGTTCAACCACACGGGCGCTGCACCGCCGCCCAAACAGGCGGAAGCGGCCCCAGGGTGATCCCTTCGGAAGTACTGGAGATGCTGTCCCATCCGGTTCTCACAGGGATGAGCCGCGAAGAACTCAACCGCCTGATCGAGCTTCTCGCGCCGGCTCAGGCGGCCAAGGCCGAGCAGCGGGCCTACAACCGGCGGGGCGGAAGAAGACGCCGGGCGAAGGGCGCAGGCGGATGGACGGTGATGACGCCTGAAGCTCGGATTATTGCCACCCTCGTCTACGTCCGCGAAATCTGTCCGATGCCCGTACTCCAGGACTTGCTCGGAGTCGCCCGAAGTGCCATGCAGAAGGCCACTCGTGAGACACGAACCCTCCTGACGGAACGAAACTACCCGGTGCGAGCCATCGCACTCAGACTCACCACCGCGCAAGCGGTGAGAGATTACGTCGCCTCCGCCGGCTCCCTTCAGGAGGTCGACCCGCAAGAAGCGTTGCGGCACCCTGCTCTGACCGGAATGAGTCGCGACGAACTCGATGCCATCACTGCCCGCCTGGCCACGAGATACCAAGCTCGCCTGCAGGAAATTCGACGCAAGCATCGAGGCGCTGAGCTGAAGAAGGACCCGGGACTGGTCGTCTACAGGAAAATCACCGATGAGGGCCGGGTCCTGGCCGCGATTCTCGCCATGCGCCAGATCGCCACCCGTCCGACGATCGCCGCCCTTTTCAACGTGAGCCCCCGGACTATCGGCAACGCACTCGTGGAACTCCGTCCACTCCTTCAAGAAGACGGGTACAACCCAACCCCAGTCCACAGAACGCAACGGCTCTACAGCGCAGAAGAAGTCCTCCGCTACGTCGAGTTCATGAAGGAATCGAATGCCCATACGGAACCGTGACGTTGTTTCCGGACAGCTTCGGGTGAGGACCAGGCGCTGCCACTGTCCGCCGGAGAGCTGCTGGCCGCCGAACCATTCGCTGGTCAGCAGGGTGTTCAGCCCGGAGCGCAGGCCCGGCAGCATCTCTGCGGCGCCGGATGCCTTGCAGGCAGCGAGCAGGGCCGCGTCGCTGGTGTCACCCTGCCCGAAGGTGATGTTGTCCCGCATGGTCAGCGGCAGGTACGTGAACTTCTGCGGCACCAGCGCGACGTGCTCCCACGACTTCCACGGGTCCAGGTCCGCAGTGGAGGCGTGGTCCCAGGCCACGTCGCCCTCGGTGGGCAGCAGGAGCCCGCACAGCAGGCGCGAGAGCGTGGTCTTGCCGGAGCCGTTCTCCCCCACCAGAGCCACGATCTCGCCGCGCCGGATGTGCAGAGAGACGTTGCTCAGGCTGTCCTTGGGGGCTCCGTCGTAGCGGTAGGTGACGTCGCGGACTTCGAAGCGCTCCGGGGGCGCGGTCACGGGTGAGGTGCCACGGGAGTCGGCCATGGCCTGGCCGTGCGCGTTGTCGAGGAAGTTCTGCCAGTCCTGGACGTACCAGCCGGTGCGGACCAAGCGAGCGCCGCCGTTGATGATGCCGCGTACCGAGCCGGTTGCGGTCTGCAGGGCGAAGACGGCGCCGCCGCCGGCGGCGAGGCTCATCTTCCCGGAGGCCAGGAGCCACAGCAGCGCCGCCCACACCGCGGTGGAGGCGACGCCGCCGGCCACGGCGCCGGCCAGTCCCATCCAGGCACCGGTGTTCGCGGCCGTGCGCTCGGCGGTGTTGACCGAGGCGGCCAGCCGCCGGTAGCGGGCGATCAGGAAGGGGCCGGCCAGGCAGGCGCGCATCTCCTCGCTGGATTCCTGGTAGGCCATGTGCCAGCGCAGTTTGCCCAGCATCCGGCGTCGGCCGGAGGTCTCGAGTCCGGCCAGGTAGATCACGCGGGCGGAGCGGACGTAGGCGGCGGCCTGCGGCAGGCAGGCGAGGAAGAGAAGGGGCAGGAGCAGGGGGTGCAGGACGGTCAGGACGGTAGCGCCGGCGGCGAGCGTGGCGGTCGCCGCAAGGACGTCCTGTGCTTCTTCGACGAGGTCGGGGGTGACCTGGGCGCCGCGGTCGGCGATGTCGTAGGCGTCGTTGTAGCCGGGCTTGTTGTTCGCGGCCAGTTCCGCGCCGAGCGCGGCCTCGATCATCGTCAACTCGGCGGCCCGTCCGAGGACCGGACGCAGCCGGCCGGTCAGCCAGACCACGGTGATGCCCAGGAGCGCACGCAGACCGGCGGCTCCGGCGATCACGGCCAGCTGCGGGGCGGCGTCCCACAATCGCTCCGTGATGTCGCCGGACGAGATCAGCGCGTTGATGGTGCCCGTGACGGCCAGGAGGCCGAGGGCTGCTAGGACGCCGGTCGCGGTCTGGCACACCAGCAGTCCGATGGTCGCCCCGCGATCCACGTGCCAGGCCATCTGGACCGAGCGCCGCACGAGCGAGGGGAGGCGTCGAGCCATGGTGCGGGAGGTCAGCAGGGAGCCGGCCTGGAGTCGCGATGCGTCGCGGTAGAGGTATTCCTCCTCTCGAACACTGGCCCCGTGGGTTTCGTCGTCCGGCACGGTTCCCTTCTCCGGTTGCGGCGGCTGGTCCTGCGTGATGGCCGAGGTCATCGTTCCCCCTAGGACGGTCGCGTCGGCAGAGTCGTGAGGTCTAACGACAGGGCTGCGATATCGAACACACGTCATTCGGTCGTGCTGCCAAGCCCGCTATCTCCTGCATCCGGCAACCCCGTGGGCGCGAGATCCCTGCTCTGGCTTGGAGCGGCTGCGGGCAGGAGATGGCCGAAACGCCGATGCCCGCCGCATCACCGGTGTCGGCCAGCGAGCCGGCCGGGTTCACGCCCCTATCCGGGCGCCGGTTCCGCCTGCAGCAGCTGTTCCAGTTGGGTCTCTGCGTGATCGACTGCGCACGTCAGAGCCTCGTGGTGGTCGGCGGACAGGGCGCCGGATCCCAGTCCGGCTGCGGCGGTCACCGCGTTCAGTACGTCTTTCGCCTCCTCGTCCAAGGCAGGGGCGGCGACGGGGTGGCGCAGGACCTCTCGGGCGGCGTAGCCGTCGAGGCGCGCCGCGGCGGCAAGAGCGCAGGCCAGCGATTCGGCGGGCGGCTCGCCGCCGGCGATATCGAGAGCGGCCAGGCCCGCCCGGGTCTGGAACGCGGCGTACGAGGGTTCGGGGTCGGCGAGGAGCGCGGCGGCTGAACGCTGAGCTTGGTCGAGGTCGGCGGGCAGAAGGTGTGCCGGGCCGAGGCGGCAGTGGGCGCGCAGGAGGTCGGCGACGTGGTTCTCCCACGGCTCGGTGGGCTGGGTGGTGTCGATCAAGTCGCGGGCCTGCTGGTCGCAGTCCTGCTCCATGAGGGCCATGATCTTGATCTGGCGACCGTCGAGGAGGCGATTGCCGATGCCGCGGTGCTGGGCCATGGCGTCGGCGGCCTCGGTCCAGCGCCCGATCTGGGCGAGGGCGCGGGCTCCGTCGACGAGGACACTGATGTACAGCTCCTGGCACACCGCGCGGTGGTCCTCTTCCGTGGCGGTGAGGTCCGAGAGGTCGACGATGTGGCCGTCGATGTCGGTCTTGTTCCGGTGTCGGGCCGCGTCGTTGAGGCAGTGCAGCAAGCTGTAGGCGAGTTCGCCGTAGCCGGCGCGGGTCTCCAGCCGGGAGAGGTTGACCAGCGGCATCAGCGACATGATGGCGATCCGGCCGCTGAGGCGTCCGGCGTCGGCGAAGACCTGGTGCTGGCGCCAGCACAGCTCCTGGGCCACGCGGGGCAGGCCGACGTCGGAGGCGATCAGTGCGGCGTAGTTGAGGACCCCGCAGGCGCGGGCCACCAGGTCGTAGTGGCTCGCACCTGCGGGCGCGACGGTCAGCCCGGTGAGGTGGTGGATGCGCTCCTCCAGGGGGAGCGCGGGCGCCTTGGTGCGGCGGACCAGGGGGATGCGGCTGGCTATCGCGGGGATCATCGGATCAGCCCTTGCGCGCCCAGTCGACGACCAGTCGGCTGTAGGGCTTGTCGATGACGAAGCGCGGGTCGCTGGCCGTCAGCCGGTCGCGGGACTCGGCGGTGGCCATCCGGAATCCCGGTGCGGGAGCGTCGTTGCCGCCGCTGGCGTCCCAGGCGCGGATCTCGTCCACGACGCGCTCGGCGAGGCCGCGGCCCGCTTCGCCGTGGCCGATCACGCCGACCTCCCAGTACCGGCCCTTCTCGTCCTCGCCCTCGCGGATGGTCAGGTACGCGAGCGATGCGCCGTCGAGGGCGGCCATGGAGCCCCAGCCGAAGTGCGGGGTGAACCCGGGGCGCTGGCCGGGCAGGCGGGAGAGGCCGTTGGGCAGCACGCAGGCCAGGTACAGGTACAGCCACTCCCACGCGGAGCCCTGCCGGAACTTCACCCCGGTGTACAGCTTGGTCTGCTGCTCGTCGAGGACGGTCCGCAGGGCGTCGCGGTCGACGTCCTGCTCGCTGAAGGTCTCCAGGCGCACGGTGCCTTCGCCGGCCATCGGGACGAGGGTGTACGCGTCGTCGCAGACGCCCTTGCGCAGCGGGACGAAGGTGGCCATCTCGCAGGAGACGGTCTTCCACGTGTCCCCGTCGCGTTCGAAGGCGAAGGAGCGGGAGATGCTGCCGCGGATCCGCATCGGCAGGACCAGGCGTCCGTCGGGGGCGAGCTGTTCGAGGATCTTGGCCGGGACGTCGCCCGCGCCGACCGTGAACTGGATGCGGTCGTAGGGGGCGTGCTCGGGCAGCCCGGCCGCGCCGTCCGCCATCACCGCGGTGGCGTTGTCGATGCCGGCCTCGGCGAGGTGCTTGCTCGCGCCGGCGACGAGGTCCTTGTCGACGTCGAGGGTCCACACCTGCCCGCCGGGGGAGACGATCTTGCCGAGGAGGGCGGCGTTGTAGCCGGTGGCCGCTCCGGCTTCCAGGACCTTGTGGCCGGGCAGGGCCCCGAGCTGTTCGAGCTGGGTGGCGACGACGGACGGGGCGGAGATGCAGGAGATCATCTCTCCGTGCTCGTCGTGCTTGATCGGTACCGCGTCTTCCTTGTACGCGCGCTGCAGGTCGACGCCGGGCAGGAAGGCGTGCCGGTCGGTGGTGCGGAACGCGTCGATGGCCGCCTGGCTGCGCAGGTGGCCGCTGTCGACGAGCCGTTGGGCGAGGGCTTCGCGCAGCTGGGCGGGGTCGGTTTCGGGTGTCACGGTGGTCTCCATTCGAGGGAGGTTAGGGTCCGCTGATGCGGACTTGCGGGTAGACACGTCAGCTCCTTCTGCGGTGGAGAAGGCGACGTGACGGCCGAGCCACGCGGTGGCGGCCTGCGCTTCGACAGGTACGCCCGCGCGGTTGAACGCGAAGATCGCGTGGTGGGCGAGGACCGCCCGGATCCCGCGTATCAGCCGGCCGTCGGCGGCGAGCCGGCGCAGCTGGCGGCCGGCGTCTTCGAACGCGGCGACGCGCTCGGTCCAGCCCGCTTCCGGATCGGGGCGCAGAGCGGCGTCGGCGTTCATGAGCCGACGCATCGCGGAGACGGCCTTGTCCAGGGCGTGGCCCTGGGGCGGGGTGATGGGGTGGCGCAGGGTGGCCCACCGGGCGTAGACGTCTCCGGCTTCGAAGGGGTCCAGCCCTGCTTCGCGGATCATGGCGGACAGGAGCATCACGGCGCGCTCGCGGGCGCCGGGAGCACCGGTCTCGGCGAGGGCTGCCGGGCTGTCGGCGCAGAACACGTCGTGCGCGACCGCCATGCCCTCGGGCCCTCCGAACGCATGGGTCTCCGGCTCGTAGATCCCGTCGGTCCAGCCGGTGAGCACACCGTCGGAGACGAGCTGGTCCAGCAGTTCGGGGGCGGGCTGCTCGGTGCGCAGGCGCACACCGGCGTCCTTGCGCAGGAAGTGGAAACGGCGGCCGGACAGTGCGGTGGCCAAGACCCGCGCGGCGTCCTTGTGTGGTTGGGGGAAGGCCACGGAGGCGTGCCACCAACCGGTGTCCGGGGAAAGGGGCAGATGCTCGTCGTCGAAGGCCATGGGCGGGGACTCCTTGAAGGGGCGGGGTCAGGTGAGCAGCAGGGCACGGGCCCAGCCGGAGGTGGCGGCGTGATGCAGGGCGAGTTGGGCACCGGCCCGGCCTTCCAGGAAGCCGGGTTTGTGCAGGTGCTCCCAGCCGGTGGCCAGCCGCCGGCGCAAGTCGCGGACGATGGGGGTGAAGCGTGCGGGGTCGGGGCTGTCCGCGGCGACCGCGCGGGTCAGGGTCAGCAGGCCGGCCCAGCCGTGGCAGAGCGTCGAGTCGGTGATCCGGGCGAGCTGTTGCGGGTCGGTCAGGATGGTCGCGACCGTGTCCTCGGCTGCTCGGCGGCGTCCGGTGTCTTCGAGGGCGAGCGCGGCGAGCTGCTGCGCGCGGGCGATGCCGGGCTGGCCGTAGCACCAGGACTGGCGGGCCGGCTCCGCCTCAGGCGGCTGGTCGTCGCCCAGGTGGGCTGCGGTGGACCAGTAGTGGGTGCCGTGCCGGTCGAGCCAGGTCGCGAACGTGCCGATGGCCTCCTCCTGGCCGGGGACGCTGATGCCTTCGCGTAGGGCAAGGGAGAGCACGGACAGGGGCCCGGCGATGCCGTGGGCCATGCCGTTGTTGCCGTGCCCGCCGGCCATCTCCTTGCCGTCAGGGCCGAGCGCCGACCACCACCCCGGCAGCTCCTGCCCATTGCCGCGGGCGGGGCGGGCGAGACTGACGAGGCAGCAGAGCACGTCGGGGAGCCGGGGTGCGACGGGGCGGCGGGACAGCAGCAGCGCCGCGAGCCCGGTCAGGCCGCGGATGAGGTCCCATTCGGCGAGGTCGGGCAGCGTGCCGGCGGCCTGACGGTGGTGGGCGGCGGCGAGCCGGGCGTCCACGACGTGGTCGACGGCCGCGCGGATGTCGTCGCCGGCCCCGTGGGCACGGGCCAGGACGAACTCCAAGGCGGGGGCGCCGTGGAAGAGGCTGGCGTTGCTGCCGGTGCTCACGCCCTGGGCGGTGGCCCGGGCGAGATGGCGGCGCGCCGTGGACAGGTCTCGGCGCTCGATGTGGAGCAGGGCCATGCCGAGGGCTCCCTCGGACAGGTCCTGTGTGCGGGGGACGGTCGTTGTGGTCATGAGCGCCTGGCCAGGGGGACCACGATGCTGTGGGCTCGGCCGCCGATCCACCCGTCGGCATCGGGCGGCGGCGCGTCGTGCAGGGTGGCGATACCGATGGGGCTGGCATCCAGGTGCGCCCGGAGCAGGTCCAGGTCGACGTCGCGGGTGAGATCGAGCGGAAGCTGCTGGTCGTCCTCTGCCAGCAGAACCTGTTCCGGCACCCGGAATCGGTCCCGCCAGGCGTGGAGTTGCTCTGTCCACTGGTGCAGTGACGCGGTGCGGGCAGGCAGTGCGCGACTGCGGATCTTCCACCGGGCGGTGGTGAGGATGGTTCGCCGGTAGGTGAGGGCCGGGGTAAGGGGCAGGGCCCAGGCTGCGCCCCAGTCGAACCAGGTCACCTGCGGCGATGCCGCGCGGCTGATCTCGCCGAGGAAGCGCGCCATCGGCGGGGTGTAGTTGTTCCACAGGAAGTTGACGGCGGTGGGCGCCAGCAGCTCCAGCGGCTGGCCCGTGGCGGTCTCCACCAGCTGGGGTCGGCCGTCGGCGGCGGTGACCGACAGGTCGCGGGGGAAGAGGACGTTCGGGGCGGGGTGCCGGAATTCGCCGACGCTCACGACGCGGGGCAGGGCCTGCGGCGCGCGGGTGAGCAGGTCGGCATGGACCCGCCCGGCGTGGAAGGAGAGCTGCGCGAGTTCCGCCTTCGGATCGACCGTGGGCAGGGTCGCGTACGCCGTCTCGGTGCCGGGGAACAGGTGCCAGAACCGGCCGGTCATCGATCCGGCCGAGCGGGAGACGGTCAGCACCCGCAGCCGGAAGTCCCCGCGGTCCAGGGCCGGGACGGAGGAGGCGTGGAGCTGGGCGGCAAGTTCGAGGTGGGGCGCCAAGCTGTGGGGCTTGTCGCCGGCGGCTGCTTCCAGTTCCTCGATCATCGTCCCGGTCAGTGCGACGGTGCGGCGGCCTTCGGCGGCGGCGGTGCCGGCCAGCTCCAGCAGCCGCCGGTCGCGCCGGGACATCGGCCGGGGCGGCTCGCTCGCCGTGAGGAACCCGTCCGGGAAGCCCACACCCCGGTCCGGATCCGTGGCCACGTCCACCGGCACCATGTGGTGCTCGCCGTAGCGCTCGCTGAAGCGCTCGATCCATCGCTGCCACGTCGGGGTTCCGGTCGGGTGGTTGGCCAGGCGCGCGAGGACGGTCGCCGCGGTCTCGACTTCCGTGAGGACGTTCTCGGGCAGCCGCACGTCGGCATCGAGCCGCAGGTCGCGCGCGGTCGGCAGCTCGGCCGCTCGAACACGCGCCGCAGGCGGCAGGACCTCGGTGGGGTCGGCGACGGTGGCCGGTGCGCGAAGCGACGAGTGCAGCAGCCGTACCCGGAGCAGTTCACCGAGCAGCCGGTCGCAGGCTGTGGCACCCACGTCGGGGAATTGGGCTGCCAGCTTGTCGGACAACTGGCGGTACTCGATTGGAGTTTGGGCCAGGTAGAGCACGAGACGTACCGCGGGGCCTAGAGCGACGCGGAACTCTGAGTCGCCCTCGGAGGGCACATGGACGTGTTGGTCGCGCCGTGCGATCAGGTTGTTGACGCAGACCTCCGCGTCGGCCATGCGCGCGGCGTCGCTCTCCCAGGTGGTGAGCATGTCCTCGAGGCCGGTCGGCTCGGGGCGGGCCACAGCCTGGTGCTCGTCACCGATGTGGACGGACGTGGTCTGGGCGAAGCCGAGCGGTGCGACGCCGGCGAAGAGGCCGTAGGGGGTGGAGCGGCGGGCGTAACGGATCGCGTAGCGGGCGGTGGACAGCGCCGCCCGGCGCATCCGGCGTACCTTCGGCGTGCGGCCGTCGATGATGGCCTGCACCTGGTCCGCCAGGTGAGGGCTCGCCTGCGTCACGGCGCGCTGGAAGGCGGTGTCGGACCACACCGTGCGCAGCCACGCGCGCCACTCGCCAGTGGGTGCCGCGGTGTTCGGCCAGGGCGGCATGGCGGGCTCGGCCGTGTGGACCGCAGCGCGCAGCATGGCTTGTCCTGCGGCCTCGTACAGGCTGGGCCGGTGCCGTGTCATCAGTGCTTTCCTCACCTTCTGGGTGTGACGGGCGGGGCGGGCCGGACGGGGGGAGCCCCGTCCGGCCCGCGCTGCCGGGGTGTCCCGGCTTACGAGGTGGTGCAGGCGCTGGGGCAGGAGCTGCCGCAGTTGTCGCCCGTGCCACACATCAGCGCCGTCTCGGTCGCCGGCGTGCCCTCGATGAAGGTGATGTCGAGCCCGAACGGGTCGTCGTCGTTCTTCACGAGGTCCGCCTGCGCGGGGGCGGTCGGCCTCTCGGTCTGGATGGCGGTCATGCATGCCTCCTGGGAGTGGTGGATGGTGCGGGATACCGGGGCCCGGTTGGGCCCCGGGGCCTGTCGCCGGACGGTGGCGGTCGGCGGAGTTTCTCGGCGGTCACGCGTCCGGAGTCGGTGGTGGTGCCGTCAGGCCGGGGCGGGCTGCGCCTGCGGGTGATTCTTGGCGGCCTCGTCCAGTGCCTGGGTGAAGTGCTGAGCCTGCTCATCGCCCTCGGCCTCCTGGGCGCGGAGGTCTCCGAAGCGCTTCCAGTAGCGCCAGCAGACTTCGAAGTCCATGACCATGGCGGCGTAGAACGGCAGCTGTCCGTCCCGGATGCGGCCGAGGCAGTGGCGCAGGCTCAGGGCGCAGATGAGTCGGTTGGCCGACATGAGCTGCATGTACTCCTCGGCCTTCATGTCCTCGGGCTTCCACAGTTCGGCGAGGTCAGCGTTGGTGGACACCCGGCTCAGCCAGTCGAGCTGGTTGTGCGCGAGGAGCGCTTCGTTCCGCTCGGCCTGGTGCCGCGCGTCCTGCCTGAGCCGAGCGGCTCCGACCAGGGCGGTGGTGAGGGAGAGGGCAGCACCGGCAGCGACGACGGCGGCGGTGAGCTTCATCGGTCAACAGTCCTTTCGCAGGGCCAAGTCGCGGCCAGCAGGCCGCCTGGTGGAGAGCCCGGGGGGCCGTGTGTTCACGCGGCCCCCGCGAGGACGACGGTCGGGGTTTCGTCGGCGCAGCTGTCTGCCGCGTAGCGGCGGCGCACCGCCGTGAGAGCGAGAGCGATGGGTGGCAGGCCCACGGTGGCCCTGCGTGCGTCGACCGACGCCGGCGCGGTCAGCGGGCACAGCTCGATCCCGTCGGCGCTCAGCAGGAGCTGGGTCCCGTACTCCTGGTCGCGTCCGCTGGTGATGAGAGCGCGGTCGTGCAGGTGGGCCCAGTGCGTAACCAGGGCGTCGCCGGCTTGGACTGCGCGACCGAGCAGGGTGGTGGCGGCGCGCTGGAAGGCGGGATCGTCGTCGCTGTGCAGGGCGATGCTCCAGGCGGCGCGGGCTCCGTCGGGGCCGACGAGACGATGGCCGGGCCAGTCGTGATCGGCCAGGATGCGGCTCAGGATCTTGGCGTTGGCGTGGTCGGTATGACGGCCCTGGCCGACCTGGACGGCGTCGAGCTGGTTGCGTACTCGTTTCGCCCGGTGCGCGGCCGACTGGGCTGCGCGGGCGATCAGTTCGCGGGTGAGGTCGGGGCGCTGGGGAGCGGAGGTCGTCACGCGCTTCCCCGCTCGTCCGGGGCCGTCTCCGGCGCGTGGACACGGCAGGCGATCAGGGTGCTCAGCCCGGGCCGGTGCTCGGCGGCGAGTTCGAGGCGGGCGACTCGTTCACCCTCGCGTCCTGTCCCGGAACCCCGGATGACCCAGCCCATGTCGGTGAGCCGACGCAGAAGGGCGGCGATGGGGTCGGCATCCAGAGGGTGGCGAGCCAGGGCCTCGGCACGTACGGCGGGCAGGCCCTGCCGGGCGGCGAAGTCTGAGGCCCACAGGGTGATCAACCGCATGATGTCGTCGGGATGGTCAGGCAGGGTGTGGACGCAGCCGAGGAGGAGGCAAGGACCCTCGCCCCAGCCGAGGCCGGGGTCGCGCTCGGGGATCAGGCAGGCCAGCAGCTTCCCGTCCTCGAACAGCCCGGCCGGCTTCGCCTGCGGGTAACGGAAGAGGGCCGGGACGTCGGCTTGAGCGGGCACGGGCAGCTTGCGCATGGCGAGCCAGCGCTGGCGGTCCTGGACGAGGGCCGCGGCCTCCTCGCGCTCGGCGTCCGTGCGTAACGTGCGCATCTCGTACACGGCGGCCGAGGGCACCGTGGTGAAGGGTGCCGCGGTTGGCCGGCCCTGGTGGGTCGTGGTGGCCGGGCGCCGGTTCACTGGCTCGCTCCGACGCGCGTCGGCTCGGCCGTCAGCAGGTTCCATCCGAGCGCCAGGATGACCAGCTGGGTGGTGTCCTTGGCGCCCGTATCGGCGAGCAGTTGGTCGAGCGCGGCGCGCAGGTCGGCGGGGGCGAGGTTGGCGGCGAGGGCGACGTCGCGGGAGTCGCTGTGCTCGGCGACGGCTCGCACAAGCAGCAGATCCTCCGGACTGAACTGCGGCGCCGGCCGGTCGGGCGCGGGAACGGCCACCTGCCGGGTGGCGAACAGGCGGTGCACGATCACCGGGGGCTTGCAGCGCGGCGGGCAGTGAAGGCTCTCGCGGATGTCGCGCACGTACTGGCGGACGGTTTCGGCCGACAGCCCGGTCTGTGCGCCGATCTCCTTGGGCGCGAGGCCGCCGGCCAGGTGCTGGGCGACGCGCAGCAGGGTCGGCGTCAGCGGGGTGATGGGTGCGCTAGTCGCTTCGGACGGGGTCACGATGTCTCTTTCTCGGCTGGGTTGGGCGGTCACCGGGGGAGGTGCCGCCGGTCCCCGCGGGGGACGGGGCCGGCGGCACGGGCCCGTGCGCGGCGGTGCGGATTCACGGGGTGCCCCGCGCACGGGGGTCTAGGCGGCGGTCGGGCCAGGGCGGGCCCACGCGGCCTCGGCGGCCAGGCGTTCGGACCACTGGATGTGGTCCTCGTCGAAGGCGGCGTCCGCCAGGCGTATTCGCTGGACTTCGCCGGTGCCGGCCGGGGGGTAGGTGTGCTGGATGTCGCGCCAGAAGCGCTGGAGGACGTACGCGCCGTCGAGGGCGTGAGCGCCGTGCAGTTCCATGGCGTCCTGGGCGGACTGCGCGGCCCACTGGTGGCCTAGGTACTTGGAGTTGATCAGGTCGGCGTCGCAGGGCAGGCCCTGGTCGAGAAGGTGCACCGCCTGGTAGGCGAGTATCCGGCCGGCACGCAGGCGGGCCTCCATGGCGCCGACACGGTCCCTAAGAACGGGCAGGTCGGACAGGGTGCCCCGGTAGCGGGGGCGGGTCTTGAGCCGCGTGGTGGTGGTGTCGACGACGGCCTCGTGGATGCCGAGGCTGACGGCGGCCAGGTTGGAGCGGCCGTACAGGATGCTGCTGCTCTGGGCCACGGCCAGGCCCTGGCCGACCTCGCCGACCACGGCGTCCTGGGGAACGCGAACGTGGTCGAGGTCGAGTCGGCCGGCGGAGAAGCCGTGCAGGCCGAGAGCGGCCTGGTGGCCGGGGACGGACAGGCCGGGACGGTCGGCTTCGACCATGAACGCGGTCAGCGCCTGGGAGGTGCTCACGCCGGGCCCGGCGGTGCGGGCGACGACGAGGTGGGCGCCGGCGAGGTGGCTGTTGCCGATGTGGATCTTGCTGCCGGTGATCACCCACTCGTGGCCGGCGCGTTCGGCGGTGGTCGCCATGCCGCCGATGTGTCCGCCGGCGAGCGGTTCCGTCACAGCGATCGAGAGCAGCAGGGAGCCGTCCGCGACCCGGGGAAGCCAGCGGCCCTTCTGCTCATAGGTGGCGAAGTGGAGGAGGGCGCCGACGGGGATCAGGGTCGCCTGCAGGATGGCCGCGGCAGCCGCTGAGACCCGCGCGATGCGGTGGATCAGGATGGTCCTGGCCACGTGGCCGGCGTTCAGCCCGCCGAAGGCGGCCGGGACGGTGACGGCGAACCAGCCCCGCGCGGCCATCAGGTCGGCGGCCTTGCGCTCCACTTTGCCCGGGGCGGCCTCCATCCGTGCAGCGCGCGGCGCGATGTGTTCCGCTACGAAGACATCCGCCTCCTGCCACAGCAGGTCGTGGCGGGCGGTGAGGTAGGGACGCAGCGAAGGCGGCGGTGCGGTGGGTGTGGCGGACATGGTCTCCCTCTCCCTGGGTGAAGGTCGCAACGCGGAGCGGGTGGGGGGAACGGCTTAGCGGACGGGGGCGCGGGAGATGTGGTCCATCACCTGCGCACTGGCGTTTATGACGATGTCCCGCAGACGGCGGGCTTCGGCCAGGGGCCGCTTCTCGGGGTCGATGACGCACACCGTGCCCAGCACGGTGCCGCTTTCGTGGATGAGCGGGGCGCCGAAGTAGGAGCGGATCCCGACGGCGTCGACCACCGCGTTGCCGCTGAAGCGCGGGGACGCGTGCACGTCGTGCAGCGGCAGGGCCTTCCGGCGCGCCATGACCTCCGGGCACCAGCCGTGGTCGCGGCTCATGGTGCGTCCGACGATCACGAAACCGCTGTCCGCCGGGGGCTGGTGCAGCCCGACGAAGGTCTGCTGCTCCAGGAAGAGGTTGACGAACCCGTACAGGAACCCGGCCTGTGTGGCCATGTCCCGGGCCAGGTCGTCGAAGTCCTCGTCGGCCGTGGTGGGAACGCCCAGGCGGTGCAGCAGTTCGTAGCGCTGCGCCAGCTCCGGCGCCTGCTGGGCCGACTGGCTGGGGAGGGCGGTGTCCGGCGGGGTGAAGGGGCCGCGTGCGGCCTCCCGCATGTCGCGTCGCGGAAGAGACTGCGCGGGCGGTGCGGCCTGCGGCGTGCGGTAGGGGTGCTGGGACATCAGGCTTCCTGGAGGGTGGTGGGTGCGGAGTAACCGCGCCCGGCGGAGGTGCGGGTCTCGGCGTGGCCGACGAGGGTGAGCAGGACGCCAGCGACGTGGTTGCGGTCGCGGGCATCGCAGGCGACCACCGGTACAGAGGAGGGGAGTTCGAGGGCGATGCGGACCTGCTCGGGGTGGTAGCGGTGGGCACCGTCGAAGTGGTTGACGGCGACGACGAAGGGCAGGCCGATGTCCTCGAAGAAGCTGACGGGGGTGAAGCTGCTCTCCAGACGGCGGGTGTCGACCAGGACGACCGCCCCGACGGCGCCGCGGGCCAGTTCGTACCAGAGGTCGACGAACCGGTCCTGGCCCGGCGTGCCGAACAGGAACAGCTCCAGGGGCACGGGCGCGTCGGGCAGGCTCAGACGGCCGAAGTCGAAGGCGACCGTGGTGGTCCGCTTGGTCTCCAGGCCGGCCAGGCTGTCCACGTCCGCGCCGGCCTCGGTCAGGTACTCCTCGGTGCTCAGCGGCGTGATCTCGCTGACGGCACCCACGGCGGTGGTCTTGCCCGCGCCGAAGCCCCCGGCGATCAGGATCTTCAGCACGATCGGCGCGGTGCTGGCAGGCGGGCGCGGTGAAGGACGCAGGACCACGCGGGAGTCATCCGGCCTGGGGGTAGCGGGTGGCATTGGGGAACTTCCTCTTCAGGCCGGCGGAAACGGCCGCCAGCAGCTGGGTGGAGGGGCCCGCATCCGAGTCCGAGCCGGATGCGGCGTAGGGGGCGGTGACGGGGACGACCAGGGCGTCGGCGTCCAGCAGGTCGGAGACGAGGACCTTGACGGCGGTGACCGGCCGGCCGAGGCGGCCCGCCAGCTCGGTCACCGACCGTCGGTGGGCCCGGCACAGGGCGAGGATCTCCGCGCACTCCTCGGCCTGTGCCGGGCCGGGCCGGCCCGACCCCGCTTCCAGCACCGTGTCCAGACTGAGCAGATGCCTCGGCTTGGTGCGCCCGCGCGTCAGGGTGTAGGTCCGCACGAACGTCGCTTCCTCGGCCGCGCGGCCGAGCCAGGTCACCGGACGTCGCCGCTCGTGCCGACCCGGACGGGGATCTTCATGTAGGGGGCGAACTTCGACACCAGGCGGCCCATCTCGAAGCCCACGGAGCCTGCGTCGGCGTCCGTGGTGGCGACGACGGCGAGGATCGTCTCCACCTCGCCGCGCTCGTTGCCGGGGCGGTTGTCGAAGGCGGCGCTGCACCCGGCGCTCTGGACGAAGTAGAGGCAGTCGTCCCGCTCGATGATGATCTGCCGGGTTGGCCGCTTCTTGTGGCTGGGGCCGGAGATGTTCGAGGCGAGAGAGGCGACGCCGCAGATGGCGGCCGACAGCTCGTCCGCCCAGTCCTTGTCCACGTCGCTGTCCAGGAGACGCAGCCCGTCCCGTGACAGCAGGACGGCGTGCGTGACGCCCGGGGTGTCGCCGGCGAACTGACGCAGCAGCCAGGCCATGTTGTCCCGCTGGCCGCTCGGGCTGCTCTCGGACGCGGACACGCCGGTCACGGTGCCGGTCTCGTGGTGGGTGCTCATAGGGATCGCTCCAGAAGGGGGGAAGGGTCCGACGCGTGGGAGTGGGCCGGCAGGAAGGGGGGCGTGCGTGGTTCAGGGGTGCGGGTGCTCGTTCGGAGCAGGGCGAGAGGGGGTGGCGCCGCCGGCCTGGATGCCGGAACGGAAGGCGGCGGCCAGCCCCGGCGTCGGCGCGGCCACGGGCGCTTGCTCGCGGGGTGGTCGGAACGCGCCGGCCTGACGGGTGCGGGTTGGCAGGGCGGGCGCGCTCCCCGGATGACCTGCCGCCGCGGGGCTTGGCGTGCCGGGGGGCCCGGGGCGGGTGGCCTGGCCTGGAGAAGGGGCTGCGGTGGTCTGCCGCACCGGCGGAAGGGCGGACCGAGACTGCCCCGCGGGCATGCCGGCGTCCTCGACGGGGGGAATCGCGACGAGGAGTCGCCCGGGGATGACGACGAGGGCGGTGGTGCCTCCGGTTGTGTTCTCCTGCAGCACGACGGAAAAGCCGTGCGATTCGGCGATCTTCGCCGCGACCAGCAGCCCGAGCTGCCCGGCCCGCACCTGGCCGCTCACGTCGACTTCGCTCGGCGCCTTCAGGAGGCGGTTCATCTGTGCCCGCGTCTGCGGGTGCATGGGCATGGCCCGGTCCTCGACCTCGACCGCCAGTCCGTTCGCGACCCGCTGCGCACGCACCATCACCTTCGTCGCCGGGTCGGAGCTCTCACAGGCGTTCTCGATCAGCTCTGCCAGCAGGTGAGTGAGGTCCGGACCCACATGGCCGGGGAGGCCGAGCTCGGCGCCAACGGACCCGGCGGCGACGGCCACGCGCGGATACTGCACGACCTCGGAGACCGCCCCGCGCAGCGTGGTGGTGACGGGCACGGGCTGACGTGTGCTGCGCAGGGACTGCCCGCCCAGCACCGCCGTGCTCTCCACCTGACGCCGCATCCGCGTCACGAGGTGATCGATCTCGAAGATCTTGGCCAGCAGCTCCGGGTCGTCGGTCAGCATCTCCAGCCGACTCAGCGCCTGGAGTGCCTTGCCGACCAGGGCGTGCTCGCGCATGGCCAGGCGGCGCAGCACTTCCAGCAGGACGACGGACTGGGACTCGTCGTGGACGCGTATCAGGGAGGCGATGGCCTGCACCTGCAGTGCACCCAGCGCGTTGTTGATCCCGTCGTTCGCGCCGGCCGGTGGCGGCGTCTGTGGGTCCTGCAGCGTGGGGCGCCCGCCGCGGCACAGCTCGTCCGCCGACCACTGCACCGACTTCTCGACGGCCGCCGCCGCCTCCGCCACCCTCGCCAGCGCCGCTGCCCGAGCCCCCTCCACGGCCGTCTGCGCTGCTGCCTGGGCTTCCTCTGCTGCCGTCTGCACAGCTTGGGCGAAGGTGCGTGCCTGGCGAGCCGCGATGGCTGCGACCCCACCCAGCCCGCAGACCAGACCGGTCAGGAGCCAGCCGGGGCCCACCGCGGAGACCGACCGGAGGGCGAAGGCGGCTACCAGCAACGTGCCAAGGAGCACCAGGGGCACGGCCACGGCGCGGCGGGCACGGTGCAACGTGATCGCGTCGACCGGAGGCCGCCGTCTGCGGTGGTCGGTAGCGGCCGGCCGTGCCGGGAAGGCGCTGTCAGGCATGAGGATCCTCGTCAGGCGTGGGTGGCGTGCTGCGGCGTCAGGTCGGGGCTGATCGTGCGCGTGCTGGAGGCGGCCGAGCGCGGCGATGGCACCGAGACCGGGCCGTGGCGGTGGGCAGGCCCCTCCGTCAGGACCTGAAGGAGCCGGGCGCTCTCGATCAGCCCCATGTGGCTGAACGCCTGCGGGAAATTCCCGAGCTGGCGCCGCTGGACCGGGTCGTACTCCTCCGCCAGGAGCCCGAGGTCGTTGCGCAGTTCCAAGAGGCCCTCGAACAGGGCACGGGCCTCGTCGATGCGGCCGGTCAGGGCCAAGCCGTCGACGAGCCAGAAGGAGCACAGCAGGAAGGCGCCCTCATCACCCTTCAACCCGTCCACCCCGGTGCGGCTGCCGCGGGTCGGGTATCGGCGCACGAGACCGTCAGGGGTGGAGAGTTCGCGCCGGACGGCGTCCACCGTGCCGACGACGCGCGGGTCGTCGGGCGGCAGGAAGCCCACGCGGGGGATCAGCAGCGTGGCGGCGTCCAGCTCCTGGGAGCCGTAGGACTGCGTGAAGGTGTTGCGCACCCGGTCGAAGCCCTCGCTGCAGACCTCGTGGTGGATCGCTGCTCGCAGTTCGACCAAGGGAGCCGGGTCCATGTCGAGGGCACCGGCTTCGGCCAGACGGATGGTGCGGTCGACGGCCACCCAGGCCATCACCTTGGAGTGCACGAAGTGCCGGCGCGCTCCTCGGATCTCCCAGATCCCCTCGTCGGGCTCCCGCCAGCGCCGGGACAGGTGCTCCACGAGCCGCCGGTGCAGCACGGCGGTGTCGGCGCAGTGGGCCACACCGCTCTGGTGCGCGAGGTACAGGGTCTCGATCACCTCGCCGTACACATCGAGCTGCAGCTGGTCCGCCGCTCCGTTGCCGACCCGTACCGGGGCCGAGCCCTCATACCCGGGCAGCCAGGGAAGCTCCCGCTCGCGCAGGTCACGCTCCCCCGTGATCCCGTACATGATCTGCAGGTTCTCCGGGTCCCCGGCCACCGCCCGCAGCAACCAGCGCCGCCACGCCTGAGCCTCCTGCCGGTATCCGGTACCCAGCAGTGCGGCCAGCGTCGTGGAGGCATCGCGCAGCCAGGTGAAGCGGTAGTCCCAGTTCCGGTCGCCGCCGATCAGTTCGGGCAGGGAGGTCGTCGGCGCCGCGACGATCCCGCCGCTCGGCCCGTACGTCATCGCCTTGAGCGCGATCAAGGACCGGACCACGGCCTCGCGGTAGGGACCCTCGTAGGTGCACTCCGTCGTCCAGTCCTGCCAGAAGGCGAGCGTCTCCGTGAGCGCGGCCTCCGGGTCAGGGACGTCCGGTGCGGCGGCGTGGGACGGGCACCAGCTGAGCACGAACGCCACGCTCTGCCCGGCGGCGACGGCGAAGGCGCTGACGACGACGCCGTCCTTCTCCACCTGCGGGACACAGGTGTCAAGCCACAGAGCGTCCGCGCCGGCCTCGGCGACCATGCGCCCGCCGACCTCGTGGATCCACGGGCTGACGCTGCCGTACCCCGGCTTGGGACGCATGGCCGAGACCATCTCCACTACGCCGGACACGCCCTCGACGATGCGGATCACCTGCGGGGTACCGTCGCGCGGCGGCATGAAGTCCAGGACGCGGACCGACCCCGTCGGGGTACGCCACAGCGATTCGAGGACGAGCGAGTCACCGCGATACCGGCGCTCATCCACCGTCCCGGAACCGTCCCGGCCTACGGACGAGGCCGGTGCGATCCGCCAGGTGCCGTGCTTCTGTGTCCCGAGCAAGCTGGCGAAGACGGCCGGCGAGTCGAACCGGGGCAGGCACAGCCAGTCGATCGAACCGTCGTCACGGACGTGGGCGCTGGTCTGCGTGTCGCCGACCAGGCCGTACTGCTCGATCCGTGGAAGCTGTTTCATCGTGTGGATCTCCGTGAGCCCTGCGGGTGCGGGGTGATATCGGGGCCGCGGCAGCGGCCGGGGACGGTAGGCAGGAGGCTGAGCGGTCCTCACCGTGGTGAGGGGGAGCGCTGCCGGGCGGGGGCAGGTTCTCGACGGTCCGAGCCCGCCTGGCGGCCCGATCGCCGCGCAGCACCAGCCAAGCCACAGGCCCGAGGACCAGAGCAATGACGACGGCACCGGTCACCGTCATGTCCGCGGCACCGAAGCAGCGAGGACCAGGCAGACCAGGGCGACGGCGAAGACGGCCCCACGCAGTACGTTGACCGGGGGCTTTCGCCAGTGCCACCGACCTTTCACCCTGCCTGCGCCGGCAGCGCCGCTCGCTACGTGGGCCGTCAGCTCACGCGTGGCCTCGGCGAGTCTGACCAGGTACACCCTGCTCGGCATATAGCCCTCGGGGATGCTCTCGGAGCAAAGCTGCTGCGCCCGCAGCAGCGCGGATGTCCCCTGAACGGAGCGCGCGCCCAGTTGGGCAACGTGGCCGCGCAGAAGGCGTACGAGGTCCTCCACATCGGCAGGGCTCTCGGGCAATGGCGAGTCCTCGCCCAGCACCAGCGTCACCGTCTCTGACGCGGCCACCACGTGATCACGCTCCGCCGCCGGCGCTCCAGCAACAGGTGCTTGCCGCCCGGGCCCGCCCGTGAACTGGCCGCTGGCTCGGCGAGGGGCCAACGAAAGGCGCATGGCGCTACTCCTCTTCACATCAGGCCAACCAGGGCTGGCCGCGACTCGTGCAGGGCTCATCGGGGTCCTCGGAGGTGGGCTGTGCAGCGGTGGGCGGCACACGGCGCCGTTGCGGCGTGCGGCACCGACCTCGCCGTCGATCACTCGAAGTGACTGCGCGGTGACTAGCGAACACCTCGCCGTGAAGGCTTGGGAATGACTCTCAGATGACGTTGACCCGTCAGTAACCTGAATCGGGGTGCCGCCCGACCGGGCGGTCCTGCCATGCTGGGCGCCATGGCGACTCTCGATGGCAAGCCCGTATCCGCAGACGACCTGCTCTCCCTGGCGCTGACCAACGTCGGGCACTTCACGTCCATGCGCGTCGACACCGACGGGAGCATCCGTGGCCTGACGCTGCACATGGAACGCCTCGTACGGGATTGCAAGATCGTGTGGAACGCAGCCCTGAATACCGACCGTGTGCGCGACTACGTCCGCCAGGCGCTGGAGGGACAGACCCTGCCGTGCGTCGTGCGCGTTTCGATCTATGACCCCAAGGTCGAGATGGGGCACCCGGCCGACGCCAACGAGCCGCACGTTCTCGTGTCCGTACGCGGCGCCGGCGCACTGCCTCCTGCGCCGCTGCGCGCACAGAGCCTGGTGTACGAGCGCGATCTCCCCCAGGTGAAGCACGTCGGCCTGTTCGGAGCCCTTCACACCCGAGGCGCAGCCCAGCGCGCAGGCTTCGACGACGCCCTCTTCGTCGGCCGCGACGGCTTCGTCTCCGAGGGCGGAACCTGGAACGTGGCCTTCGTCGACCAGGAGGGCACCGTGGTGTGGCCCGATGCTCCTGTGCTGCCCGGCGTCACCATGGCCCTGCTCCAACAGCAGCAAGCCGAACACCGCACGGCCACGGTCACCTTGGACCAGGCGAGGGGCATGGCCGCTGCCTTCGCCACGAACACCTCGATCGGTGTCCGGCCGCTTGCCGCGATCGACGACACCGAGTTCCCTGTGGACCATCCCGTCCTGCGGCAGTTGCAGGAGGCGTACCTGTCGATCCCTGGCGAGACTCTGTAAGGCGACATCGTGGCGGGGGTGACTAGGTGGACCGGCCGAGAGGCCGAGTTGCTGCGCATGGCCATGCGCAAGAAGCAGAAGGACTTCGCCGACCTGGTTGGTGTGAACCCGCGCCAGGTCCCACGGTGGAAGCGAAGCGGGGAGACCATCGAGCTTGGGCTCGACAACCAGGCAGCTCTTGACACGCTCCTGGCCCAAGCACCGCCTGACGTCCAGCAGCGGTTCGCTGCGCTGCTGACCGAACGTGCCGCTGCCGAGCACGACGAACGAGCCGAGGAACTGCTGCGCAGGGAGCCGAGTACCCGCCGGCACCCGGTCGACAGGAAGGTGATGGCCCTCGTTGAAGAGGGTATTTACCTCTCGGGGCCCGACAACCGCTCGGTGTGGCTGGAGCCGTTCCTCATCGACGTCTACCCGACGACCAACGAGGACTACGGCAGGTTCGTGCTTGCCACGAATCACCGGCCACCACAGCACTGGCCGGATGGCCGCTGTCCCGTCACTCTGGCCACCCACCCGGTGGTATGGGTCACCTGGCACGACGCGACCGCATACGCCCGCTGGGCCGGTAAGTCGCTGCCCACTGCGCGGCAATGGGAGAAGGCGGCTCGTGGACCACGGGGGCGCATCTACCCCTGGGGCAGCGAGCCGACCGCCGCGAAGGCGAACACGGCTGAGGCCGGCATCGACGCGACGACCCCCGTCTCCCGCTACCAGTCCGGCGTTAGCCCGTTCGGCATCTTCGACCTCTGTGGCAACGTCTGGGAGTGGTGCTCCACCGAGGAAGAGCCTGGCAACGGGCGTTTCCACTTGAAGGGTTCGGCCTTCACCTCTCCGTTCGAACGCGCGGCGCCGTCCCTGCAGAACACGGCCGCCGCGTCGATGAAGGACAACGACACCGGATTCCGCTGTGCCGCGCTCGCGTAATTGGGACTCCTGGTCGATGCTGTTCCACGGGCCTCGGAACGGTGTTCTACCTTCGGCCACCAGCGCCCTCATCGCAGGTGCCCCGAGAGGGGAAAGGCGACAGTGGTGGTGTAGCCGTCGTCGCTGACCTCAATGCGCTGCGCGAAGACCGCGGCCAGGAACATCCCGCGGCCCGAGATGTCGTCCGGGCCCGCGTTCTTCACCATGGCCGGCTGCGGGTTGCTGTCGGTGACCTCCACCCGGATCTCGTTGGCGA
The DNA here is from genome assembly GCF_040686295.1 of Streptomyces sp. NPDC085944. NCBI lineage: Bacteria > Bacillati > Actinomycetota > Actinomycetes > Kitasatosporales > Streptomycetaceae > Streptomyces > Streptomyces sp. NPDC085944. The sequence continues at coordinate 17,122 of NZ_JBFBJX010000022.1, read as the reverse complement.
CCTGCCGAAGGACGAAGCAGACCGATCCTTCACCGTGGACTACCGAGTTCGTGACGAGTTCCGACACCGCGAGGGTGATGCCCTCGGCGTCCCGCTGAGAGATCTTCCACGCCTGGAGTCGGTTGGCTGTGCGGCGGCGCATCTCACCGACTCGCGAGGGGCAAGGAGGAAAGGTTGCTGCGAAGCCAGGGCTCGGGTCCATGCGCAGGTCGGCAGCGGCGCTGAGAAGCGCAGTTGTAGCTGGGCTCATCGGCAGTCTCCCAAGTGACGTGCATGGGGGCGCTCGGCGTCAGGGGTGCGAGTGAAGCGGCGTCGCTACGGTGGTCTCGCGTCCAAGGGTCTGAAGCGGACCGTGAAGCGCGCCTGCTCAACTGCGGTGCAAGTCGATCGAGTTGGAGTATGGGCTCGGGAACGCTCTCCATGTAACGCTCACGGCGGAAGTGTCCGCATGAGACTTCCGGGCTCCATCTGGTGCGTAACCCGGCCTCTGTTCCGCCGTGTAACGTCCCTTGTGGTCGCTACGCGCCAGACAGGACACTGGTCGCACTCGTTCAAGGGGAGCCGCCAGCATGACGAACGCGTCGAAGAGTGCCGCGCTGAACGGCGAGATCGAGTCGGGTCCGACAGCCCGACGCCGCCAGCTCGGCTTTCGCCTGCTCGCGCTGAGGAAGGGTTCCGGTCTCTCGGCCGAGGAGGCTGGCCGGCGGGCAGGCATATCAAAGGCGACGGTCAGCCGATATGAGCAGGCCAAGGGAAATGTGCGGTGGAATCAGGTCAAGCAGCTCGGCGAGGTATACGGAGCCTCACCAGAGGAAACGGCAGAGCTGATCGACCTGGCACAGAACAGTAAGGTCACGGACGGGTGGTGGGTACCCTACGCGGGAAAGCTCTCGGATCCCATGAGGGTGCTGCTGCCGCTTGAGAATGAGGCCAAATCGATCTGGCACCTTTCTAACGGCGTGGTGCCGGGCCTCCTTCAGACGAGGCGCTACGCCGCCGCCATCAAGGCGACGCCGGGCAACACCCTTACGGCGGAAGAGGTGACGGAGTATCTGGACATGCGAATGCAACGCCAACAGATCCTTGCGCGCGTGACGCCACCGACCTACCACTGCGTGCTCGACGAGAGCGTGCTCCGGCGCAACGTCGGGGGCCCCGAAGTCATGGTCGAGCAGCTTGACCTGCTGCTGGACCGGCGAGCAGAGCCGACCATCACGATCCAAGTCCTCCCGTTCAACTCTGGCGCGTACAGCGCAACACTCACCAGCTTCATCGTCTACGGCGGGCCAGATCCGTCCCTCGATGTCATTTTCATCGAAAACGCCGTAGGTTCCCTCTTTCTGGAAGAAGAAGGTTCGCGAGCCGCCTACGAGCGTGCTCGCGCTTTTCTTAGCGAAGAGGCGCTAGACCCCGATTCTTCGGCCGAGTTGATCGCCGAGGCCCGCAAGAGGCACCTGCAAGATCAGAAGTAGCGAGGACAAAATCCGTGGCCGAACAGCCCCAGGAAATCACATGGTTCAAGAGCAGTTACAGCGCCTCACCCGACAATGAATGCGTGGAAGTAGCCAACACGCCGCTGCTGACGTTGGTCCGGGACTCCAAGTGCCCCGACGGCCCGCACACCGGATTCTCACCGGACGCGTGGGCCACATTCACTACCTGCATCGGCTCCATGACGTCGCCCCTACTCAGGTGACGGTGCGCTCGCGCTGTGCGGCCCGGCCCTCGCCATGGGTGCCGGGCCGTCGTGTTTGCGCCACGGGCGCGCCGTTGATGGAGCACCAGCACCGCTGTGGTCGGAGTCGGTTGAGCTCGACCAGTCTCGAAAAAATCCTGTGAACGAGAACCGGGATGCGGACAATCGAAGGGCAGCAGTGCTGTCCGCATCAGGGCGCCGGAGGAGAAGTCATGGCACAGAAGCCCAAGCCCCTGGACGAGACGGCGTCGGTACGCGCATGGTGGGGCAAGGAGCTGCGCAACTGGCGCAACATGCGCAGGATGTCGACGCGCGAGGTCGGCGCAAAGGTGCACCTCAGCGCCACAATGATCGAGCGCATCGAGAAGTGCGAGCGCGAGTGCGACGGCGCGCTGGCCAGCCTCTTGGATGGCGCCGTTGAGGCCGGAGGCGCGCTCACGAGGTTGTGGCGTCTCGTCGAGGAGGAGGCAGCCAGGGAGGCTACGCATGCGGACAAAGTCGCTAGCGAAGTCGATCAGGGTGCCAATGGACCCCGGGCGGAGGGCATGCTGGAACTGAACCCGCCTGTGCTTTCGGAACGGAGCCAGTCAGCTATGGAGCGCCGCGCCTTCTTCTCGCTGGGTGGAGTAGCCGCCCTCGCCCCGACTGCATTCGTCGACCTGCTCCCGTCGTCCGGACCAAACGCACTCCCCAAGTCCGTCCGACCCGAGGACATCCGCCAGGTCCTGACGGCGGCGGACACCCTCGCTGGCTGGGACAACCTCTACGGAGGTGGAGGAATCGTCGGCAGCTCATCCCTGGGTCTGTTCATCTGGGCCAAGGGGCTGCTCGCCGCGAAGTACCCGACTGAGCTGAAGGACGGCCTCTATACCGCTGTCGGGCGTCTTTCCGTCGTGATGGGCGCCAGTGCCTTCGACGCCTACGCCCACGATGACGCGACCGAGCTGCTGCGGTTCGGCACCTGGTGCGCTGAGCAGGGCAACAACTGGCACTTGCGCGCATCGGCACTCAACTGGCGTGCGCGTCACGAAATTTGGCGCGGGCGCCCGGATGAGGGCCTCACCTACGCGGAGAGCGGCCTTCTGCGCTCAGATCGCCTCACGCCGCGTGAGCAGTCCATGCTCCATAACGCCAGGGCGCGGGCGTGGGCGAAGATGCGGGAACCGGATGAGGCGTTGGCCGCGATCAATCAGTCCGACAAGATCTTCGGGCGAGCCCGCGATGGCGAAGACGTACCTTGGATGTCCTACTACGACGACGCGCAGCACCACGGGGACACCGGTCACGCTGCCTTCGATATCGCGCTCATGTCTGGACAGTCGACCGAGTTGGCGATCTCTCGACTCGAGACGGCGATCGAAGGCCATACGGACGCCTATGTACGCTCCCGCGCCCTGTCCGGCACCAAACTGGCCACGCTGACGATGGTCACGGGCGACCCCCAGCAGGCCGTGGCCATCGCGAACCGAGCCCTGGACGAAGTCGGGAAGCTCCGCTCCAAACGCGCAGTCACTGACATGGACGATCTCGCGAGCGCCTCCGCCCGGTATGCTCGCAGGCCCGACGTGGCTGAACTCCGGAGCCGGATCACCACTACGGTCAACGCATGACCACGACGCCCACCGAGGAGTCCTTCGCCGTCCTCGAAGAGGTGGCTGCGGCTGCCGGTCTGTCCGCTGACGGCGCTGAACCCATCCGCCTCGCCGAGAACGACCTGTGGAAGCTCGCTAGCGACGTGGTCGTGCGCATCTCCCGACCGGGCCAGGACGATGTCGCCGCCCGCGAGGTAGCCGTGGCGCGATGGCTTGCCGAGAACAACGTGCCGGCCGTGCGGCCGATATCGAGAGATCAGCCCGTCCAGGCACGTGGTCGCGCGGCGACGTTTTGGGAACTTCTTCCGCCCCATCGGCAGGGCAGTGAAGCTGAACTGGCCCCGCTCCTGCGGCGGATGCACAAACTGCCCAGGCCGACGTTTCCCATCGGGCAGCTGCAGCCGTTCGTTCGTATCGCCGAGCGACTCAGCGCTGCGCGCTGTGCGACCGAGGGTGATAAGACCTGGCTCCTGGGTCGCCTTGACGAACTGAAGGAGCAGTGGTCCGAGCTCCCGCCGGGGCTGCCGCACTGCGTGGTCCATGGAGACGCATGGGGTGGCAACTGTGCAGTGACCGACCAGGGTGCCCTCCTCCTGGACTTCGAACGCACGTCGATGGGGCCGCCCGAATGGGACCTGACCTCAACGGCGGTGGCCTTCGATACCTTCGGCACCCTTTCCGCCGCCCAATACGCCGATTACAGCGAGCAGTACGGCTTTGACGTACGTGACTGGGCGGGGTATCCGACTCTGCGGGGTATCCGGGAACTGCGGCTGGTGACATTCGGGATGCAAACAGCGGACCAGGACGCCGAAGCGCGAGAGCAGGCGCAGTACCGAATCGACTGCGTAAGAGGTCGGGAAGGACGCCGGCCCTGGCATTGGACCGCGGTGGGCTGACGTGTGTCGGCGTGCGCAGGGCTCAGATCGCGGCTGGCCGGACTTCGTCCCCTGGCCGCTGGGATGCCTGCGTACAAGGGTGCAACCGACGCGAAGCGTTCGGTTCCGATGCGACCAGTCCCTAATCGGCGAGGTGGTGCAGTTGCTTCGCGCTGAAGGCGTCGCCTCCCTCCTCCCGCCGAGATGGCCAGACCCCGCCTCGTAGGCCCGAGGTCAGATTCGCCCACGGCAGACGAGAAAGAGCCGTGGGGGACTGGAACCACCCCCGGAGACCATGTCAACGTACAACCTCCCCGGAAAACACCAGGTCAGAGACGCTTCCAACGGTGCGGGTGCCAGCGTGCCGCGCTGGCTCCGTCTCCCGTCTCGCGCCCTGGGCCCTAGCTAAGGAGGCCCACCTGCCGAAGGCCGCACTTCGATCGGTCCGCGTCACTGCTTCGATCCTCATGGCGCTCGGCGCCATGAACGCATGGACCGCCCAGACGAAGGCCGACTACGCCGCCCTCTCCACGGCCCTGTGCCTCTGCGTCTGCGCCGCCGGCCTTTTCGGTGAGGACTTGGCGCAGCGTGGGCATCGCCAAGACCTGGTGGTGCTCGCGCACGTCGCGGCGCACCCCGGCGCCGAAGCCCGAGGTATCGCACGAGCCGTCGGCGGCCCCGAACGCGTCGTGGCTCGCAACCTCAGTCGACTCACCGAGGGCGGGCTTCTCGCCCTGGTGGATGACCACGCGCACCCCGCGCTCAGGTCCTACCGGCTTACCTCGTAGCTCGCGGTTGCGGGGGCGGAATGTAGCCGACGATCCCCGGTTACCGAAACCGGGGATCGTGCAGACCATTGAGGGAGTTCGCACCCGACTGTGCTTGGCGGTGGAGTCGGGGGCGGGCGTAGTCGATCGCGCCGTAAAACGTAAGGAGTTCATGTTCGGCGCACGGTCGCTATTGCCCTGAATCGCGACTCCAATCGGCTCTAGTCAGCGACGCCTCGCTGTGCCGCTGGGGTCTGGCGTTTTGTCTCTGCTCCATCGCGCTCCGCGCCCGTCTGCTAAGGACCTCACTCGCATGTGCCGACTTGTGATACCCCCTGCCCATTTTCATCTCGAGGCGGTAGGCCGTTGCCGCCACGATGCTCGCAGCGGCAACGGGGTGAAGTCATGGCAGTAGCAGTCCGGCCTGGAGCGAAGCTAACCGTCGATGAAGTGTGCGTCGAGTTGGGGGTCGCACGCAGCACCTTCTACGACTGGCGGCAGAAGGGTCGCGGGCCGCGTTGCATCCGACTTCCCAATGGCTCCCTGCGAGTGCGACGTAGCGATTTCGAAAACTGGCTTACTGATTGTGAGGACGCATCTTGATTGATGGCACGTTTGACGTACGGATCTACAACATCGAGCGCCGGACGCGAGCGAACGGATACACCTACAAGGTGATCTGGAAGGTCGGTACCAAGAAGCACAGCAAGACGTACCCGACCAAGGCACTCGCGGATGCCCGTCGCTCCGACCTGTTGACCGCGGTCAAGCGTGGTGAGCCCTTCAGCCACGAGACCGGCCTGCCGATCTCGTACGCCAGCAAGGCGGCAGACATCAATTGGTATGACTTCGCGGTCGAATTCGTCGACAAATCTTGGCCGCGCTTCTCCGCCAACACACGAAAAAACGTCGCCAAGGCTCTGACCCCTGTGACCATCGCCCTGCTCCGCACGCCTCCGAAGCAGTTCGATCCGGTCAAGGTGCGGATGGCACTGCGCGAATGGGCCTTCAACTCCAAGCGCCGGACGAACCCCGAGGAAACGATGCCCGACGACGTGCGCGTCATTCTCGACTGGGTTCAGCGCAACACGCTGTCCATGTCGGCGTGGGAGCAGTCGGACCACGTCGACTCGGTCATATCCGCTCTCGGGACGCTTCTGGATGGCACCGCCGCAGCCGCCAGCTCCGTGTCCCGCAACCGTCGGATCATGAACCTGGTGATGGAGTACGCGGTCCGCCACGGCGTCCTCCGCCAGAACCCACTGCCCAAAGGCAAGGGAAGTGGAGGCGGCGCCCCCAAGGTCGCTCAGGCTATCGACAAGCGGTCTCTGCTGAACCCCGAGCAGGTCACCGCCCTCCTGGCCTGGATCGGCACACGTCCCCTGCGGCGAGGTCCGCTCTACCGAGCCTTCTTCGCGACGCTCTGTTACGCCGGCCTCCGCCCCGAGGAAGCGGTCGCACTTCACGTGAGCGACGCCACGCTGCCGGAAGAGGGCTGGGGCGAGTTCATCGTCCACAGCGCCCGGCCGGAGGTCGGTAGTCAGTGGACCGACAGCGGAGAGCCCCACGATGACCGTGACCTGAAGGGGCGGGCGGAGGGCGACACCCGGACCGTGCCGATCCACCCTGATCTCGTCGCCTTCCTCCGCGAGGTCATCAACAAGTACAAGCTCAAGCCGGCAGACCTCCTCTTCCCTGGAGAGTTCGGCGGCAGGCTGGCGGGCTCGGTCTTTCGGCGCGTCTGGGACAAGGCCCGAGCGGAGGTTCTCCAGCCCCACGAGTACGAGTCGCCGGCGGGCAAGCGCGTGTATGACTGCCGCCACACCTGCCTCACTGCGTGGCTCAACAAGGGCATACCCCCGGCCCAGGTCGCCGAGTGGGCGGGGAACAGCGTTCCCGTGCTGCTGGCCATCTATGCGCGGTGCATCGTCGGCCAGCGGGATAATTACCTGAAGCAGATCCACGACGTCAGGTATGTCAGCGAGGCCGATTAGCCCGGAGCGAGAAGGGCGGTGCCGGGCCCCAGCCCCTGGGGCCCGGCACCGCCCTTTGGCGTTGCCGTGCGGGGCCATTTGGATGCATTTGGCCCCTAGGGACTGGGGGACGCATGGGGGACAGCCACCCGTAGAACCCCGGTCTCAGCCGGTGCCAGCCGGACTCCAGCGCCGTCCGCTGAGCGGCCGTACGCTGGAGGCGCGCGAACGTCAGGCACAGTCTGACCAGGCAAAACGCGGTCCAGCTGACGTGATGCCAGTGGCGCCCCCGGCAGGACTCGAACCTGCGGCCAAGCGCTTAGAAGGCGCCTGCTCTATCCGCTGAGCTACGGGGGCCTGGTGTGGTGGCCTCGGTCGTGGGGTCCGGGTGTGACCGGCCCCTGAGGTCGCCGGGGACAAGGATAGGGCTCCCGGCTCCATGTCCCGGATGCTTCCCCTCCGTGGCTCTATGTGGAGGTTCGGTGAAGCGGTCCTGATAATCGCAGGCAGTTACGAATCGTGCATCGCTTTTGGCTCCTCGCGCATCGGGTGTTGTCCACTCGTTATGCCTGGACTGTCCTCGTGTCCCGGTAGTCCCTTCCGTCCGGAGTATCCGGTCGGCGCGCAGACATGCTCATCATGCCCATATGCTTCAGAATTCCCTCAAAATTGGGCATTCTTCACATGTGGTGACCTTGGACGTACGGCCTCAGCTGCTCGACGCACTCTCCGCCCTGCGCGACCGTGTCGCGGCCGCACGCTTCCCGCTGCCCCTGCCGGGAGCCCCACGCGCGCGTGCCAACCGCGACGAACTGCTCGCCCAGCTCGACGACTACTTGGTACCCCGACTGAAGGAACCCGAGGCGCCGCTGCTGGCCGTCGTGGGCGGATCCACCGGCGCCGGGAAGTCCACCCTGGTGAACTCCCTGGTGGGACGCCGGGTCAGCGAGGCGGGTGTCCTGCGGCCCACCACCCGCACGCCGGTCCTGGTGTGCCACCCGGAGGACCACCACTGGTTCAGCGGCATGCGGGTGCTGCCCGACCTCACGCGCGTGTGGGTGCCCCACCGTGACCCGGACGACGACCTGCTGCTGCCCGGCGAGAATCCCGCGCGCGTGCTGCGCGTCGAGACCGCCGACACCCTGCCGCCCGGCATCGCCCTCCTCGACGCACCCGACATCGACTCCCTTGTCGCCGACAACCGCGTCCTGGCCGCCGAACTGATCTGCGCCGCCGACATCTGGGTGATGGTCACCACGGCCGCCCGATACGCCGACGCCGTCCCCTGGCACCTGCTGCGCACCGCCAAGGAGTACGACGCCACCCTGGTCACGGTGCTCGACCGGGTGCCGCACCAGGTGGTGTCCGAGGTGTCGCGGCAGTACGCGGCCCTGCTCACCAAGGCCGGGCTCGGCGACGTCCCCCGCTTCACCGTCCCCGAACTGCCCGAGTCGGCCTGGGGCGGCGGCCTGCTCCCGGCCAGCGCCGTGGCGCCGCTGCGGACCTGGCTGGTCCAGCGGGCCCAGGAACTCGAGGCCCGGCACCACGCCATGGCCCGTACGGCGCACGGCATCCTGGACTCGCTGAAGTCCCGGATGCCCGAACTGGCCGGCGCCACCGCCGCGCAGTACGCCGCCGCGCTGCGGCTCACCGCCGCCGTCGACGGCGCCTACGACAGCGAGCACGCGCGCGTACGGGGCCGGTTGCAGGCGGGCGCCGTGCTCGCCGGGGACGCGCTCAAGCGCTGGCGGGCCTTTCCCCTCGACTGCACCCCGGAGGAACTCCTCGACTCGCTGGTGGAGAGCCTGAGCGCCCTGCTGCTGTGCGCCGTCACGGCCGCCGACGAACGCGTCGACGAGGCCTGGCGCCAGGAACCGGCAGCGGACGCCCTCGAACTCGCCGCACCCGCCCCCGCGACGGAGAGCGCCGAGCACCGCATCGGGCTGGCCGTACGGCGGTGGCGGCGCGAGTTGGAGGAGTACGCCGAGGAGGAGGTCCGCGAGCTGGACCGCAACCTCGCGCCCGACCCCGGGGTGGTGGCCGGCCTGGTCGCCACCGTGCTGCTGGGCGGCCGGCGCGCGCGTGCCGCCGGGGAGCGGCTCGCCGAGCGGATCGGGGCCCACGGCGCGCTGCGACTGCGCGACCGGGGCGGACGGCTGCTCGACCAGCACGTCGACCGGGTCATGCACGCCGAACGCGAGCGCAGGCTGGCTCCGCTCGACGCCCTGGAGGTGCACCCCGAGCCACAGGCAGAGCTCATCGCCGCGCTGTCCGTACTGCAGAAGGAGAGGTGACCGGTGACCGCCGTCACTGACCAGGACCCCACCGAGCACACGACGAAGGAGGCAGCACGGACGAACCCCACCGACGCTTCCCACTCCGGCGACGACCGGGACAAGGGGGGCGACGGGGGCCATCGGGAAGAGCGGGGCGAGCTGGACTCCCGGGGCGAGCCGGATACCCGCGGGGAGCAGTCTGTCCGGACGGAGCAGGCTGTCCGGGGCCGCCGGGGGCGTCGGGAAGTGGCAGACGCCGGGGATGGACGGAGCGACCTCGAACCGCGAGGCGCCCGGGACCGCGGGACCGGCCGGGGAGAGTCGGACGCCGGGGGAGAGCAGACTGCCCGGGAGGAGCGAGGCATCCGGGGCGCTGCTGTCGAGCGGGACGGGCGGGACTTCCGGGATGCCCGGGACCTCCGGGACGGTGGGGATGCCCGTGACAGCCGGGACTCCCAGGATGCTCGGAACAGCCGGGACGGCCAGGATGCCCGGGACCTCCGGGACGGTCGGGATGCCCGTGACAGCCGGGACTCCCAGGATGCTCGGAACAGCCGGGACGGCCAGGATGCTCGGGACGCCCGGGACGCCCGGGACGCCCGGGATACCCGGGATACCCGGGACGCCCGGGATACCCGGGACGACCTCGAACCGCGAGGCCTGTGGGACCGCCGGAGCCATCGGGACGAGCGAGGCACCCGGGGCGACGCTTCTGTCCAGTGGGACAACGGGGACAACGGGGATAGCCGGGATGACCGGGTCAGCCGGGCCGGCCGGGATGGCGGGGCCGGTCGCATTGACGGGGTCCGCCGGGACGGCCGGGACGACCGGAGCCAGGGCGTCCCTGCCGACAAGGCGGCCCCCCGCGACCACGCCGTGAGTGACCGCGTCGCGCGGGCGCACGTCGACCGCGAGGACGCCACCGGGGAGCGTCGGGGCGCCCGGGAGACCGGGGTCGGCACCGGACGCGGGATGCGTCCGCGCGAGCACGGGAGCGACCGCCCCGGCGGCTCCCGCTCGCGCGTGCGGGACGACGCCGCCGGTGGGCACCGCCGCGCGGACCGTGCCGGGTCCGCCTCGCCCGACGGTCCGTCCGGCGCCGGTGACGGAGAGGGCGCCTGGGGTGACGGGCTGATCGCACGGCGGGTGGACGAGAACGGCGGAGCCGAGCCGTACGCCGTCCTGCCGAGCAGGCCCCCCGCTTCCTCGGCCGCCCTCATGCCGCTCGCCTACGACGGCAACCTCAGATCACGCCTCGACGCCCTGCGCGAGCTGGTGGGGCTCTCCCGGGCCCGGCTCGACAGCGGCACCCTGGCCGAGGCCGGCCGGGTCCTGGACGAGGCCGCCGCGCGGCGCAGGCTCTCCGGGCAGCACACCGTCGTCGCCGTCGCGGGCGCCACCGGCAGCGGCAAGTCACAGCTGTTCAACACCCTCGCCGGGGTGACGATCTCCGAGACCGGCGTCCGCCGGCCGACCACCGCCGCGCCCATCGCGTGCAGTTGGAGCGACGGCGCGGCCAGTCTCCTCGACCGGCTCGGCATCCCCGGCCGGCTGCGCCGCCGTCCGCTCCAGCACCCGGACTCCGAGTCGCCGCTGCGCGGCCTCGTCCTGATCGACCTGCCCGACCACGACTCGGCGGCCGTGCAGCACCGTGAGCAGGTGGACCGCATCCTGGCACTCGTCGACGCCGTCATCTGGGTCGTCGACCCGGAGAAGTACGCCGACGCCCTGATCCACGAGCGCTATCTGCGGCCGATGGCGGGCCACGCCGAGGTCACCTTCGTCGTCCTGAACCAGGTCGACCGGCTGCCCGGCGAGGCCGCCGAGCAGGTCCTCGACGACCTGCGGCGCCTGCTCGACGAGGACGGCATCGCGTTGGGCGAGTACGGCGAACCCGGCGCCGCCGTGCTCGCCCTGTCCGCGCTGACCGGCGAAGGCGTCGGCGAACTGCGCGAGGCACTCGGCCAGTTCGTCGCCGAACGGCAGGCCCCGGCCCGCCGGATCGCGGCCGACGTCGACGCCGCCGCACGGCATCTGCGCCCCGTGTACGTCACCGGGCGGCGCACCGGGCTCAGCGAGGAGGCGCGGGAGGAGTTCGCGGACCGGCTGGCCGACGCGGTCGGCGCCACCGCGGCGGGCGAGGCCGCCGAACGCGCCTGGCTGCGCAACGCCAACCGCGCGTGCGGAACACCCTGGCTACGGCTGTGGCGCTGGTACCACGACCGGCGCGATCCCGTCACGGGACGGCTGCCGTCGCGCACCCAGGCGGACGAGGAGGCCACCGCCCGTCAACGCGTCGAGCACGCGGTGCGCACGGTCTCGGAGCGGGCGTCGGCCGGACTGCCCGCGCCGTGGGCGCAGGCGATGCGCGAGGCGGCCCTCCGCGGCGCCCACGGGCTGCCCGAGGCCCTCGACGAACTGGCGGGACGCACGGCGCCGCCGCCGGGGCGTCCGCCGCGGCCCGGCTGGTGGCCGGTGGCCGTTCTCGCCCAGGCGACCATGACCCTCCTCCAGGTGGTGGGCGGCCTGTGGCTGCTGGGCCAGATCATCGGCATCGTGCCGCCGAACCTGGGCGTACCGGTCCTGCTGATGGTGGCCGGCATCGTCGGCGGCCCCCTCATCGAGTGGAGCTGCCGCCTGGCGGCCCGCGGACCCGCCAGACGCTACGGCCACGAGGCGGAACGCCTGTTGCGGGAGGCGGCCGCGGGGTGCGGCCGGGCCCGGGTGCTGGACCCGCTGGCAGCCGAGTTGCTGCGGTACCGGGAGGTGCGGGAGCAGTACGCGCGGGTCACAGGGGTGGGGGCCGTGCCGAGGTAGGAGGCGCGGCCGCGGTCTTGACGGGCTGTCGGCCACCCGCACGGGTGGCGGAGTTGTCCACAGCCGCCGGGCCGGTCCACAGCCCCCGGCGGACCGGCCCGATCGCGGGCAGTCTGGCCTTCGCGGCGATCGCGAGGGACGCGGTCGCCCCGGCCGTCGTACGGGAGATGCCCGTACGGAAGGCGCCGTACGGGAGGTGCCCGTACGGGAGGGAGGACTCGCGATGAACGAGACGATGATCTGCGCCGTGGGCAACGTGGCCACCCAGCCGGTCTTCCGGGACCTGGCGAACGGACCGTCGGCGCGCTTCCGGCTCGCGGTCACCGCGCGCTACTGGGACCGCGAGAAGAGCGCCTGGACGGACGGCCACACCAACTTCTTCACGGTGTGGGCCAACCGGCAGCTCGCCACCAACGCCTCGGCGTCACTGGCGGTGGGCGACCCCGTCGTCGTGCAGGGCAGGCTGAAGGTGCGCACCGACATCCGCGAGGGGCAGAGCCGGACCTCGGCCGACATCGACGCGGTGGCGATCGGCCACGATCTCTCTCGCGGCACGGCGGCGTTCCGGCGCACCGGCAGGACGGAGGCGTCGGCCTCCCCACCCCAGCCGGAACCCAACTGGGAGACCGCGGCACCGGACCCGGCCGGGGAAGCGACCGGGGAGCCCGCCGCCCCGGCCCCCGAACGGCAACCGGAACCCGTCCCGGTGGCGTGACACCGAGCCCCGGCCGGAACCGCCCGAAGCACGACTTATCGACCCATGCGCCCGAGGCGGTCCCAAGTGGATTTGTCGATAAGCCCTGCTCAACGAGGCTGTCGGCGATAACGATTCCGATTCGGATCACCGTGAGGGCGACGATCACCGGCGGCCCCGGTCCGTCACGTCCTTAGGATGCCGAACGAGCCTTGTACGGCTGCCGATTCTGCTGGTGGGACCGTTCCCCCCACGCCAACGGGTCCTGCTCGAAGGGGAATGTGGTGTTTTCTTCGCTCGCTGTGCCGTCTCTGCCCGGTCGAGGGGCGGTGCGTCTCGCCGCCGGTGCGCTGGTGTCCGCGCTCGCCGTCGCCGGTGTGGTGGTCGGCACGGCTCCGGCCACCGCCGCCCAGGACGGTGCGGCGCGGGGGCAGGGCGGAGCGACGGCCACCATAGGCGGCCTGAAGACGCACGGCACCGCGGTCATTCACGGGGAGGACGGCGACCAGCAGGTCCCGGCCGGCCTGTTCGAGATGTCCGTCGAGGGCGGCGGCATGCTGCAGACGTACTGCGTCGACATCCAGAACCCGACGCAGAAGGACGCCAAGTACCGGGAAACGTCCTGGAGCGCCACGTCACTGGGCACCAACAAGGACGCCGGCCGCGTGCGGTGGATCCTGCAGCACAGCTACCCGCAGGTCAACGACCTCGCCGCGCTCGCGAAGAAGGCGGGCGTCCGCGCGCTCACCGAGGAAGAGGCGGCGGCCGGTACCCAGGTCGCCATCTGGCGCTACTCGGACGACACGGACGTCGAGGCCGTCGACCCGCAGGCGGAGCGGCTCGCCGACTACCTGGAGAAGAACGCCCGCAACCTGGCAGAGCCCGCGGCATCCCTCGCCCTCGACCCGCCGGCCGTCTCGGGCCGTCCCGGTGAGAGGCTGGGCCCGGTGACGGTCCACACCAACGCGGGCGGCGCCGCGGTGACGCCCCCGGTGGGCGCCGCCGACGAGGACGCGGTGCGGATCGTCGACAAGAAGGGCCGGCCCGTCACCGAGGTCACCGACGGCACCCAGCTCTTCTTCGACGTGCCCGAGGACGCGGAGGCCGGCACCGCCCAGCTGTCCGTCCAGGCCTCCACGACCGTGCCGGTCGGCCGCGCCTTCGCCTCGGACAGCCGCAGCCAGACCCAGATCCTGGCCGGCTCCAGCGAGTCGACGGTCGCGGCGACGGCCACCGCCACCTGGGCCGCCGAGGGGGCGGTACCGGCCCTGTCCGCGACGGAGAACTGCACCGAGGGCACCCTGGACCTCACGGCGCTCAACAAGGGCGACGAGCCCTTCACCTTCCAACTCCTGGACACCGAGTACACCATCGCGCCGGGCGAGACCCGTACGGTGCCGGTCCCGCTGCCGGAGGACCGCCCCTACGACTTCACCATCCGCGGCCCGGCCGGCTTCGAACAGCGCTTCGCCGGCGTCCTCGACTGCCGCACCCAGAGCGCCGCCCTCGCGGACACCACCCACCCCCTCAGCGAACCGGCGCCCGCCACGGTCGTCACGCCGTCCCCCAACCCCAACCTCGCCGAAACCGGCAGCTCCGACACGACTCCCCTGATCGGCGGCGCGGCCATCGGCCTGGTCGTGATCGGCGGCGCGGTCCTGCTGCTCGTCCGCCGGAAGAACGAACAGTGACGACGTGCCCCCGTGGCAGAGCGGCCTGATGCAGCCCCACCCGCCGCCGCGGACCCCGACGGCAAAGGACCTCCGCCCCGGGCGTCACTGGTACCTCACCGCGGCCGCGATCGCCGTCGTCCTGACCGCGCTGGGCCTGGTCATCGGCGCGTACCGGCTCGACAACGTGCTCGACGCGGTGGACACGGGACACCAGTTCGCCAACGGCGACACCGTCACCGTGCGGCTCGACCCGGAGAACGAGCGGACGATCTGGGCCAAGTACCCGGGCGTCTCACCCGGCCCGGAGTGCGACATCACCGGCCCGGGCAGCCCGCGTCTCACGGACCCGGGGGCCGACCTCTTCACCACCTACGACGAGACCTGGACCCCGGTCGGCGCCACCGACGTGGAGCGAGCGGGCGACTACACGGTCACCTGCTCCTCCCACGCCCTCTCCCGTTACGCCTTCGGTGACTCCGGAGGCCTCATCTCCTTCGCGGTCGACCTGATCCCGGCCGTCCTCCTCCCCGTCCTCGGCATCACCACGGCCGCCGTCATCATCCTCGTCACCGCAGTCCGCCGCAGAACCCACCGCAACCACCTGCTCACCGCGCCCTCCGCCCCGGCCCACCACTGAACGCCACCCGCGCCCCCGCCGGCCGGCTCAGTCGACAGCCACGCCCAGGCTTCGGCGTATGGCCGCGGACGCTCCCTCCTGCCCCGAGTGCAGGCAGCCCCTGAAGTCGGGCGGTCTTGTGCTGGCCCGAAGAGACGACGACGGCCGGAGGGCCTGCCGATCTCTGTGGCGGTGCGCAGAGCGGCACACCTGGTGGCGGTGGGCCGACCGGCCGGAGAAGCCGCTGGAAGTCTGCGCGGTTCCTGAGGCGTTTTGCTGACATCCTGCTCTGACGCCGCGCTCACATCGATGCCACGGCATCGAGCCGTCGGCGAGCGCGCTGAAGGTGGCGGAGTGCGCGACACCCGGGGGCCGGGCGTCGGTGGGCCGTGCGAGGGTGCCGGAGCCGGTCGACGGCAACCGGCAGTGACAGGTGAGGCTCCGGCGGCGTCCAGGAAACCCCAGGTCAGAGCCCCCGCCCGGAACGCGTTTCCTCACAGCGGTGGCGGTGCGGCAAGATGGGGTGTTACTTACCGCGAGAGGGCATGAAAAGGCCCCTCACCAGCAGGTTTCCCGCCGATGAGGGGCCGTCTCAGGCAGCCTGGGCCGTCTCTGGGCCGTCGTGAGCGTGACCGGCGGCCCGGTACATCGCGGAGATGGCTTTCCGGGTCCGCGTCTCGCTGGACGGCATCAGGTGCGTATAGACCCGGAGGGTGAACCCCGGATCGCTGTGGCCGAGGTAGAGACTCAGTGCCTTGATGCTCTCCCCGGCATCCAGGAGGACCGAGGCATAGAAGTGCCGGAGCGCGTGCATGCCGTGTTCGCGGGCGGCGGCGTAGCGCTTGCCCTTCTCGGGGGCCGGGATGATGCCGGCGGAGGCGAGAGCGGGCTTCCAGGACTGGTCGTTGAACGCCTGGCTCCAGATGGCTGCGCCGATACCGCTGGTGAAGAGGAGCCGGTGAGTGACCTTGGGACCGGTCGGGGTCAGCCAGGGCAGGGTGACGTCCACGGGCGCGAAGGCTGCCATGTGCTCGCGGAGCGCGGTCGACACCTCCGGGTCGAGGGGCACGTCACGGAGCTTGCCGCGCTTCGGCGGGGCGAAGACGAGCGTGCCGCATACTTTCTTGACCTGCTGGCGGACGTAGAGCCAGCCGAGGTCGCCGATGTTGTCGACGGCCAGGCCGAAGATCTCACCCTGTCGGAGTCCGCATCCGGCACCCAGGTCGACCATGGCCCGGTATCGCTTGGGGAGGCCAGCCCGTACGCCGAAGACCTGATCAGCGGACCATGGATGGACGCGTAACGGCGCGGGACGAGGTGCTTTGACAGATCGGGCCCGGCATGGGTTTGAGGCCAGGAGACGGTCATCCACGGCCGCATTGAGCACGGAGGACACCGCGTCGAAGATGAGCCGCCGGTACTGGGCAGACGCCACGGCGTCTTCGAGCTGGCGGTTCCAGTCGCGGATGTGCTCGGGCTGGAACGATCCGATCGGGCGTGTGCCGAGATACGGCAGGGCATGGAGGCGCAGCCTGCCCTCGACGGCGGCCCGGCTCGTGAGGTCGGTTGTAAGCGCGGCGAGCCAGCGGTCCGCGTACTCGCGGAAGGTGACACGGGCCGCCCGCGGGTCGATGTACTGCCCGCGCGCCATGTCGGCTTCGATGTTGGTCAGCCAGGCGTCAGCCAAGCGCTTCTGCTTGTCCGGGAAGCTCTTGGACTTCTCGGTGCCGTCGGGTCCGATGTAGCGGGCCCGATAGCGCATGCCCGATCCGTGGCGGTCGGTCTTGACCCTGCGAGTCTTGCCGTCTGCGCCTACCTCGGTCCGATACCAGCGGTCCTGGATGTGGCCGGCCATCAGGCAGCCCTCCCAAGCTGTGAGTCGACCCAGCACCGCACGTCGTTCGGGTCGAAGCGGAGATGCCGGCCGACGCGGAAGCCGCGGGGACCGGTGCGCTTGCGTCGCCACTGGTAGACCGTCTCGACGCTGGGAAGCTCGAACATCTCGACCAAGTCCTCAGGGGTCAGGAACCTGTTCGGCAGCTCTGAGAGGGCGTTAAGTCCGTTTCTGGTAGCGGCCGCGTCCCGGTTGCTCGAGGAATCCCTGGCGGACGAGTCGTCCCAGGCGGGAGCGGGTTACGTT
>NZ_JBFBJX010000021.1:0-131052 GCF_040686295.1 Streptomyces sp. NPDC085944 | reverse complement strand
ACACCGGCCATCGAGACCCTGCGCGGCCTGCTCCTCGGCACCGGAATCGGCCACAACGGCTGGCTCGCCCTCGGCTGGTGCCTCGCCCTGACCGCACTCGGCTACGCCTGGTCGACCTCGAAGTTCAACAGCGACCCGAAGTGACCGGAGTGACCACCGAGCCCCTGCGTCTTCGCCCGGAGCCTGTCGGACGGACAGGTTCTAGGCGAAGACGACTGTGCGTCGGCCGTTCAGCAGGATCCTCCGCTCCGCGTGCCACTTCACGGCCCGCGCCAGCGCCTGGCACTCCACGTCCCGTCCGATCGCCACCAGCTGGTCCGGGGTGACGTCGTGGCCGACCCGCTCGACCTCCTGCTCGATGATCGGCCCCTCGTCGAGGTCGGCCGTCACGTAGTGCGCGGTCGCACCGATCAGCTTCACGCCCCGGGCGTGCGCCTGGTGGTACGGCTTCGCGCCCTTGAAGCTCGGCAGGAAGGAGTGGTGGATGTTGATGATCCGGCCGCTGAGCGTCTTGCACAGGTCGTCCGAGAGGACCTGCATGTAGCGGGCCAGCACGACGAGTTCGACGTTCTCCTCGCGCACGATCTCCAGGACCCTGGCCTCGGCCTCCGGCTTGGTGTCCTTCGTCACGGGGATGTGGTGGAAGGGGATGCCGTAGGACCCCACCAGCTCGGCGAAGTCGGTGTGGTTGGACACCACGGCCGCGATCTCCACGGGCAGCGCGCCGATCCGCGCGCGGAAGAGCAGGTCGTTCAGGCAGTGTCCGAACTTGCTCACCATGAGCACGATGCGCATCCTGGCGTCGGCCCGGTTGATCTGCCAGTCCATGTGGAAGGCGTCGCCGATCGCGGTGAAGCTGGCGCGCAGCTTGTCCACGGTCACCGGGGGCACCTCCCGCGCTTCAGGCGCCGGGGGATCGCCGGCCGAGAAGTGGACCCGCATGAAGAACAGACCCGTGTCGTGGTCCCCGAACTGCTGGCTGTCCTCGATGTTGCAGCCGGTCATGAACAGATAGCTCGACACGGCGTGCACGATGCCCTGCTTGTCGGGGCAGGACAGGGTGAGGACGTACTGGTCGGCCGGGGAGTCGGCCGCGGGGACGGCGGCGGAGGACTGCGCGTTCATGCTGCACAGGGTCCCATATCCGGCCCCCTGGCCCGCGTGCCGTCCCGTCAGGCGGACCGGGTCAGGATGCGCAGCACCTCGAGCGTGCGCGGCGCCGCCTCCGGGTCCTCGCCGTCGCTGGTGGCCAGCCGTACGTGCGCGTCGCGCGCCGCCCGTACCGCCTCCGGCCAGTCCGCGTGGTCCAGGTACGCGGTCACCGGCGCGTCCGGCCCGACCTGGTGCATGATCCGCAGGACGCGCAGCACGGCGGTGTCGACCAGCGCCGCCTCCTGCGAGTCGCGGAAGACCGTGCCCACGTACTTCTCGGCCGACCAGTGGTCCAGCCAGGTGTCCTCCACCAGGCGGTACACGGCGTCGGTGACGTCCCCGTAGCCGTCGACGCCGGCCAGCCAGACGTCCCGCTGGAAGGCGGGGGCGGAGAGCATGTGCAGTGCGGAGCGCACCTGACTGCGCCAGCGCCACCACGGCATGTCGTTGAGAGGCATGCCGCCCATGGTGGTGGAGCGACGGCCGCGACGGGAAGAGTTCTCCGAACCTTGCACGGTCATCGATCCTACGTTCCCCTCACCCGCGCCCCGTCGGCCCCCGCAATTCACCTCCGTGTCACCGTGCGTTGACCGCGGGTCACTCCCGGGTTGGCCGTGTGACGGAATCGTGCGGGCACATGACCGGCAGGCGACCCATCCGCAGCACTCCCCCCGGCGGCCCCCGCCGCCGCTCCCGGGCCACCCGTACCGGCGCCCTGTCCGCGGGCGCGCTGGTGGCGTGCGCGGCACTCGCCGTCGGCTGCGGGGTCGTCCCCGGTGCCACGGGGGGCTCCGGGGACGACGGCCCGATCACCGTCATGACCTGGGCCCCGCAGGACACCGGCGCGACCAACAAGCCCGGGATGCCCGCGCTCGCCCAGGCCTACGCCCGCTCGGTCAACGCCCAGGGCGGACTCGGCGGCCGCGAGCTCCGTGTCCTGACCTGCAACGACCACAACGACAGCGTGACCGCCGCGAAGTGCGCCCGCCGCGCCGTCAAGGAGGACGTGGTCGCCGTGGTGGGCTCCTACAGCCAGCACGCCGACTCGTTCTTCCCCGTCCTGGAGGGCGCCCGCATCCCGTACATCGGCGGATACGGCCTGACCAACACGGAGTTCACCAGTCCGCTGTCGTACCCGGTCAACGGGGGCCAGCCGGCGCTCCTGGCCGGGCTCGGCCGGGCGCTCGCCGACTCCTGCGGTCCGGTCACGCTGGTCCGGCCCGACACGATAGCGGGCGACCAGCTGGCCCCGCTGCTGGACTCGGGGCTGGTCTCGGGCGGGCACGAGCGGGCCCACGACCAGCGGGCGGCGGAGGACGCCACCTCCTACGACGACCAGGTCGGGCAGGCACTGGCCCGGGAGGGCGGCGGCGCGGGGGAGCCGGGGTGCGTGGTGCCCGTCCTCGGGGACCGCACCGGCACCTTCATGGACTCCTTCCGGCGCGCCCGCGAGGACCACCCCGGCGTACGGACCGGCACGGTGCTCGGCAGCGTCGACCAGACGACGGTCAACGCGAGCGGCGGGGCGTCCGGGCCCTACGAGGGGGCGTACGTCACCGGCTGGTACCCGGCGGTGGGCGATCCGGCCTGGGACGGGCTGAAGGAGCTGATCAAGGAGCAGGCGTTCGGCGACAACGACGTGGACGCGGCGGACGCCGGGGTGCAGACGACCTGGATCGCGTACTCCGTGTTCAGGCAGGTCGTCGAGTCGCTCGGCGACGGCGAGGTGAGCGCCGACACCGTCCGTCGGGCCCTCGACGACGGTCTGAGGGTCGGCACGGGCGGCCTCACGCCCGACCTCCGGTGGACCTTCGCCGACAAGCTGGCCTCGGTCGGCTTCCCGCGTCTGGTCAACGCCGAGGTCACCCTCCAGGTCGTCCGGGAGGGCCGCCTGGTCTCGGCCCGCGAGGGCGCCGTGGACACCACCGGAACCCTGCGGGACGCGGACGTGGTCTGAAGCCCGTCCGGCGGGCGGGCCCGGGCCCGCCCGCCTCACAGCTGGGTCGGCTGACGCTCGGTCAGGCCGTACTTCTTGGCGATGGCGTTCCAGAGCTTCGCGGCCTTGGCCTTCTCCTTGCTGGCCGTGCCACTCGCCCGGTTGGCCGCCGACGGCTGGGTGGCGGCCTTGCCCTTCTTGCAGCCCTTCTTGCCGGCCGTCCGGTCGGCCCAGGCCGCGTAGTGGTTGTCGGCCGACGCCGAGGCCTGCCACGCCTTGGTGAGCGCGGTGGTCAGCTCGGTGTGCTGCGGCAGCTTGTCCACGGAGAGCTTGCCGAGGCTGTCCACCAGCCCGGTGCGCTGCTTGGCGGCCTCGCGCAGGTCCTTGGCCGCCTGGGACAGGTTGTCGCAGGTCTTCACGTCACCCACGGCGTTGATCACCGTGGTGCGGCCGGTGCCGCTCTCGGCGAGCAGCTTGTCCAGCTCGACGGCCTGCTGCTCGGCGGGGTCGGCGGACGGCGAGGCCGGGGCGGACGCGGACTCGGAGGCGGGGGCGGTGGCGGACACCGGCTGGTTGCCGCCCTTGTCCTCGTCCTTCCCTCCGCCGGCCATCATCGCGCCGGCGCCGACCCCGACGACGGCGATGCCCACGCCGACGGCCGCGATGAGCGGCAGCCGCGAGCCGGTACGACCGCCCCGGCCGCCGTTGTCACCGTTCCCGCGCCGCCTGCCGGTGCCACCGCCGCCGCCCGGGCCCTGCGGGACGTACCCGGACTGGTCACCGGGGCCGGCGGGGTGCTGCGCCTGGGGCGCGTCGAAGCGGGGCATCTGCTGGGTGGCCGAGGCCGGGCCGTCGGCGCCGGGCGCCCCGCGGAAGAGGTTGTCGAACTCGGCGGGCGGCTGACGCCCCTCGTCGGCACCGGGTCCGGCGCCGAACGGGGTACCGGCGGGACCGCCGGGCACGGGCGCGATGAACTGCGTGGCCTCCGCGTCCGGACCGGGCCCGGCGGCGGACGCCTCGGGCTGCGCGGGGTACTGCGGTGCCGGGCCGGGGTACTGGGTCGACTCGCCGGCGTGCGCCTGCACGGGTCTCTCCGGGGGCAGCGCACCCGGCCCCGCGGGCGGTATGTGCGGTATGTACTGGGTGGCGCCCTCGTCGGCGGACCCCCCGACCGGCGGGATGTACTGCGTGGCGCCCTCGTCGGCGGACGGCATGGGCGCGAACGGCTGCGGCGCGAACGCCCCGCCGTACTGCTGGTGAGGCTCTTGATGCTGCTGGTGCGGGTGATGCTGCTGGTGCGGGTGATGCTGCGGGTGCTGCTGCCCGTACGGCGGCTGCGCACCGTAGGACGGATCGCCCGCCGGCGCCCCGTACGACGGGGGCGGCGCGCCCTCCGGCGGCAGCGGCCCGGGGCCGGCCTGCGGCGGCGGGGCCGCGGCGTGCCCGCCCGGGTCGCCCTGAGCGGGCGGCCAGGCCTGCGGTGCGGGCGGCGGAGAGGCCTGCTGAGGAGCCTGGGGATCGCCCCACGACTGAGCGCCGGGCGGCGTGGGCCAGCCCTGGCCGGTGGACGGGGTGTGCTGCTGCTCGGGGCCCCAGGGCCGGTCCCAGGCCTGAGCGCCGGGCGGCGCCGAAGGGGGCGGCCCACCGGCCTGCGGGCCGACGGGGGCGTCCGCCGGCCCGGGCAGCAGGGGCTCGCCACCGTCCGAGGGCAGCACGATGCCTTCGTGCGCTTGCCGCGCCGAGGGCTCCTCGCCCTGTCCACTCTGCGTCACCGGGACTCCTACGAATGGGGGACCTTCGGAATCGTCGGCTCACGCTACCGGGTCCCCCGAGCCCACTGCCACGCCGCCCGGGCCGCCAACTCCTTCCCTGTGACGGCAATAACAAAACCAGCCGGTGTCACGCTGTTGACATCCCTTTCCGCTCACCACGGCGCGGTTTCCCACCCGTTCACTCATCGGCGCCCCGTCCGCTCACGCGGCGGCCTGCAGGTCGAGCCGGGCTCCGAACTCCCTGACCACGGCTTCTTCCCGGTACGGCTCGAGCCGGGCCTGGAAGTCGTCCAGGTACTCGGCGCCCCGGTTCGAACGCAGCGTCTCCAGGAGTTCCACCGCCTTCGTCGCCGTGTTGCAGGCCTGTTCGATCTCGCGCTGCTGGACCTGTGCCGTGGCCAACAGCACATGGCCGATGGCCCTCCTGCGCGCGCGTGACTCGGGGTGCCCGTCCAGGGACTGCCGGGCGTAGCGGGCGGCCGCGTCCGCCTGGCCGAGGTCCCGGTGGCAGTGCGCCAACTCGTCGGCCAGGTAGGCGTCGTCGAAGTGCGCGATCCACACCGGGTCGTCGCCGGAGGCCGGATCGGCCGACTCCATCGCGCCGACCGCCCGTCCGGCCGCCTCGTGGGCCGCCCGTACGTCGCCGAGGAGCGCGTGGCCGCGGGCCTCGGCCGCGTGGAACATCGACTCCGCGCGCGGCGTGACCCTCCCGCGTGCGCCCTCCTGCGCCGCCCGCGCCAACTGGGCGATCTCGCGCGGGTTGCCGAGCTGTGCGGCGAGGTGGCTCATGGAGGCGGCCAGCACGTACCCGCCGTAGCCGCGGTCCCCGGCCGCCTGCGCGAGCCGCAGCGACTGGATGTAGTACCGCTGCGCCAGGCCGGGTTGGCCGGTGTCGACGGCCATGTACCCGGCCAGCTCGGTCAGCCGGGCGACGGTGGCGAACAGCTCCCGCCCGACCGCCTCCCGGTAGGAGCCGGCCAGCAGCCCGGAGACGACGCTGTTCAGGTAGTGCACGAGGACCGGGCGCACGTGCCCGCTGCCGTACTGGTGGTCCAGATCCGTCAGGGCCTGCGTCATCGCGCGCACCGCCGCCACGTCGGACTGCCCCACCCGCGGCCCGGCCGAACGCGACACCTGCGGGTCGGGGGCGGAGATCAGCCAGTCCCGGCTGGGCTCGACGAGCGCGGAGGCGGCGACGGAGGACCCGGACAGGAAGTCCCGGCGCCCCACGTCGCTGCGCCACAGCTCGCAGACCTGCTCGATGGCCCCCAGTACCGTCGGCGAGAACTGGAGGCCGACGCCGGACGCGAGGTTCTTGCCGTTGGCCATGCCGATCTCGTCGATCGTGACCGTGCGGCCGAGCTTGCGTCCGAGCGCCTCGGCGATGATCGCCGGTGCCCGGCCCCGCGGTTGCTGGCCGCGCAGCCAGCGGGCCACGGAGGTCTTGTCGTACCGCAGGTCGAGACCGTGCTCGACCCCGCACACGTTGACCCGGCGGGCGAGGCCCGCGTTCGAGCAGCCCGCTTCCTGAATGAGCGCCTGCAGTCGTTCGTTCGGCTGCCGCGCGACGAGCGGCCTTGCGGCCATGGCGTAACCCCCATGCGGTCTCATGCGGTCTCGATGCTGTCCCGGCGGACCGTCGGAGTAAACGGGACGGATCCGGCCGTGAAGATCAATGCCCAGTCGAAGTGCCGACAATGCGAGACTTGCGAAGCTTGCGGTGCTTACGCGGATTGCCGGGGTAACGGCCGGTGCCGGCCCCAGTGCTGGCTACCCAGCTCCCGCGCCGAATCCTCCTGCGCGCCCCCGCCTGTGCACCCATGCGCCCCGAAAGCCGTGCCGATGCACCTGCCCCGCGCGCGCCGCCCCCGTAACCCCTGGTGAGCCCGGGAGTTGAGTTCCACGTGGAAGAGACCATCCCCGGCACCGAAGCCGCCCAGATCCCGCAGCAGCGCGGCACGTCGCTGCTGGAGACCGCAGTTCGCTACGCCGAGGAGCGTCACTGGGACGTGTTTCCCGGCACCTGGCTGGTGCCCGCCGACGGGGTGCAGCGCTGTTCCTGCGGCGACCCGGCGTGCGCCGCGCCGGGCGCGCACCCGGCGCGCGAGGACTGGGCGGCGCAGGCGACGGGCAGCGCGACCGTCGCCCGGCGGATGTGGCAGAAGCAGCAGGCGGCGTCGATCCTGCTGCCCACGGGCCGGACGTTCGACGCGATCGACGTCCCCGAGACCGCCGGGTTCCTGGCGCTGGCCCGGATGCAGCGGATGGAGCTGACGCTGGGCCCGGTGACGCTGGCGCCGGACCGGCGGATGCGGTTCTTCGTTCTTCCGGGTGCGGGAGCGAAGGTGCCGGATCTGGTGCGGCGGTTGGGGTGGACGCCCCGGGCTCTCGATCTGGGCGTGCTCGGGGAGGGGGCGTATGTGGCGGCGCCGCCGACGCGGTTCGGGTCCTCGGGGGCGGTGCAGTGGGCCTGCCGGCCGACTGCGGTGAATCGGTGGTTGCCGGATGTGGAGGAGGTGATCTCGCCCTTGGCGTATGCGTGCGGCAGGGATCGCTAGGAGCGCCTATTCATGTGCCGGGTTGCTGTCTTCCTGGCGGCTGCGGCCGGTGTGTGGTTGCTCGCGCAGTTCCCCGCGCCCCTTGTCGGCGTTGCTCCCCCGTAGGGTGCGAAGTTGACGGAGGGAGACGTGGTGAGTAGCAGTGCCGTGCGGGTCGAAGGGCTCTGGAAGCGGTTCGGACAGCAGGTGGCCGTGGGTGGGGTCGATCTGGAGTTGCCGGCCGGGAAGTTCATCGGGCTCGTCGGGCCGAACGGGGCCGGGAAGACCACCACGCTCTCCATGGTGACCGGGCTGCTGCGGCCGGACCGGGGGACGGTCGAGGTCGTCGGGCACGACGTGTGGCGTGATCCGGCCGAGGTGAAGGCCAGGATCGGGGTGCTGCCCGAGGGGCTGCGGCTGTTCGAACGGCTGTCGGGCAGGGAACTGCTCGGTTACACGGGCCGGTTGCGCGGACTGCCCGGCGACGAGGTCGACAAGCGGGCCACGCAGCTGCTCGACGTGCTCGATCTCGCCGGCGCCCAGCACAAGCTGGTCGTCGACTACTCGACCGGCATGCGCAAGAAGACCGGGCTCGCCGCCGCCCTGCTGCACAACCCGGACGTGCTGTTCCTGGACGAGCCGTTCGAGGGCGTCGACCCCGTGTCCGCGCAGACCATCCGGGGCGTGCTGGAGCGCTACACCGCCTCCGGTGCCACCGTCGTCTTCTCCTCCCACGTCATGGAGCTGGTGGAGTCGCTGTGCGACTGGGTGGCCGTCATGGCCGCCGGCCGCATCCGCGCCACCGGCACGCTCGCCGAGGTGCGCGGCGAGGCGGCCTCGCTGCAGGAGGCGTTCCTCGAACTCGTCGGAGCGGGCGGCCGGGACACCGGGTCCGACCTGGACTGGCTGGGCGGCGGAACCCGATGAGCGCGCCCACCGCACCGGACGCCTCGCTTCCGTCTCCGTCGGCTCCGCCGGGCGGATCCGTTCCCTCCCTCACCTCCGTCTTCGTACGGCTGAAGCTGTCGCTGCTGCGCAACGGGCTGCGGCAGTCCGGCGGGCGGCGGGCCGCCTACATCGCCTCGGCCGTCGTCGTGCTGCTCTTCGCCGCGCTCCAGCTGATCGGCCTGGTCGCGCTGCGCGGGTACGCGCACGTGGACGCGCTGGTCGTGCTGCTCGCCGCGGTGCTCGCCCTGGGCTGGGCGGTGATGCCGCTGTTCTTCCCCGGCGGCGACGAGACGCTCGACCCGACCCGGCTGGTGATGCTGCCGCTGCGGCCCGGCCCCCTGGTGCGGGCCCTGCTCGTCTCCTCGCTGGTGGGCATCGGGCCGCTGTTCACGCTGTGCGTGTTCGCCGGTTCCGTGGTCGCGGTCGCGCACGGCGGGGCGGCGTACGTCGTCGGCGTCGTCGGCGCGGTCCTCGCGCTGCTGGTGTGCGTGACCCTCGCGCGGGCCGTCGCCGCCGCCAACGTACGGCTGCTGACCAGCCGCAAGGGGCGCGACCTGGCGGTGCTCAGCGGGCTGGTCGTCGCCATCGGCGCGCAGCTCGTCAACTTCGGCGCGCAGCGCCTGGGTTCGGCGGGGCTCGGCCGGCTCGATCCGGTGGCCGACGTGGTGCGCTGGGTGCCGCCCGCGTCGGCGGTCGGCGCGATGGACGCGGCGAGTGACGGGTCGTACGGCGTCGCGGTGGCCCGGTTGGCGCTGACCGCGGCGGCGCTGGTGCTGCTGCTGCGGGTGTGGGCGCGGCATCTGACGCGGCTGATGACGGCGCCCGACGGCTCCACGATCCAGAGCGACACCGGGGCGGTGCGCGAGCGGGGCTCGGCCGGACCCGCCCGGTGGCTGCCGGCGGGCCGCACCGGCACCACCATGGAGCGCACCCTGCGCTATGTGTGGCGCGACCCGAAGACCAAGGCGGCGTGGGCGACGTCGCTGGCCATCGGCCTGATCGTGCCGGTGTTCAACGCCTGGCAGGGCACCGGCTCGGTGTACTTCGCCTGCTTCGCCGCCGGGATGCTCGGCATCCAGATGTACAACCAGTTCGGGCAGGACACGTCCGCGTTCTGGATGGTCGCGATGACCATCTCCTCGACCCGGGACGCCTACGTCGAGCTGCGGGGGCGTGCGCTGGCGCTGCTGCTGATCACGCTGCCGTACGCCACCCTCGTCACGGTCCTGACCACCGCGATGCTCGACGACTGGCGCGCCCTGCCCGAAGCGCTCGGCCTGTCCTTCGCGCTGCTCGGCGCGATGCTGGCGACCGGCGCGTGGACCTCGGCGCGCTTCCCGTACTCCATCCCGCAGGAGGGCTACAAGAACGTTGCCCCCGGGCAGGTGGGGCTGGCCTGGGTCTCGATCTTCGGCGGCATGATCGGGGCGGCCCTGCTGTGCGCGCCCGTGATCGCGCTGACGATCTGGGTGAACGTGAGCGCGGGCGCCGGGGACCTGGGGTGGCTGCTGCTGCCGGTCGGCGCGGTGTACGGCGCCGCGCTGACGTCGGCCGGCCTGCGGCTGGCCGCGCCGCGCACGGCACAGCGGCTGCCGGAGATCCTCTCGGCGGTCAGCAAGGGGTGACGGGCGCCCCGGGCCTCCGCGCGGTGGGCGGCCGGTCAGGCGTCCCCGAGGGCGCTCAGGAACGGCTCGATGGCCGCCCGCCACGCCTCCGGCTGGTCGTAGTGGACGAGGTGGCCGGCGTCGGCGACCTCCGCGTACTGGCCGTGCGGCAGGACGCGGACCATCTCCTGGGCCTCGGCGCGGCCCAACTCGCCGTCGAGACCGCGCACGACGAGGGTGGGGCAGCGGACCTGGGCCAGCTCCTCCCAGTGGGCGTCGTAGACCCAGGTCTCCCGGGAGCGCAGCATCTGCTCGGGTTCGAAGACGGGGCGCCAGCCGTCCGGGGACTCGGCCATCACCTCGGCGTAGAACTCGCCGCGCGCCGGGTTCGGGCGCTCCACCCAGGGGTCGTCCTCGCCGAACCACTTGCGGACGTCGGCGAGCGTGGCGAAGGGGACCGGCCAGGCGCGGAACCACTCGGTCCAGGTGTGCTGGGAGGCGGCGCCGAGAGCGGAGGCCCGCATGTCGCAGATGATCAGACCGCGGACCAGGTCGGGGCGTTTCGCGGCGAGCTGCCAGGCGGTCAGGGCGCCCATGGCATGGCCGATCAGGACGGCCGGGCCGAGCCCGAGCTGCTCCAGGGCCGCCTCGACGTCCCCGACGTAGGCCTCGCGGGTGTAGGCGGCGGCCTGCGGGGGCTTGTCGCTGCGGCCGTGGCCGCGCTGGTCGAGGGCGACGGCGCGGTGGCGGGCGGAGAGCCAGCGGGCCGTGGGGGCCCAGTGCGAGGCGCGGCCCATCAGTCCGTGCAATAACAGCACGCCGGGCAGGCCTCCGGCCCCGGACGCGGGGGCGGCGGACGCGAGGCCGCTCGCGTCGTGCGTGTCCCCCGTGCCGTGTGTGTCCCCCGTGCCGTGCGTCCGGTCGGTCTTGGGAGGGTCGCCGAACTCCCAGGCGGCGAGGCGTACGCCGCCCGCGCCGGTCACGTCGATGCGCCGCGCCATAGGTCCTGGCACCCCCAAGCTCCGCTCGAACCCGCCCGCCTCACGAGCCGGCCGGTCCTGTGAACCGTGTCCTGCCTGCCTGCCGTGCAGAGTACCGAGATTATCGAATACCCATTCGAAAGAGCCGTCCCGCCGAGCAACACCCCTCATTCGAGTGACACCGGTCAGGGATTGATCGCCGCCGCCGGGGGGAGATCTTCAACGGGAGGCGGACCGCTCGGGGAAAACGGTCCGAGGGGATTGACCTTGAGAGCTCGGGGCTCCAGGTCAGCACAGGGGAGGACAGGCCCCGGCGCCGCACGGCGCCGGGGCCCTCTCCGTCTCTCCGGCAACGCCCCTCCCCCTCTCCGGCCCGGGCGACATCGCTGTCGGCCACGCGGCCAAGAGACCCTCACGTCCGATGCCTCACGCCCCAGCCTCGCACGGGAAACGCCCGGGCGCTGCGATTCGGCGCACCGGGCCCGCCGCGGTGCGGTCAGGGCTTGGCGACGAACACGTGGGAGGCGGTGTCCGCCTCCAGCTCAGCGGCCTCACCGCCGCTTCCCACCAGCACCCCGCCCGCCGACTCGGTCACGCTCACCACCGAGCCCGGCTGCACCCCGGCCCGGCGCAGCGTGTACATCAGCTGCGCGTCCGTCTGGATCGGCTCGCCGATACGGCGCACGACGACCGTCTTGCCCTCGGCCCCCGGGTCGAGGTCGGCGAGGGACACCATGCCCTCGTCCAGGAACGGGTCGGCGCCGTCCGTCTCGCCGAGCTCCTCCAGGCCCGGGATCGGGTTGCCGTACGGCGACTCCGTCGGGTGCCGCAGCAGCTCCAGCACCCGGCGCTCGACGGCCTCGCTCATCACGTGCTCCCAGCGGCACGCCTCGGCGTGCACCTGCTCCCACTCCAGGCCGATCACGTCGACGAGCAGGCACTCGGCGAGCCGGTGCTTGCGCATCACGCGCGTCGCCAGCCGCCGGCCCTCGTCGGTCAGCTCCAGATGCCGGTCCGCCGCCACGGACACCAGGCCGTCGCGCTCCATCCGCGCCACCGTCTGGCTGACCGTCGGGCCGCTCTGGTCGAGCCGCTCGGCGATCCGGGCGCGCATCGGGACCACACCTTCCTCCTCCAGCTCCAGGATGGTGCGGAGGTACATCTCCGTGGTGTCGATCAGTCCGGACATACGTGCCCCTCGATGAGATTGCCGGAGGCTGCGGCCCACCGGCGCGTGCGCTGGCCCTGCCCCCAATTCTGACGCATACCACCGACAACCGTGCCCCGCCGCGAGAAGCCGGGCCCGGACCGCACCCGCTCGCGCCCGCTCACCCCCGCCCCGCCGGGTTGACGCCGTATTGACACCGCACTGGTCCAGACCGCACCGTGATCCGCGACGCAGCCACACCGAAGGGGTCCCGCATGAGCGACCGCAAGCCGGCCGGCCAGTTCATCGACGCGGCGATCGACCTCCTGCGACGCGTCCGCGACGAGGAGGCGGACAGCATCGAGGCGGCCGGCACACTGCTCGCCGACACCGTGCAGAGCGGCGGCCGGCTCTTCGCCTTCGGTGCCGGCCACTCCTCCCTCGCCGCGCAGGACGTCGTGTACCGCGCCGGCGGACTCGCCCTGATGAACCTGCTCAGCGTGCCCGGCGTCGTCGGCGTGGACGTCATGCCGGCCACGCTCGGCTCCGCCCTGGAACGCGTCGACGGCCTCGCCGGCGCCGTCCTGGACTCCTCACCGCTCCGCGAGGGCGACGCCCTGGTGATCATCTCCCTGTCCGGGCGCAACGCCCTGCCCGTGGAGATGGCGATGAACGCCCGCGCCCTCGGCGTCCGGGTCATCGGCGTGACCTCGGTGGCGTACGCCTCCGAGACCACGTCGCGGCACGCCTCCGGCACCTTCCTCAAGGACCACTGCGACCTCGTGCTGGACTCCAAGATCGCCGTCGGCGACGCGGAACTCACCCTGGACACCGTCCCGGCGCCCTTCGCCCCCGCCTCCACGGTCGTCACCAGCGCCCTCATGCAGGCCATGACGGCCACGGCGGCCGCCACCCTCGCCGACCGCGGCGTCGAACCCCCGCTGCTGCGCTCGGGCAACGTGGACGGCGGCCACGAGTGGAACGGCCGCGTGCTGGACCAGTACGGGGACCGGATCTTCTACCGGCGGTGAGCGGGCGCGGCCACCGACGGTGAGCGCGCGTGGTCGCGCACCCGGCTACGGGCGCTCCTCCACCGCGCCCGCGAGATCCAGCGCCGCGGCGATCCGGACCGCCACGTCCTCGGCGTACATGGCGTCCTGCCGCTCGAAGGCGGTGCGTCCCGCGCCCCGCAGGAACGTGACGACGCCGAGGGTCCGGCCCCGGCTGCGCAGCACCGCGCACAGGCCGTGCACCGTGTCCGCCGGCCACTGCCGGGCCGCCGCCCACCGCCGCACCTGTTCTTCGGGCACCGTGCGCACTCCGGCGCTGGCCCGCACCGAGCCCGTGCGCTCCACGCACTGCACGGCGGGGTGCCCCTCGCCGTAGCGCACCGGCATCCCGGCCGTCCCGGACGGCACGCTGGGCCCCGGCGCGCCGGACGGCGTGGCCGCGACCCGCACCAGCCGCACCGGCTCCGCCGCGTCGGTGTCCGACGCGGCGCCGCTCACGACCCGGTCGATCAGGGCGTGGTCGGCGAACCCGGCCAGCGCGAAGTCCAGGTGGACGATCGCGGCCTCCGCCGGGTCCTCGCACTCGGCCGCGGCCCGCGCCGCCCGGTGCAGCTGGTTGGCCCGGAAGCGCAGCAGCGCCGCCTCCTGCTCGCCCTGCTTCGACTCGGTCACGTCCTGGAACAGCCAGCCGACGCCCAGCGGCACCGGCTCCTCCGCGAGCGGCGAGGCCAGCCGCACGAACCCGCTGCGCCAGCACCGGCGCCGCTCGCCCTCGGGCGTGCGCAGGCTCACCCACACCTCGGCCGGCGCGGGCGGCGCCCCCTCGGCGAGGACGTGCGTCAGCGCGTTCTCCAGCTCCTCGACGCCCTGGGCGAGCAGATCACCGAGCGGCCGCCCCAGCACGGACGTACGCCCCGCACCCAGGGCACGCGCCGCGTGCGCGTTGACCACGGCGGGCCGCAGGTCCGCGTCCACCAGGACGACACCCCAGCTCGCGTCCTCCAGCAGGGCCTCGCTCAGCGCGATGGAGCGCTCCAGGTCGATCTGCGCGTGCACCTCGCTGAACGCGCAGTACACCCCCGCCGGCTTCCCGTCGGGACCGCGGACCGCCGCCGACTGGGTGCGCACCAGCACCCGGCCGCCGTCCTTGGTCAGCAGCGCGAACTCGTGCACCTGGCGCCCCGGCGCCCGCATCGCGGACAGCAGCCGGTCCTCCACCTCGCCGGCGTCCGCGCTGCGCACGGCCCACCCGGCGAAACCCTGCCGTCCCACGGCCTCGGCCGGGCTCCAGCCGAGGATCCGCTCCGCCTCGCGGTTCCAGTGGGTCACGACCCCGTCCGCGTCGAAGGCGCACAGGGCCGCGTCCATGCCGTCGAGGAGCGCGGCCAACAGGTCCGCGCCGTCCCGCTCGGGCTGCTCCGGCTCGTCCGGCCCCAGCTCGTCGGTGGTCCCACTACGCCGGGAAGCACTCACCTGGACCCCCTGCAGGCTGCGTCCGCCGTACGGTACGTCGGTTCACTCACTGGTCTTCATTCAACTCGAACGTGATGCAACACACACCGGGTTCCCGCAACTTCGCGGAAATCGTTGTACTGCGGAAACTCGGCATACGCCCCCGTCATGAAGGGGCATGGCGGAAGTCATGCGGGACCGGCGGAGAGCGTCAGATCGACCCATTCGTCGTGCTCACCGTCGAGCACGTACCGCTCCTTCTCCACGAACCCGCGCGCTCCGGCGAACCGCAGTCCGTCGCCGCCCGCCGCCAGCACCACGGTCTCCACCGCCCCGGCGCCCAGCACGCGCGCGTGCGCCAGCCCTTCCTCGTAGAGCGCCGTACCGATCCCACGGCCCCGGTAGGGCGGCAGCACGCGCGCGATCACGGTCGCCACCCGCCCCTCGCCGCCGGGCGGCCGCACGGTGGAGCAGCCGACGAGGACGTCGCCGAGGTAGGCGTTGGCCAGCCGGTTGCGTCCGACGCGTTCCCGCGCCTCGTCGAGGGTCATGGCGGCCGGCGGCACGATCACGTTGTGCACGTGCCGCCACTCCTCCACCATGGCGTCCCCGTCCACCGGCTCGATCCGCAGCGCCGCCGAGGGACCGGCCGTGACCGTCCCCCGCCGCGCGTCCACCTCGATCTCGATGCGCATCCGCTCGTCCGCGAGCCCGCAGACCGTCATCGTCGCGGCCGGCCGCACCCGGCCGAACGCCCGCCGCAGCACGGGCCGGCACGGCTCGAAGTCCTCCCGCGCGGGCAGCAGGTACCGCACCCGCACCACGTCCGCGAACGTGCAGCCCGCCTCGGCAAGCGCGGCCCCGACGTTGCGCAGGCACTGCTCGGCCTGCTCCACCACGTCCTCGGAGATCGTCATCGACGCGTAGTCGAACCCGGTCGTCCCCGACACCTGCACCCGGTCCCCGTCGACGACGGCCCGGGCGTACCCGATCCGCTCCTCGAAGGTCGACCCGCTGGCTGTCGCCCGCCCGACCGGCGGGTCCCCCTGGCGTTCCGTCATGGGCGAAACCGTAGGTGACCAGCGAAGACGCGTCCATGGGAGATCGACAACGAATCGACCCGGAAATTCGATTGATCGGCGGCCGACCGGTTCTTAAGGTGGGCCGTACACGAGAAGGGAGGTGGTTCGGCAGATGTATGACAACCGGACGCGTGAGGTGGCTGCGGGCTAGCGGCCCGGCACCACACGGAGTGCGGCGCCGGACCAACGCGTGACAGACGCGTGCAGCCGGCCCAATCCCAAGCAGTCACCCGACCCGCGAGTCGCCGGTACGTCCGGCCGGCTCCTCCACGGAGGAACCAGACTCGCGGGTCGCCTGCGTTCAGGGACCGGAAGGGGCCGTCAGCCCGCGATGTCGGCGTAGCCCTCGATCTCGCGCGGGTCGCGGGTGCCCGGTCCCGTGTAGCGGGCGGAGGGGCGGACCAGGCGGCCCGTGCGCTTCTGCTCCAGGATGTGGGCGGACCAGCCGGCGGTGCGGGCGCAGGTGAACATCGAGGTGAACATGGGCGCCGGGACCTGAGCGAAGTCCAGCATGATGGCGGCCCAGAACTCGACGTTGGTGGCCAGCACCCGGTCGGGGCGGCGGGCGTGGAGCTCGGCGAGGGCGGCCTTCTCCAGGGCCTCGGCGACCTCGTAGCGCGGGGCGCCCAGTTCGCGGGCGGTGCGGCGCAGGACGCGGGCGCGGGGGTCCTCGGCGCGGTAGACGCGGTGGCCGAAGCCCATGAGGCGTTCACCCGCGTCGAGGGTCTTCCTGACGTAGGCCTCGGCGTCGCCGGTGCGCTCGATCTCCTCGATCATGTGCAGGACGCGCGAGGGTGCGCCGCCGTGCAGCGGGCCGGACATGGCGCCCACGGCCCCGGAGAGGGCGGCGGCCACGTCGGCGCCGGTGGAGGCGATGACGCGGGCGGTGAAGGTGGAGGCGTTCATGCCGTGCTCGGCGGCGGAGGTCCAGTAGGCGTCGACGGCGGCGACGTGCTTGGGGTCGGGCTCGCCGCGCCAGCGGATCATGAAGCGTTCGACGACGGACTCGGCCTTGTCGATCTCGCGCTGCGGGACCATGGGCAGGCTCTGGCCGCGCGCCGACTGGGCGACGTAGGACAGGGCCATGACGGCGGCGCGGGCGAGGTCGTCGCGGGCCTGGGCGGCGTCGATGTCCAGGAGGGGTTTGAGCCCCCAGGCGGGGGCGAGCATGGCGAGGGCGGACTGGACGTCGACCCTGATGTCGCCGGAGTGCACGGGGATGGGGAAGGGCTCGGCGGGCGGCAGGCCGGGGTTGAAGGCTCCGTCGACGAGCAGGCCCCAGACGTTGCCGAAGGACACGTGCCCGACGAGATCCTCGATGTCCACGCCGCGGTAGCGCAGGGCGCCGCCCTCCTTGTCGGGTTCGGCGATCTCCGTCTCGAACGCGACGACTCCCTCTAGCCCGGGTACGAAGTCGGACATCAGGCGGCTCCTCGTGATCAGTGGTGTGCGGCGACCTGGGCGGAGACGGTGCGGCGCCTCCATGGATCCACGGTCGTGCGTCGACTCGCGGTCCCGGCGGTCACCCCTGTGATGCCCCGTACGGCCGTCGGTCATCCGGCCGGAGCGGGACCAAGAACCATATCCCCGGGTGCCACGTTTGGGGAGTGGGTGCGGCACCGGGTGCCACCCCTGGTCGGGTGGTGGAGCGGATGCGGCAGGATGGGCGGCGTGACCGATCGCGAAGCCGATTCCGCCGTCCCCGCCGCCGCAGTCCCCTTCGATCTCGCCTCGATGCGCAAGCAGTACCGGGCCGAGGGACTGTCCGAGAACGAGCTGGCGGCGACGCCCGTCGAGCAGTTCGCGCGCTGGTTCAAGCAGGCGGCGACGGACGGCGGGCTGTTCGAGCCGAACGCCATGGTGGTCTCCACGGCGGACGCCGAGGGGCGGCCCAGCTCCCGTACGGTGCTGCTGAAGCACTTCGACGCGCAGGGGTTCGTCTTCTACACCAACTACGACTCCCGCAAGGGACGTGAGCTGGACGCGAACCCGTACGTGTCGCTGCTGTTCCCGTGGCATCCGATGGCCCGGCAGGTCGTGGTCAGGGGCGTGGCGCGGCGCACCGGGCGGGACGAGACCGCCGCGTACTTCCGGACCCGGCCGCACGGCTCCCAGCTGGGTGCGTGGGCGAGCGTCCAGTCGTCGGTGGTGGCGGACCGCCGTGCCCTGGACGGTGCGTACGCCGAGCTGGCGGCGCGCTATCCGGAGGGCGAGCAGGTGCCGGTGCCGCCGCACTGGGGCGGGTTCCGGGTGGTACCGGATGCGGTGGAGTTCTGGCAGGGCCGGGAGAACCGGCTGCACGACCGGCTGCGGTACGTGGCGGAGGGCGGCGGGGGCTGGCGGGTGGAGCGGCTGAGTCCGTGACGCGTCCGGGCGCCGCGTCTACAGCTTGCCCCAGAGGTACGCCGTGCGGTGGCCGTCGAGGACGGCGGCCAGACGGGCCCGGAAGTCGTCGCTGAGTTCGGGCCAGTTCCAGAACTCCAGGCCGAGACGGCCGACCGCCAGCCGGTCGTCGGTCCAGAGCCACTCGCTCAGGGGGACGTCGCGGGCGCAGGCGGGACAGGTCACGTCGGCGTGCCCGGTGTCCTGCCAGTCGGTGATCGCCTCCGAGAAGCGGGGCCAGGGGCCCTCCTCGTCCTCGTCCGACAGGTCCGTCTCACCCTCGTCCGACAGGACCGTGGTGGTCCGGCAGCGGGGGCAGGTGACGGCCTCGGGCTCGTCCTGGCCGCTGTCGAAGACGGTGGGTCCGGTGTGCACGGCGAGCACGTCGAACGGTTCGCCGTCGGGGTCGTCGTCGGCCACCGCCCGGCTCCAGTGGGGTCCGGGCGGGTGTCCGAGGGGCTGCCCGAGGACGCAGACCTCGCGGTCGGCGAGGACGATGCCCTCGCTCACGAGCCAGGCGACCGCACGCTCGGCGAGTTCCGCGGCCTGCGCCTCGCCGGCGTCGAGATCGACGATGGTCTGGAAGTAGTCACCCATGGCCGGGACGGTAGCGCCGGGCACCGACAGTGCCCCGGTGCCGGAGGCCGGTCACTGTGCCAGCGCCGCGTCCAGCAGCCGTGCCCACTGCTCCACCACCCGTTCCCGCCGTGCCGCGTCGTCGGTGAGGAGGTTGGCCAGGCCCAGGCCGCGGGCCATGTCGAGGAGGCCCTGGACGGTTTCGCGGGCGCCGGGGCGCCTCTCGTCGGCGCCGAGGAGGTCGACGGCGATGCGGTGGCTCTCGCGGCCGACGCGGGCCTCCAGTTCGGTGACCCGCTCGCGCAGCTGCTCCTCGTTGGAGGCGGCCACCCACAGGTGCAGGGCGGCGCGGAAGAGCGGGCCGGTGTAGAGGTCGACGAGGGCGGCGACC
This sequence comes from Streptomyces sp. NPDC085944, assembly GCF_040686295.1. Taxonomy (NCBI): domain Bacteria; kingdom Bacillati; phylum Actinomycetota; class Actinomycetes; order Kitasatosporales; family Streptomycetaceae; genus Streptomyces; species Streptomyces sp. NPDC085944. Next base: position 112,083 of record NZ_JBFBJX010000021.1, on the reverse strand, counting down.
ACCGCGCGCCGGTCGTCGGCGCCGGCGCCCTCGGGGAACAGGGCGCGCAGGGCGACGGAGCGTTCCTCGGCGACGTACTCGACGGCGGCCGTGAAGAGGTCCTCGCGGGTCGGGAAGTGGTGCTGGGCGGCGCCGCGGGAGACGCCGGCGTGTTCGGCGACGACGGAGACGGTGGACCCGGCCCAGCCGCGTTCGGCGAGGCAGGCCACGGCGGCTTCCAGGAGCCGCTGCCGGGTGGCCCGGCTGCGGTCCTGCTTGGGTACGCGCTCCGCCCGGTCCGCCGCGCCCGCGGCGCCGCTCACACCACCCATTCCGGATCCCGTCGTTCGAGGAAGGCCGTCATCCCCTCGCGTGCCTGCGGGGAGGCGAACAGCCGGGCCGAGAGCGCGGTCAGGTCGGCCGCGTCCCGGTCGAAGGCCTCCAGCACCCTAGCCGTGAGCAGCCGTTTCGTCTCGGCCAGGCCCTGCGGTGAGGCACGGCGCACACCGTCGAGGACGGGTTCGAGTACGGCGTCCACGTCGTCGCCGGCCGCCGTGACCAGGCCGGTGCGGGCGGCCTCGGCGGCGTCGAAGCGTTCGCCGGTCAGGTAGTGGCGGGCGAGGGCGCGGGGGTCGGCGCGGGGCAGCAGGGTCAGGGAGATGACGGCGGGTGCCACGCCGATGCGGACCTCGGTGAAGGCGAAGGTCGACTCCGTGGACGCCGCCGCGATGTCGCAGGCGCCGACCAGCCCGAGCCCGCCCGCGCGGACGTGCCCGGCGACGCGGGCGATCACCGGCTTCGGCACCTCGATGATCCGCCGGAGGAGACCGACCAGGGCGTCGGGGTGGGGCGGGTCGCGCAGGTCGGCGCCGGCGCTGAAGGTGGTGCCGGTGTGGGTGAGGACGACGGCGCGGACGCCGGGGTCCTGGCCCGCGTCGGTGAGGGCGTCGGTCAGGTCGCCGACGAGGGCGGCGGAGAGGGCGTTGCGGTTGTGCGGGGAGTCGAGGGTGAGGGTTTCGACGCCCCGCGCGCGCGTGCGGTCGACGCGGGCGGTCGGGGTCACGGCCGCTCCTTCAGCTCGCGGCGCAGGATCTTGCCGGACGCGGCGCGCGGGACGGCGTCGGTGAAGGTGACCTTGCGGACGCGTTTGTAGGGGGCGACGCGTTCGGCGACGTACCTCATGATCTCGCCCTCCGCGAGGCCGGGTGCGGCCGGCTGGCGTACGACGAAGGCGTGCGGTACTTCGTTGCCGTCGTCGTTGTACTCGCCGACGACGGCCACGTCGGCGACGCCGGGGTGGGTGAGCAGGAGGGCCTCCAGTTCGGCGGGGGCCACCTGGAAGCCCTTGTACTTGATCAGCTCCTTGACCCGGTCGACGACGAACAGCCAGCCGTCGCCGTCCACGTGGCCGACGTCCCCGGTGTGCAGCCAGCCGTCGCCGTCGATCATGGCGGCGGTGGCGTCGGGCCGGCCCAGGTAGCCCTTCATGATCTGGGGGCCGCGGATGAGGATCTCCCCGGACTCCTCGGCGGGCAGGTCCTTGCCGGGGTCGGTGAGGGAGACGATGCGCATCTCGGTACCGGCGATGAGCTTGCCGACGGTGCCGGGCGGCGCGTCGGCCATCGCGTCCAGGGGGACGACGTGGGTGCCCGGGGACAGTTCCGTCATGCCGTAGGCCTGGCCGACGGGCGGCAGGCCGAGCCGCCGGGAGCAGGCGGCGGCGAGGCGCGCGTCCAGCGGGGCGGCGGCGCTGACGATGTACTTCAGCGAGGAGAGGTCGTAGTCGGCGACCAGGGGGTGCTTGGCGAGCGCCAGGACGATCGGTGGGGCGACGTACAGACTGGTGATGCGGTGGTTCTGGATGGCGGCGAGGAACTGCTCCAGGTCGAAGCGGGGCAGGACGACGACGGTGGCGCCGAGCCTGAGCGGAGCGTTCATCAGGGCGGTGAGGCCGTAGATGTGGAAGAACGGCAGGACGGCGAGGACGCGGTCGCCGGGTGCGGCCGGCATGAGGGGTTCGAGCTGGGCGAGGTTGGTGGCGATCTGCCGGTGGGTGAGCATGACGCCCTTGGGGGTGCCGGTGGTGCCCGAGGAGTACGGCAGGGCGGCGACGTCCTCGGCCGGGTCGATCGCGACGGACGGTTCGGGCGCGGCCGAGCCCAGCATGTCGACGAGCGAGCGGTGGCCGGGCGCGCTGTCGCAGACCAGGATCTCCTGGACGCCGCCCGCGAGTTCGGCGGCACGGCGGGCGGTGTCCAGGAGCGGTGAGACGGTGACGATCCAGCGGGCGGCGCAGTCCCCCAGCTGCTTGGCGAACTCCTCGGCGGTGGCGAGCGGGTGCACGGTGGTCACGCAGGCGCCCGCGCGGGTGGCGGCGTGGAAGGCCAGGGGGAAGGCGACGGTGTTGGGGCTGTGCAGGGCGAGGACGTCGCCCTTGCGCACGCCGGTCGCGGCGAGGGCGGCGGCGACGCGCCGGTGGAACCGGTCCACCTGCTCGTAGGTGAGGGTGGTGCCGTCGGTGCCGTCGATCAGCGCCGGGGCGTCCCCGAAGGCGGCGGCCCCGCCGAGCACGGCGTCGTGGATGGGCAGGTCGACGGGCGGGACGTCTGCGTACTCGCTGCGGAACACGGTTCCTCCAACGTCGCTCGGACACGGCCTGGTACCGGCCTGGTACTGGCCTAGTACGACTTGGGCAGGCCCAGGGTCTGGTGGCAGACGTAGTTGAGGATCATCTCCCGGCTGACGGGTGCGATACGGGCAACGCGCGAGGCCGTGATGAGCCGGCCGAGCCCGTACTCGCGGGTGAGGCCGTTGCCGCCGAGGGTGTGCACGGCCTGGTCGACGGCCTTCACGCAGGCCTCCCCGGCCGCGTACTTCGCCATGTTGGCGGCCTCACCGGCGCCGATGTCGTCGCCCGCGTCGTACAGGTGGGCGGCCTTCTGCATCATCAGGCGGGCGAGTTCGAGTTCGATGTGCGCCTGGGCGAGGGGGTGGGCGATCGCCTGGTGGGCACCGATGGGGGTCTTCCAGACGGTGCGCTCGCGGGCGTAGTCGAGGGCGCGGGAGAGGGCGTAGCGGCCCATGCCGATACCGAAGGCGGCCGTCATGACGCGCTCGGGATTGAGGCCGGCGAAGAGCTGGAGGAGGCCCGCGTCCTCGTCGCCGACCAGGGCGTCGGCGGGCAGCCGTACGTCGTCGAGGGTCAGCTCGAACTGCCTCTCCACGGCGTTGAGTTCCATGTCGATGGGGCGGCGCTCGAAGCCGGGGGCGTCGCGCGGGACGATGAACAGGCAGGGCTTGAGCTTGCCGGTGCGGGCGTCCTCGGTACGGCCGACGATCAGGGTGGCGTCGGCGATGTCGACGCCGGAGACGAAGACCTTGCGTCCGGTGAGGATCCAGTCCCCGGTGGCCGCGTCGCGGCGGGCGGTGGTGGTGATGCGGTGGCTGTTGGAGCCGGCGTCGGGTTCGGTGATGCCGAAGGCCATGAGGCGGGTGCCGTCGGCGAGGGACGGGAGCCAGTCGCGTTGTTGCTCCTCGGTGCCGAAGCGGGCGATGACGGTGCCGCAGATCGCCGGGGAGACGATCATCATGAGCAGCGGGTTGCCGGCGGCGCCCAGCTCTTCGAGGACGAGGGCGAGTTCGGTGATGCCGGCGCCGCCTCCGCCGTGTGCCTCCGGCAGGTTGACGCCTATGTAGCCGAGCTTGGCGGCTTCCTGCCAGAGGCGTTTGTTGTCTTCGGGGCGGGCGGTGTGGGGGTGGGTTCTGGCGAAGGCCGCGACCGCTTCGCGGAGGGCTTTGTGCTCTTCGGATTCGATGAGAGTGGTCACTGTGCTCCTTCGGGTGCGGGTTGTGTGTGGTTGCTCGCGCAGTTCCCCGCGCCCCTAGGTTGCTTGCACTACCGCCAGTAGAGAGCCGACCGTCACTTGCTGTCCCGGTACGGCGTTCAGCGCGGTCAGCCTGCCCCTCACCGGGGCTGTGATCTTGTGCTCCATCTTCATGGCCTCCAGCCAGAGGAGCGGCTGGCCCGCCTGGACGCTGGTGCCCTCCGTCAGGCCCTTGGCGACACGGACGACCGTGCCCGGCATGGGGGCCAGGAGGGAACCCGGGGCGTGCTGGGTGGCGGGGTCGGGGAAGCGGGGCAGGGCGGTCAGCGCGGTGGTGTTGACGTGGATGCGGTCGCCGTAGCGGGCGATGTCGAAGCGGCGTCGTACGCCGTCCGCTTCGAGGACGACCCGGTCGGGGCCGGCGTGGACGACGTGGACGCCCTCGGCGGTGAGGCCGTCGCGGGTGTGGTGGTAGCGGACCTCGTGCTCCTCCCCCGCCACGGCGTACCGCTTGACCTGCGGCTGCGAGGGCAGGTTGCGCCAGCCGCCGAAGCGGCCCGTGCGGGTGCTCGCGTCGGACAGGGCGGCGGCCAGCGGGGCGAGGGGGTCGGGGGCGGACCGTGTGAGGTCGGTCAGGTGGCGGTCGTAGAAGCCCGTGTCCATGCGGCCGGAGGTGAACTCCTCGTGGCGCAGGGAGCGGACGAGCAGGTCGCGATTGGTGACCGGGCCGTGGATCACCGCCCGCTCCAGGGCGCCGGCGAGGCGGCGGACGGCCTCCGCGCGTGTGGGGGCGTGGGCGGCCGCCTTGGCGAGCATCGGGTCGTAGTGGACGCCGATGTCGTCGCCGTCGGTGTAGCCGGTGTCCAGGCGGATGCCGTCGGGCACGGCGAGGCGGTGCAGGCGGCCGGTCTGGGGCGCCCAGCCGCTCGCCGGGTCCTCGGCGTACAGGCGGGCCTCGACGGCGTGGCCACGCGCGCGCGGGGGGTCGGTTTCGAGGGCGTGGCCTTCCGCGACGCGCAGTTGGAGGGCGACGAGATCGATGCCGAAGACGGCCTCGGTGACGGGGTGTTCGACCTGGAGGCGGGTGTTCATCTCCAGGAAGTGGGCCCTGCCGTCGGCGACGAGGAACTCGACGGTGCCGGCGCCGACGTAGTCGACGGCGCGGGCGGCGCGTACGGCGAGGTCGTGGAGTTCCGCGGTGAGTTCGGGGGTGAGGCCGGGTGCCGGGGCCTCCTCGATCACCTTCTGGTGTCGGCGCTGCAGGGAGCAGTCGCGGGTGCCGAGCGCCCACACCGTGCCGTGGGTGTCGGCGAGGATCTGCACCTCGACGTGGCGGCCGTTCTCCAGGTAGGGCTCGACGAAGACCTCGCCGTCGCCGAAGGCGCTGGTGGCCTCCGCGCGGGCGGCGGTCAGTGCGGCGTCGAGGTCGGCGAGGTCGCGTACGACGCGCATGCCGCGTCCGCCGCCGCCCGCCGCCGCCTTCACCAGCACCGGCAGGTCGGCCTCGGTGACGTCGGTGGGATCGGTGAGGGGCGCGATGCCCATGAGTTCCTTGGCGCGGGTCTTGGACGCCATCGCCTCGACGGCCTCGGGCGGCGGCCCGATCCACACCAGCCCCGCGTCCCGTACGGCGCGGGCGAAGTCGGCGTTCTCGGACAGGAAGCCGTAGCCCGGGTGGACGGCGTCGGCCCCCGCGGCGACGGCGGCCTTCACGATCAGGTCGCCGCGCAGGTAGGTGTCGGCGGGGGACGCGCCCGGCAGGCGTACGGCGGCGTCGGCCTCGCGCGCGTGGAGGGCGTTCGCGTCGGCGTCCGAGTGCACGGCGACGGTGCGGATGCCCCACTGGCGGCAGGTGCGGAAGACGCGGCAGGCGATCTCGCCCCGGTTGGCGACGAGTACGGAAGTGATCACTGGTCTCTCACCCTCACATGCGGAAGACGCCGAAGCCGCCGCGCGCGCCCTCGTAGGGGGCGGTGTGGACGGCGGACAGGCACAGGCCGAGGACGGTGCGGGTGTCGCGGGGGTCGATGACGCCGTCGTCGTAGAGCCGCCCGGACAGGAACATCGGTAGCGACTCGGACTCGATCTGCTGCTCCACCATGGCGCGCAGGGCGGCGTCGCCCTCGTCGTCGTACGGCTGTCCCTTCGCGGCGGCGGACTGGCGGGCGACGATGGACAGGACGCCGGCGAGCTGCTGCGGGCCCATGACGGCGGACTTGGCGCTGGGCCAGGCGAAGAGGAAGCGGGGGTCGTAGGCGCGGCCGCACATGCCGTAGTGACCGGCGCCGTAGGAGGCGCCGAGGAGGACGGACAGGTGGGGGACGCGGGAGTTGGAGACCGCGTTGATCATCATGGCGCCGTGCTTGATGATCCCGCCCTGTTCGTACTCCTTGCCGACCATGTAGCCGGTGGTGTTGTGGAGGAAGAGCAGTGGGATGTCGCGCTGGTTGGCGAGCTGGATGAACTGGGCGGCCTTCTGCGACTCCTCGCTGAACAGGACCCCCTGGGCGTTGGCGAGGATGCCCACCGGGTAGCCGTGCAGGCTCGCCCAGCCGGTCGTCAGGCTCGTCCCGTACAGGGGCTTGAACTCGTCGAAGTCGGAGGCGTCGACGATCCGGGCGATCACCTCGCGCGGGTCGAAGGGGGCCTTGAGGTCGCCGGGGACGATGCCCAGCAGGTCCTCCGGATCGTACTTGGGCGGCTCGGCCGGCGGCGGGTCGGCGTACGCCTTGCGGTGGCCCAGGCGGGCGACGACCCGGCGGGCCTGGCGCAGGGCGTCGGGTTCGTCGACGGCGAAGTGGTCGGCGAGGCCGGAGGTGCGGGCGTGCATCTCGGCGCCGCCCAGCGACTCGTCGTCGCTCTCCTCGCCGGTGGCCATCTTGACCAGCGGCGGACCGCCGAGGAACACCTTGGCGCGTTCCCTGACCATGATGGTGTGGTCGGACATGCCGGGGATGTAGGCGCCCCCGGCGGTCGAGTTGCCGAAGACGACCGCGATGGTCGGGATCCCGGCCGCCGACAGCCGGGTGAGGTCGCGGAAGATCGCGCCGCCCGGGATGAAGATCTCCTTCTGGGAGGGCAGGTCGGCGCCGCCGGACTCGACGAGGCTGATGCAGGGCAGCCGGTTGGCGCGGGCGATCTCGTTGGCGCGCAGGGCCTTCTTCAGCGACCAGGGGTTGCTGGCGCCGCCGCGCACGGTCGGGTCGTTGGCGGTGATCAGGCACTCGACGCCCTCGACGACACCGATGCCGGTGACGAGGGAGGCGCCCACGGTGTACTCGCTTCCCCAGGCGGCGAGCGGCGACAGCTCCAGGAAGGGCGTGTCGGGGTCGAGAAGCAGCTCGATGCGCTCGCGGGCCGGCAGCTTGCCGCGCCCCCGGTGCCGGGCGACGTACTTCTCGCCGCCGCCCGCGAGGGCCTTGGCGTGTTCGGCGTCCAGGTCGGCGAGTTTGGCGAGCATGGCCTCGCGGTTGGCGCGGTGGTCGGGGTCGGTGGGGTCCAGAGCCGACGGCAGGACGGTCACAGCAGGGCCTCCGGGGTGTACGGCGGCACGGTCACAGCAGGGCCTCCGGGATGTCCAGGTGCCGGGCGCGCAGCCATTCGCCGAGCGCCTTGGCCTGCGGGTCGAAACGGGCCTGCGCGGCGACGCCCTCGCCGAGGACGCCCTCGACGACGAAGTTGAGGGCGCGCAGGTTGGGGAGCGGGTGCCGGGTGACGGGCAGGTCGCGGGCCTCGGGGATCAGCTCGCGGAACCGGTCGGCGGTCAGTGTGTGGGCGAGCCAGCGCCAGGCGTCGTCGGTGCGCGCCCACACGCCGACGTTGGCGTCGCCGCCCTTGTCGCCGCTGCGGGCTCCGGCGACGCGGCCGAGGGGAGCGCGGCGGACGGGGCCGGGCGTCAGGGGCTCGGGCAGGGGCGGCTCCGGTACGGCGCGGAGTACGGCGGTGTCCTGCGCGGCCGGTACCGGGACGCGCCGCCCGTCGTGGAGTACGGCGACGTGGTCGACGGTGTCCTGGGGGACGTGGGCGGCCTCGAACACGCCGTAGGGCGCGCCCTTTCCCGGGGGCGCGAGCACGTGGAACCCGGGGTAGCTCGCGAGGGCGAGTTCGATCGCGGCGCCGCTCAGCGCCCGTCCGACGACCTCCTGGTCGGCGTCCCGCACGACGAGCCGCAGCAGGGCGCTCGCCGTCTCCTCGGTCGCGGCGTCCGGCCGGTCGGTGCGGGCCAGGTCCCAGCGGACGTCGGAGAGCTTTCCGAGCGCCGGTTCCATCTGGTCCCGCACCAGCGCGGCCTTGGCCTCGACGTCGAGGCCGGTGAGGACGAAGGCGACCTCGTTGCGGAAGCCGCCGAGCCGGTTGAGGCCGACCTTGAGGGTGGGCGGCGGCGCCTCGCCGCGCACGCCCTCGACGCGGACGCGGTCGGGGCCGTCCTGGGTGAGCCGTACGGTGTCCAGCCGGGCGGTGACGTCGGGTCCGGCGTACCGGGCGCCGCCCGTCTCGTACAGCAGCTGGGCGGTGACGGTGCCGACGTCGACGAAGCCGCCGGTGCCGTCGTGCTTGGTGATCACCGAGGTGCCGTCGGCGTGCAGTTCGGCGAGCGGGAAGCCGGGGCGTCGTACGTCGCCGTCCTGGAAGAAGGCGTAGTTGCCGCCGGTGACCTGCGCCCCGCACTCCAGCAGGTGCCCGGCGACGACGGCGCCCGCGAGCCGGTCGTACTCCGTCGGCCCCCAGCCGAAGTGCGCGGCGGCGGGCCCGGTGACCAGGGCGGCGTCGGTGACGCGGCCCGTGACGACCACGTCCGCGCCGGCCCGCAGGCACGCGGCGATGCCGAAGCCGCCGAGGTAGGCGTGGGCGGCCAGGGCGCCCGGGTGGTCGGCGGTGAGGTCGTCGCCCTCGACGTGCGCGACGCGGACGGGGATGCCGAGGCGGTCGGCGAGCGCGCGTACGGCGTCGGCGAGACCGGCGGGATGGAGTCCCCCGGCGTTGGTGACGATCCTGACTCCCCGCTCGTGGGCGAGGCCGAGGCACTCCTCCAACTGCCGCAGGAAGGTACGGGCGTACCCGGCGTCCGGGTTCTTCAGCCGGTCGCGGCCCAGGATGAGCATGGTCAGCTCGGCGAGGTAGTCGCCGGTGAGGACGTCCAGGGGGCCGCCGGTGAGCATCTCGCGCAGGGCGCAGAAGCGGTCGCCGTAGAAGCCGGAGGCGTTGCCGACGCGGAGCACGCTCACTGGTCGGTTCCCTTCGGCGGGCGTCCGGCTCCCGGCGGTCCGGCGAACGCCTGGGCGATGTCCAGCCAGCGGTCGGCGTCCGGGCCCTCGGCGGTCAGGGCGAGGTCGGCCCGGTGGGCGCGCTGGGTGGCGAGGAGGCAGAAGTCGAGCGCGGGGCCGGTGACGCGCTGCGGGGCGTCCTCGGGGCCGTACGTCCACAGGTCGCCGCCGGGGCCGGTGAGTTCGACGCGGAACGGCTCGGCGGGCGGGGTGAGTCCGTGGGCGGCGTGGGCGAAGTCCCGGGCGCGGACGCCGATGCGGGCGACGTGGCGCAGGCGGTCGGTGGGCGGGCGGGACACGCCGAGGGCCGCCGCGACGTCCAGGCCGTGGGCCCAGGTCTCCATCAGGCGGGCGGTGGCCATGGAGGCGGCGGCCATGGGCGGGCCGTACCAGGGGAAGCGGGCCCCGGGGGCGGCGGCGCGCAGGGCCTCGTCGAGGGCGGCGCGGCCCTCCCGCCAGGCGGTCAGCAGTTCGGCGGGGGCTTGTCCGGCGCCCTGCTCGGCGGCGTCGTCGACGTACCGGTCGGGTGCGGCGAGGGCCTGCTGGACCAGTGCCTGGAAACCGTCCGCGTCGGTGACCGCGACCAGGGCGGCCCGGTCGGTCCAGTGCAGGTGCGCGATCTGGTGGGCGATCGTCCAGCCGGGCGCCGGGGTGGCCGTCCGCCACTCCTCCGGGCTCACCTTGGCCACCAGCGCGTCGAGTTCCTCGCTCTCCTCGCGCAGGTCGTCGATCACGGGCGTCGGGTCGGACACGGGGCGCTCCCCTCGGGCACGGCGATGTGCGGGGCGGTGTGGGGAGGAGCATGGCAGGGCGGGGATTAACAATCAAGCACGCTTGCATGATTTTTGCCGACGGCGCCTCGAAGACCGGCCGGCGCGTGCGGGCTCAGTCCTTCTCGGCCCGCCAGACCGTGACGTCCGCGTCGAGGAAGGCGAGGTCGGGCCTTGCGGTCGACTTGGTCTGGACGACGAGCAGCGCGATGTCCCCGTTGCGGTGCCTGACGCAGATCTCCGAACCGGCCGCTGCCGCCGCCAGGTCGAGACGGTGGCTCTTCTGGCTCGCGGTCATCAGGGCGCACTCCTCGTACCCGGCGCCCGGGCCTCCGAACAGCAGGGTGAAGACGCTGGTGTCGCTGTCCAGTGCGCAGCCGACGTCCTTGCAGTCGAAGCGGATGTCGCCCTCGCGGTCGTCGCGCCTCGTCCCGTCGGTGAGGCTCAGTGAAGAGTCGGCGTCCACCGACCGGTAGCCGAGCGCGTGGGCCCGCGGCGTTTTCGCCCCGGCCGCAGGCCACTCGGCCTCTTCCTTCGACCCTCCGGCCGACGAGTCGGCCCCCACCCTGGGCTCCGGCGCGTCCTCCTCGCCCGCCGGAGTCCCCTCCGCCGCCGGACGGGGCGTACCGGACGCGGATTCGGGCGCTGCCGCGGACTTGGACGCCGCCGCCGACGCGGCCGCGTCCCGGGCGCGGTCGAGGCCCCGGCCCGCCGCGTCGAGGAGCATCGACCCTGCCAGGATCACCAGGCCGCACGCGACGACGGCGGCGGCCGAGATCAAGGCGGTGCGTCTTCTGCGGCGCTTGCGCTCCTCCGGCCCGGCCGGAGGCCGCGGCACGAACGGCCCTCCCGGGCCGGCGGCGGCCTGCCAGGGCGCGGGGGCACCCTGCCAGGGCATCGGCGCCGTTGCCTGTGGGGCGGTCCATGGGGCCGTGTGCGCCGCGGTCGGGCCCGGGGCCGCGACCGGAGTCGCGGCGGTCGCCGCCCCCGTGGCCGCGACCGGCGGGGGAACCGTCACCGGCGGTCCGGCGATCTCCCGCCACACGGCGGGCCCGGTGTCCTCTCCGGCGTCCCGGCCCAGCTCCCGGCGGCACCACTCGACGAGCTCCGCCGGGGTGGCCCGTTCCCCGGGGTCGGCGGCCAGGCACCGGCCGAGGAGGTCGCGCAGGCGCTCGGGCAGCTCGGCGAGGTCGGGCTCGGAGTGGACGATCCGGTACAGCACGGCGGCGGCCGGGCCGTCGCCGTACAGCGGCCTGCCCAGCGCCGCGAACGCGGCCGTCTGCCCGAGCGAGAAGATGTCGGTCGCCGCCGTGACGTCGCCCCCGGAGGCCTGCTCGGGGGCCATGTACTGGGGCGTACCGATGGTGGTGCCCGTGGCGGTGTGCGCGGTGCTGTCGGCGGCGAGCGAGATGCCGAAGTCGATGACGCGCGGGCCGTCGTCGGCCAGCAGCACGTTCGCCGGTTTGAGGTCCCGGTGCACGATGCCCGCGCCGTGGATGGCCTGCAGCGCCTCGGCGACCCCCGCCATCAGCCACAGCACCGCGGGCACCGGCAGCGGTCCGTTCCGGGCGACGGCGTCCGAGAGCGAGGGCCCGGGCACGTACAGGGTGGCCAGCCAGGGCGGGGTGCCGTCGGGGTCGGCGTCGATCAGTTCGGCGGTGTAGGCGCCCTTCACCCTCCGGGCGGCCTTGATCTCCCGGCCGAAACGCCGCCGGAAGGTCGCGTCGTCGGCCAGTTCCGACCGTACGACCTTGAGGGCCACGGGCCGGCCGCCCCGGGTGTGCGACAGATAGACCCGGCCCATGCCGCCCGCACCGAGCCGGGCCGCGAGACGGTAACCGGCCACCGTGCGCGGATCGTCGTCCTGCAAGGGCTGGAAGACCTCGGCCGTGTGATTCATCGGTTCCCTCCCCGTGATCCCGATGAGCTGACCAGGTACGCAGCCTATGCGGTGGGGCCGGCGTCCGGCCCGGCCGGGGTGATCGAACCGTCGGGGAGGGACGTTCTCACGCGGCCGTCTTCCGCCGCCCCACCTGCGTCCGCACCGCTCCCATGCTCGCCGCGATGACCAGCGCGATGGCGGCGGACTGGGTGGCGGACAGGGCCTGGTCGAGGACGAGGAAACCGGCTGCCGCGGCGATGGCGGGCTCCAGGCTCATGAGGATGGCGAAGGTCGGCGCGGGCAGCCGGCGCAGGGCGAGGAGTTCGAGCGTGTAGGGCAGGACGGAGGAGAGCAGGGCGACCCCGGCGCCCAGCGCGAGCGTCACCGGGTCGATCAGCTTCGACCCCGACTCGACGATGCCGAGCGGCAGGAACAGCAGCGCCCCGACCGCCATCGCCATCGCCAGCCCGTCGGCCTGCGGGAAACGGCGCCCGGTGCGGGCGCTGAACACGATGTACGCCGCCCACATCGCGCCCGCCGCCAGGGCGAAGGCGGCACCGGCCGGGTCGAGGCCGCCGAAGCCGCCGCCGCCCAGCAGGAAGACGCCGGCCAGGGCGAGCGCGGCCCACACCAGGTTGACCGCGCGGCGGGAGGCGAAGACGGACAGGGCGAGCGGGCCGAGCACCTCGAGGGTGACGGCGGGGCCGAGCGGGATGCGGTCGACGGCCTGGTAGAAGAGGCCGTTCATACCGGCCATGGCGATGCCGAAGACGACGACCGTGCCCCAGTCGGCCCGGGAGTGGCCGCGCAGCCGGGGCCGGCAGACCAGGAGCATGACGACGGCGGCCACGGCGAGCCGCAGGGTCACCACGCCGAGCGCCCCGGCCCGCGGCATCAGACTCACCGCCAGCGCGGCGCCGAACTGCACGGAGAGCCCACCGGCGAGGACCAGCCCGACCGGCCCGAGGGAACCGAACCGTCCGCCCGGCGCACCGTCCGGCACGGGCGCGTGGCCGACGGCGGGCGCGGCGGCGGCAGGGGACGAGGTGCCGGGGGTGGCGCTTGGGGTACTCACGGTGGCTCCGGGACGATGTGCGGACGGACGTGGTTCAGTATGCTGCACTGCCCGGTTCAGAGTAATGGACTCCGTCAGGCACATAGCACCTTTACGCAACTGTCAGGTCCGGGACGTACGGCTGTCAACGCACGTCCGCCGGGCGAGCCGGGAACGTCCGGCCCCGGCCGCGCACCGCGCGGGCGCCGTCCACTACCGTCCACCGGGTGAGACGACTCCTGACCCGCCTCTGGCGCCTGCTGCGCCCTGTGCAGAGCCGCGTGATGTGGCTGGTGAACGCCAAGTTCGTGGTCGGCGTGACCGGCGTCGTACGGGACGACGAGGGGCGGGTCCTGATGCTGAAGCACCGGCTGTGGGCGCCGGGCCGCCAGTGGGGTCTGCCGAGCGGGTTCGCCCACAAGGGCGAGGACTTCCGGCAGACCGTGGTCCGGGAGGTCAGGGAGGAGACCGGCCTCGACGTGGAGGTGGGCCGGCTGGTCATGCTGAACAGCGGCCTGCGCACCCGCCTGGAGGTGGCGTTCGAGGCCCGTCTGCTGGGCGGCGAGCTGCGCCTGGACCCGTTCGAGATCCTGGAGGCCCGCTGGTGCCGCCCGGACGACCTCCCCGAGGACGTCCAGCCGGTGTGCCGCCCGCTGGTGCGGGGAGAGACGGTGCCCTGAAATCCGCTCGCCGGGGTGTCGAGAACGGCGGTGCCCTGAGCGGCGCCGCCGGTCACCCCATGCTCTTGGCGCCGTCCAGGGACTCCCGGATGATGTCGGCGTGGCCCGCGTGCTGGGCGGTCTCGGCGAGGATGTGCATCAGCACCCGGCGGGCCGACCACTCGGTTTCGGCCTGGAACCACGGCGCCTTGGGCAGCGGCTGGGTGGCCCCCAGGTCGGGCAGGGTGGCGACCAGCTCGTCGGTCCGGCGGGCCACCTCGGCGTAGTCGGCCAGCACACCGGCCAGCGTCTCACCGGGCAGCATCCTGAACTCGTCGGCCCGCCGCGCCCAGTCGGCCTCGGTCATGGCCGTGAAATCCCCCATCACCGACGGGCCGTCCACGATGAAGGCGGCCCAGTTCCGCTCGGCGGCGGTCACGTGCTTGATCAGGCCGCCCAGGCACAGCTCACTGACGGTGGTCCGCAGGCCGGCCTGCTCGTCGGTGAGGTCACGGGTGGTGAAGCGCAGGAAGTGCCGGTGCTTGGCCAGCATCTCCAGCAGGTCGGCGCGCTCGCCGGGGAGGATCTCGGTGGTGGTCATGGGGGTTAGCCTTCCGCTGTTCCTGCTCCGTCGGTCGAGGACCACCTTATGAATCATGTAGGTCGATTCACGTCCTAGACGACCTACCCGGAAGCCGTCCGATGCGGCGATGAGTTTCGCCCACCCGACCGGTCCACCGTTCGTCACGTAAGCAGAGAACGCGAACCAGAAGGAGCGACATGACCCAATTGCTGCGAGTCCAGAACTTCACCGTCTCGAGCGACGGGTTCGGCGCCGGCGAGGGCCAGAGCCTCGAGAAGCCGTTCGGCCATGCCGACCCCGGGGAACTGCTCGCCTGGGCCCTCGCCACCGACCACCCACCCGTCGGCCGCTCCGGGGCGGGCAGCCGAGGTCTGGACGACTACTTCACACGGGACTACGCCCGCGACATCGGTGCCGAGATCATGGGCCGCAACAAGTTCGGGCCGCAGCGCGGGCCCTGGCAGGACCACCAGTGGCAGGGGTGGTGGGGCGACGAGCCCCCGTTCCACACCCCGGTGTTCGTCATGACGCACCACACGCGCCCGTCGTTCACGCTCTCCGACACCACGTTCCACTTCGTCGACGGCGACCCGGCCGCCGTGCTCGCCCGGGCGAAGGAGGCGGCGCAGGGCCGGGACGTCCGGCTCGGCGGCGGGGCCACGATCATCCGGGAGTTCCTCGACGCCGGCCTCGTCGACACCCTGCACGTGGCGGTCGCGCCGACGAAGCTCGGCTCCGGGGCCCGGCTGTGGGAATCCCCCGACGAGCTGCTCGACCGGTTCCACCAGGACGTCGTGCCCAGCCCGAGCGGCGTGACGCACCACCTGTTCTGGCGGAAGTGAGGCCCTACCGGGCGATCTCCCCGCCGCCCATCAGCAGACCCGGTTCCTCGGTGTCGTCGAAGGTGTCCCCGGACAACCGGGTGACGCCCCGGGTGGCGGGCCCGTTCGCCGTGCCGGGCAGCAGGTAGGCCACCCCGTCGACCGTGTCGCTGCCCGGTGCGGTCACCACGAGGTCGGCGTACCCGTCGCCGTCCAGGTCGGTGAGGCCCACGGCGGCACCGAAGTCGGCGTCCCCGCCCGGGGCGGCGCCGAGGTCGTCCCCGTCGAACAGCCGGGCGCCCTCGCCACTGAGCCCGTCCGGGCCGCCCGCCAGGAACAGCACCTGCTCCGGCCCCGGCTCCCCGTACACGTCCCACCGGGGAGCCCCGGCCACCACGTCCGCGTACCCGTCGCCGTTGACGTCCCCGGCCGCCAGGCTGGTGAACACGGCGTCCTCGTCCCGGGGTTCGGCGCCGGGCACGCCCGGGGTGTCCCGGTCGACGGTCGTCGTCCCACGCCTCCCCGGCCCGTCCTGCGCCCCGTACACCACGGTCACCGAACTGCGGCTGGCGTCGCCGCCGCGGGGACTGAGGACCAGATCGTCGATGCCGTCGCCGTCCACGTCGCCGATCGCCCCCTCGCCCGCGTCGGGGAGGTGGACGCCCTCGGGCTGCGTGAAGCCGTTCCGGCCGCCGCGCAGGTAGCTCACCGGCCGGGTCCGGTCTCGCCAAGGGACTACGGGTCCGGTGTCGGCGTCGTGGAAGCTCACCAGGTCGTCGACGCCGTCGCCGTCGAGGTCCCCGGCGAGCAGGTCGGAGTAGTTCGCGCTCTCGACGTCCGGGGCGGGGCGGCGCGGAGCGGGGACGCGGCCCGTCCCGGCAGGGGTGCCGTCCCGCCCGAAGGGCCCCTTGAGCAGCCCCTTGTCGGAGCCCAGCCCGAAGACCAGGTCGGGATGCCCGTCGCCGTCGAAGTCACCGCCGACGAGTTGCTCGTCCAGGAGCGGGTCGTCGCCCCAGGCGACGTGGCTGCCGTCGGTCCCCGGCACCCGGACCCCGCGCGAGAGCCCGCCGTCGGACCCCCACATGATGATCACGCTGGGCTTCCAGTCGAAGACGGAGGCGGCGAGGTCGGTGTACCCGTCCCCGTCGAGGTCGCGGGCCACGACATCGCTCCCGAAGAACGCCTCGTCCCGGTTGCCGCCCGGTATCCCGGGGTCGTCCTGCGTCAGGTACTGGCACCGGGCGATCCCGGTCCCGTCCCCCGCCCCGTACGCGACCTCGATGCTCCCCCCGCCGTACCCGCCCGGCACGTCTCCCATCGAGCCGAGGGCCAGGTCGGGGTGCCCGTCGCCGTCGAAGTCGGCGGCGCCTTCTGGAGCGGGCCGGTCGGATGCCGGCGACGCGGTGCCGTGGGCGCCTCCCGCACCGCAGGTGTACGGCGCGGCGATGCCGGCCGGCCCGTCGTCGGCGATCACCATCCCCGCGGCCACGGCCAACACGACGAGAACCGCACCGCCCCCGATCCCCCACGCCCGCCTACCGCTCCACCACCGCGAGGCCGCCTCCACCTGATCACCCGAACCGTCCATACGAACGATCACGCACCCGTCGCGGCACGCGGTTCCGACGCCTCACACGGGCCGACGCGCCACGGCCAGCAGATGGGAACTCGCCGCCAGCAACTCGGGGTGGGCCTCAGCCATACGAGCCGCGGTGAGTACCGACTCGAACAGGGCCGACTCACGGAACGACTGACCGGTGTTCCGTTCCGCCGCCGCGAGCAGGGACCAGGCGGGCCCCTCGATCCCGAAGACGGACGCGTCCGGGAACCCCGCCGCGGCGACCTCCTCGCGCAACTGCTCCCCGGTGTGGAAGTACGCCGTCGTGAACGCCTTCTTCCCGTCGTGGACCTGGGTCGCGAGGATGGTTCCGATGCTCTCCCGCATCGACTCCGTGTGCAGGTGCGCGTAGGCGGCGTGCTCGAAGAGCGACGCGTACCGGTTGATCCCGGCGACCGCGAGGAGTCCGCCCGGCCGGAGCACCCGGAGTGCCTCGGCGAGCGCACGGTCCCGGTCCGCCCGCCGCGGCAGGTGGTACATCGGCCCCAGCACGAGTACGACGTCGAAGGCGCTGTCGTCGGCCGCGAGGTGTCGGGCGTCCCCCAACTCGGCGGTCGCCCCAGTGGCCACCGCCTGTTCGACGTGGCGGGACTACGTCCGCGCCTTCTTCGACCTCCGCCTCCGGGACATCCCCCAGCCCCTCCTCCAGGGCCCCACGTCCTCCCACCCCGAGGTCGAGTTCCACCTGCCCGACAGCGCCTGATTGCCGGCACACCACCGGCGTTCTTACAGCGTGAAGGCGATGCCCAGCATGATGGCCATGAGGGTCAGGACGAAGGCAGCCACGTGCCGCCACGTCACCTCTTGAACATGCTGCCCTGCGCGCACCAGTTCGTACTGGCGTCGGATGTAGCCCGCGAAAACGACTCTGGTCAAGGCCAGGCCGAGCATGGCAACAGTGAACAACTGCAGCGGAGTGTCTCCCTCGTACGTAACTCCGCAGTGCCGAGTCGAGAACGATGCCGAGCGCGCCGCCCGCGGGAAGCACGATCGCCGCCCACCTGTGCTCCTTCTCCCAAATGAGGGACTGGAAGGCCAGCGCCGCCACCCCGCCTGCCACGAGGGCGGCTGTCCACCAGGCGGTGTGGGAGAAGTGGGAAGTCAGCACGGGTGAATCTCCATCCATGGAAGGCTCACAGCAGGGTCCTTGCCCTCCATGGCCGCCACCGAGGTAAGGAGACAGCCTGCTCCCCCTTCCTCACGAACTTCGCGTCGCGAGGGGGAGAGCTTGCTGCCCGGTCAGCATGCGCGCGTGGCACGCCTCTGCACCTTGCCGGCTTCCGGCAATCTTCGGCCCTCCTTACCGCTGGAGCGTCACGGCACCCACTGCCCGACCGTCATTCCTTTTCCAATTCCGCCGCCAGCACCTCCGCCAAGTGCCGCCCCCGTACCCCCGCCAGCTGCTCCAGCTGGGTACGGCACGAGAAGCCGTCCGCCAGGACCACCGCGCCGTCCGGGGCCTCGCGCACCGCGGGGAGCAGCTGGTCCTCCGCGCACGCGGCCGACACCTCGTAGTGGCCGGCCTCGAAGCCGAAGTTGCCCGCGAGGCCGCAGCAGCCGCCGGTCAGCTCGCCGGTCAGGCCCGCCGACTCGCGCAGGCGGCGGTCGGCCGCGTCGCCCAGGATCGCGTGCTGGTGGCAGTGGGTCTGACCGACCGCCGGGAGGTTTACCGCCGGCGGGGTCCAGTCGGGGGCGTGGCGTTCCAGGGCCTGCGCGAAGGTCAGGACGCGCGAGGCCAGCCGGGCGGCGCGCGGGTCGTCGTGCAGCAGCTCGGGCAGGTCCGTGCGCAGGGCGGCCGCACAGCTCGGCTCCAGGACGACGACCGGCGCGGACGTCTCCAGCACCGGGGCCATCAGGTCCAGCGTGCGGCGCATCACCGTTCGGGCGCGGTCCAGTTGACCGGTGGAGACGTACGTCAGGCCGCAGCAGACCTGTCCCCGGCGGGCCGTCAGCAGCGCGAGAGCCGACTTCGACGTACCGTCGCCGACCACGCCGCGACCTCGCAGCGTCGGCGGCAGCGCCACCCGCAGCCCCGCCGCCTCCAGCACCCGTACGGCCGCCCGGCCCACGGAGGGGGAAAGGTGCTCGGTGAAGGTGTCGGGCCACAGGACCACCAGGTCGCCGTCACCGGCCGGCCCCCGGCGCTTCCTCCGCCACCACCTGCTGAACGTCTCCCCCGCCAGCCGCGGCACCTCCCGCTCCCCCGCGATCCCGCCCAGCCGCTTGGCCACCGAGGCCAACGGTCGTACCGAGGCGGCGGCGTTGACGACCGTTGCCGTCCGCGTCCGTGCCGTCCAGCGCAGCCACACCGGCAGCCATCCCATCGCGTAGTGGGCGGCGGGGCGGCGGCGTCCCTCGTAGTGGTGGTGCAGGAACTCCGCCTTGTACGTGGCCATGTCGACCTCGACCGGGCAGTCGGAGCGGCAGCCCTTGCAGGAAAGGCACAGGTCCAGGGCGTCCCGGACCTCCGTCGACCGCCAGCCGTCCGTCACCAGCTCGCCCGCGAGCATCTCGTGCAGCAGCCGGGCCCGCCCGCGCGTGGAGTGCTGCTCGTCCCCCGTCGCGCGGAAGGACGGACACATCACGCCCGTCCCGGACACCGACGTCGTACGGCACTTGGCGACCCCGACGCAGCGGCGCACCGCCGCCGAGAAGTCTCCGCCGTCGGACGGGTAGCCGAACGCCACGTCCACCGGCTCGCGCGGCAGGACCGAGAAGCGGAGGTTCGTGTCGAGCGGGGCCGGGCGGACCAGCATGCCGGGGTTGAGGAGGTCGTCCGGGTCCCACACCGCCTTCGCGCGCTCGAAGAGGGCGACCGTCTCGGCGCCGTACATCCGCGGCAGCAGTTCGGCCCGCGCCTGCCCGTCGCCGTGCTCCCCGGACAGCGAGCCCCCGTGCGCCACGACCACGTCCGCCAGTTCCTCCGAGAAGCGGCGGAACCGGACGACCCCGGCGTCCGTCAGCAGGTCGAAGTCGATGCGTACGTGGATGCAGCCGTCGCCGAAGTGGCCGTACGGGGTGCCGCGCAGACCGTGGGCGGTGAGCAGGCTCCGGAAGTCGCGCAGGTAGCCGCCGAGCCGGGCCGGTGGCACCGCGCAGTCCTCCCACCCCGGCCACGCCTCCGAACCGTCCGGCATCCGCGTCGCCGTGCCGCTCGCGTCCTCCCGGACGCGCCACAGCGTGCGCTGCCCGGCCGGGTCGGTGACCACCAGCGCGTCCACGACGTCCGCGGCCCGTACGACCGCCTCCGCACGCGCGCGTGCCTCCGCCTCCGTGGCGCCGCCGGTCTCCACGAACAGCCAGGCCCCGCCCCTCGGCAGCCCCTCCGTGGACGGCACCAGGTCCACCGCCATGCCCTCCACCGTGAGCGGCCCGAGCGGCAGCAGCCCGGCCGCCGCCTCCGCGGCGCCCGCCTCGTCGGCGTAGCCCAGCACCGCGAGCGCACGCGCGCGTGGTGACTCGACCAGCCGGACGACGGCTTCCGTCAGCACGCCGAGCGTGCCTTCCGAGCCGCAGAAGGAACGGGCCACGTCCGTGCCGTTCTCCGGCAGCAGGGCGTCCAGCGCGTAGCCGGAGATGCGGCGCGGGAGGTCGGGGAAGCCGGTGCGCAGGCGGGCCAGGTCGCCGTCCACCAGCTCCCGCAGGCCTTCCGGCGCCCCCGCCCACTCCTGCCCGAGCCGCAGCCGCCGCCCCCGCGCGGTGAGCACGGACAGCTCGCGCACGCTGTCCGCCGTCGTGCCCCAGGCCACCGAGTGGGAGCCGCAGGAGTTGTTGCCGATCATGCCGCCGAGCGTGCAGCGGCTGTGGGTGGAGGGGTCGGGGCCGAAGCGCAGCCCGTGCGGCGCGGCGGCGTCCTGGAGCCGGTCGAGGACCAGCCCCGGCTGGACGACGGCCGTACGCGCCTGTGGATCGATCCCGACCAGCCGGTTCATGTGCCGGGTGAAGTCGAGCACCACGCCCGTGCCCGTCGCCTGCCCGGCGATCGACGTACCGCCGCCCCGCGCCACGACCGGCACCCCGCGCTCCCGGCACACCTCCAGCACGGCCGCCACGTCGTCGGCGTCCGTCGGCGCGACGACGCCGAGCGGGACCCTCCGGTAGTTCGACGCGTCCATGGTGGTCAGGGCCCGGGACGTGACGTCGAACCCGACCTCGCCGCGGACGGCCCTGCGCAGTGCTGCCTCCAGATCGGTCATGCCCTCCAGCATGAGCGTTCGTGGCTTGGTACAGGTCCGCACGGCGGAGATCTCGTCTCATCGGACGGACATGTCTTCGTCCGGTTTGGCCGAGGCGATACCCTCCGGCTCGTGGCTGAGATCCAGATTCCTGCTGACATCAAGCCCGCGGACGGTCGATTCGGCGCGGGTCCCTCCAAGGTGCGGGTGGAGGCGCTGGACGCCCTGGCCGCCACCGGTACGTCGCTGCTCGGCACCTCCCACCGCCAGGCGCCCGTCAAGAACCTGGTCGGGAAGGTCCGCGAGGGCATCCGCGAGCTGTTCCGGCTCCCCGACGGCTACGAGGTGATCCTCGGCAACGGCGGCTCCACCGCGTTCTGGGACGTCGCGACCCACGGCCTGATCGAGAACAAGTCGCAGCACCTGAGCTTCGGCGAGTTCTCCTCCAAGTTCGCCAAGGCCGCGAAGCTCGCCCCGTGGCTGGCCGAGCCGACCGTCGTCTCCTCCGACCCCGGCACCCACCCCGAGGCGCACGCCGAGGCCGGCGTGGACGTGTACGGCCTCACGCACAACGAGACGTCGACCGGCGTGGCCATGCCCATCAAGCGGGTGGCCGGTGCCGACGAGGGCGCCCTCGTCCTGGTCGACGCGACGTCCGGCGCGGGCGGCCTCCCGGTGGACATCACCGAGACCGACGTCTACTACTTCGCCCCGCAGAAGTCCTTCGCCTCCGACGGCGGCCTGTGGATCGGCGTCTTCTCCCCGGCCGCGATCGAGCGCGCCGAGCGCGTGCACGCGTCCGGCCGCCACGTCCCGGAGTTCTTCTCGCTGCCGACGGCGATCGACAACTCCCGCAAGAACCAGACGTACAACACCCCGGCCCTGGCGACGCTCTTCCTCCTGGGCGAGCAGCTGGACTGGATGAACGGCCAGGGCGGCCTGGACTTCACCACCGCCCGCACCAAGGACTCCTCGACCCGCCTGTACACGTGGGCCGACGAGTCCAAGTACGCCACCCCGTTCGTCTCCGACCCGGCCAAGCGCTCGCAGGTCATCGGCACCATCGACTTCGCCGACGACATCGACGCCGCCGCGGTCGCCAAGGTGCTGCGCGCCAACGGCATCGTCGACACCGAGCCGTACCGCAAGCTCGGCCGCAACCAGCTGCGCGTCGCGATGTTCCCGGCGATCGACCCGGCGGACGTCGAGGCGCTGACGAAGTGCGTCGACCACGTCATCGAGAAGCTGTAGCCGACACCACCGGCACGACAACGAAGGGCGCCCGGCGGACGATCCGCCGGGCGCCCTTCCGCACCTCGGTGCGCGCCCTTCCTCGACCTCGGCGGGCACTTTGGCGACCGCACTTGAAGCTGACACCGTGTGAGGGCCTAGCGTTTCCGTCGTGGACGACGGGACGTGGTGGACGGTGGGCGAACTGGCGCACGCGTCCGGGGTGTCGGTGCGGGTGTTGCGGCACTGGGACGCGTTGGGAGTGGTGTCTCCCGAGCGCAGGCCGAGCGGTCACCGCAGTTACGGCCCCGCGCACGTCACGCGTCTCTACCGGGCGTTGGCCCTGCGCCGGACCGGCCTGGGGCTTCGGCAGGTCGCCGCCTTGCTGGACCGCGAGGATCCGGACCCGGCGGCGACGCTGCGCGCGCACCTCGACGACGTCGAGGAGGACCTCGGGCGGCGAAGCCGACTGCGCGACCGACTCGTGGCCGCGCTCGGGAGTGCGGGACCGGACCAGCTGATGAAGGTGATCGAGACCATGACCATGTTCGAGCAGTACGTGCACGGCTACCGGCCCGAGGAGAGCACGCGGCTCGCGGACCAGGCGGGCGCCCTGGTCGAGCTGCTGCACGGCGACACCCGGTTCCAACCGGGCCAGCGGGTCCTGGAGATGGGATGCGGCGTGGGGGCGCAGACCACCGCCCTGGCCTCGCGCAGCCCGCACACGCACTTCGTGTCGGCCGACATCGCCACCGACTCGCTGAAGTCGGCCTCGGGGCGCGTCGCTGCCGCGGGGCTCACGAACGTCGAGTTCGTCGAGAAGGACGTCTTCGCGCTCCCCGAACGGGAGGGCGGGTTCGCCGAGGCCTCCTTCGACCATGTCTTCGTGTGCTTCCTGCTGGAGCACCTGCCCGCTCCGGTCGACGCGCTACGACGGCTGCGGCGCCTCGTGCGGCACGGCGGGACGATCACCGTGATCGAGGGCGACCACGGCTCGGCCTATTTCCACCCGGACGACGAAGCGGCGCGCGCGGCCGTAGCGTGCCAGGTGACGCTGCAGCGGCACGCCGGCGGTGACGCCCTCATCGGCCGGCGGCTCTTTCCCCTGCTGCACGAGGCGGACTGGTCGGACATCGCCGTCAGCCCGCGCACCGTCTACGTCGACGGCAGCCGGCCGGAGTTGGCCGAGAGCTTCACCAGACGCACCTTCACCGCGATGATCTCGGGGGTCCGGGAGCCCGCCGTCGCGGCGGGGCTGATCGACGCGCGGACCTTCGACGCGGGCATCGCCGCCCTGCGGCGCACGGCCGAACCCGACGGGGTGTTCTGCTACACCTTCTTCAAGGCGGTCGCCCACCGCCGGACCTCGGCTCAGGGGGCTTTCGGGGCCCGCATGCCGCCCGGCGCTCCCTAGGCCAGCCCCGCCCCGATGGCGCGCCGGACCGCGTCGGCGCGGTCGCGGATGTGGGCCTTGGCGAACAGGTTGTTGATGTGGGTCTTGACCGTGGCCTCGCTGATGAAGAGCTGCTCGGCGATGCCCCGGTTGGACAGTCCCTGGCCGATCAGCGCGAGGACCTCGCGTTCGCGGGGTGTGAGGTCGTCCGGCAGGGGCTGCCCGGCCGCCTCGCCCTGGGCGGCGGGCGCCGCCTGCGCCCTGGCCGTGGCGAGCAGGCGGTCCTGGACCTCCCGGTCGAGTACGGACTGGCCGGCGCCCGCGGCCCGGATCGCCCGCGTGATGTCCTGGCGCCCCGCGTTCTTGGTCAGGTAGCCGCGGGCTCCCGCGCCGAGCGCGCCCAGGATCGACTCGTCGTCGGCGAAGGTGGTCAGGACGACCACCGCCACCTCGGGGTGGTCCTCGGTGAGGCGGCGAGTGGTCTCGATGCCGTCCATCACGGGCATGCGCAGGTCCATCAGCACCACGTCGACGGGGCCCGCGGCCACCGCCGCCAGTACCTCGCCGCCGTCCGCGGCCGCCGCGACCACGTCGATGTCCTCGGCCAGTCCGAGCACCGCGGCGAGCGGCTCCCGCACGGCGGCCTGGTCGTCGGCGACGACCACCTTCAACTGCACGGGCCCCCCGGCCCGTTCACTCGTCCCGCTCATCCCGGAATCACTGCCTCCACCTGCCAGCCGCCCTGGTCCCGACCCTCGGTGACCGGCCCCGCGCCGACGCTCCCGCCCAGCAGGGCCGCGCGCTCGCGCATGCCGATCAGCCCCATCCCGCTGCCGGCGCCCGGGGTCACCGCACGGGTGGCGGGCCCGTTGCGGATCCTCAGTGTGATCGATGCGGCGGCGAACGTCAGCTCCACCCAGATCTTTCCGCCGGGAGCGTGCCGGGCCGCGTTGGTCAGGGCCTCCTGGGCGATCCTCAGGAGGTTCTGGGTCACCCGGGGCGGCGCCTCGCGGACGGTCCCGGTGACCGTGAGGGCGTCGCGGTGACCCGACGACTCGACCATCGCGGTCAGGCTCTCCACCAGCGGCAACGCGTCCTCGCGCAGCGCGTGCACGGTCCACTGCGCCTGCTTCAGGCTCTCCTTGACCAGGCCGTGCGCCTTGCCGGTGGCCTCCCGGACCCTCGCCAGGTCCCCGGTGTCGAGCAGGGCGTCGGCGAGCTCCAACTGCATGTTGATCCCGGCCAGGGAGTGGGCCAGCACGTCGTGCACGTCCCGGGCGATGCGGGCGCGCTCGGTGAGGACGGCGGTCCGGGCCTCCGCACGGGCCGCGCGTTCCGCCGACTCGGCGGCCGAGAGCGCCGACCGTACGGCCCGGCGCTGGGTGCGGTTGAGGATGCCCACCACGACCGGGACGCCGGTGGAGAGGCCGAGCGTCCAGGGCAGGTCCGGGTCGCCCGGCCCCAGGTGGAAGTACAGGACACCGGCGCAGAGCAGGGAGCACGCCGCCGCGAGGGCGAGGGCCCGCCGGGGTTCGAGCCGGTAACCGATGTGGCCGGCGAGGAAGTAGGCGAAGAGGTAGCTCATACCGCTGCCGCTGACGCCGATCAGGGCGGCCGCCGCGACGACGCCGAGGGTGAGCCAGCCGGGCACCAGGCGCGGGGGGATGCGGTGCTCGGGCACGGCCCGGGCGAGCAGCGCCGCGGAGTTGAGCACGAAGAGGAGGCTGACCGCCAGTCCCTGGCCGCTGAACCCCACGGGCCGGATCGTCAGCGCTCCTACGACGACGACCGCGAGGCTCAGACCCCACTGCACCCGCGGGTCCTGGCCGGGTACCCGCCCGCTGGACGGTGTCGGACGCGGGTCCGCCCCCGGGGTCGGGGGCGGGGTGCTCTCGGTGGCGGACACCGGCAGAACATAGCGCACGGTCAGACCGTACGGTCCAGGACGGGCACCGCGTGGGCTGCGGGGGCGGAGACGGACAGGGCCCGGGCGTGGGCTCGGCTGCGCAGGTAGATCGTCGCCACCCGGGTGACCACCTCGGTGACCGCCATCAGTACGAAGGCGGCCACCCAGGCCTGGTCGCTCGTGATGTGGTGGGCGATGCTGAACCGGGCGACGTCGTCGGCGCCGCCGCCGTGCGCGACCCACACCTGGAAGCCCATGCGGGCGCCCATGCCCAGCACCCACAGGATCGCCGACACGGCGCCGGCCTTGATCAGGAGGTGCCCGTCGAGCGCCCTGATCCGGGTGCAGACGCCGCCCGCGATGCCGAGCGCCGCGCCCACGCCCGCCAGGACCGCGGTCAGTACGAGGTCGTTGCCTTCGGTCGGGACGGAGTCCAGGTACGAGTACGCCACGACGGCCACGATCCCCAGCGGGATCAGGAAGGTCCGGCGGTCGAGCCGGGCCTCCCGCAGCTGGCGGAAGACGATCAGAACGAGGGCGATGTCGGTGATCCACTCAGTCGGTGTCATGCCCTCAAGGCTCCTCCGACCAGGCCCGCGACACCTGGACCCGTGGGTGGAGCCGGGGGTGGAGATCCACCGCTCCGGCGAACTCCACCCCCGGCTCCACTCCCGGTCGTCCCGCCACGGCCCTACCGGCTCAGCCGCTGGAACCTCCGTACCGCCAGCGGCAGGAAGACCGCCGTGAGGACCACCGGCCACACGCCCGCCATCAGCAGCGCGTGCTGCTCGCCCCAGGCCGAGCGCAGCTCCGGGCTGACGGACGCGGAGTTCTGGCGGGCCCAGGAACCGGTGCTGGTGAAGGCCATGAGCAGCGGACGCTACCCCGTGCTGTCCTCCCTCTCCGAGGACGCCTTCGGCACCGGCTTCGACCACTTCGAGTTCGGGCTCCAGCGCATCCTGGACGGCCTGGAGGTGCTGGTGGCCTCGCGCCGGGCGGCGACGGAAGACCCCGCCGCGGCCAAGCCGACCGCGGACGACCCCGCCGCGAGCGCCCCGGCCGCGGACCACCCGGCCCCGGCGAGCGGCTCAGCGGCGCCGGAAGATCCGGCGTAGGCCGAACAGGGCGGCGAGCACGACCAGCAGCCCGACCGCGCCGACCTTGAGCGTGTCCCCGCCCGAGCCGTCGGAGTCCGCACCCGGGGCATGCGACCCGGAACCCGATCCGCCGCCCGAGTCGCCGCCGTCGCGCCCCGGCACGTCCTCGGCCTTCACGGGGCTGTTCACGCCCTCCATCCCGAGCAGCAGCTTCCTGCCGTCGGTCGTGTAGGTGGCGGACTCGCCCTGTCCCAGGGGCACGCTGATCCGCCCCGTGCGCTGGATCCTCCCGCCGTTCCAGTCGTACCAGATGCCCCCGAGGTAGCCGCGCACGGCGAGCTGCTCCCCGTCGGGGGAGAACGCGGCGTCCGTCGCCCAGAGGTCCACGGGGACGGTGGGCTCGAAGACGTTGGTGCCGGAGGACGACAGCTTCGCCGGACCCTCGTACAGGTGCCCGCCGTCCTCGTTCTTGTCGATGATGTAGACCCGCCCCGTCTTCGGGTGGACCACCAGCGACTCGGCGTCGCGGGAACCGTCCGTGTACTTCACCACGTACTGCGTCGCCCTGACGGTCTGGTCCTTGAGCTCCTTCGGCTCGGGCAGCTCGTAGATCCACACGTACGGCCAGCTCACGCCGTCGTTGTCGCCGATGTCGCCCACGAAGATCCTGTTGCCGGGGCCGATGGCGATCGCCTCGACGTCGCGGGGCGTGCCGACGCCGGACAGGGCGACGCGGGCGACGGTCTCACCGGTGGCACCGTCCACGGCGTAGAGGTACGGGCCGGTGTCCTGGTCGTTGTGCGTCCAGTAGATGCCGGGGTGCTGACGGGAGGCGGCGAGGCCGCTGGACTCGGTGATGCGCGGGTCCTTGATCGTGAACCCGTCGCTCCCGGCGGGCCCGCCCTGCCCGTCCGCCGCCGAGGCGGGCACGGCGAAGGCGCCCACGAGAAGGGCCGAGGCGAGGAGGGCGAAGGGTCGGCGCATGCGCCAAGCCTGCCATCCCGTGCGGATGTTCACGTCGGCGACCGCCCCGCCGGTCACCCTGCGTGGTCGGGCTCACATCGCGCCGACCAGGCCGATCGTCCATGATGAGCGGATGCTCAGGTTCATGTTCGTCGGTGACTCCATGACGATCGGGAGCGCCGGCGAACACACGTGGCGCTACCGGCTGTGGCAGCACCTGCGCGACTCCTACGGCCGCCCCTTCACCTTCGTCGGCCCGCGCGAGACACTGCACGACCCGTCCACGGACGAGCCCGTGTCCTACTCCTACGCCGACCCGGACTTCCCCCGCGCCCACCTGGCCGGCTGGGGCGAGGGCTGGCACCACATGACCCCGCTGATCGGCGAGACGGTGCGCTCCTGCCGCGCGGACGTGCTGCTGGTCTCCCTGGGCCTGATAGACCTCGGCTTCTACACCAACGCCGAGCAGACCGCCGCCAACGTCCGCGCCTTCGTGGCCGCCGCCCGCTCGGCGAACCCGCGCGTCCGCATCGCCGTGATGCCGGTCCTGCACAACATCCGGGTGGACGCCGACGAGACCTTCGCCGAGCAGGTCGCCCACTTCAACGAACTCCTCGCGAAGACCGCCGCCGACCTCGACGACCCGGGCGCCCCACTGCTGTTCGTCCCGCCCCCGCCGGCGTACGACTTCCACACGGACACCTACGACGGCACGCATCCCAACGAGAGCGGCGAGCACCGGATCGCGGAGGCGTTCGCGGAGGCGCTGCACGAGGAGTGGGGGCAGGGCGGGCCGTACAGCGCCGCCTCGTAGGAGCCCCGCACCTCTGGCATATGCGCGTCCTCCCGTGTCCCGGCCGCCGTGCGTATCGTTGTACCGCGCGGCCGCTCCCGCCCGTGGGACAGCCGGGGAGGAGTGCCACGATGACCGTCGTTGACGACAGGATCGACATGGCCGACGCCAACACCCAGCGCCTGGACGAGTGGTTCGAGCGGCTGGAGCGGATGCCCGTCCCCGAAGGATTCCGGGTCGAGATCGTCGGGGGCAACGTCCACATGACACCGCAGCGCAGCACCCACCACAAAATCATCCGCCGCATCGAACGAGCCGTCGAAGACCGCTTCGGCATGGACGTCGAACTCCTCTCGGACGTCCGTATCGATTTCCCGGGACCGGGGAACGCTTTCTGCCCCGACGTGGCCAAGCTCCGCGACGGGGCCGAGCAGGACGAAACGGGCCACTGGCGCCACCAGGACGTCGAGTTCGTGGCCGAGGTCATCTCCAAAGGCACCGCCGCCAACGACTACGGCCCCAAGAAGCTCGCCTACGCCGCCGCAGAGGTCCCCCTCTACCTGATCGCCGACCCGTACCAGGGCCGCTGCCACATCTTCACGCACCCCAAGGACGGCGACTACACGACCGAGACCAGGGTCGCCTTCGGGGAGGACCTGAACCTCACCGACACCGTCCTCGGCCTCACCCTCGGGACCGACGCCTTCCCCCGCGACTGACCGCCCGCCCCCGCTTGCCTGGAGCGCACTCCAAGTCGTTGGCTTGGGGACCATGAAGTACACGCAGCTCGGACGCACGGGACTCAAGGTCAGCCGGCTCGTCCTCGGCACCATGAACTTCGGTCCGCAGACCGACGAGGCCGACAGTCACGCGATCATGGACGCGGCGCTGGACGCCGGCATCAACTTCTTCGACACCGCCAACGTGTACGGCTGGGGCGAGAACAAGGGCCGTACCGAGGAGATCATCGGCAACTGGTTCGCCCAGGGCGGCGACCGGCGCGACAAGACCGTCATCGCCACCAAGGTGTACGGCAACATGGGCTCCGACGGCGAGGCGTGGCCCAACCACGACAAGCTGTCCGCCGTGAACATCCGGCGGGCGGTGGACGCCAGCCTGAAGCGGCTCCGGACCGACCACATCGACCTGTACCAGTTCCACCACATCGACCGCGCCACCGGCTTCGACGAGATCTGGCAGGCGATCGACACCCTGGTCCAGCAGGGCAAGGTGCTCTACGCCGGGTCGTCGAACTTCCCCGGGTACAAGATCGCGCAGGCCAACGAGACCGCCGCCCGGCGTGGCGGGACCATCGGGCTGGTCAGCGAGCAGTGCCTGTACAACCTGGCCGAGCGACGCGCCGAGATGGAGGTGATCCCGGCCGCGCAGGAGTACGGCCTCGGCGTCATCCCGTGGTCGCCGCTGCACGGCGGGCTGCTCGGCGGGGTCATCAAGAAGGAGGTCCAGGGCGGGCGCCGGGCCTCGGGGCGGGCGGCCGACACCCTGGCCGACCCGGCGAAGCGGGCGCAGATCCAGGCGTACGAGGACCTGCTCGACAAGCACGGGGTGGAGCCCGGCGAGGCGGCACTGGCCTGGCTGCTGACCCGACCCGGCGTGACCGGCCCGATCGTGGGTCCGCGCACGGCCGAACAGCTCGCGTCGGCGCTCAGGGCCGTGGAACTGGAGCTGTCGGGGGAGCTGCTGGCCGGGCTCGACGAGGTCTTCCCGGGTCCCGGTCCCGCTCCGGAGGCCTTCGCCTGGTAGCCGCGGCCGGAGCAGCGGTGGGGTGAGCGGGGCGGCCGCCCCGGGCAGGTCAGCCGAGGGCCGCCGCCACCGCCACCACCACGAGCATCAGCACGAGCACACCGGCCATGATCCGGTTACGGGTCTTCGGGTCCACGCCCCCGAGCCTAACGGGAGGCGCCGAGCGGGCTGCGGGCGACCGCCTCGTAACGGGGCTGCTCGCCCGGCACGCCCGAGGCCGGCAGGAAGCTGCGGACCAGTGCCAGGTCGGTCACCGTCCAGGCGGGTCCGGTGAAGCCTGCCAGCGCCTCGACGTAGGGACGGGTGTCGAAGGGCTGCCCGCTGCGGGCCAGCGTCAGGTGGGGCCGGTAGCGCCGGTGCTCGCCCATCTCGACGCCCGCCCTGCGCCCCGCCGACTCCGCGCGGTCGGCCAGCAGCCGCAGGGTCGCCAGGTCGCCCTCCGCACCGGCCCACAGCGCCCGGCCGCGCCCGAACCGACCGCCGCCGCGCAGCGCCAGCTGGAACGGCTCGGTGCGGCGGGCCGCCCGCTCCAGCCGGGCCGACAGGTCGGGTACGGCGTCGTCGTCGACCTCGCCGTAGAAGGCGAGCGTGAGGTGCCACCCGGGACGCCCGGTCCAGCGCAGCCCGTCCGCCCCGGGCAGCCCGCGCAGGACCGCCACCTCGGCGGCGAGGGAGGCGGTGACGTCCTCGGGCGGCAGCACGGCGGCGAACAGTCTCATGCCGGCCAGTCTCCCCCGGGGAACACGTGTACGTCCGCGCGTGTCCTGGTCACCGTGCGTATCGTGGTACTGCGCGGCTGCACTCGCGTCGGGGGCAGCCGGGCAGGAGCGCCACGATGACCGTCCTTGACCCCAAGGACGGCGAGTACCACGCGGCCGTCAGCTTCGGCTTCGGCGAGGACGTCGACCTGACCGGGACCGTCGTCGGCCTCACCCTCAAGACCGACGACTTCCCCCGGGCCTGACCGGAAGCCCGTCCCGCCCTACGCCACCGGCGCCAGCACCTCCTGCCGCTCCCGCGGTACGAAGCGGACCTGGGGGTGGCCGCGGTGCCAGCCCACCGACAGGCGCAGGTTGCCGACGCGGGCCAGGACCAGGCCGATGACGAGTGCGGCGCTCGCCGCCACCGCGCCGCCCGCGGCGAAGCCGGCCCGGGCGCCGTAGGCGTCGGTGACCCAGCCGACGATCGGGGCGCCGATCGGGGAGCCGCCGAGGAAGACCATCATGTACAGGGCCATCACCCGGCCCCGCATGGCCGGGTCGGTGGACATCTGGATGCTGGTGTTGGCGGTGACGTTGACCGTCATGCTGAAGACGCCGATCGGGACCATCAGCAGCGCGAAGAGCCACAGCTCGGGCGCCGCCGAGGCCACGATCTCCAGAGCGCCGAAGCCGAGGGCCGCCGCGATCAGGACACGCAGCCGGGCGGTGCCGCGGCGGGCGGCGAGCAGGGCGCCGGCCAGCGAGCCGACGGCCATGAGGGTGTTGAAGAGGCTGTACGCCCCGGCGCCCGCGTGGAAGACGTCGTCGGCGAAGGCGGACAGGAAGACGGGGAAGTTGAAGCCGAAGGTGCCGATGAACCCGACCAGCACGATGGTCCAGATCAGCTCGGGGCGGCCGGCGACGTAGCGCAGGCCCTCGCGCAGCTGGCCCTTGCCGCGCGGGGTGCGCCGCACGACGTGCAGCTCGCGGGCGCGCATCAGCAGCAGGCAGCTGAGCGGCGCGACGAAGGACAGGCCGTTGGCGAGGAAGGCCCAGCCGGTGCCCACCCCGGTGATCATCACACCGGCGACGGCGGGACCGACCAGGCGGGCGGACTGGAAGTTGGCCGAGTTCATGCTGACCGCGTTCTGCAGCTGGTCGCGGCCGACCAGCTCGGAGACGAAGGTCTGGCGGGCCGGGTTGTCCAGCACCGTGGCCAGACCCATCGCGAAGGCGGCGAGGTAGACGTGCCAGACCTGGACCTGGCCGCTGAGGGTGAGGACGGCGAGGGCGAGCGCGGACAGGGCCATCGCGGACTGGGTGAACAGCAGCGTGGTCCGCTTGCGCCAGCGGTCGACGAGGACGCCGCCGTAGAGGCCGAAGAGCAGCATCGGCAGGAACTGCAGGGCGGTGGTGATGCCGACGGCCGCCGAGGAGCCGGTGAGGCTGAGCACGAGCCAGTCCTGGGCGATGCGCTGCATCCAGGTGCCGATGTTGGAGACGACCTGGCCCAGGAAGAACAGGCGGTAGTTCCTGACCTTCAGGGAGGCGAACATCGACGTCTTGCGCGGGGGCCGGGAGGTTTCGGGAGTGCGGGTGGTCGGATCGTCGGGGCCGTCGGGTGCGGGGGCGGAAGCTGCTCCGGATCCCGTACTCAAAAGGGTTCGCCTCCTCGCGAGAACTGCTTACTTGTGGGCGAGCTTCTCCAGCACGGGGGCGGCGGCGCGCAGTTTCGCCCACTCGTCCTCGTCGAGTCCCTCGACCAGTGCGGCCAGGAAAGCGTTGCGCTTGCGGCGGCTCTCCTCGAGCATCACCACGGCCTGCTCGGTCTGCGTCACGACCTTCTGGCGCCGGTCCTCGGGGTGCGGCTCCAGCCGGACCAGGCCCTTGGCCTCGAGGAGTGCCACGATGCGGGTCATCGAGGGCGGCTGGACGTGTTCCTTGCGGGCCAGCTCGCCCGGGGTCGCGCTGCCGCAGTTGGACAGGGTGCCCAGCACCGACATCTCGGTCGGGCTGAGCGACTCGTCGACCCGCTGGTGCTTGAGCCGACGGGACAACCGCATCACGGCGGAGCGCAGGGAGTTCACGGCGGCGGCGTCGTCGCCATGCTTGAGGTCCGGCATGTTCCTTAGCCTAACTCATTAGTCTAGCGAAATACCACCGCTCAGCGCCCGCGTGCCCGTGACGCCCGCCACTGAAACCCACAGTTCACCCGTACGAGTGAGACGTTTCCGGAAATCGGAGCGTCACCCGGCGACCCGGGGCGACCCTCGTGCTCATGGGGACCAGCGTGCTCAGCCTGCGGATAGACGGGGAGCTGCTCGACCGGCTCCGGGACCATGCGGCCAAAAGGGGAATGAGCGTCCAGGACTATGTCGTCCGGACGCTCATTCGGGATGACTTCGACGAGCGGTTCCAGTCCGCCGTGGAGGAGACGGAACGGTTCTACGGGGTCACCTGAGGCAGCCCCGCGGGCCTCACGTCAGGCCCAGGGCCGGCATCAGGTAGTAGAAGGCGAAGACCGCCGACACCACGTGCATCGCCACCGGCACGTCGCGGCCCCGTCCGGCCGCCAGGCGCAGCACCGAGAAGGTGATGAAGCCCATGCCGATGCCGTTGGTGATCGAGTAGGTGAACGGCATCATCAGCATCGTCACGAAGGCCGGGATGGCGATCGTGAAGTCGCTCCAGTCGATCTCCCGGATCGAACCGGCCAGGATCAGGAAGCCGACCGCGATCAGCGCGGGGGTCGCCGCCTGCGACGGGACCATGGTGGCGACCGGCGTGAGGAACAGCGCCAGGGCGAACAACCCGCCGGTGACGATGTTGGCGAAGCCCGTGCGGGCACCCTCGCCGACGCCGGCCGTGGACTCCACGAAGCAGGTGGTGGCCGAGGCGGAGCTGGCACCGCCCGCGGCGACCGCGACGCCGTCGACGAACAGGACCTTGCTGATGCCCGGCATCTGACCCTCGCCGTCGGTCAGCTTCGCCTCGTCGCTGATGCCCATGATCGTGCCCATCGCGTCGAAGAAGCACGACAGCAGCACGGTGAAGACGAACAGCACCCCGGTCAGGACGCCGACCTTCTCGAACCCGCCGAACAGGCTGACCTCGCCGACCAGCCCGAAGTCCGGCGTGGCGACCGGGTTGCCGGGCCACTCGGGGGTGGTCAGGCCCCAGGAGGGGATGTCGGTGACCGCGTTGACGATCATCGCGACGCCCGTCATCACGACGATCGAGATGAGGATGGCACCCGGGGTCTTGCGGACGATCAGCGCGAGGGTCAGCAGCACGCCGAGGACGAAGACCAGGACCGGCCAGCCGTGCAGGTGACCGCCGGTGCCCAGCTGGATCGGGACGGTGGTCCGGGCGGCGTCCGGCATCCGGGTGATGAAGCCGGAGTCGACCAGTCCGATGATCATGATGAAGAGGCCGATGCCGATCGCGATGGCCTTGCGCAGGCTGTAGGGCACGGCGTTCATCACGCGCTCGCGCAGACCGGTGGCGACCAGCAGCATGACGACGAAACCGGCCAGCACCACCATGCCCATGGCGTCCGGCCAGGACATCCGCGGGGCGAGCTGGAGGGCGACGACCGAGTTCACGCCGAGCCCCGCGGCCAGCGCGATCGGGACGTTGCCGATGACGCCCATCAGGAGGGTCGTGAACGCCGCCGTGAGGGCGGTCGCGGTGACCAGCTGGCCGTTGTCGAGCTGGTGGCCGTACATGTCCTTCGCGCTGCCCAGGATGATCGGGTTCAGCACGATGATGTAGGCCATCGCGAAGAAGGTGGCGAAGCCGCCGCGGATCTCACGGGGCAGGGTGCTGCCGCGCTCGGAGATCTTGAAGTAGCGGTCGAGGCCGTTCTGCGGGGGACGTCGGTCCTCCGGCGGCTCGGGGGACGGGGGGACCTTGGCGGTGGCCGAGGTGGACATGCGGGGACCTCATCACCAACAGGTTCCCCCACGGCCTTGTCGGTGTTCCTCTTGGTGTTTTCTACGAATGAAAGTGGTCAGAGACAAACGGGTTCAGTATGAACGTATGAGCCGCAGATCGCTATCTCCGCGCGTAGACCCGCGCCCACACCGCGTGGCGCCGCGCCGTCAGCCCGTTCGCACCCGCCTCGTAAGCTGTACGCATGACGAAGTGGACACCCACGCACGAGGCGCCGGAGCCCCTGGAGGGCCCCGTGGTTCCGACCGTTGTCGGCGGCACCGTCCTCTGGTTCCTCCTCTTCCTGGTCCAGCTGCCCTTCTACGGCTGGTTCGACGACCACGGACACACCTGGTGGGTGTGGACCTGCCTGGCCGGGGCCGGTCTCGGCCTGATCGGCATCTGGTACGTCCGGGGGCGCGACGCCGCGATCAAGCGGGACGCCGCCGCGCGAGACGCCGAGGGCACCGGGGGCGTACCGGGCACACCCGGCACACAGGCCGACCGGCCCACCGCCTAGTACCCGGGTAGTACCGGGGCGGCACACCGCGCCGGAAGGCCTCGTACCCAGGTCGGATCTTCTCCGCACTCGGTGGGTGAAGCCGTAAAACCGCACTTACCGTCGGATGCATGACGCATCTCGACGCGGACCGACTCGACCCCGCGCACCCCTCGCCTCCCGCCGACACGCCCTCGCCCGTGACCGGACTCACGACGGCCGGGGTCGCCGAACGGGTCGCGCGCGGCCAGGTCAACGACGTACCGGTGCGCAGCAGCCGCTCCCTGACCGACATCGTCCGCGCCAACGTCTTCACCCGGTTCAACGCGATCATCGGCGTGCTCTGGGTGATCATGCTGTTCGTCGCGCCGATCCAGGACAGCCTGTTCGGGTTCGTGATCCTCGCCAACACCGGCATCGGCATCGTCCAGGAGTGGCGGGCGAAGAAGACCCTCGACGCGCTGGCCGTGATCGGCGAGGCCCGCCCGACGGTGCGCCGGGACGGGAGGCCCGCCGAGGTCTCCACGTCCGAGATCGTGCTGGACGACGTCATCGAGATCGGCCCGGGCGACAAGGCCGTCGTCGACGGGGTGTGCGTCGAGGCGGACGGGCTGGAGATCGACGAGTCGCTGCTGACCGGCGAGGCCGACCCGGTGGTCAAGCAGCCCGGCGACCAGGTCATGTCCGGCAGCTTCGTGGTCGCGGGCGGCGGCGCCTTCCGGGCCACCAAGGTCGGGCGCGAGGCGTACGCCGCCCAGCTCGCCGAGGAGGCCTCCCGCTTCACGCTGGTCCAGTCCGAGCTGCGCTCCGGCATCTCCACGATCCTCAAGTACGTCACCTGGATGATGGTCCCGACGGCGATCGGCCTGATCCTCAGCCAGCTGCTGGCCAAGGACAACGCGCTGGACGACTCGATCGCGCGCACCGTCGGCGGCATCGTGCCGATGGTCCCCGAGGGCCTGGTCCTGCTCACCTCCGTCGCCTTCGCGATCGGCGTCGTCCGGCTGGGCCGCAAGCAGTGCCTCGTCCAGGAGCTGCCCGCCATCGAGGGCCTGGCCCGCGTCGACACGGTGTGCCTGGACAAGACCGGCACCCTCACCGAGGGCGGCATGGACGTCACCGACCTGCGGCTGCTCGACGGCGCAGACGAGCGTTACGTCCGCACCGTGCTCGGCTCCCTCGGCGCCTCCGACCCGCGCCCCAACGCCTCCCTGCAGGCGATCATCGACGCCTGTCCGGCCGACGGCGCCGCCGGTGCGTGGCAGTGCACGGGGTCGCTGCCCTTCTCCTCCGCACGCAAGTACAGCGGCGCCACGTTCGACGAGGGCGACGGCTCCGTCGGCACCTGGCTGCTGGGCGCGCCGGACGTCCTGCTCGCCGAGGACGACCCGGCGCTCGCGGAGACCGGCCGGCTCAACGAGGAGGGCCTGCGTGTCCTGCTGCTGGCCCGCGCCGGCCGCGCTCTGGACGACCCCCAGGTCGCCGACGGGGCCGAGCCCACCGCCCTGGTCGTCCTGGAGCAGCGGTTGCGCCCGGACGCCGCCGACACCCTGCGCTACTTCGCCGACCAGGACGTCCGCGCCAAGGTCATCTCCGGCGACAACGCGGTGTCCGTCGGCGCGGTGGCCGCCAAGCTCGGGCTGTCCGGGTCCACCGTCGACGCGCGCCGGCTGCCCGCCGAGCGCGAGGAGATGGCCGGGGCCCTGGACGAGGGCACGGTGTTCGGGCGCGTCACGCCGCAGCAGAAGCGCGACATGGTCGGCGCCCTCCAGTCGCGCGGCCACACGGTCGCGATGACCGGCGACGGCGTCAACGACGTCCTCGCGCTCAAGGACGCCGACATCGGCGTGGCGATGGGCTCCGGCTCGGAGGCGACCCGGGCCGTCGCGCAGATCGTGCTGCTCAACAACAGCTTCGCCACGCTGCCGTCGGTGGTGGCCGAGGGCCGCCGGGTCATCGGCAACATCACGCGCGTGGCGACCCTGTTCCTGGTCAAGACCGTGTACTCGGTGCTCCTCGCGCTCCTGGTGGTCTGCTCGCAGGTCGAGTATCCGTTCCTGCCCAGGCATCTGACGCTGCTGTCCACGCTCACCATCGGTGTCCCCGCCTTCTTCCTGGCCCTCGCCCCGAACAAGGAACGGGCCAGGCCCCACTTCGTACGGCGCGTGATGCGGTACGCGATCCCGGGCGGTGTGGTGGCCGGCGCGGCGACCTTCGTGACGTACCTGGTCGCCCGGCAGCACTACTCCGGTCCTGGCGCGCTGGACGCGGAGACCAGCGCGGCGACGCTGACGCTGTTCCTGGTCTCGATGTGGGTGCTCGCGATCGTCGCCCGGCCGTACACGTGGTGGCGGGTGGCGCTGGTGGCGGCGATGGGGCTGGGCTTCGTGGTGGTGCTCGCGGTGCCGTGGCTGCAGGACTTCTTCGCGCTGAAGCTGGTGGGGGTGACGATGCCGTGGAGCGCTGTCGGCATCGCGGTGATCGGGGCGGCCGTTCTGGAGTTCGTGTGGCGGTGGGTGGACCGGCGCTTCCCGGCGTGAGGTTCGTCTGGAAAGCGTGAACACTTCGGCCATCAGTGTCCTCGGCGCGCTCGTCTGAGCGCGCCGAGGACACTGATACGGCAAGTGTTCACGTGCAACGGCCAAGCCCCTAGTCGAACCAGCGGTCCCTGGCGAGTTCCTCCGTCCGCGACTCGTCCTCCAGCAGCGCCGCCACCTCGAAGCGGCGGGGCCACTGGCCCGCCGCCCAGGCGAGGCCGGCCGCCACGCCCTCCAGGGTCGCCGCGTGCAGCACGCCGTCGTCCGTGAGGCGCCAGTCGATCTCCACGCCGTCGACGACCAGTTCCTCGTGCTCCACGTACGACGCCGGGGTCCGCGCCCCCAACAGGACCCGCACCGGCTCCGGTACGCCGTGCTCGGCGCCCTCGGAGTCGACGCGGCCGGTGACGGACTCGCTCAGGCGGCGCACCTGGAACAGCTCGGCCAGTTCGGCGGCCCGGGCCGGGCGGACCGGCAGCAACGGGATCCCGGACGTGAAGGGCAGCAGGTCGGGCGAGTCGACCACGACGGCGTCGGCGGCGTCCACCACGCGCACCGCGCCGTCGACCACGGCCCGCACCTCGTCCGGCAGGGTGACCTGCTCCGGGTCGAGGTCGGCCAGCGCGCCGTACAGGGCGTGCAGTTGGGCGGCGGTGACCGGACGGTCGGGGTCGGCGAGGCGGTCCAGGAGTTCGGCGGCGCCGCCGGGTTCGTCGAGGAGGGCGGCGACCGAGGTGCGTACGCCCAGCGCCCGCAGTACCTGCTCGTCCTCGAAACCGGTCGCGTCGGCCTCGTCGTACAGGCCCCGCAGCAGCGGGTCGCCGCCCGCGGCGCGCAGGCCTGCCGGGCGGCGGCCGCCGAGCACCGGGTGCCCGCGCAGCCACCACGCGGTGTACGGCCGTACGACCTCGTGGGTGCCGTCGTGCAGCAGGACGCGGACGGGCTGGACGAGGGCGTCGCGCAGCGGCGGCCGGGACAGCAGAGCGAGAGCCTCGGGCCAGTGGTCGTCGTCCACGAGGTCGAGGTCGCGCACGGCGACGATCTCGGTGGCGACCGGCGGGACGGGGCTGTCCGGGAAGCGGTCGAGGACGTCCTCGCTCCACACGTCCACGGCGTCGAGGAGTCCCGCGTCGTCCGGCTCGGCGAAGTCGCCTTCGCGGGGCTCCAGTTCGTCGGGGTCGAGGACGACGTCGGTGGCGCGGACCAGGGCGAAGGCGACGAGGACACCGCAGGCGGCCAGCGGGTCCGGTCCCCA
This sequence comes from Streptomyces sp. NPDC085944, assembly GCF_040686295.1. Classification (NCBI taxonomy): domain Bacteria; kingdom Bacillati; phylum Actinomycetota; class Actinomycetes; order Kitasatosporales; family Streptomycetaceae; genus Streptomyces; species Streptomyces sp. NPDC085944. The sequence continues at coordinate 73,383 of NZ_JBFBJX010000021.1, read as the reverse complement.
CTTCTCGGCCAGTTCCGCGTCCACGGCGGCGAGTTCGTCCTCGCGCATGACCCGGGCGAACGGGCCGCCGGGGAAGACGAGTTCGCCCGCCGGGGAGAGTTCGCCGTCCTCGTCGGGCAGCGCGAGCGCGCCCAGCCAGGGCTCGTCCCCGGCGTCGAGTCCGGCGTCGCGGACCAGGCCGAGGACGGTGTCGGCCAGTTCCTCGGCGTCGAGGGCGTCCTCCTCCCAGTTGGTGCCGCCCTCGTCGTCCAGGGAGGCGGCGACGGCGGCCCGCACCTGCGGCGTGGTGAGCACGGCACGCGGGGTGGCCGGGAGGGCGCCGAGCTTCTCCAGGAGCGGGTGCGCGGCGTCCGGGTGGGCGACCTTGAGGCCGAGCCGGGTGAGGACCTCGGGGTCGAGGGAGGCGGCCTCCGGGGACGGCAGCAGCACCTGGCGGGGGCCGATGGTCGTACGCCCGTCGGCCAGCGGCACCGGCAGCCCGGACAGCCGGTCGGGGTCTACCCCGGCGAGGCTGTCGTAGAGCCGCCACCACCAGCCGGGAGCCTTCTCCAGGCCCGCCAGCCGGTCGACGGCGTCGGTCAGCGGCACCCGGGCCACGCCCAGCGTGCGCAGTTCGGCGCGGCGTTCCAGACCGGCGGGCAGCAGGGTCGGCAGCACCTCGGCGAGCACCCGCACGGTGTCGGCGCCCGCACCCTCCACCACCTCGGCGTCGCGGGGCCGCAGCGACTCGGGAAGGTCGTCCTCCGCGTCCTCGCCCCCGGAGGGGGCGGCGGGCGGCAGGAAGGACGTACGCGGCAGCCGGTCGAGGATCGCCTGCCGCAGCGCGCCGTCCAGTTCGCCCCGGCCCAGCGCGCCGGGCACCAGGTCGATGAGGCCGGCGGTGACCGGCCGCCAGTCGGCGAGCAGCCCGGCGTAGGCGTCGGCGGCCCGTTCCGTCAGGAAGTCGGTCAGCGGCCCCGGCGCGGTGTGCCGACGGGTGGCGTCCAGCGGGAAGGACGCGATGAGCAGGGCGGGCACGCCGAGCGGCTCGTCACTGGGCGTCGGCGCGTGGACCACGGCGCTGGTGCGGGGGCGTTCGGGAGCGCCGTCGGCGTCGACGGGCACCGCCCAGGTCACGGACCAGTGGGGGCGCAGCCGCTCCTCGACCGGCCGGTCGGCGAGCAGATCGGGGGTGAGCGGACCGTGCGCGGCGGCGGTGCGCCAGCGGGTGACGCCGTGGGCGGAGTCCTCCACCACGGTCAGGGCGTCCTCGGTCCGGCGGGAGAGGGTGCGCACCTCGTCCCCGGCCTCGATCACCACCTCCTCCAGGCCCGGCAGGGCGAGGAGCAGGGCGTCGTCCACGGCGTGCAGGAGCCGTTCGGCGAGGTCGGCGGCGGCCGTGTCGCGCAGCGGCAGGATGACGGCCGTGTCGTAGGGGGCGGGGGCGCTGCCCTCGGCGGGGAACGGCAGCCGCAGCAGCGGGACGTGCCCGTCGCGCCGCCGGATCTCGTCGCCCAGGCCGGGGCTGTGCCGGGCGGTGTCGGCGGCCAGGTCGCGGGCCTCGGCCAGGGACCAGCGCACGCCGCCGTGCCGGCCGACGACGGCGGGCTCGTCGGTGACGGCCAGGACGGCGGCGAAGCCCACCCCGAACCGGCCTACCGATCCGTCCCCCGCATCCCGCTTGGCGGAGGCGCGCAGCGTGGACAGCGACTCGACGCCGGTCGCGTCGAGCGGGGCGCCGGTGTTGGCGGCGACGAGGACACCGTCGCGCAGGGTCAGCCGGAGCCGTCCGGGCACGCCGGACCGGGCGGCGGCGTCGGCGGCGTTCTGCGCGAGTTCGACGACCAGCCGGTCGCGGTAGCCGCCGAGGACGAGGTCCTCCTCCGCGTTGGCGTCCTCACGGAACCGGGCCGGGCTCGTCGCCCAGGCGTCCAGCACCCCGCGCCGCAGACGTGCCGTACCGAACGGATCGGCACCCTCGGCGGCAGGCCGTACGAACATGCTCACGGTGACTCTCCTCATCGACGGACCACGAAGGTACCGCCCCGGCCGCCGGCACACGCGCGACGCCGACCGCCATCATCCAGCCCGCCGCGCTCCGGACCCCGGCCGGCAACATCCAGACCGCCGCGCTCCAGACCCCGACCGGCAACATCCAGACCGCCGCGCTCCGAACCCCGACCGGCAACATCCAGCCCGCCGCGCTCCAGACCCCGACCGGCAACATCCAGCCCGCCGCGCTCCAGACCCCGACCGGCAACATCCAGCCCGCCGCGCTCCAGACCCCGACCGGCAACATCCAGACCGACGCGCTCCAGACCCCGGCTGGCAACATCCAGACCGTCCGGCGTTTGAGGACGAGGCCGTCAAGGCCGACAGGGGTCTGGGGCCGCAGCCCCCAGGGACCTCGGCCACCCACACACCCGCACCCGTAACGCACCCGCCCCTACGAATGCCCCAGCTCCGCCGAGGCCTGGTCCTCACTCACCGGCACCGACCCCGAATCCGCGGCCGGCCGCAGCGGGAACGGATCCACCCGCGTCTCGTCGATCACCGGCGGAGCCACCCGCGGCGGCTTCGGCATGACCGCCGCCTCGGAGTGCCCGCCGCACCCGTAGGCCAGCGACACCACGTGCCCGTCAGCCGGGGAGAACTCGTTGGCGCACACCCCGAAGGCCTGCCCGAGCGAGCCGCCGATGCGGGCGAGGAAGCCGCAGCTGACGCAGGAGGCGGGGGCCGCCTGGGCCATCGCGGTCTTGGGGCCGTAGCCCTCCTCCCAGCGGTCGGCGGCGACGTGCAGCCCGTACCGGGACAGCACCCGGGTGCGGCGCAGGCCCAGCTCCTCGGCGACCGCGGAGATCGTGCCGCGGGCCGGGACGGCGGACAGCTCGGCGGGCGGCCCGGCGGTCACCTCGGCGTCCTCGGCCTCGACCAGGTCGGCCATCTCGTGGGAGACGGCCGAGTTGGGCGGCGGCTCGTCCTCGCCGGTCCAGCCGGGCTCCAGGCGCAGATCCTCCGCGTCGGTGGGCAGCAGGTCGCCGGGGCCCATGTCGCCGGGGCGCAGCCGCTCGCTCCACGGCACCCACTCGGGGGCGAGGAGTGCGTCGGGCCCGGGCAGCAGCACCGCCTCGTCCACCGTGACGATCTTCGCGCGGGAGGCGCGGGCCACCGTCACGGCCCAGCGCCAGCCCCGGTAGCCCATCTCCATGCAGGCGAAGAAGTGCGTGACGACCCGGTCGCCCTCCGACACCATCCCCTCGTGCTCGCCGACGACGCCGGGGGCGGCGGCCTCCTCGGCTGCGCCCCGGGCGAGGTCGACGGCCTCGGCGCACAGGCGGTCGGGGGTGCGGCTTCGCGTTGTCGCTGCGCTCACAGGTATCGCTTCTCTCCATACGCCGTCTCACGAGTGCGCCGCTGTGTGCGAGGGGCGGACGGAGCGGACCTGTGGACCGCGTCGACGTCCGCGCCCGATCGCGCTCGGGCGCACCTACGTCATCCATTCTGCGGGATGGCCGTACGGCGCGCGGCCGAGAACGTTCGCCACGGCGCGCTACGCACGCTACCTGTTCATGTGCGCTGGGCCTACACCGACGGGAGTTTCGGCGGGGTACGACCCGGCGTTCCCGCGTGGCGCGGGCCCCGGTGTCACCCGACCCGATCACCGCCATCCGTGCCGTATCGACGCTACAGCCGCCGCTGACGGGGCACTATGACGGGGTGGCAGCCGCACGGACGGAGTTCAAGCGCGGGCGCCGTGGGCGCGGCCCCGGTGCCCGGTTCCGTGCGCTCGGCCGGGCGCTGCGCCTCCCGGTGACCGGTACCGCGCGCGGCATCCGCCGGGCCACGCACGCGCACGGCGCGGGCGAGTCGGGCCTCGGCAAGCTGATCGAGCTGCACGGGGTGAACGGGGCCGGGGACGTGATGATCACCGTCGCGCTCGCCTCCACCGTCTTCTTCTCCGTCCCCACCGACGAGGCGCGCGGGCGGGTCGCGCTGTACCTCGCCATCACCATGGCGCCGTTCACCCTCCTCGCGCCGGTGATCGGCCCGCTCCTGGACCGGCTGCCGCACGGGCGCCGCGCAGCGATGGCGTGCGCGATGGGCGCCCGGGCGCTGCTCGCGCTGGTGCTCTCGGGCGCGGTCGCCACCGGCGGCCTCGAGCTGTACCCGGCCGCGCTGGGCGTCCTGGTCTCCTCGAAGGCCTACGGCGTGGTCCGCAGCGCCGTGGTGCCGCGGCTGCTGCCGCCCAAGGTCTCCCTGGTGAAGGCGAACTCACGGGTCACGCTGAGCGGGCTGCTGGCCACCGGTGTCGCGGCGCCGATCGGCGCCGGGCTCCAGCAGGTGGGGCCGCGATGGCCGCTGTACGGCGCCTTCCTGATCTTCGTGGCGGGCACCGTGCTGTCGTTCACGCTGCCGCGCAAGGTCGACTCGGCGCGGGGCGAGGACCGGGCGCTGCTCGCCGCGGACGAGGGGCACATCCCGGGGCCGCTGCGCAAGCGGGGCAAGCGTCCCGGGCTGCGCACGGTGGGCCCGGCGGTGACGCACGCGCTGGCCGCCAACGCCGCCATCCGCTGCCTGACCGGCTTCCTGATCTTCTTCCTGGCGTTCCTGCTGCGGGTGCACCCGATGACCGGGCAGAGCGCCGCGGTGTCGCTCGGGATCGTGGGCGTGGCGGCCGGCGCGGGCAACGCGCTGGGCACGGCGGTCGGGGCGTGGCTGCGCTCCCGCGCGCCGGAGATCATCATCGTGACGGTGGTCGCGATCGTGGTGGGCGCGGCGGTGGTGGCCGCGGTGTTCTTCAGCACCGTCCTGGTGGCCTGCCTGGCCGCGGTCGCCGGGTTCGCGCAGGCGCTGGCCAAGCTGTCGCTGGACGCGCTGATCCAGCGGGACGTGCCGGAACTGGTGCGCACGTCGGCGTTCGCCCGCTCGGAGACGCTGCTCCAGGTCTCCTGGGTGCTCGGCGGCGCCGTCGGCATCGTGCTGCCGCTCAACGGCACGCTGGGCCTGTCGGTGGCCGCCGCGATCATCGCCGCCGGGTGGCTGACGACCGTACGGGGGCTGCTCGACTCGGCGCGGCACGGGGGCAGGACTCGGCCGAGGGTGGCGTGACCACGCCACGCCGTACCCAGGTGGGGAGCGGGGCAGGAGCGCCGTATAGCCTTCCGCCATGACCACGTTGCCCCGCGGCACCGCCGCTCTCGGACACCGCGTTGTGCGACGCCGCCGCGCCGTCGCCGCCGTAGGCGCCGTGTCCGCCGGACTTCTCCTGCTGTCCGCCTGTGACGAACCGACCCCGATCGCGACGATCACGGTCGGCAGTGACTCGGTCAGCTCCGAGGCCACCTGCGGCGGAGAGGGCAAGACCCTTTCGGCCGACGAGATCACCAAGTGCCTGAAGGACAAGGACGCGAAGTCCATCACCGTCGACCAGGACGAGACCGTGCGCTTCGGTGTCGACCCGGACATCGCGGACAAGCACTGGACGATCCTGATGAACGGTCAGCAGCTGGTCGAGGACAGCGACAAGACCTACCGCACCGTGCCCGGCAGCGTCTTCTTCAACGCGCAGTACGGCGCCCAGGGCGACTCGACGAACGTCGCCGTCGCCGTGCGGGACGGCAAGGACGACAGCCAGAAGATCACCGGCGTGTGGGTCTTCGAGCTGAAGAAGGACTGACCGCCCACGTCCTCCCCGCACCTCCTCGTGGCCACCGCGGTCCCCGTCGAACGGGACGCGGTGGCTCGGGCGTTCCCGGCGCCGGGCACCGAGGTGTCCCGCCCCGGGATCGCCCTGCACCGGCTGCCGGACGGCTGGGACCTGCTGGCCGCCGGGGTCGGGCCGGCCCTCGCCGCCGCCTCCACGGCCGCCGCCCTGACCGCCGCCGCGCTCGACGGCAGCCCCTACGACCTGGTCGTCTCGGCCGGCATCGGCGGCGGCTTCGCCCCGCTCGCGCCCGTCGGCTCACTCGTCGTCGCCGACACGATCACCGCGGCCGACCTGGGCGCCGAGACCGCCGACGGCTTCCTGCCGGTCACCGACCTCGGCTTCGGCACCGTCACCCACCATCCGCCCGCCGGCCTCGTCGCCGCCGTCGCCGCCGCGACCGGCGCCCGCCCCGGCACCGTCCTGACCGGGTCCACCGTCACCGGCACCGCGGCCCGCGCCACGCTGCTGCGCGAGCGCCACCCCGGCGCGCTGGCCGAGGCCATGGAGGGCTTCGGCGTCGCCGAGGCCGCCGCCGCGCACGGCGTGCCGGTGCTGGAACTGCGCGCGGTCTCCAACCCGGTGGGCCCCCGCGACCGCGCCGCCTGGCGCATCGGCGAGGCCCTCGCGGCGCTGACGGACGCCTTCGGGAAGCTCGCCCCCGTCCTCAGGAGTTGGAACCCGCATGAGCGCTGACACGCTGCAGATCGCATACTCCCCCTGCCCGAACGACACCTTCGTCTTCGACGCCCTCGCCCACGGCCGCGTCCCCGGCGCCCCCGCACTCGACGTGACCTTCGCGGACATCGACATCACCAACGGCATGGCCGAGCGCGGCGAGTTCGACGTACTGAAGGTGTCGTACGCCGTGCTGCCCTATGTCCTCGGCGAGTACGCCCTGCTGCCCTGCGGCGGCGCGCTCGGCCGGGGCTGCGGCCCGCTGGTACTGACCCGGGAGGCGGACGCCGACCTGCGCGGCCGCACGGTCGCGGTGCCCAGCGAGACGTCGACGGCCTACCTGCTGTTCCGCCTGTGGGCGGCGGACACGGTGCCCGGCGGCGTCGGCGAGATCGTGGTGATGCCCTTCCACGAGATCATGCCGGCCGTGCGGGACGGGAAGGTCGACGCGGGCCTGGTGATCCACGAGGCGCGCTTCACGTACCAGAACTACGGGCTGCACAAGCTCGCCGACATGGGCGAGCACTGGGAGCGGACGACGGGGCTGCCGATCCCGCTCGGCGCGATCATCGCGAAGCGCTCGCTGGGCGCCCAGACGCTGAACCGCCTCGCCGACGCCGTCCGCGGCTCCGTCCGAGCGGCCTGGGACGACCCCGAGGCGTCCCGGCCGTACGTCATGGAGCATGCGCAGGAGATGGACCCGGCCGTCGCCGACCAGCACATCGGGCTGTACGTCAACGAGTTCACCGCCGACCTCGGCGAGGACGGCTACGCGGCGGTCCGGGGCCTGCTGACCCGCGCGGCGGCCGAGGGACTGGTACCGGCCCTCGGCCCGGACGCGCTGGCGTTCCCGTAACGGGACGGGGATCAGACGTCGAGCTGGTCCGCGACCGCGCGGAGCAGCCCGGCGATCTTCTTGCCCGCCGTCTTCTCGGGGTAGCGGCCGCGCTCCAGCATCGGCGTGATGTTCTCCAGGAGGGTCGTCAGGTCCTGCACGATGGAGGCCAGCTCGTCCGGCTTCTTGCGCTGTGCGGCCGCGACCGAGGGGGCCGGGTCGAGCAGGGCGAGCGAGAGCGCCTGGTCACCGCGCTGACCGGCGACGACACCGAACTCGACGCGCTGCCCCGGCTTCAGGCTCTCGACTCCGGCGGGGAGGACCGAGGAATGGACGAAGACGTCACCGCCGTCGTCACGGGAGAGAAAGCCGAAGCCCTTCTCGCTGTTGAACCACTTGACCTTGCCGGTAGGCACGTCTGTCCTCGTCCTCGTACTCGTCGGGAAAACTGCTCGGAAATATGCTCGAAAAACGGCTCTTGACAGCACTCGGGCGGGTCGTCCGGACCCGCCGGTACCCAGGCTAATGGCGATCGGGCGGGTGACAAGACGTCCCCCGGTTGTTCTCCAGGCCTGGGAACTACCCTGGTCGGGTGCGTGAACAAACCCAAACGAATTCCGCCGCGCCCGGTGACCGGCTGATCCGCGCCGGTGCGATCGTCTTCTTCGTCGGCGCCGTGGCCACTGTGGTCACGGTGGCCCCGCTGCTGCTGGGCACGACGCCCTTTCCCACCTTCATGTTCGCACTGAGCATGCTGATGGGAGTGGGCTTCCTGATCGCCGGTGCCGGGGTGCTCCGGTCGGTCGCCGCGGGGCGGCGTCAGGCGCGCGCCGCGTCGAGTCCCTCGGTGTCGCCCTCGCCGTCGCAGTAGGCCGCGAGCCATACCGGGAACCGTGTGAGGCCGGCGAGGACCACGTCCGCGCCGGCCGCGCGCAGCTCGTCGGTGTCGCAGGGCCCGCTCGCCACGGCCACGGAGAGGGCGCCGGCGGCGCGGGCTCCGCGCACGTCGCCGACGTGGTCGCCGACGTAGACGTCCGCGTCGTGCTCGCGCAGCGCGACGGCCTTCTGCTCGGCCCACAGGCCGCCGATCACGGCGTCCGGCTCGATGCCGAGGTGGGCCAGGTGCAGCTTGGCGTTCGGCTCGTACTTGGCGGTGACGACGATCGCCCGTCCGCCGGCCTCGCGTACGGCGGCGACGGCCTCGCGGGCGCCGGCCAGCGCGAGGGTGGGCTCGATCGCGTACGCCGGGTAGATCTCCCGGTACAGGTCGGCGACGGCCTCGATCTCCCCGGCGGGGAACCAGTTCGCCAGCTCCTCGGCCAGCGGCGGCCCGAGCCGGGTGACGGCCAGGTCGGCGTCCACGTACGTCCCCGTGCGCGCGCTCAGCTCCAGGTAGCAGGCGCGGATGCCGGGCCGTGAGTCGATCAGCGTCATGTCGAGGTCGAAACCGACGGTGGGCGCGGGGCGGGTCGTGGAGGCCATGACCCCCATTGTGCCGGGCACCGAACGGGCCCGGTCGGGCGCGGGCCCCGTCGGGCGCGAGCCCCGTCGGGCGCGAGCCCCGTCGGGCGCCGGGCGGTCGGGCCGGGACGGGCCCCAGGCGCCGCGTCCTTCGGCCCCGGGCCGTTCGCGACCCAGGGGGCCGCCGCCCGGGGTGCCGCCGCTTGCGCCACCGGGCCGTACCGTCGCCCCGGGCGTTCACTTTTCGACCCACCGAGTCGGGTGGTGCGGTGGCACGGGCCGGGGGTCCAGAGGGCGGAGCCCCCTGGTACGGCCACCGTGACGCGCCCCGCGAAGCATCCGGGGGCACGGGCTCGGGGGGCCGACGGACGTGGCGCGGGCAGGCACGAACGGCTCGGCTGCCGAAGGGCCCCGTCAGCCGCCGGAGCGGCGGGAGCGCCACAGGAGGTAGAGGGCCGTGGCGACGGCGGCGCCGCGCAGGACCCAGGGCCAGGTGTCCGCGACGGCCTCGTTCAGGTGGCCCTCGGTGATCTCGTCGCCCCAGCGGCCCTGGGCGCGGCCCCACAGCCAGACGGCGCCGGCGGCGGCGACCGTGCCGGGCAGGCCCAGGACCGCCCACTTCGTCTGGGCCGGGGTCAGCCGGCGGGAGAGGTGGGCGATCAGCCAGCCGAGGCCGAGGGGGACGAGGCTGCCGAGGACGGCGCCGACGATCAGGAGGGCCGCGGCGAGCAGCAGCAGCGGGTTGTTCCAGCCGCCCTCGGGCCACGGGCGGGGCAGGCGGCGCCCCTCCCGCTTCCCGACCGGCCCGGTGGCCGGCTCCTCGGCCTCCACCGGGGTCTTCGACCCGGCGGTCTCCTTCCGCGCCGCCTCGTCCTCCGCGCTCGGCGGCTTCCTGAGCAGCTCCGGGATCTCGACGCCGCCGACGAACCCGGGGACGCTGTCGCCGAGGGTGCCCGTACCGGCGAAGGGGCCGTCGTCGACCCGCCACCAGTCCGGCTGTCCTTCGTCGACGTCACCCAGTTCCCGCGCGCTCGCCAGGTGGGGAGGGGAGGCGGCCGGGGGCCCGGCCGGGGTTTGCGGTGCGGGGCGCCGCCGGCCCCTGCGCCGCTGGGCGTCACGGGGCGCGGCGTCGCGGGGCTCGGGGTCCCGCTGCTCGGGTACGGCGGTGGGGGCCGGCGCCTGCTGCCGTGTGCCCCTCGTGCCGCCCGCCGCGGTGACGACGTCGTCCGGGTCGCCCAGCCGGTCCAGGATGCGACGGACGGCGGCGGGACTGTCCACGGTGGTCTTGGCGCGGTGCCGGTCGATCTCGTTGCGCAGCTCCGACACCAGCCGCATGCGGGTGGCCGACGGCAGCTGCCGCTGCTGGGCCACGTCGCCGACGCGGCTCAGATACTCGAAGACGACCTGGTCGCTCTCGATCCCCACGTTCCCCTCCGGGGCGGTGCGTTGAGGTACCCCGACGTACCCCGTCGGACGAAGGTACCGAATCCTCCCCGTCCGGCCGACGGCACCGCGCCCGCGCACGCACACCTCCGCCGTCGCACCCACCCGCTAACGTGAGCAGGATGAGCACCGAGGAGAAGTCCGCGGCCCCCCGGTCCCTCGCGGAGGCGCTCCGCGTCAGGGACGACGTCTCGCTGGCCGCCCTCCTGCGCAGCCGTCCCGACCTCATCACCCCCGTGCCGACCGACCTCACCCAGCTCGCCACCCGCGCCGGCACCCGCGCCTCGGTCGTACGGGCGCTGGAGCGTCTTGACCGGTTCGCGCTGCAGACGGCCGAGGCGCTGGCCGTGGCGCCGGACCCGGCGTCGTACGGCGCGCTGCTCGCCCTGATGGGCGGCGACGCGGAGGACCCGGCCGTGGCGGCCGCGCTGCCCCGGGCCGTCGCCCTGCTGCGCGAACAGGCGCTGGTGTGGGGCGCCGACGACCGGCTGCGGCTGGTGCGCACCGCCCGTGAGCTGCTGGCGCCCTCCCCGCAGCACCCGTCCCCGACGGGGCTCGGTCCGTCCGTGCGGGAGGCGACGGCGGGGATGTCGCCGGGCCGGATCCAGGAGCTCCTCGGCGCCGTCGGCCTGCCCTCGACGCACGACTCGGTCTCCGCCGTGTCCGCGCTCGGCGCCCTGTTCGCCGACCGGCGGCGCATGGCCGCGCTCCTCGCCGAGCTGCCGGAGGAGTCCCGGGAGGTGCTGGCCCGTCTGGTGTGGGGACCGCCGTACGGCCAGGTCACCCACGACCCCGCCGCCCACCTGCGCGCTCTCCTCGACCGGGGCCTGCTGCTGCCGACCGCGCCCGGCACGGTGGTGCTGCCCCGCGAGGTCGCCCTGCATCTGCGCGCGGGCCGGGCGCACCGGGTGCCCGAGCCGGTGCCGCCGGCGGTGGAGGCGGCCGCCACGCACCGTCCACAGGTTGTGGACGCCACCGCGGCCGGGCAGGCCCTGGCGGCGCTGGCGACCGTGGAGGAGCTGCTGAAGGAGTGGGACGAGGGCGGCCCGGCGGTGCTGCGGGCCGGCGGGCTGAGCGTGCGAGACCTGAAGCGGACCGCCGTCGCGCTGGACGTGCCCGAGCCGGTCGCCGCGTTCTGGGTCGAACTGGCCTACGGCGCCGGTCTGATCGCCTCCGACGGTGAGGCCGACGAGCGGTACGCTGCGACCCCGGCGTACGACGAGTGGCGCGAGCTGCCGCCCGCCGAGCGCTGGGCGCACCTGGCGGAGACGTGGCTGACGGCGACCCGGACGCCGGGTCTGGTCGGCGGGCGGGACGCGAAGGACCGCACGCTCTCGGCGCTGGGCCCGAACCTGGACCGTTCGGCGGCGCCGGAGGTACGGCACCGGGTGCTGGCCCTGCTGGCGGGGCTGCCCGAGGGTGCCTCGCCCGTCGAGGCGTCGGTGCTGGCCCGGCTGCGCTGGGAACGCCCCCTGCGCGGCCCGCAGCAGCAGCGGGAGACCGGGACCGGTGAGGCGCGGGACGACGACCTGCGCAGCCGGATCGCCCGGTGGACGCTGTCCGAGGCCGAGCTGCTGGGCGTCACCGGGCGCGGTGCGCTGGCGGCGCCGGGGCGGGCCCTGATCGGCGCCCCCGAGGCACCCCGTCCGGCGGCGGAGGCGCAGGAGTCGGAACCCGAGGGTCCGGGCGACAAGCTCCCCGTCCACCACCACCGCATGCCCCCGGCGGCCACTCCCCCGGCCCCCGCCGAACGGGCCGCGGCCACCGCGACCGCCGCCCGGCTGCTGGCACCGCTCTTCCCGGAACCGCTGGACCACGTCCTGCTCCAGGCCGACCTGACGGCGGTGGCGCCGGGGCCGCTGGAGCGGGAGCTGGCCGACGTGCTGGGGGTGCTGGCGGACGTGGAGTCCAAGGGCGGGGCGACGGTCTACCGGTTCACGCCGGGTTCGGTGCGCCGCGCGCTGGACGCCGGGCGGAGCGCCGCCGAGCTGCACGCGTTCCTCGCCCGGCACTCCCGGACGCCGGTGCCGCAGCCTCTGACGTACCTGATCGACGACGTGGCCCGGCGGCACGGGCGGCTGCGGGTCGGCGCGGCCTCGGCGTACGTGCGTTGCGACGACGACGCGACGCTGGACGAGATCCTCGCCGACAAGCGGGCCGCCGCCCTGGGGCTGCGCCGCCTGGCGCCGACCGTGCTGGCCGCGCAGGCCGACCCGGCGGCGCTCTTGGAGGGGTTGCGCGCGATCGGGTTCGCGCCGGCCGCCGAGTCCGCCGCGGGCGACGTGCTGATCGCCCGCGCGGACTCCCACCGCACCCCGCCCCGGGCCGCCCCCGAGCCGGTCCCGGACGGTCCGCCGGCGCCCGACGACACGCTCCTGGCGGCGGCCATCCGCGCCGTGCGCGCCGGTGACCTGGCCTCCACGACCCCGCGCAAGCCGGGCCCCGGGAGCGGGGAGGGCGGCGGTGAGGGCGGCGCACCGGGCGGCTCGCTGCCCCGCACGGGCGCGGCCGAGACGCTGGCCACGATGCAGGCGGCGGTCCTGACCGGCGAGGCGCTGTGGATCGGCTACGTGAACGCCGAGGGCGCCGCCAGCCAGCGCGTGATCGCGCCGATCCGGGTCGAGGGCGGCTTCGTCACGGCGTACGACCACACGGCGGACGAGGTGCGCACCTACCCGCTGCACCGGATCACGGGCGTGGCCGAACTGGCCGACGACGCGGGCTGATCCGGACCGGCTCCCGCGTGCGACGCGCGGCGCACTTTCGGGTGTACGCGGTGCTCCGTGCACGCCGCTCCGGGTGATTCGCACCTGCGAGGGAGCTTCTTTTCATGAACCGTATCGGGTCACGGGCGGTCGGGCAGCCACCGGGTGCCCGGCAAACCAACCGAAAGGAAGAACCCGATGCGTACTGCCGTTCGCCGTGTCGCCACCGCCCTGACCTCCACGGCGGCACTGCTCGCCGTGTTCGCCGCCGAGGCCGCCGCCGTCGGCATCGACCTCGGCGGAGGCCTCACCCTCCGACCCGTCCCCCCTTCCGCATCCCTCCGGCGGGCCGGACCCCCAGCCCTTCCGGGTCCGGCCCGCCGCCCCCGCCGAGACCTTCGCCGAGAACCCCGAAAGACCCTCCATGCGCGGCAAGACCTCCGTCCCCGGTCCCGACCGTTCCACCGCCCGTTCCGCCGTCGCCGTCTCGGTGGCCGCCCTGATCACCGCCGCCGCGCCGGAGGGGCCTCTCGTCAACAACATCAACATCGCTCTCCGGTGGGCCCGGCCCGCGATCAGGCACACTGGACGTTTGGCCGAGCCGTCGTCCGGCCGTACGCACGCGAAAGGGTGCCGCCCGTGAATGGTCCGCTCATCGTCCAGTCCGACAAGACCCTGCTCCTGGAAGTCGACCACGAGCAGGCCGCCGACTGCCGTCGGGCCATCGCGCCGTTCGCGGAGCTGGAGCGGGCGCCGGAGCACATCCACACCTACCGGGTGACCCCGCTGGGACTGTGGAACGCGCGGGCGGCGGGCCACGACGCCGAGCAGGTCGTGGACGCGCTCGTCGAGTACAGCCGCTACCCGGTGCCGCACGCGCTGCTGGTCGACATCGCCGAGACGATGGACCGCTACGGCCGCCTCACCCTCTCCAAGCACCCGGCGCACGGTCTGGTCCTGACCACCACCGACCGGCCGGTGCTGGAGGAGGTGCTGAAGTCGAAGCGGATCGCGCCGCTGGTCGGGGCCCGCATCGACCCGGACACGGTGGCCGTGCACCCCTCCGAGCGCGGGCAGATCAAGCAGACGCTGCTGAAGCTGGGCTGGCCGGCCGAGGACCTCGCCGGGTACGTCGACGGCGAGGCGCACCCGATCGAGCTGGCCGAGGACGGCTGGGCGCTGCGCCCGTACCAGAAGCAGGCGGTGGAGAACTTCTGGCACGGCGGCAGCGGTGTCGTCGTGCTCCCCTGCGGCGCGGGCAAGACGCTGGTCGGCGCGGGCGCGATGGCGCAGGCGAGGTCCACGACGCTGATCCTGGTCACCAACACCGTCTCCGCCCGGCAGTGGAAGCACGAGCTGGTGAAGCGGACGTCGCTGACCGAGGACGAGATCGGCGAGTACAGCGGCACCCGCAAGGAGATCCGGCCGGTCACCATCGCCACGTACCAGGTGCTGACGACCCGCCGGAAGGGTGTCTACCCGCACCTGGAGCTGTTCGACTCCCGGGACTGGGGGCTGATCGTCTACGACGAGGTGCACCTGCTGCCCGCTCCCGTCTTCAAGTTCACCGCCGACCTCCAGGCCCGTCGGCGCCTCGGCCTGACCGCCACGCTCGTCCGCGAGGACGGCCGCGAGTCGGACGTGTTCTCCCTCATCGGGCCCAAGCGGTTCGACGCGCCGTGGAAGGAGATCGAGGCGCAGGGCTACATCGCGCCCGCCGACTGCGTGGAGGTCCGGGTCAACCTCACCGACTCCGAGCGGCTCGCCTACGCCACCGCCGAGGCGGAGGAGAAGTACCGCTTCTGCGCGACGACCGACACCAAGCGGAAGGTGACGGAGGCGATCGTGCGGCGGTTCGCCGGGCAGCAGATCCTCGTCATCGGCCAGTACATCGACCAGCTCGACGAGCTGGGCGAGCACCTGGGCGCGCCGGTCATCAAGGGCGAGACGTCCAACGCCCAGCGGGAGAAGCTCTTCGACTCCTTCCGGCAGGGCGAGATCAGCGTGCTCGTCGTGTCGAAGGTCGCGAACTTCTCGATCGACCTGCCGGAGGCGACGGTCGCCATCCAGGTGTCGGGCACCTTCGGCTCCCGGCAGGAGGAGGCCCAGCGCCTGGGCCGGGTACTGCGGCCGAAGGCCGACGGCCACCAGGCGCACTTCTACTCGGTCGTCGCCCGCGACACGCTCGACCAGGACTTCGCCGCCCACCGCCAGCGCTTCCTGGCGGAACAGGGCTACGCCTACCGGATCATGGACGCGGACGAGGTCCTCGGCTGACGTTCAGTGACGGCGGACGCCGGCCTCCTCGCCGTACTCGCCGAGGATGACCACGTCGAAGGCGGCGCCCGCGAACACCCGCACGGCGCGTACCGCGTCGCCGAGCCGGTGCCGGTGGCTGCCGGCCACGGGCGTGGCACCGGACGCGCGGCCCGGTGCCGGGGCGGGGGAGATGGTTGCTGCGCTCATGTCTCCATGGTGCGACCGCCCACCCCCGACCGGCATCGGTCTACGGACTCAATTCCCGGCCGCCTCCGGTACGACCGCAGGGGGAGCGCCTCCCCCGGCGCGGAGGACGTGATCCCCTAGGGGTCGAGAGCGGGGCGGAGAAAAACGGTTGGCCCGCGCCGATCGCGCTCCCCTAGAATCTCCGCTCTTGCCCGCCTCCCCACGGAGTGCTGCCGTCCGGACGGAAACCGGTCGGCCCACCGCGCGTCCCGCGCCCACCGCACCGCAGGTCATCCGGAGGCACCCCCTTGTCCACGCCCGTCCACGACGACCCCCTCTCCAAAGAGCGCTCCCACCTCTCGGCGTCCCGTTCCGCGCTGCGCGCGATGCGCGAGGACGTCGAGTCCCTGGACATCACCGACGTCACCGCGAACTGGGTCAACGCCGCCGTGCTGGAGGCGCAGATCGAGCAGCGCATCAAGGCGCTCGCCGACCTCAGCGAGACCCCGCTGTTCTTCGGCCGGCTCGACTACACGCACGCTCCGGGCGCCGAGCAGGCGGAGGGCGGGGAGGGGGAACGCTTCTACGTCGGGCGGCGGCACGTGCACGACGCGGACGGCGACCCGATGGTGATCGACTGGCGGGCGCCGGTCTCGCAGCCGTTCTACCGGGCGTCGAAGAAGGACCCGCAGGACGTCTCGCTGCGCCGCCGCTTCGGCTACACCGCCGGGGACCTGACCGCGTACGAGGACGAGCACCTGCTCGACCCGGCCGAGGCGGCGACCACCAGCAGGCTGCTCCAGGAGGAGATCGAGCGGCCCCGCGTCGGACCGATGCGGGACATCGTGGCGACGATCCAGCCCGAGCAGGACGAGATCGTGCGCGCCGGGCTGGCCGGCTCGGTCTGCGTGCAGGGCGGCCCCGGCACCGGCAAGACCGCCGTCGGCCTGCACCGGGTGGCCTACCTCCTGTACGCGCACCGCGAGCGCCTGGCCCGCACCGGCACGCTGGTCATCGGCCCGAACCGGTCTTTCCTGCACTACATCGAGCAGGTCCTCCCGGCGCTCGGCGAGCTGACGGTCCGCCAGGCGACGGTGGACGACCTGGTGGCCCACGTCGAGGTGCGCGGCGCGGACGAGGCGGCGACGGCCGTGCTCAAGGGCGACGCCCGGATGGCGGAGGTGCTGCGCCGGGCCCTGTACTCCCACGTCGTCCCGCCCACCGAGGGCGTCGTCGTGGTGCGCGGCTCGCGCCGCTGGCGGGTGCCGGTGTACGAGCTGGAGGAGATCGTCCGCGAGCTGCTCGCCCGTGACATCCGCTACGGCGCCGCCCGCGAGGCGCTGCCGCAGCGGATCGCGCACGCCGTGCTGGTGCAGATGGAGCGGGCGGGCGAGGCGCCGGACGACCGGGTGCAGAACGCGGTGGCGCGCAACACGGCCGTGAAGGCGCTGGTGAAGTCGGTCTGGCCGCAGGTCGACCCGGCCAAGCTGGTCCTGCGCCTGCTCGCCGACGCGGACTTCCTCGCCGAGCACGCCGAGGGGATCCTCACCGCGGAGGAGCAGAAGGCGGTGCTGTGGGCGAAGCCGGCCCGCTCGGTGAAGTCGGCCAGGTGGTCACCGGCCGACGCCGTGCTGATCGACGAGGCGACCGACCTGATCGAGCGCACCCATTCCCTCGGGCACGTGGTCCTCGACGAGGCGCAGGACCTGTCCCCGATGCAGTACCGCGCGGTGGGCCGGCGCTGCACGACCGGCTCGGCGACCGTCCTCGGCGACCTGGCGCAGGGCACCACGCCGTGGGCGACCCGGAGCTGGGCGGAGGCGCTGGGACACCTGGGCAAGGGCGAGGCGGTGGTCGAGGAGCTGACGGCCGGTTTCCGCGTGCCGACGGACGTCATCGCGTACGCGTCCCGGCTGCTGCCGCACATCGCGCCGGGCCTGACGCCGGTGGCGTCGATCCGCGAGAACCCGGGCTTCTTCGACGTCCGTACGGCCCCGGGCGGGACGGCCGACGTGGTGGCGGCCTGCCGCGAGCTGCTGGAACGGGAGGGCTCGGTCGGCCTGATCGCCGCCGACGCGCGGGTGCCGGAGCTGGCGGCGGCCCTGGCGGCGGCCGGAATCGGCCACGTCGGCCCCGGCGAGGAGACCACCCACGCCACCCGCCTCACGCTGGTCCCGGCCTCGCTGGCCAAGGGCCTGGAGTACGACTACGTGGTCCTGGACGAGCCCCGGGCGGTGGTCGACGGCGAGCCGGACGAACGGACGGGACTGCGGCGGCTGTACGTGACGCTGACCCGCGCGGTGTCGGGGCTGATCGTGACCCACGGCACGGGGTTGCCGCCGCAGTTGGCCTGACCCCCCTGGCTGCGGGCAGTCGCACACGCCGCCGCTGCGGGCAGTCGTGCCTCCCCCAGTGCCTGAACGGCCCGGGAGGTACCCGCAGGCGGCGCGGGTGGGCGCAGCGGCACCCCGCAACGCCGGGCCGCGCTCCCCACCCCGACCCGCGCCCGCACCAGCACAGGCACAGGCGAAGGCGCAGGCACACGGCCCCAGCCGAACGCTCAGTGACCGAGCACCCGCCGCCACTCCGCGACCGCGTCCGCCGACACCGGCCCCGCCCACCCGCCGGGCCGCGCCGCGCCGCCGATGTGGAAGCCGTCGATGCCCGCGTCCAGCAGCCCCGGCACGTGGTCGAGGCGCAGGCCGCCGCCCACCAGCAGCTGTTGCTCGTACCCCGGCTCACCGCGCCGCCGCGCCTCCGCGAGCAGCACGGTCAGGCCCTCGTCCACGCCACCGGCCGCGCCGGCCGTCAGATACGTGTCGAGGCCCGGGAAGTCCGCGAGCTGCTTGCGCAGCGCGTCCCGGTCGGCGGCCCGGTCGATCGCGCGGTGGAACGTCCACCGGCACCCGTCCAGCACCTTGGCGATCCGCTCTACCGCCCCGAGGTCCACGTCGCCCGCCACGTCCAGGAACCCCAGTACGAACTGCGTGGCCCCGGCGTCCCGCATCTCGCCGGCGACGCGGGTCAGCCGCTCGACGTCACCGGCGGCGAACCCGTCCGCGAGCCGCAGCATCACCCGTACGTCGATGTCGACGGCGGCACGGATCGCGGCGACGGTCGCGGCCGACGGGGTGAGTCCGTCGGCCGCCATGTCGGTGACCAGCTCGAGGCGATCCGCGCCTCCGGCCTGGGCGGCGACCGCGTCCTCGACGTCGAGGGCGATCACCTCCAGGACTGCACGCTTGCTCATGGGACCCCATTCGTCGGCCTGCTACAGGTCTAGTCCAATCCAAGACTACGCGCCCGACGGCACGCCCGGGGCCCCGCGTCGTCGCTCAGCCGCCGAAGATGTTGAGCTCCTTCGCCTCCACCCCGGCCAGCTCCCAGCCCGCCGCTTGGCCCAGGGGGCGGCCCGCGTAGAGCCGTACGAGGGTGGCGCCGTCGCCGATGTAGCGGCCCGGCGGCCGCTCGCCGCTCGCCTCGCCCAGCTTGAGGGGCTCGTCGAGGTCGTCCAGGTCGGCGTGGAGCGGTACGTGGCCGCGCGCCCGGGTGACGGCGCCCAGCAGTGCCAGCGCCTCCGGCAGCCCCCGACCGGCGTACGCCCCCGGCTCGCCGAAGGCCACCCGTACGTCACCGGCGTGCACCCACTCGCCGAGTGCGACGGTGTCCAGCACACCGCCCGCCCGGGCGATCACCGGGCCGGCCTCGGTCATGCCGCGCTCCAGTTCGTCGACGACGCGGGCGTTGCTCCAGTCGGCGCGTTCGGCGATGTCGCGGTCGTTGGACTCGGGAGAGAAGACGCCCCTCTCGAAGCGTTGTTCCACCACCCGGATCAGGGCGCTGGAGCAGTGCGCCAGCACGTCGCGCACGGTCCAGCCGGGGCACGCGACCACGGGCAGGGCGAAGTCGGCGTCGGTCCGGGACCGCAACAGCGGCACCAGTTCGTCGCGTTCGAGGGTCAGCAGCCGGCCGGGCAGTTCTGGGTCGCGTACGTCGTGCAGGTCTGCGGGAGTCGTCATGGACTCCACGTTAGGGGCCGAGCAGGTCCTTCAGTTCGGCCTCGAAGAGAAGCGCGGGGTCGAAGCCCATGCCGGTGAACTGACCGGCCAGTTCCAGCGACAGCACGCCGTGCAGCCGGGACCAGAAGGACAGGGCGCGGTGGAGCACCAAAGAGGGCGCCGGGTGGTCGCCCGCCCACTGCCGGTGGTCCTCGAGATGCGCGTCGAACGCCCCGGCGGTGCCGCCCGGCGACGGCAGTGCGGCACACGCGTCCACGATGACCGCCATCGTCTCGGCGGCGATCTCGGTGATGTCGCCCGGTGCGTGGTAGCCGGGGACGGGGGTGCCGTGGATGAGGAAGTAGCGCTGCGGGTCGTCCAGGGCCCAGGCGCGCAGGGCGTGCGCGAGGCGGGCCAGGTCGGCGCCCGACTCGGCGGCGGCCCGGAAGGTGTCGGCCTGGCTGCGGTAGGCGTCCCGGATGAGTTCCGTGATCAGCTCGTCGCGGCCGTCGAAGTACCGGTAGAGCGCGGGTCCGCTCATGCCCATCCGCTTGGCGATCGCGTTGAGGGAGAGCGCGGAGGCGCCCGCCGTGGCGATCTGCTCCCACGCGTGTTCCTTGATCTCCGCTCGCACCTGGGTGCGGTACCGCTCGCGCGGGGTGCTCGTGTGCGCCTCCGGCATGGTCCGTCCGCCACCTCTCGGCCCTCGGCCCGGCTCGTCCGGCCGGTGATCCGGCCATCAGTTCAACAGCCGGCTCAACAAATCGGTTAGAAGCTATCACGAACATTATCTGGGAGAATGGCCGCATGGCCGACCTCGACGCCCTGCGCTCCCGCTTCGCCCGCGCCCTGGCGGGAGCCACCGCTCCCGGAGCCGCCCCCGACCCCGCGCCGTACGCCGACAACCTGCTCGCCCGCTGGCAGGAGCCGCAGCGGCGCTACCACACCCTCGCGCACCTCACGGCGGTCCTCGACCACGTCGACGTCCTGGCCGAGCACGCCGACGACGCGGACGCCGTACGGCTCGCCGCCTGGTTCCACGACGCCGTCTACCTGCCCGAGCGGTCGGAGAACGAGGAGCGCTCGGCCCGGCTCGCCGAGCGCGCGCTGCCCGAGGCCGGGGTTCCGGCGGAGAGGACGGCCGAGGTGGCCCGGCTGGTGCGGCTCACCGTCACCCACGCCCCGGCCGCCGACGACCGTGACGGGCAGGTGCTGTGCGACGCCGACCTGGCGATCCTCGCCTCGCCGCCGTCGGCGTACGCGGCGTACACGGCGGCCGTCCGGGAGGAGTACCACTTCGTCCCGAACGAGGCGTTCCGCACGGGCCGGGCGGCGATCCTGCGCCAACTCCTCGACCTGCCCGCCCTGTTCCACACCCCGCACGGGCAGCGGGAATGGGAGGCGACCGCCCGCCACAACCTCACCGGGGAGCTGGAAATGCTGTCGCTGCCGGACACCCCCGAGGTCTAGCGTGCCCGGCATGCGAAGCATGGGTGGGGAACAGGTGGAGGAGGCCGTCGCGGGCGCCGTGGCCGTGCTGCGGACGGCGACGGACCGGGACTGGCCGGGCACGCGGGCCGGACGACTGGACTGGGACTGCCGGCACACGGCGGAGCACATCGCGAGCGACCTCATCGCCTACGCCGGTCAGCTGGCCGGACGCGCCACCGAGGCGTACGTCCCGTTCGAGATCGCCCTGGACGAGGGCACCGGCAACGAGGACGTGCTCCAGGTGATCGAGACGACCGGCGCGCTGCTCGCCGCCACCGTCCGCACCACCCCGCGCGAGGTGCGGGCCTTCCATCCGTACCCCTTCCGCAGCGCGAACCGCGAGGGCTTCGCCGCGATGGGGACCACCGAGGTGCTGCTGCACACCCACGACATCGCCGAGGGCCTCGGGCTGGCCTACGAACCGCCCGCCGGGCTGTGCGAGGACCTCCTCGCCCGGATCTTCCCGCACGTCCAGCCCGGCACCGACCCCTGGCGCACCCTGCTGTGGGCCACCGGCCGCGGCGACCTGCCCGGACGCGCCCCGGTCACCGAGTGGCGCTGGCGCAACAACCTGGTGGTCCCGGCCGAACGGCTCACCCTCCAGGGCGTCTCCCCCGCCGCCGCCGGCGACCTCGCCGCGGGCGGCGACGGCGGCTTCGCGTGGGTCGGGGGCGGGCCCTTCCAGGGCACCCGGGACGCCGCCGGAATGCTGCTGAAGGCGTACGAGACGGGGACGCACCGCCCGGAGTGGGGCGTCTTCGCGCTCGTCCGGCGCGAGGACGGGCGGGCGGTCGGCGGCATGGGATTCCACGGGGCGCCGGACGAGGACGGCCGGGTGGAGGTCGGCTACGACCTCGCCGAGTCGGCCCGCGGCAACGGCTACGCCACGGAGGCGTTGCGCGCGCTGTCCGCGTGGGCGCTGGCGCGGGAGGAGGTGACGTCCGTGTTCGCGACGACGGAGCCGGAGAACGGCGCGTCGCAGGCCGTCCTCGCCCGGGCCGGGTTCGGCCGGGTCGCCGTGGAGGCCGACGGGGGCGGCGACGGTGCTGGGCGGTTCGCCTACGAGCTGCGCGGCTGAGCACCGGGCAGGTGGCGGACGGCCTTCTTGCGTCGGCGCAGTCCCGCCCCGTGCAGCAGCCGCACCACCTCGCGGCTGCTGACCTCCAGCGCGCCGGCGGACACGGCGTCGGCGTACCGCTGGGCGGGCAGGTCGTAGTGGTCGCGTTCGAAGGCGCGCCGGGGGACGCCCAGGGCCGCGGCGAAGGCGTGCAGTTCGGCGTAGGAGACGTCGCTGACCAGGTGCGACCACAGGCGGCCGTGGCCCGGCCAGGTCGGCGGGTCGATGTAGACGGTCACTGCGGGAACCTCACGAGGACGTGCCGCCGGAAGTCGCGCCCAGCGAGCCGACCGCGGCGACCTTCACTCCGGCCCTGCCGCACACCCAGTGCGGGTCGGGACCCAACTCGGGCTCGACGTCCAGCGCGTGCGGGTCGCCGGAGCCGCACACCGGGCACAGCGGCCAGCGGCCGTACCGCTCCAGCAGGGCGTCCTGCACGTCCTGCGCGACCAGCCCCGCCACGAACTCCGCACCCTGAGGCCACTGCTCGACCCACCAGCGCCGCTGTACGACGGACTCCTCGACCAGCGACACGACGTCCGGCTCGGCGACCTCGCCCGCCACCAGATCGGCGAGGACGAGGGCGCGTGCGGCGTGCAGCGCCTGCTCCAGGGGGCTGATGGGGTTCATGCACCCATTGTGCGCACTCTTGACCCGCGGACCGAAACGAAAATATCTTTCATGAGTGACCGATGAAGTGAAGGAAACTTTCGCCAACGTCTCCGGGGGCCGCCGTGCCACCGGCGGCGGGAGCGCACCGCCCGCGCCCGCCGCCCTCGCCGCCAAGGTCCGCACCCTGGCGCCGTCGATGACGCGGTCCATGCAGCGGGTCGCCGAGGCCGTCGCGGGCGACCCGGCCGGCTGCGCCGCCCTCACGGTCACCGGCCTGGCCGAGCTGACCGGCACCAGCGAGGCCACCGTCGTACGCACCGCCCGGCTGCTCGGCTACCCCGGTTACCGCGATCTGCGCCTCGCGCTCGCGGGACTCGCCGCCCAGCAGCAGTCCGGCCGCGCGCCCGCCATCACCACCGACATCGCGGTCGACGACCCGATCGCCGACGTGGTCGCCAAGCTGGCCTACGACGAGCAGCAGACCCTCGCGGACACGGCTGCCGGTCTCGACACCGTCCAGCTCGGCGCGGCCGTCGCCGCACTGGCCGCCGCCCGCCGCACCGACGTGTACGGCATCGGCGCCTCCGGCCTGGTCGCCCAGGACCTCACCCAGAAGATGCTGCGCATAGGGCTCATAGCCCACGCCCCGGGCGACACGCACCTCGCCGTCACCAACGCGGTGCAGCTGCGCGCCGGGGACGTGGCCCTGGCGATCACCCACTCCGGCTCGACGGGGGACGTGATCGAACCGCTGCGGGTCGCCTTCGAGCGCGGCGCGACGACCATCGCCGTCACCGGCCGCCCCGACGGCCCCGTCACCCAGTACGCCGACCACGTGCTGACCACGTCCACCGCCCGCGAGAGCGAGCTGCGGCCGGCGGCGATGTCGTCGCGGACCAGTCAGCTGCTGGTGGTGGACTGCCTGTTCGTGGGCGTGGCGCAGCGGACGTACGAGTCGGCTGCGCCGGCGTTGGCGGCGTCCTACGAGGCGTTGGCGCATCGGCACGGGGCGCACCGCGCGGGGGCGGGGGACCGTAGGTCTTGATCATTGTGGGCGGCTGCGGGCCGAGTGCGGCTGGTCGCGCCCACGCGGCGGAGCCGCACATCGAAACGGACCCGCGCCCCTGGGTCAGTACAGGCATCGCAAGTTGAAAAGGGCCGCATTCCTATGACCTCCACCCCCCATCACCCCGATCTGCGTTCCCAGTTGGAGACGTTGGCCACTGAGGCGTTTCGGCCGGAGCTGGCCGAGATCGACCAGTTGCCGACGCTCGACATCACCCGCCTGATGAATGGCGAGGACGCCGCCGTGGCCGCCGCCGTGGCCGAGCGGCTGCCCAAGATCGCCGCCGCCATCGACGCCGTGGCCGCCCGGATGGCGCGCGGTGGGCGGCTGGTCTACGCGGGCGCCGGTACGGCCGGCCGGCTCGGCGTGCTGGACGCCTCGGAGTGCCCGCCGACCTTCAACACCGCCCCCGGGCAGGTCGTCGGCCTGATCGCGGGGGGCCCGGACGCCATGGTCACCTCGGTCGAGGGCGCCGAGGACTCCCCGGAGCTGGCCCGCGCCGACCTGGACGCCCTGGCGCTGGCCGCCGACGACACGGTGGTCGGCGTCTCCGCCTCCGGCCGCACCCCGTACGCCGTCGGCGCCGTCGAGTACGCCCGCTCGCTCGGGGCGCTGACCGTCGGCCTCGCCTGCAACCGGGACAGCGCCCTGGCCGCCGCCGCCGAGCACGGCATCGAGGTGGTGACCGGGCCCGAGCTGCTCACCGGCTCGACCCGGCTGAAGGCGGGCACGGCGCAGAAGCTGGTCCTGAACATGCTGTCGACGATCACCATGATCCGGCTCGGCAAGACGTACGGGAACCTGATGGTCGACGTCCGGGCCTCCAACGAGAAGCTGCGGGCCCGCTCGCGCCGCATCGTCGCGCTCGCCACCGGTGCCGCCGACGACGAGATCGAGCGCGCCCTGACGGCGACCGACGGCGAGGTCAAGCACGCGATCCTGGTCCTGCTGGCGGACGTGGACGGCCCGACGGCCGCCCGCCTGCTGACCGAGTCCGGCGGCCATCTGCGGGCGGCGCTGGCGTCAGCGCACGGCTGACCGCCCGGGGCCGTCGGCGCCGTGTGCGATTCTGAAGTACATGAACCACGCCCAGCTGACCGCCCTGGGCCGCGCCCTGCGTCTGATCGGTGAGCACGGCGAGGCCCTGACCGCCGACACGCCGGAGGCCAAGCTGCACGAGGTCCGCGCGGACCTGAAGCGCGCGCTGGACCAGCTGGAGGAGAGCGTCACGACGACGGCCCCCAGCACCCGCTGCCCCGAGCATCCGAACGGGCCGGTCGACCAGGGCGCCCCCGACCTGTGCCTGCTGTGCGAGACCCGCCGTCGCACGGCCCGCCGCGCCGAGTACGGCGGCGGCCCGGTGCGGCACCGGGCCGCCGAACCGGTCCAGTCCCGCTACGGCGTCCGGGGCGACCGCCCGCAGCCCCAGCAGCGCTGGCTGCCCGAGCTGTGGAACGGCCAGGCGTGGCAGCTGTGCGGCACCCCGCGCCGCGACCGCCGCGAGGCCGAGCTGTACATCGCCGCCCAGCTGCGCGGCCCGCGCGCCGCGATGGCGTACCGGATCGTCCACGAGTTCACCGACTACGAGGTGCTGCGGGTGTGGGGGACGCCGGTGCGGGTGGACATCGAGCCGATGGGCGGGCTCTGAGTCCCGCCCCCTCACCGGCGGGTGAAGCGGGTGAGCGTGACGCCGTTGGTGAAGGCGGTGCGCTCGGCGGCGTCGAACACCGTGGGGTCGAAGACGCCGTCGACCAGGGGGACGCCGGCACCGGCGACCACCGGATAGCTCTTGATCAGCAGTTCGTCGATCTCGGGCAGCAGGGCGCCCGCGAGCCTTCCGCCGCCGCACATGCCAGATGTCCAGGCCGGTGTCCTCCGCCTTGAGCTCACGGACGAGACCGAGCGGGTCGCTCGGCACGACGGTGACGGCGGGGTCCGCCTCGTCGGGCTGCAGGGTGCTCGACACCACGTACTGGCGCAGGTGCGCGTACGGGCTGGTCAACCCCTCGTCGAGGCCGGGACGGTAGCTGCCGAGTCCCATCAGGACGGCGTCGAAGTTCCGGTTGGGCACGTCCGTGAGACCGACGGCGGCGCGGGAGGCGGTCGGCACGGTCTCGGGGTAGAGCGGGTTCGTCCAGGCCGAGTAGGCGGCGGCCTGCCGTTCGTCGCCGAGCGGGAAGAAGTCGAACTCGCCGCCGGGTCCGGCGATACGGCCGTCGAGGGTGACGGCGACGTAGTACACGAGCTTGCGCAAGAAGAGCCCCTCACGCAGTACTCTGCCTGAAGTGGTCTGAACGTAGTACTACAGATGGAGTGGTGTCAATGGAGTTCTCCTCATGGTGAGGCGCAACGACGAGCGGCGCGCCGCCCTGGTGGACGCCGCGATCGAGGTACTGGCCGCACAGGGCGCCCGGGGGCTGACCTTCCGGGCGGTGGACACGGAGGCCGGCGTACCGGCCGGTACCGCGTCCAACTACTTCGCCAACCGCGACGACCTGCTCACGCAGGCCGGCGCCCGGGTCTACGAGCGGCTGCACCCCGGCGAGGCCGCCCTCGCGCGCCAGCACACGGTCCCCCGCGACCGCGACACCTACGTACGGCTGATGCGCGAACTGGTCGACCGCGTCGCCGCGTTCCGCACCGGCTACCTGGCCCTGCTGGAACTGCGCCTGGAGGCCACCCGGCGTCCCGAACTGCGCGCGGTGCTGACCGAACGCGTGCGTGAGGACGTCGCCGCCAACGTCGCCCACCACGAGGCGTCCGGCCTCCCCGGCGATGCCACGGCCGTCAAGCTGCTCATGCTCACCCTGAACTGGCTGATCGTCGAACAGCTCACCCTGCCGGACGTGTTCACCCCGGCCGAGCGCGACGAACTGGTGGCGGCGGCGGTCGACCGCATCGTGGCGCCGGAGATCGCGGCACCGGACGGGGGCCGGTAGCCCCCGTCCACCGACTCGGACCTGTTCAGATCTGGTTCTCGCCGCCGTCGACGTACCAGTTGGCGCCGAGGACGAAGCTGCTCTGGTCCGAGGCGAGGAAGGCGACCACCGCGGCGACCTCCTCGGGGCGCCCCATCCGGCCGATCGCGGTGTCCCCGGCGAGCTTCGTGTGGACGGTGGGCGCGTTCGACTCGCCGAAGAGGTTGGTGATGCCGGGGGTGTCGACCGGGCCGGGCGAGATCGCGTTGACCCGGACACCGCGGCCCTTGAGTTCGTTGGCCCAGCCCCGCGCGAAGGTGCGGACGGCGGCCTTGGAGGCGGCGTACAGACTGAACGCCTCCGCTCCGTTGTCCGCGGCGGTGGAGGCGTTCAGGATCACCGAGGCGCCGTCGTTGAGCAGCGGCAGCGCCTTCTGCACGGTGAAGAGCGTGCCCCGCACGTTGACGCCGAAGATCTCCTCGTACCGCTCCTCGGTGATCTCCTCCAGCGGCACGAGCGAGGCGGTCGCCGCGTTGGCGAAGACCACGTCGAGCCCCCGGCCGCGGGCGCGCACCGCGTCGTAGAGCCGGTCCAGGTCGGCCGGGTCCGAGACGTCACCGGCCACCGCCGTGACCCGCTCCGCGCCGATGGTCTCCACGGCCGCGTCCAGGGTGGCCTTGCGCCGCCCGGTGATGAACACGTGCGCGCCCTCGTCCGCCAGCCGCACCGCACTCGCCAGACCGATCCCCGTGCCGCCGCCGGTGACGACGGCCGTCCTGCCTTCGAGCTGTCCCATGGTGAACACCCTTCCCACTATTCGGTACCGATCGGTACGGAAAACGAACGTAGCACATCCGTACCGATCGATACGGAAGACGTAGACTGGGGTCATGGAGACGCGACGGAAGGGGCCGATCGGCCGGCCGAGGGGCTTCGACGCCGACGAGGCCCTGGAGAAGGCCATGCGGGTCTTCTGGGAGCAGGGCTACGAGGGCGCCAGCCTCACCGACCTGACCGGCGCCATGGGCATCACCCGCACCAGCATGTACGCGGCCTTCGGCAACAAGGAGGACCTGTTCCGCAAGGCGCTCGAACGCTACGAGGAGGGCCCCGCCTCCTACGTCGCCCGCGCCCTGCGGGAACCGACCGCCCGCGAGGTGGCGACCGCGTTCCTGAGGGGTGCCGTCCAGGTCAGCACCCGGCCCGACTGCCCGTCCGGCTGCCTGGGCGTCCAGGGTTCACTCGCCGCCGGGGAGACCGGACGCTGCGCCCGCGACCTGCTCGCCGACTGGCGCGAAGGGGGCGTCGAGCGGCTGCGCGACCGGTTCCGGCAGGCCGTCGACGACGGAGACCTGCCGCCCGGCACGGACCCCCTGCTCATCGCCCGGTACCTCATGACGTTCGCCAACGGCATCTCCGTGCAGGCCACCGGGGGCGCCACCCGGGAGGAGCTCCAGCGGGTCGCCGACACGGCCCTGCGCGCCTGGCCGCCCGCGTGATCCGTCAGGGGGTGCCGGGTCCGGCCGCCGCCAGGGCCGCCGCCGTCGCCTGCCGCAGGGAACGGCCGGTGATCCGGCGGTTCTCCCCGTCGGCCAGGCACGTCACGGCCCGACCCACCCATTCCGGATCGCCGAGGAGCTCAAGCCTTCCCTCATCGGTGAGCTGCCGCAGCAGGGCCTCGAGGCGGAGCGCGTCAACCGCCCGGTAGGGGCGCGTGTGCTGGTCGAAGCGCAGTTGATGGTCCTCATAGGGATCACGCAGCGTCATGTGCAGCCAGCCGCCGTCACGCGTGGCGACCATGCCCCTCAGCGTGTACAGACCCCTGTTGTTCGTGTTCCGGGGGTGCTTGCCCCAGGTGAGCCTGATGCCGTTCATGATTCTGGCCCAGGAGATCAACTGCCCCTCGGAGTCCGGCTCGTGCTGGTGGAGCCCGTCCGGGCGGAACTCCACCCAGTGGCCGTCGCTCCGCGCGGCGTCCCCGACGCGCCAACGGCCGTCGGTCAGTTCCAGCGGCCCCAGAGACATGCCGTCCTCCCCCATGCGGTCATTGAACCACGCGCGTGCGGACGCCGGTCAGGGCGTGGACCGCAGCGGCGGGGCCTGCCACGTCGTCCCGGGCGGCTGGAGCAGGGGTGACGGCTCCGGTCCGGGGTCTTCGGTGTCCACGACGCCGGCGGCCGTGCGGTCGAAACCGGCGGGCCAGCGGGTGTGCTCGCTGGCCAGGGCACCGGTCAGCCGCGCTTCGGCGAGGTCGGCGGTGCTCAGGTCGGTGCCGCGCAGGTCGGCCGGAGGTCGGCGCGGTGGAAGACCGCCTTCAGCCGGTCCGGTGCGGCGACGCTCGCCCCGGCGAGATCGTGGTCGACCACCACGCCCGGCAGGACGACGAACACCGTGCCCAGAACGGCCGGCCCCGCCGCGGCCGGCAGACCCGCCGCCACCCGGCGCCGGACCCGCCCGTCGTGCCCCGCGCGACGCCCGCCGGATGCATCCCCGTCCCCATGGGCACGGGAGCCTGGGCGCCGCCCGGAAGCCGATCAAGGGCGGCGGCGCCTCCGGCCGGGACGGGAGACGGCGAACAGGTCCGCCAGGTGTCCCCGGCCGCTCACCCCTTGGTCTTCAGCAGCGGCAGAGGTAGGAACTCGTAGCCCTCCCACAGGCGTCGGGAGGTCTCCTCCGGGTAGGGCGCGACCCTCGGTTCGGTGTCCAGGACCTGGACCAGGCGCCGCTGCGTGTCGTACGCGGGCCAGCCCGGGTCGCCGGTGCGGGCGAAGGCGGTCCAGGAGGCGCGGAAGCGGGACGACAGGGCCAGCGCCTCCTCGGACGGCTCCGCGCCGCCGAACTGGAGCCGTGCCAGGTCGGCCCGGAAGGTGCCGAAGAGCAGGGGGACGTCCAGGGCGTGACACGCGCCCAGGGCGCCGTCGAAGGCGGGTGCGGGCCAGGTCAGTTCGTAGACGTGGGCCCGGCCGCCGCCCGCGAGGTGGGCCTCGGCCAGGTGCAGGGACGGCATCGCGAACAGCCAGTCGGTCTGGACGTGTTCGTAGAGGTCGTTGGCCGACGCCTCCGGGAACGCCGCGCGGTAGGCCGCTTCGCCGCCCGGGGCGTACAGGCGCAGGGCCGCGCTCGCCCGGTCCTCGCCGATCTCGCCGAGCTTGCCCGCCAGCGCGGTGAACAGCCGGTTCTCGTCTCGGTTGTGACCGACCAGCACCTCGACGTCCCGGGCCGCGCCGGACGCCAGCGCCTGCCACGGCGCGACCGGCAGGAACTCGCCGTCCACGACCGGGGCGTACGGGGTGATCGTGGGTGCCGCCCGGCCCCAGCGGGCGACGTTGCCGGGCATCTTCGGGGCGAGGGCCTGACCGGCCTTGACGAGCCGGTCCGGGGCGATGTCCGAGAGGTCGGTGACGGTCGGACGCAGGCCCAGCTCGGCGGCCAGGTCGGTGCCGATGTCCCGGGCGAGTTCGCAGGAGAAGAACGGGCCCGGCACGCTCTGCGCGACGGCCCGGCGGAAGAGCCCGGCCGCGCGGGGCATCGCCAGCAGGGAGGCCACGGAACCGGCGCCGGCCGACTCGCCGAAGATCGTGACCTGGTCGGGGTCGCCGCCGAACGCGGCGATGTTCTCCTGCACCCAGGCGAGCGCCGCTATCTGGTCGAGCAGGCCCCGGTTGGCGGGGGCGCCCTCGATGTGGGCGAAGCCCTCCATGCCGACGCGGTAGTTGAGGGTGACGACGACGAGGTCGCCGTCGGCGGCGATACGGCGGGCGTCGTAGGCGGGGTTGCCGGAGTGGCCGAGCTTGAAGGCGCCGCCGTAGATCCAGACCATGACCGGGCGGCGGGCGGCCGGGTCGGGGGCGGGGGTCCAGACGTTGACCGTCAGCCAGTCGTCGCCCCCGGGGACGTCCGGTGGGCCGACGGTGCCCGCGGCGCCGAGGTCCTGCGGGGGCGGCGGGCCGAAGGCGTACGCGTCGCGCACGCCGTCCCAGGGGCGGGGGCGGCGCGGGGCGGCGAACCGGGCCTCGCCCACCGGGGGCTGGGCGAAGGGGATGCCGCGGAAGACGGCCAGGCCGTCCTCGGTCCGGCCGCGCACCGCGCCGGCGGAGGTGCGCACCACGGGTTCCACCGACTCGTCGGGTCCAGGGATCGTCATCCTCCGGACCCTACGCCGTGGTGCGCACCGCGCTCAGCCGAGGGTCTTCAGCGATGCCGCGTCGTAGGGGGCGAGTTCGTCGAAGCGGCCGCCGAGCACCTTCTCGGCCCACCGCGGGTCCTGGAGCAGGGCGCGGCCCACGGCGACGAGGTCGAACTCGTCGCGCTCCAGGCGGTCGAGGAGGTTGTCGAGGCCGCGCACGGGGGCACCCTCGCCCTGGAAGGCCTTGGTGAAGTCGCCGTCGAGGCCGACCGAGCCGACGGTGATGGCGGTCTTGCCGGTGAGCTTCTTGGTCCAGCCGGCGAGGTTGAGGTCGGAGTCCTCGAACTCGGGGAGCCAGTAGCGGCGGGTGGAGGCGTGGAAGGCGTCGACGCCGGCCGAGGCGAGCGGGGCGAGGACGGCCTCCAGCTCCTCGGGGGTCTCGGCGAGGCGGGCGTCGTAGGCCTCCTGCTTCCACTGGGAGTAGCGGAAGATCACCGGGAAGTCGGCGGAGACCGTCTCCCGTACGGCGGCCACGATCTCGGCGGCGAACTTCGTCCGGGCCACGGGGTCGCCGCCGTAGGCGTCGGTGCGGCGGTTGGTGCCGGACCACAGGAACTGGTCGACGAGGTAGCCGTGGGCGCCGTGGATCTCCACGCCGTCGAAGCCGATGCGCTCGGCGGCCGCGGCGGCCTCGGCGAAGGCGCCGACGACGTCGTCCAGGTCGCGCTGGGTCATCGCGGTGCCGGTGGGCTCGTCCTCGCCGATGCGCAGGCCGGACGGGCCGACGGCGGGGGCGTCCGGGAAGGGCTGGTCCCCGGCCTTGCGGACCATGCCGATGTGCCACAGCTGCGGCACGATGGTGCCGCCCGCCGCGTGCACCGCCTCGGCGACCTTCGCCCACCCGGCGAGCTGCTCCTCGCCGTGGAAACGCGGCACGCGGTCGCTCTGCCCGGCGGACTCGTGCCCGACGTAGGTGCCCTCGGTGACGATCAGGCCGACCCCGGCGGCGGCGCGGCGCGCGTAGTACGAGACCACGTCCTCGCCGGGGATGCCGCCCGGGGAGAACATGCGGGTCATCGGCGCCATCGCGATGCGGTTCGGCACGGTCAGGCCGTTGATCGTGGCGGGGCGGGCGAGGAGCTGGGCGGCGCGGGAGGCTGCCTCGGTGGGGGTGGCGGTCACTTACGGACTCCCTGGAGTAGGTACCGGGTGGTATGTGCGCACGCATTCATCGCACTCCTCGGTGAACGGCCCGGTCCGGCCCGTGCATTCCGTCCGCGGCCGCCGATCCGCCGTGACCCGGGACACATACGGCGGCCGGCCCAGAACGCGGAAAAGCCCGAGGGCGGCACCCCCCTCTCGGGGAGTGCCGCCCTCGGTCCGTGCAGGACGGTCGATCAACCGGAACCGGTCGATCAGAAGTCCATGTCACCGCCCGGCATGCCGCCCGGGGCGCCCGCCGGAGCGGCCTTCTCCGGCTTGTCGGCGATGACGGCCTCGGTGGTGAGGAACAGCGCGGCGATGGAGGCGGCGTTCTGCAGGGCAGAGCGGGTCACCTTCGCCGGGTCGATGATGCCCTCGGCGATCATGTCGACGTACTCGCCGGAAGCGGCGTTCAGGCCGTGGCCGACGGTCAGGTTGCGGACCTTCTCCACGACGACGCCACCCTCGAGACCGCCGTTGACGGCGATCTGCTTCAGCGGGGCCTCCAGGGCGAGCTTCACGGCGTTGGCGCCGGTCGCCTCGTCACCCGTCAGCTCCAGCTTCTCGAAGACCTGGGAGGCCTGGAGCAGGGCCACGCCACCACCGGCGACGATGCCCTCCTCGACGGCCGCCTTCGCGTTGCGGACGGCGTCCTCGATGCGGTGCTTGCGCTCCTTGAGCTCGACCTCGGTGGCGGCACCGGCCTTGATGACGGCCACGCCGCCGGCCAGCTTCGCCAGGCGCTCCTGGAGCTTCTCGCGGTCGTAGTCCGAGTCGCTGTTCTCGATCTCGGCGCGGATCTGGTTGACGCGGCCCTGGACCTGGTCGGCCGAGCCGGCGCCGTCCACGATCGTGGTCTCGTCCTTGGTGATGACGACCTTGCGCGCGCTGCCCAGCAGGTCCAGCGTGGCGTTCTCCAGCTTGAGGCCGACCTCCTCGGAGATGACCTCGCCGCCGGTGAGGATGGCGATGTCGCCGAGCATGGCCTTGCGGCGGTCGCCGAAGCCCGGGGCCTTGACGGCGACGGACTTGAAGGTGCCGCGGATCTTGTTGACGACCAGGGTCGACAGGGCCTCGCCCTCGACGTCCTCGGCGATGATCAGCAGCGGCTTGCCCGACTGCATGACCTTCTCCAGGAGCGGCAGCAGGTCCTTGACGTTGCCGATCTTGGAGTTGGCGATCAGGATGTACGGGTCGTCGAGCGACGCCTCCATACGCTCCATGTCGGTGGCGAAGTACGCCGAGATGTAGCCCTTGTCGAAGCGCATACCCTCGGTGAGCTCCAGCTCCAGACCGAAGGTCTGGGACTCCTCGACGGTGATGACGCCTTCCTTGCCGACCTTGTCCATGGCCTCGGCGATGAGCTCGCCGATCTGGGTGTCGGCGGCGGAGATGGAGGCCGTGGAGGCGATCTGCTCCTTGGTCTCGACATCCTTGGCCTGCTCGAGCAGGGCGGCGGAGACGGCCTCGACGGCCTTCTCGATGCCGCGCTTGAGGGCCATCGGGTTGGCGCCGGCCGCGACGTTGCGCAGGCCTTCCTTGACCAGGGCCTGGGCGAGGACGGTCGCGGTGGTCGTACCGTCACCGGCGACGTCGTCCGTCTTCTTGGCGACTTCCTTGACCAGCTCGGCGCCGATCTTCTCGTACGGGTCCTCGAGCTCGATCTCCTTGGCGATGGAGACACCATCGTTGGTGATCGTGGGGGCGCCCCACTTCTTCTCGAGGACGACGTTGCGGCCCTTGGGGCCGAGCGTCACCTTGACGGCGTCCGCGAGCTGGTTCATGCCGCGCTCGAGGCCGCGCCGCGCCTCCTCGTCGAACGCGATGATCTTGGCCATGTGAAGTGGTCCCTCCAGGACTGGGGGTGATTCCTTCGGACCGCGCCCGCGCCCGCGACGGACGGCTCGCCGGCCTTGTGGTTCCTTCCCCACCCGGCCCGCGGGCCTCACCGACCCGGTCCTTCGTTGTCACTCTCACCTTCAGAGTGCTAACGCAATGATTAGCACTCGGCATGGTCGAGTGCAAGCGCCTCTCGGGGATCGGGCCACGCGGTCAGCCACCCGCGAACAAGGGGACGGCCCGCGTCCGGGCAGGCCGAAGGGCCCGTACCCCTCGAGGTACGGGCCCTTCGGACGAAGACCGGGTGCTGCGCCGGCCGCGCGTCTCAGGCGCTGAGGCGAACCATGTCGGCCTGCGGGCCCTTCTGACCCTGCGAGATCTCGAACTCGACCCGCTGGCCTTCTTCGAGGGTGCGGTAGCCGTCCATCTGAATCGCGCTGTAGTGGACGAAAACATCCGCACCACCGTCGACCGCGATGAAGCCGTACCCCTTCTCCGCGTTGAACCACTTGACGGTGCCCTGAGCCATGCCTAACTCCCCTATTACTGGCCCTTGCACAGATCCGCACTTCGCGGACCCGGGTCAGACCTCGCCCCCCACGACTGGGGGCGTGCGCCGGAACGCGTCGACCGCGGCTGAATGTATCTGTCCAACTGCCGTCTGCAACAGGTCAATCGGACGAGAAATCTGGACGCGCCCGGTCCGGAATGTAGCGAGAATTCGCCTGAATACGGGTCAAGTCGGGGCACGCAAAGGGAACAAAAGCCGCAGAAAGGGCCCGTACTTTGGCTGCTTCTTGTCGGGCGGGCGGCAGGAATTAACGGTTCCCGTTGTGCCGATCGGGAGCGCGTTCCCCAACTCTACCGCGCTCAATCACATGGAATTGCCCCCTCCGTTTCTCTCACGGAGAGGGCAATGCGCGCTACGACCCGTATCAGCCGCCGGCGACCGCCGGGATGATCGAGACGCCCGCGCCGTCCGGCGTCGAGGTCTCAAGACCCTGCTCGAAGCGGACGTCGTCGTCGTTGACGTAGACGTTGACGAAGCGGCGCAGCTTGCCCTGGTCGTCCAGGACGCGGGCGGCGATGCCGGTGTGGTTCTTCTCCAGGTCGGAGATGACCTCACCGAGGTTGGCCCCCTCGGCGCTGACCTCGGCCTTGCCGCCGGTGTAGGTGCGCAGGATGGTCGGGATACGAACGGTCACGCTCATGCGAGGCCAGCCTCTCGGAAGGAGTCCAGGTTGGGACGGATCGTGGCGGTGAGGCCGGTGCCGGCCACCGCGTCGAGGGTCTTGAGGCCGTCGCCGGTGTTCAGGACGACGGTGGTGAGCGACGGGTCGAGCACGCCGTCCTCGATCAGCTTCTTCGTGACGCCGACCGTCACGCCGCCCGCCGTCTCGGCGAAGATGCCCTCCGTGCGGGCGAGCAGCTTGATCGCGTCCACGACCTGCTCGTCGGTCACGTCCTCCACGGCACCGCCGGTGCGACGGGCGATGTCGAGGACGTAGGGGCCGTCGGCCGGGTTGCCGATGGCCAGCGACTTGGCGATGGTGTTCGGCTTCTGCGGGCGCACCACGTCGTGACCGGCCTTGAACGCCGTGGAGACCGGCGAGCAGCCCTCGGCCTGCGCACCGAAGATCTTGTACGGCTTGTCCTCGACCAGACCGAGTTGGACCAGCTCCTTGAGCCCCTTGTCGATCTTCGTCAGCTGGGAGCCGGACGCGATCGGCACGACGAGCTGGTCGGGCAGCTCCCAGCCGAGCTGCTCGCAGATCTCGTACGCGAGGGTCTTGGAGCCCTCGGCGTAGTAGGGGCGCAGGTTGACGTTGACGAAGCCCCAGCCCTCGCCGGCCGGGTCGCCGATCAGCTCGGAGCAGAAGCGGTTCACGTCGTCGTAGTTGCCCTCGATGCCGACGAGCTCACCGCCGTAGACGGCGGCCATGACGACCTTGCCCTGCTCCAGGTCGTGCGGGATGAACACGCAGGAGCGGAAACCGGCCCGGGCGGCGGCGGCGCCGACGGCACCGGCGAGGTTGCCGGTGGAGGAGCAGGACAGGGTGGTGAAGCCGAAGGCGCGGGCGGCCTCCAGGGCCTGGGCGACGACGCGGTCCTTGAAGGAGTGCGTGGGGTTGCCGGAGTCGTCCTTGACGTACAGGCCGCCGGTGACGCCCAGCTCGCGGGCGAGGTTGTCGGCCTTGACGAGCTTGGTCCAGCCGGGGTTGATGTTCGGCTTGGTCGCGACGTCGGCCGGGACGGGCAGCAGGGGGGCGTAGCGCCAG
Source organism: Streptomyces sp. NPDC085944 (assembly GCF_040686295.1). Taxonomy (NCBI): domain Bacteria; kingdom Bacillati; phylum Actinomycetota; class Actinomycetes; order Kitasatosporales; family Streptomycetaceae; genus Streptomyces; species Streptomyces sp. NPDC085944. Next base: position 37,484 of record NZ_JBFBJX010000021.1, on the reverse strand, counting down.
ATGTTCGCGGGGCCCGCTTCGATGCGCCCCCGCAGTTCCTCGGTGTCGTAGTCCGAGAAGTCGTAGGCGATCTCGAGGGGGCCGAAACACTCCTCGCAGGCGAACACCGGTCCGAGCGGGACCCTGTGGCCGCACTCCCGGCAGCTCAGGGCGGCGGCGGGGCCGAGGTCGACCGCGGAGGTCGTGGTGTTCGTGGCGGTTTCGGCAGTCTGCACAGCCATGGAGGCGAGGCCCTTTCTCCTCATCTTCCTCACGACGCATCTCGCCGTGAGACGGATTTGGCACCTTCCCTAGCCGGGAGCCTCGCCACGTCCGTGTGACAAGAGCCGGCTGGAGGGTTGCCGGGGCTTCATCGGGCCGTATCCCTCTGCCCCTCTGGATGAGCGGTATGAAGTTGTTCTTCGCTGGTGCGCGGCGACCCCGGCATGCGGTGGTCCCACGCGTTGTTCAAGACTGTAACCGAAGGCCACCACCGTTGAGACAGTCGTCCGTACCGCGAGATGGATCACAACGGATCACCACGGACCACGAAGGAGACCACCGGACGTGCTGGAAGAAGTCGAGCGCTGGCTGAGCGCACGCTCCTGGTCCGCCGGGGACCGGACCGTCCGGCAGCTCCTGTCCGCCAAGCACGCCACCGGGCAGTCGGTCAGCGTGGTGCTCCCCGCGCTGGACGAGGAGGCGACGGTCGGCGACATCGTCACGGTGATCCGGCGGGAGCTGGTGCTGCGGGTGCCGCTGGTCGACGAGGTCGTGGTCGTGGACTCCGGGTCGAGCGACCGTACGGCCGAGGTGGCCGCGGCGGCCGGCGCGCGCGTCGTGCACCGGGACGCGATCCTCCCCCGCATCCCCGCCGTGCCCGGCAAGGGCGAGGTGCTGTGGCGGTCGCTGCTGGTCACCGGCGGGGACATCGTCTGCTTCGTCGACGCCGACCTGCGCGAGTTCTCCGCCGACTTCGTCTCCGGGATCGTGGGCCCGCTGCTGACCGATCCGGACGTGCACCTGGTCAAGGCCATGTACGACCGTCCGCTCGGCGCAGCCCCGGGGCAGGGCGGCCGGGTCACCGAGCTGATGGCCCGCCCGCTGCTCAACATGCACTGGCCGCAGCTGGCCGGGTTCGTCCAGCCGCTGGGCGGCGAGTACGCGGCCCGCCGCTCCCTGCTGGAACGGCTCCCCTTCCCGGTCGGCTACGGCGTCGAGCTCGGCATGCTGGTCGACGCCCTGCACCTGGTGGGCCTGGACGCGCTCGCGCAGGTCGACGTCGGGGTCCGCGTCCACCGCCACCAGGACGGGCGGGCGCTGGGCCGGATGGCCGCCGCGATCTACCGCACCGCCCAGCTCCGGCTGGCCCGCGGCCACCTGGTCCGGCCGACGCTCACCCAGTTCGAGCGGGGCGTCGACGGCTTCGAGCCGCGCACCTACGCCGTGGACACCGAGGAACGGCCCCCGATGGCGGAGATCGCGGAGTACGCGGCCCGGAAGGTGGCCTGAACCCCGCCTCAGCCGGGGACGCCGTCCGACCAGCGCCACCTGCCGCCGGAGTCCTGCTCACAGGTCAGGTACTCGCCGCCGCGGCCGTGGGTGCTCAGGCCCCGGTGCTTCGTCGCGCAGAACTGGCCGTCGGCGTAGCAGTTGCCGGCCGGGCTCGTCAGCTCGCAGACACCGGTGCCGCCCCCGGTTCCACCGCCCCCGCTCGTGCCGCCGGTGCCGTCGGCCCGGGTCTTCGACGGCTTCGGGGTCGGCTTCGGCGTGTGCAGCAGGCGCCCGGCGCAGTCGCGGCCGTCGCGGGGGACGGTGAAGGTCACGGTGCCGGAGCCGCCGCTCTGCGCGCAGACCTTCTCGTCGAGACCCCAGGAGGAGGCCGGCTGCCCGGTGCCCTGGAGGAGCACGGTGTAGTCGACGTGCGCTCCCTTGGCGGCGAGGACGGCCGCCCTCATGGTGCGGCCGGTGAAGTCCGACAGCGTGGCGGCGGTCGGGGTGAAAGCCGGTGTCGGCGGCTGAGGGCTGGGAGACGCCTCGGGGGGCGGGCTGCTGCTCGGCGTAGCGGTGGCGGTCGCGGTGGCCGCCGTGGCTGTCCCCGCCGCCTTCGTACTCGCGCCGTCGCCGCCGTCGCCGCCGCAGCCCGCCAGGGCCAGCGCGCAGGCCGCGATCAGCGCCGCCGTGCCGGCGAGTCCGCCCCTGCGCGGGTGTCGCGTACGTATGCGTATGGGCATGGTTCGCCCGCCCCCCCAAGAAGTTGAAATGTTCACCGCACATCCTCAACCTGTTCACAGTTTCCACACAAGACGCGTGACCGAATCGCCGCCGACGTGACACCGGGGAACGTTTGAGGTTCGGGGGGCCGGGCTAGGTTGAGGCGTATGGCTTCAAGCTTCGGTGCTGCTCAGGTGCTGGTCGCCTCCAACCGGGGGCCGGTCTCGTACGAGGTGCGGGAGGACGGGTCGCTGCACGCCAAACGGGGCGGTGGCGGGCTCGTGTCGGGGTTGTCGGCCATCGGACCCGACGCCGGCGCGCTGTGGGTGTGCTCGGCGCTCGGCGACGGCGACCGCGAGGCGGTGCGGCGCGGGGTCGGTGAGGACGGCGTACGGATGCTGGACGTACCGGCCGACGTGCACGCGGACGCGTACAACGGGATCGCCAACAGCGTGCTGTGGTTCGTGCACCACATGCTGTACCAGACGCCCCTGGAGCCGGTCTTCGACGCGGAGTTCCGGCGGCAGTGGGCCTCCTACGAGGCGTACAACCGGGCCTTCGCCGAGGCGCTGGCCGAGGAGGCGGCCGAGGGCGCGGTCGCGATCGTGCAGGACTACCACCTGACGCTGGTGCCGGGGATGCTGCGCGAGCTGCGTCCGGACCTCAGGATCGGCCACTTCTCGCACACGCCGTGGGCCCCGGTCGACTACTTCCGGCTGCTGCCGGACGACATCGCCGAGCAGGTGCTGCGCGGGATGCTGGGCGCCGACCGGCTCGGGTTCCTCACCCGGCGCTGGGCGGACGCGTTCACCGCGTGCTGCGACGCGGTGGTGGGCGGTCTCGGCGGCACGGAGATCGGCGTGCACGGGCTGGGCGCCGACGGCGACTTCCTGCGGAAGCGGTCGCACGAGGCCGACGTCGAGGAGCGGATGGCGGAGCTGCGGGAGCAGATCGGGGAGGGCCGCCGCACGATCGTGCGGGTGGACCGCACCGAGCTGTCCAAGAACATCGTGCGGGGCCTGCTGGCCTACCGGGAGCTGCTGGCCGGGCGGCCGGAGTGGCGCGAGCGGGTCGTGCACGTCGCCTTCGCCTACCCCTCGCGGCAGGACCTCGCCGTGTACCGGGACTACACGGCCGAGGTGGAGCGGGTCGCGAACGCGGTCAACGAGGAGTTCGGCACTCCGGGGTGGACGCCGGTCGTGCTGAATCTCAAGGACGACTTCGCGCGGTCGCTGGCGGCGTACCGGCTGGCGGACGTGGCGCTGGTCAACCCCGTCCGGGACGGGATGAACCTGGTCGCCAAGGAGGTGCCGGTCGTCTCCGACGCGGGGTGCGCGCTGGTGCTGTCCCGGGAGGCGGGGGCGTACGAGGAGCTGGGCGAGGACGCCGTGGTGGTGAACCCGTACGACGTGGTGGGCACGGCGGACGCGCTGCACACGGCGCTCGGCCTGCCGGCGGGGGAACGGGCCGAACGCTCGAAGCGGCTGGCGGCCGCCGGCACCGCGCTGCCCCCGGCGCGCTGGTTCCTGGAGCAGCTGGAGGCGCTGCGGGGCTGACGGGCGGGGCTACTGGTCCTGGACCGGCGGGCAGGTGCCGGTGTCCGCGCCGATGGAGTTGATCTCGGCGTTCGACCGCGGGTCACCGGCGTAGTTCACCTGGTCCGTGCACGTGACCCCGTCCTGCTTGGGGGTGCCGGAGGGCGCGTCGCCCGACTGCGGCTCGGGGCAGGTGCCGGTGTCCGCGCCGATGGAGTTGATCTCGGCGTTCGACCGCGGATCACCGGCGTAGTCCCGCTGGTCCGTGCACGTGACCCCCGCCCCCTGGTCCGGCTTCGACGCCGTCGGGGTCTGCGCGGAGGCGCCGCCGGTGGCGGGCCCGTCGTCCGCGGTGGGGGACTGCGCGGTGCGCGTCGCGGTCACGGTGGGGGCGGCGTCGACGTCGCCGTTGCCGCCGTCGCCGCTGTTGCCGCAGGCGGTCAGCGCCAGGCCGAGGGCCACGGCGGCGAGGGCGAGCATCGGGGTCTTCCGAGCGGACATGGCGGGTTCCTCCACGGTCGTGTGCCGCACTGAGCAGGCATTACGGCGTGCAAGACAGCGGGGGCGGCGGGCCGGGTTGCCCCGCCGGCGCTGTCCGGACACGCCTGTGACGGTCCGGGGAAGGGGCCGTGACGTCGTCTCAGGCCAGCCGGTGCGCGAGGGCCGCCAGGAGGGCCACGACCCCGGCGGGGCCGGGGACCTCGACGTCCGCGCGCCTGCGCAGTTCCGTCACCTCGTCGCTGGCGCTGCACACCAGCAGGCCGGGGGTGCCCTCGGTGCGGAGGACGTCGACGGCCGCGTAGGCCGGGAGGTCGCCGAGGTCGTCGCCCGCGAAGAGGACCGAGCCGGCGTCGAGGGAGTGGACGTACGACCGCAGGGCCGCGCCCTTGTCCATGCCGGGTGGGCGCAGCTCCAGGACCATGCGGCCGGGTTCGACGATCAGGCCGTGGCGGGCGGCCAGGCCGGCGAGGGGGGCGCGCAGTGCCTCGAAGGCGGCCTGCGGGTCGGGGGCGCGGCGGGTGTGGACGGCGACCGCGTGCCCCTTGTCCTCCGTCCAGGTGCCCTGCGCCGCGGCCCCGGAGCGCTCCAGCAGCCCCGGCAGCTCGGCGCGGACGGCGGCGACGCCGGGGTGCGGTGCGGGCGTGGCGAGGGTGCCGGTGGCGGCGTCCCAGCGCTCGGCGCCGTAGTGGCCGAGGACGACGAGGCGGTCGAGGCCTGGGACGCCCGCGAAGCCGCCGTGGTGGACGGCGACCTCGGCGGGGCGGCCGGTGATCACGGCGATCGAGGCGACCTTCGGGGCGAGCGCGGCGAGGGCCGGTACGGCCTCCGGGTGGGCGCGGGCCCGGTCGGGGTCGGGCACGATCGGGGCGAGCGTGCCGTCGAAGTCGAGCGCGACCACCGCGCGGCCGGGGTCGGCGAGGAGGGCGTCGAGCCCTTCGCGTCCGGCGGCCGTCGTGGGCGTCGGCAGGGGGTGCGGGGAGTCGTCTCGGGTGGAGTCCTGGTGGCTGCCCATACGGCGAACCTATCCCGCGGGCGCCGAGGGCAATCTCAGCGCTCCGCGCGGCGCGACTCCCGCACCCGGCGCAGGCGGTTGACCGTCACCGGGTCGGCGGCCAGGGCGCGGGGGTCGTCCAGCAGGGCGTTGAGGAGCTGGTAGTAGCGGACGGGAGCCAGGCCCAGCTCCTCGCGGACGGCACGCTCCTTGGCGCCGGGGCCGCTGAAGCCCCGGCGTTCCAGTGCGAGGACGCTCCGCTCCCGCTCGGCCAGCTCTCCCGGGTCCATGTACGCAACCGTAACGCCCGCCGCCGACAACGCGGCCGCCGCTTGGGCCGTCACTCCGCGCTGCTCGCCCGCATCGCCGTCGCCTGGATCTCGCCGAGGACCTCCTCTGGGCTGCCGCCGGGGGCGACCGCCTCGCCGATGTGCTTCTTGACGTCCGCGCTGACCGAGGCCCAGGAGGCCTTGCCGACCGGGTACAGCTGGGAGAGCAGCAGCTCGTCCAGGAACGGCTTGAGGTTCTTGTCCTCCGGGGCGGTGCTCATGGTCTGGGAGGCGGAGGTGGTCACGGGCAGCAGGCCGTACTCGCGGGAGAAGTCGAGGACGTTCTCCTCGCTGTAGACGAAGTCGAGGAAGTCGCCGATCTCCTCCTGGTGGCCGTTCTTCCTGAAGGCCGTCATCCAGTCCGAGACCCCGAGGGTGTTCCTGCTCTCGCCGTCCACGCCCGGGGTGGTCACCATCCCGTACTTCACACCCTTGTCGGCGGCCGTCTTCATCAGCGAGGGGTGCCCGTTGAGCATGCCCACGTCGCCGCCCGCGAAGGCTTCGAAGGCGGCGGCGCGGTTGAGCTTGCCGGGGGCGACCGGTCCGGTGAGGCCCTTGCCGACCAGTTCGTCGCGCAGCCAGGTGAAGGTGGTGGCGTTCTGCGGCGAATCGATCGCGTAGGTGCCGACGTCGTCGGTGTAGCCGCCTCCGCCGCTGAGCATCCACTGCATCGTCTCGGCCGGTGCCTCCTCGGGGCCCAGCGGCAGGGCGTACGGGTACTTCACGCCCTTCTCGTCGAGCGCCTCGGCTGCCTCGGCGAGGTCGTCCCACGTCTTGGGCGGCTGGAGGCCGGCCTCGCCGAACAGGGTCTTGTTGTAGAAGAGCACGCGGGTGGAGGCCGCGAAGGGCAGGCCGTACTGCACGCCGTTGACCTGGCCGGCGGCGGCCAGCTGGGAGACGAAGTCGGCCTGGACCGGGATGGAGAGCACGTCGTCGGCCCGGTAGAGCAGGTCCTTGTCCGCGTAGTCCGAGTAGGCGCCGATCTGCGCCATGTCGGGTGCCTTGCCCGCCTCGACCATCTCGCGGACCTTGCGGTCGACGTCGTTCCACGAGTAGACGGTGACGTCCACGTGCACGTCGGGGTTCTTGGCCTCGTAGGACTTGGCCAGCTCGTCCCAGTACTTCTGGGAGCTGTTCTCCTTGCCGTCGCCGTAGTCGGCGGCGACGAGCTTCAGGGTCACCCCGTCGGAGTCGCCGGCCAGCCCGCAGCCGCCGAGGACCACCGTCATGCCCAGTGCGGACACCACCGCGATCGTTCCTGTCCTACGCCGCTGCACCCTGTTCCCCAACCCTGCCGACGACTCGTCGTTCACTGCTCGTTGTTCACTGCTCGTTCGCGTGTTCGCTTAACGGATTAAGGTCTACACCACGCGAGTGGACTAGACCTCTCCCGGGTAGACGGGCCACACTGTCCCCGTGAGACATGTCATCGCCCTCGATGTGGGCGGCACCGGGATGAAGGCCGCCCTGGCGGGACCTGGGGGCGAACTGCTGCACCAGGCACGCCGTGCCACCGGCCGTGAGCGGGGGCCCGAGGCGGTCGTCGCGGACATCCTCGACTTCGCCGCCGAGCTGCGGGCCTACGGCGCGGACCGCTTCGGCGAGCCGGCCGGTGCCGCCGGCGTCGCCGTCCCCGGCATCGTCGACGCCGAGCGGGGCGTCGCCGTGTACGCGGCCAACCTGGGCTGGCGCGACGTACCGCTGCGCAGGCTGCTCGGCGAGCGGCTCGGCTCCGTCCCGGTCGCCCTCGGCCACGACGTGCGCACCGGCGGCCTCGCCGAGGGCCGGATCGGCGCCGGGCAGGGGGCCGACCGGTTCCTGTTCGTGCCGCTGGGCACCGGGATCGCGGGCGCCATCGGCATCGACGGCCGGGTCGAGGCGGGCGCGCACGGCTTCGCGGGCGAGATCGGCCACGTCGTCGTGCGCCCCGGCGGCGTCGCCTGCCCGTGCGGGCAGCGCGGCTGTCTGGAGCGGTTCGCGTCCGCGTCGGCGGTCAGCCAGGCGTGGGCCGAGGCCTCGGGCGACCCGGAGGCGGACGCCGCCGACTGCGCCAAGGCCGTCGAGTCGGGCGACGCCCGCGCGCTCGCCGTGTGGCGGGACGCCGTGGACGCACTCGCCGACGGACTGGTCACCGCGCTCACCCTGCTGGACCCGCGCGTCCTGATCATCGGTGGCGGCCTCGCCGAGGCGGGGGAAACCTTGTTCACACCGCTGCGGGACGCCGTCCGGCGGCGCGTGACCTTCCAGAAGCTGCCGGAGATCGTCCCCGCCGCACTCGGGGACACCGCCGGTTGCCTGGGTGCCGGGCTGATGGCCTGGGACCTGCTCGACGGCGCTGCCCCGGCTGCCCGGACCGCTCCGACATCCGCTGCTTCCACGGCCGCCGCGGCCGCGACTCCCCCGGAGGTAACCACCTGATGGCCCCAAGCAAGGTTCTCGCCGGCGCCCGGGTGGTACTGCCCACCGGGACCGTGGACGACGGCCGCGTGATCGTCGACGGCACGCGGATCGCGGCCACGGCTCCCCCGAACGCCGAGGTCGTCGACGTGTCGGGCCACTGGGTGGTCCCCGGCTTCGTCGACATCCACAACCACGGCGGCGGCGGCGCCTCCTTCGCCGGCGGCACCGCCGAGGACGTCCTCAAGGGCGTCGAGACCCATCGCCGGCACGGCACGACCACGGTCGTCGCCTCCGCCGTCACCGGCGACCTGGACTTCCTCGCCCGGCACGCCGGGATGCTCGCCGAGCTGGCGCAGCAGGGCGACATCGTTGGCATCCACTTCGAGGGGCCGTTCATCTCCCCGTGCCGCAAGGGCGCCCACGACGAGCAGCTGCTGCGCGACCCGGACCCGGCCGAGGTGCGCAAGCTGGTCGACGCGGCGCACGGCCACGCCAGGATGATGACGCTGGCGACGGAGCTGCCGGGCGGCCTGGACTCCGTACGGCTGCTCGTCGAGCACGGCGTGATCGCGGCCGTCGGGCACACCGACGCGACGTACGAGCAGACGGTCCGGGCCATCGACGCGGGCGCCACCGTCGCCACGCACCTCTTCAACGCGATGCCCCCGGTCGGCCACCGCGCCCCGGGCCCCATCACCGCGCTCCTCGAGGACGAGCGGATCACCGTCGAGCTGATCAACGACGGCACGCACCTGCACCCGGCCGCGCTGCAGCTGGCCTTCCACCACGCGGGTGCCGCCCGGGTCGCCTTCATCACCGACGCGATGGACGCGGCCGGTTTCGGCGACGGCCGCTATCTGCTCGGCCCGCTCGAGGTCGAGGTCGCGGACGGGGTGGCCCGGCTGGTGGAGGGCGGCTCGATCGCGGGCTCCACGCTCACCCTGGACCGCGCCTTCAAGCGGGCGGTGACGGTGGACGGGCTGCCGGTCGGGGACGTCGTCGCCGCGATCTCGGCCAACCCGGCGCGGCTGCTGGGCCTGGACGACCGCATCGGCTCCCTGGAACCCGGCAAGGACGCCGACCTGGTGGTCCTGGACGACGCCTTCGACCTGGTGGGCGTGATGCGCCGGGGCGCCTGGGTGGTCGATCCCCAACTGGGCTGATCCGTCCCCGTGTCCGCTCCGGGACCCTCCAGGGATGGCCGACCGGGGGGCTGGGGGGCGCCGTTTGGATCTTGCCGGGGTCGCGAGGCCCGGCACGCACATCCGCGGAGTTGTCGTCGGTCGTCAACTCCCCCACGCTCGGCTGCGCTCGCGCGGGGGCCCCATCGCGTTGCCGCCCTCCTCCGCCTTGCAGCTGCACGCACCAGAGCTCGCTCGGGTCGGCCACACTGCACCCTTGCCTGGAGCCGGCCCGATCCCAACGACACCCCCTAGGCCGACCGCCCGCCGTTTGGCATGATCGTGTCGTGGAGCGCAGCTCCGCGGGCACGCCCAGCCGCACACGATCGGGGGAGGTCGGCACGGTGATCCTCACCGTCACTCTCAACACCGCGCTCGACATCACCTACCGCGTCCGGGGCCTCAGGCCCCACGCCTCCCACCGGGTGACCGAGGTGACCGAGCGTCCCGGCGGCAAGGGGCTGAACGTGGCCCGCGTCCTGGCGGCCCTCGGGCACCAGGTGACGGTCACCGGCTTCGCGGGCGGCACCACGGGGGGCATCGTGCGCGAGCAGCTGACCGGCGTGCCCGGGGTGACCGACGCGCTCGTGCCGGTCGCCGGGGCGACGCGGCGCACCGTCGCCGTCGTCGACGAACGCACCGGCGACACCACCCAGCTCAACGAGCCGGGCCCGGCCGTGGCGCCCGCCGAGTGGAACGCCTTCCAGGTGGCCTACGAGGACCTGCTGACCGGCGCCGCCGCGGTGGCCCTGTGCGGCAGCCTGCCGCCGGGCGTCCCGGTGGGCGCGTACGCCGGGCTGGTGCGGTCCGCGCGCGCCGCGGGCGTGCCGGTGCTGCTCGACACCAGCGGGGAGCCGCTGCGGCGGGGGCTGGCCGCCCGCCCGGACCTGATCAAGCCGAACGCCGACGAGCTGGCCGAGCTGACCGGCTCGCACGAACCGCAGCGGGCCGCGCAGGCCGCCCGGCGCCGCGGTGCCCGCTCGGTGGTCGCCTCGCTGGGCGCCGAGGGCCTGCTCGCGGTGACCCCGGAGGGCCGCTGGCGCGCCGCACCGCCGGCCCATGTCCACGGCAACCCGACCGGCGCGGGCGACTCCGCGGTGGCGGGCCTGCTCTCCGGACTGGTGGAGCACCTGCCCTGGCCGGACCGGCTGACCCGCGCGGTCGCCCTGTCGGCGGCCACCGTGCTGTCGCCGGTGGCGGGCGAGTTCGACCGGGCGGCGTACGAGGAGCTGCTCGGGCGCGGGGTCGCGGTGACGGCGGAGTCGGGGGCGGCCTGACCCCGCCGGGGCCGCCGCGTCCCGCTGCGGGCCGGTCCTAGTCCTTGACCTGGCCCTTCTTCAGGGAGAACTGGTCCAGCAGGACGTTGCACTTGTCGCCGTCGGCGCAGGACAGGGTGATGGTGTTGGTGCCCTTGTTGAGGGTGGGCCAGGCGAAGGTCTTGGTCCAGCCCTTGGCGAAGTCGCCGTCCTCGGCGTGGGCGAAGTTGCCCAGGTTCAGCTTGCTGCCGAACTCCTTGCCGTTGACCGTGAGGGTCATCGACTGGTCCTCGCCGGCCGCGCTGTAGGTGGTGAAGAGGGTGTAGAGGCCGTCCTCGGGGATGCCGTCCACGGTCCAGGTGACCGAGGCCCCCGGCTGGTTGAGGTTGGCCACGTAGACGCCGCCGTCCGACTGGGCGCCCTCCACCTCGGAGGCGAGGGAGGCCGAGCCGCCCAGCCGCATCGCCTTCGCCTCGGTGGAGGGCAGCTCCACCTCTTCCTCGGCGCTCTCGCTCGCCGACGGGCTCGGCCCGCTGCTCTGGGACTGGGTGGGGGTGGTGTCACCGCCCGCCTCGTCGCCGCCCTTGTCGTCGTCGGAGCCACTGCTCGTCATGGCCACGGCGATGCCGATGACCACCGCGGCGACCACCGCCACCGCGCCGATGAGCAGGCCCTTGGTGTTCGGGCCGCGGCGCCCGCCGCCCCCGCCGTGCCCCGACGGCTGCTGCGGGGCCCCGGGGCCGCCGCCGCCGGGGAAGGTCTCCGGCGCGGCGTAGTGCGCGTTCGGCTGCCCGTACGCCCCCTGCGGCTGCCCGTAGGCGCCCTGCTGGGGCGGAGCGGCCTGGCCCTGCGGTGCGCCGTACTGCCGTGTCCCGACGGGACGCACCCGGTTGACGGAGTTCGGGTAGCCGTAGCCCCCGGACGGCGGCTGGGCCCCGTTGGCCTGCCCGTCGGCGTAGAGGTAGCCGAAGGGGTCGTCGTCCTCGGGCGTGCTCGCGCCGTTGTTGCCGGGCGTCATCCCTTGGTCTCCTAACCAGATGCGGTGCGTGGTGCGGTACGGGTGTGTGAGAGAGCGAGCCTACCCTCCCGCACTGACCCGAACGGGTGACTCAGACCGCATCAACGCGCTGACCTTGTGATCATCCGGCCCGGCGATGCTGTTTGGGACGAGATCGTTTCTCGATGTACATCCGTTCGTCGGCGGACTTCAGGACTTCGTCCGCCGTCATGCCGCAGTGGGCCCAGCCGATGCCGAAGCTGGCGCCCACGCGGACGGCCCGGCCCTCGGCCCGGATCGGCTGGATGATCTCGCCCCGCAGCCGTACGGCGAGGTCCTGGGCGTCGGCCCGGCCGAGCCCGTTGGCGAGGATCACGAACTCGTCGCCGCCGAGCCGGGCCACGGTGTCGCCGTCGCGGACCCCGCCGCTGAGCCGGCGGGCGACCTCGATGAGCACGGCGTCGCCCGCGTTGTGCCCGAACCGGTCGTTGATCGACTTGAAGCCGTCCAGGTCGCAGAAGAGGACCGCGAGCCCCTTGGTGCCGTCGTCGCGGCCGTCCTGGGGGGCCACGGCGTGCACGTGGTGGTCGAAGGCGCCGTACGGCTCGGCGACGGCGGAGAAGTCGAAGGTGTGGCCGCCGGAGTCGAACACGGCCGGATGCCCGTAGGCGGCGTCCATGGCGTCGGCCACGGCCGCGTGCGCGGACTGCGGGCGCTGGCACAGCCGGGCGGCGAGCCGGGAACGCAGCTCGGCGCTGTTCGGCAGGCCGGTGAGGGAGTCGTGGGAGGCGCGGTGGGCGAGCTGGAGCTCGCGGCGCTTGCGCTCCTCTATGTCCTCGACGTGTGTGAGCAGGAAGCGCGGCCCGTCGGCGGCGTCGGCGACGACGCTGTTGCGCAGCGAGACCCAGACGTAGGTGCCGTCGCGGCGGCCCAGGCGCAGCTCGGCCCGGCCGCCCTCGGCGGAGGTGCGCAGCAGGGTGCCGATGTCCTCGGGGTGCACCAGGTCGGAGAAGGCGTAGCGGCGCATCGAGGAGGCGCGGCGGCCCAGCAGGCGGCAGAGCGCGTCGTTGGTGCGCAGGATGCGGCCGTGCTGGTCGCCGCCCATCTCGGCGATGGCCATGCCGGAGGGGGCGTACTCGAAGGCCTGCCGGAAGCTCTCCTCGCTCGCCCTGAGCGCCTGCTGGTCGCGCTCGAGGCGGACCAGCGCGCGCTGCATGTTGGAGCGGAGCCGGGCGTTGCTGATCGCGATGGCGGCCTGGAACGCGTACATCTGCAAAGCCTCGCGGCCCCAGGCGCCGGGACGACGGCCGTTGCGCGGCCGGTCCACGGACAGGACGCCGATCAGCTCGCCCCTGCTGCCGCCGCCCTGCGGGCCGGGGGCGTACATGGGGGCGAAGAGCCGGTCCGAGGGGTGCCACTCGTCCTCGAAGCGGGGCGCGGGCCCGTCGGTGTACCACTGCGGGACGTCGTCGTCGTCGAGGACCCAGCCCTCGGTGTGGGGTATGAAGATCAGGTCGCCCCACTGCTCGCCCATGTTCAGGCGCCGGTCCCAGGACTCGCGGGAGCCCGAGCGGCCGGTGATGAGCGCCTCGGCGGCCTGGTTGCCGGCGAAGGCGGCGACGACGAGGTCGCCGTCGGGGCCGACCAGGTTGACGCACGCCAGTTCGTAGCCGAGGGCCTGGACGACGCCGTCGGCGACGGCCTGCAGGGTGTCCGCCAGGCTGCGGGCCTTGTTCATGTCGGCCATGGCCTGGTGCAGCTGCCGCAGGGACGCAAGGCGGACATAGGGCTCCGAGTCGGTCTCCACGCTCGCCCTCCCCCCGAGACCTCGCAGTGAATCAAGGGTTCTCTTCGGCGCCTTTACTGATGGTGCCCCGGATCGTGCTCTTGCAGGTTCCCCGCCACTGAATCACAGCGCGCTCCCCACTCGGTACACAGGGTCAACAATTACCGCCCCTTGTGACTCAAGTCACAGCGAAACCAGAACAATTGAGTGGGGATTCCACGCTTTCCCCGTGTGTTTACCGAACGCAAAGTTTGTGGGTATGCGCACGTCTCCTCACCCGGTCTCCTCCCGTGGTCCTAGGTCCCGGTTCGGACCGGGGTCCGATGCCGGACGCACGCACCGGAGACTAGCGTGACGGGGTGCCGAACACTCCCTCCCTCACGTCCCCCGCGTCCCCGTTCCCGTCGCCAGCCTCCGGGCATGCTGAGGGGGTGAGCAACGAGGAGTTCCGTGCCGCCATGTCCCGGCTGGCCTCGGGCGTGGTGCTGGTGACCGCGCAGGAGCCGCCGCTGGACCCCGACGACCCGCTGGCGCCGCGCGGCGAGGACGTCGGCATGACGGCCACCGCCTTCCTGTCGGTCTCCCTGGACCCGCCGCTGGTCCTGGTCAGCCTGCGCGAGGGCTCCCGCATGGACGACCTCCTCGACGAGCAGCCCCTGTGGGCGGTCTCCGTCCTCTCCGAGAGCCAGCGGCACATCGCGGGCCGCTTCGCGATGAAGGGCCGCGTCAGCGACCGCCTGCTGTTCGCGGACATCCCGTACGTACGGGGCGAGGCGACCGGGGCACCGCTGGCGGGCGGCGCCCTGGCGACGCTGGAGTGCCGCACCGAGCAGCGGGTGCCGGCCGGCGACCACACCCTCGTGATCGGCCGGGTCCTGACGGCCGCGCTGCCGAGCGCGGACGGGGGGCCGCTCACCTACTTCCGGGGGCGGTACCGGCAGTTGGGCTGAGCGGGCAATTCGCTCGCTCGCGCCCCCGCGCCCCGCCCAGGGTGCGCGCATGACGACCAGCACCGGGCTTCGACTGGAGCCGATCACTCCCGCGAACATCGAGGCCGCCCTCGCGATACGGGTGCGGCCCGACCAGGAGTTCGCCGTCTCACCGGTCGTGAAGTCCCTCGCCGAGGCGTACGTCCACGGCGAGAAGGCCTGGCCGCGCCTGATCCTCGACGGCGACCGTCCCGTCGGGTTCCTCATGGGCTTCTTCGGCATCGACTGGTACGACGACGGCAGCGCGCTGCGCTCGGGCCTGTGGCGCCTGAACATCGACGCGGGGGAACAGGGCCGGGGATACGGCCGCTTCGCGGTGGAGTCGGTGGCCGCCGAGATCCGGCACCGCGGCGGCAAGGAGTGCTTCGTCACCTGGCACCCCGGTGAGCACGGCCCCGAGGACTTCTACCTGAAGCTGGGCTTCCGCCCGAACGGCGAGAAGGCCGAGGAGGAGACGGTCGGCGTGCTGGAGCTGGACCGACCGGGCCACTGACCGGGCTTCAGTCCCAGTTCTTCGGGGAGCGCCCCCGCTTGGTCTCGGAGCGCTGCTTCTTCTCCCGCAGCCGGCGTTCGTTGATGCCGCGCGGGATGCGGGTCGGCCTGCGGGGCCGGGGCGGCGGCGCGGTGGCCTCGGCGAGGAGGGCGGCGAGGCGCACGGCGGCGGCCTCGCGGTTGCGCCACTGGGAGCGGTGCTCGGAGGCGCGGACCGTGACGACCCCGTCGGACAGGCGCCCGGCCAGCCGCTCCAGCGCCCGCCGCTTCCACACCTCGGGCAGGGCCTCGGTGCGCGCCAGGTCGAAGCGCAGCTCCACCGCCGTGTCCGTGGTGTTGACGTGCTGCCCGCCGGGCCCCGAGGAGCGCGAGAAACGCCACACCAGCTCGGCCTCGGGCAGGGAGACGGAGCCGCGGATGACATGGGGACCGGACATGCCCTCCATGTTCCCGCCCCCGGACGGCCCACGTCACCCCAATATCCGGGGCCCGGTCTCGGTAAAGAAAGTAAAGAGAGCCGGAACCTTGTGGACCCCTCTCGACGTTCATGGTGGTAGCTGTAGCTTTCTTGCCGTACGTAAACGAGGGAAGGGACTCCCAACAATGGCTGTAAGCCTGTCCAAGGGTGGCAACGTCTCGCTCACCAAGGAGGCTCCGGGCCTGACCGAAGTCACCGTGGGGCTCGGCTGGGACGTCCGCACCACCACCGGCACCGACTTCGACCTCGACGCCTCCGCGATCGCGGTCAACACGCAGGGCAAGGTCTACTCCGACGCCCACTTCGTCTTCTTCAACAACAAGCAGACGCCGGACAACACGATCGTCCACACCGGTGACAACCGCACGGGTGAGGGCGCCGGCGACGACGAGGCGATCAACGTCAACCTGGCGGGTCTGCCGGCCGACATCGAGAAGATCGTCTTCCCGGTCTCGATCTACGACGCCGAGAACCGTTCGCAGAACTTCGGCCAGGTGCGCAACGCCTACATCCGCATCGTCAACCAGGCCGGCGGCGCCGAGATCGCCCGCTACGACCTGTCCGAGGACGCGGCCACCGAGACCGCCATGGTCTTCGGCGAGCTGTACCGCAACGGCGCCGAGTGGAAGTTCCGCGCCGTCGGCCAGGGCTACGCCTCGGGTCTCGTGGGCATCGCCCAGGACTTCGGCGTGAACGTCTGACGTTCACCCGCCCGTTCGTTTTGCACGAAGGCCCCCCGGACGTCCGGCCGGGGGGCCTTCGGCGTTCCCGTCGGCAGAGCACCGGCCCGGCGGGCGGGCGGCTGTCCGGCCGGAGGGCCTTCGGCGTTCCCGTGGGCAGGGCACCGGTCGGGTCGGCGGGCGGCGCTTCAGGGCAGCAGGCGCTGCTCCTTGGCCACCGCGACCGCGCCCGCTCGCGTGTCGACGCCGAGCTTGTCGTAGATGCGGCGCAGATGCGTCTTCACCGTGGCCTCGCTGATGAACAGGGCACGGGCGATCTCCCGGTTGCCGAGTCCGGTGGCGAGCTGGGCCAGGATGTCGCGCTCGCGGTCGGTGAGGGCGGGTCGCGGCTTGCGCAGGTTGGCCATGACCCGGCCGGCGACGGGCCCGGACAGTGCCGTACGGCCCTGAGCGGCGGCGTGGATGGCCGCGAACAGCTCCTCGGGGCGCTCGGCCTTCAGCAGGTAGCCGGTCGCGCCCGCCTCGATCGCGCGGGTGATGTCGGCGTCCGTGTCGTACGTGGTCAGCACCAGGACGTGCGGCACGCGGCCGGTGCCCGCGGTGAGGCGGCGCGTGGTCTCCACGCCGTCGATCCCGGCGCCGAGCTGAAGGTCCATCAGGACGACGTCCGGCGCCAGTCGCGCGGCGAGCGCGAGCGCCTCCTCGCCGGTGCCCGCCTCGCCGACCACCTCGATGCCGGGGGCGCTGTCGAGCAGGGCGAGCAGTCCGGCGCGTACGACGACGTGGTCGTCGCAGACCAGGATGCGGGCGGGGTCGGGTCCGCCGGCTGCCGGGTCGGTCATCGGGGGGCCTCCTGCGGGTCGGCCGGGTCCGGCGGGGGTGGCGGGTCTGCCGGGCCCTGCGGGTCGGTTCGGGACGGGTCCAGGGGCACGGCGGCGGACAGGGCGGTGCCCTCGCCGGGCGCGGACTCGACGGTCAGGGTGCCGCCGAGCCGGTGCAACCGGGCGCGCATGGCGGGCAGTCCGTGTCCGCGCACCCCGGTGCCGGCGCCGGACGGCCGCGCCGGGTCGAAGCCGTGCCCGTCGTCCGTGACGTCCAGGACGACCTCGTCGTCGAGGAGGGTGAGGCTGAGCGCGGCATGGGCCGCCCCTGCGTGTTCCCGGACGTTGGCCAGGGCGCCCTGGGCGACCCGCAGCAGCGCCGACTCGACGCGGGCGGGCAGCGTCGGGACACGGGCCCCGGCCTCGACGTGGACGCGCACGGTGAGGTGGTCGCCGGACTCCCGCTCGGCCAGCGTCCGCAACGCGGCCTCGAGTCCGCCGCCGCGGGCGAGGTCGGCCGGGGCCAGGTCGTGGACGAAGCGGCGGGCCTCGGCCAGGTTGTGCTCGGCGACGGAGGCGGCGCCCCGGACGTGGGTGCGGGCCTTGTCCTGGTCCGACTCCCAGACCCGCTCGGCGGCCTGGAGCAGCATCCGCTGGCTGGACAGCCCCTGGGCGAGGCTGTCGTGGATCTCCATCGACAAGCGCTGACGTTCGGCGAGGGTGCCCTCCCGGCGCTCGGAGGCGGCGAGTTCGCGGCGGGTGCGGATCAGGTCGTCGATCAGGAGGCGCTGCCGGGCCGCCTGCCGTTCGGTGTGCAGGAACACGGCGGCGGCGATGGCGGCGACGGCGGGCGGGGCGAGCAGCAGGTTCGGGTCGAAGCCCCCCGCGAGCCGCAGCTGCGCGGCGACGACGAACACCGTCAGGACGGTGACCAGGACGAGCGCCGCCCGGGCCGGCAGGGTGCGCAGGCCGGTGTAGAAGAGGGGCACCGCACACCAGGCGAAGCTGGGCGCGAGCACCACCAGCACCATCCAGACCACGACCACCAGCCCCAGCCAGGCCAGGCGTCGCCGGGCGGGCACGGTGCCGTGACCGGACGGCCGGCGACCCGACGGCTGAGGTCCAAACGGCCGGGGCCCGCTCAGGACCGGCCCGAGCAGGTGCAGCACCGCGAGGGTGAGGGACAGGGCGAAGATCCACGGGGTGCGCGGCTCGCCGGGGTGGCGCAGCAGGAAGCGGGCGAGGGCACCGCCGAGCAGCAGGAAGAACGCCACGTGCATGACGGCGCCGAGCCACCGAGCGTCCGGGTGGTCGTACGGCTTCGGCATCCGGCACCCGCCTCCTTACGCCCGCATCTCCTGCCGTTGCTGTTCCACAACGTGCCGCAGCAGACCGCTGAGCTGCGTGAACACTCCCATGGTGCCCTGTCCGGACGCCCTGCGGGTCAACCGATCGGACGACCCCACCGTCACCCGTTGCGCCGCCCACGAGCAGCCGGAACGCCGACCGTGCGGCCCCGGTTCCGGCCGGAGAGTGAAGAGCCAGAACCCGACCGCCCCCACCCGGAGGAGCAGCTCACCATGAAGAAGACCCTCTCCCGTCGTGCCCGCGTCGCCACCGGCGGTGCCGTGCTCGCCGCCGTCGCCGCCGGCACCTTCGGCACGGTGACCGCGAACGCCTCCGCTCCCGAGAGCGCCCGGGACACCGCGGTGTCCGCCGCCCCCGCCGCCGCGGCCGGCAAGCGTGACACCACCACCTCCACCCACCTGACGATCGACGCCGCCACCGAGGCCGCGCAGGCCGCGCTGAAGGCGGCCAAGAAGGAGGGCCAGCGGATCACGGTCGCGGTCGTCGACCGCAACGGCAACACGATCCTCACCATGCGCGGCGACGGCGCCGGCCCGCAGTCCTACGAGTCGGCCGAGAAGAAGGCGTACACGGCCGTCTCCTGGAACGCCCCGACCAGCGAGCTGGAGGGCCGCCTGGAGAACGCCCCGAACCTGAAGGACATCCCCGGCACCCTGTTCCTGGGCGGCGGCGTGCCGGTCACCGCGGGCAAGGCGCCGATCGCGGGCATCGGCGTCGCGGGCGCCCCGTCCGGCGCCCTGGACGAGAAGTTCGCCCAGGCGGGCGCGGCGGCCCTGCACTAGACCTCCCGGCCCACGCCGGACCAGCACCTCCCCGGGGCGCCCTCGGTCCCAACAGCCGGTCCCAGCGGGCGTTTCACGTGAAACACCCCATAGGATCACGAGGTGCGCACCCCCCGTCTGCTCGTGACCGCCGCCACCGCACTCGCCCTCGCGGCCTGCAGTGGCGGCGGATCGGTCGACGGCACCCCCGGCGGCTCGGGGGTGCGCGACCCGTACTTCCCCAAGGCGGGCAACGGCGGCTACGACATCGGCCACTACGACCTGACCCTGGACTACGACCCCGACACGGACGCCGGCCCCGGGCGTCTCACCGGCACCGCCGTGATCACCGCCCGGGCCACCGAGGACCTCTCCGCCTTCAACCTGGATCTCAAGGGTCTGGAGGTCGGGGCGGTCGAGGTCGAGGGCCGCGACGCCCGCTTCAACCGGGCCGGGCAGGAGCTGACCGTGCGTCCGGCCGACGAGTTGCACGACGGGGAGACGTTCCGCGTGACCGTCCGGTACTCCGGCGAGCCGCAGACGATCACCGACCCCGACGACTCCGAGGAGGGCTGGCTGCCCACCGCCGACGGCGCGGTCGGGCTGGGTGAGCCGACGGGCTCGATGGCCTGGTTCCCCGGCAGCCACCACCCCTCCGACAAGGCGACGTACGACCTCGCGGTGACCGTGCCGGAGGGCCTCGGCGCGGTCTCCAACGGCGAACTGCGCGACGAGCGGACCCGGGACGGCCGTACGACGTTCACCTGGCACACCGCCGAGCCGATGGCGAGCCATGTCGTCACGGTCGCCGTGGGCGAGTGGGAGACCGCCCGCTCCACCACGGACGACGGCCTGTCCGTCTACACGGCGGTCGACCCGACGCAGGCCGACGCGAGCCGCAAGGTCCTGAAGCGGATCCCCGAGATCATGGAGTGGGGTCAGGAGAACTTCGGCCCCTACCCCTTCTCCGCCACCGGCGCGATCGTCGACCGGGGCGAGGACGCCGGGTACGCCCTGGAGGCCCAGAACCGCCCGTACTTCCCCGGCGCCCCCGACACCGTCCTGCTCGTCCACGAGCTGGCCCACCAGTGGTACGGGAACTCCGTCAGCCCGAAGACCTGGCGGGACATGTGGCTCAACGAGGGTTTCGCCACCTACGCCGAGTGGCTGTGGGAGGAGGACCACGGCGGCGACTCCGCCCAGGAGACCTTCGACGCGCTGTACGACGGGACGTACTACGACGACGAGGACGCGAACGACTCGATCTGGGCGTTCCCGCCCGCCGACCCGCCCGACGCGGCACACATCTCGGACAGCCCCGTCTACCAGCGCGGGGCGATGGTCCTGCACAAGATTCGCCGGACGGTCGGCGACGACGCCTTCTGGGACCTGCTGAGCGGCTGGGCCGCCGCCCACCGCCACGGCAACGCGGACACCGGGGACTTCACGGCGTACATCGAGAAGTCGGCGCCGGACGAGGACTTCACGGAGATCTGGGCGGATTGGCTGCGCGGGGACGGCAAGCCGGACAGCCCGTGAGGGTCACCCGCCGAAGCCGTCGCGGTCATCGAGACCTTCGAGGCCGTCGGAGTCCTCAGAGCCGACGCCGCCCTCGTAGCTTTCGAGCAGCAGGGCCAGGTCCGGTGGCCAGAGCGGCTCGGGCGCCTCGGCGAGTTCGGCCGGGGTCCACCAGCGCCAGGTGAGGATGCCGTCCGCGGCGTGGGCGGCGGCGAGGTCGGGGCCGGTGGGCTCGCGACGGGGACCGTGCGCGACGTAGATGTGCTCGTACTGGCGGACGGGGCCGACGCCCAGGTGGGTGAAGTCGTGTTCCCAGGTACAGAGCAGGGGGCCGGGCTCCAGGTCGGTCCAGCCGGTCTCCTCGCGCACCTCCCGCAGGGCGCCCTCGCGGGGGCTCTCGTCCGCCTCCAGACCGCCGCCGGGCATCGCCCAGTGCACGCCGACCTCGACGTTGTCGTAGCGCAGGAGGAAGACCGCGCCCTCGGGGTCGAGCACGGCGACGCGGGCGGCGCGACGCGGGGTGCGCGGCCGGTCGCTCTCCAACTCCTTGCGCAGCACCGTGCAGGGGCGGCCGGCCGCGAGGTCCTCACGATGGTCCAGGACCGTGTGCCCGAGTGCGGTCCAGAAGGCGAGTCCGGCGGTGTTGCCGTCGAGGACGGCGAGCCGTACGGCGGTGCGGCCCGCGGCGCGGAAGCGGTCCTCGACGAGGGACGCGAGCCGTCGGCCGTACCCCTGCCGTGCCAGGCCGGCGTCCACCATCAGCAGCCCGATCCACGGGTCCGGATCGGACGGGTCGGGATGCCGGGCGAGCGTCACCGCGATCCCGACGAGCCGGCTCGCCTCCCGGGCGAGCAGCACCTCGGCGCCGGGCCGCGCCAGTTCGTCGGCGAGCGCGGCGGCCACCTGCTCCGGGCGGACGTCGTCCGGGTCGGGGAAGTCGCCGCTGAGCGCGTGGAAGGCGCGCTGGGAGGCGTAGAGGGCGGTGAGCTCGGTGAGCACGGGGCCCGGGATGTCGCGGTCGGGGGTGAGGTCGAGCGGCGTGAGGATCACGTGGGCAACGTACCCGCCGCTCGGTGCGCGGTCGGCTGCCGCGCCGTGACACCATCTGCTGCGTGCTCGACATCGGCTACGCCCTCTCCACCCGCTTCCCGGACCCGCCGCAGACGGACTACCGGCGGGCGGACGTCCACGCCCTGCGGCACGACCTGTTCTGCGGGGACGTGTACCTCGCCGACACCAAGGCGGACCGGGAGTTGTCCACAGCCTGGGGATGGGTGCCGGTGCTCGACTTCGCGTGGGCGCTGTGCGACATCGTGGAGCAGGTCGACCGGGACCCGGCCGGTTCCCGGGCCGCCCGGCCGCAGCGGGCGGAGCTGGACTTCACCGAGTCCACCGACCGTCTGCTCTTCGAGCGCCGCTTCGGCTGGGTCGACATCGAGGCGGAATGGGTGCCGGAGTCCGAACCCCCGCTGTCCTTCTCCCACACCGAACTGCGCCGGGAGGCCCGGGACTTCCTCCACGACCTGCTCGCCGACCTCACCGATCTGCACGAGGACCTGGCGGACAACCCGGCGATCTGGTCCCTCCAGGCCCGCTTCCCCCGGGTGCCCTGAACCTCACGGCACGGCGCGGCCCCACGCCGCCGCGTTGGTCCCGCCGCCCGAGTGCCTCGCCGTCTGTGGAGCCGGGTGGTGGTCCCACAGCGGCGACAAGCCCGACGTCATGGAGACCCTCGACGTCGACGACACCGACCACGAGCCGCCCCGGACGGGCATCGGCGCGCGTCTGCTGCGCACCGCCCTCGCCGCGGTCTCGCCGGGCGGATCGACATGTGCGGGGACTGAACCGGTCCCTTCGGCCTAGGGTGTCGATCATGTTCAAGTCAGGGGTGGGGTTCCTCGCGTTGTTCGGGCTCGGCTGGTGGCTGCTGGCCACGAGTGCGTTCGACGGGACGGCGCGGCTGGTCGAGGTCGTGGTCGGGGGCGCCGTCGCGTTGGGGCTGATGCTCGCCGCGCGCCGTTTTCTCCCCGCGTCGGCAGGGGGACCGTTCCCCGCCGACCGGCGTCGGCGGTTCCATCAGGTCAACGGTCTCCAATGGCTGCTGATCATCGCCGTCGCGGTGGTGTGCGGTCGCGCCGGGACGCCGGTGCTCATCCCCCCGCTGGTGGCGATCGTCGTCGGGCTGCACTTCCTGCCGCTCGCGGCGGTGTTCGAGCAGCCCCGGCTGCGGGTACCGGCTGCCCTGCTCGTCGCGGCCGGGGCGGCGGGACTGGTCGTGCGGCTCACGGACGGCTCGGACGGGACCGTTCGCCTCGTGGTGGGCGCCGTCTCCGGGCTCAGCCTGTGGGGCGTGGCCGCTTGGACGGTGACGGGGGCGGCATCCGCCGCGGCACGGGACGCCCAGGTCGTGCGGGACGTACAGGAGTGACAGTGCGGGCAGTGGCCCGGCGGCGGGCCCGGACGGTTTCGGACGTCCCGCCGTTCAAGCCCTCTCTCGTCAAGACGGTGTTCGGGGAGGTGACTTCGATGCACGTCTCCCGGGCGGCCGCGCAGGCCGCCGCGTCGGTGACGCGGACCGTGCTGACGGAGATCGTCGACGGCGCCGGGCGAGCGGCGGCGGAGGAAGGCAGGAAGAAGCTGCTTCCGCGGGACCTTCTCACGGCGATCGGCCGGAACGTCGAACTCGAGGTGGGCGACAAGTGGTACGACCACAGCCCCACCTTCCGACGCCTGAACGGCGACCTGTACGACGCCCACGGGGTCCTCGTGCCCCCTGTCGGGCGCAGCCGGTCGCGCCGGCCGAGTGCCGTGGTCGGCGCCCACCGGTTCGAGGCCGGGGTCAGGAAGCTGCTGCGGAGCCGGGGGGTGACGGCCGTCCCGGTGATGGTCCGCGACCTGGACGGAATCGCGAGCGTGTTCCTGACGGGCCTCGCCCGGGACGCTGCCACGGTCGTCCGCGAGGGCGGGGTCACACGCTTCGGCGCGGTCACCCTGGTGACGCCGGGCGAACCGGACACGGGCCCGGCGCCGTTCCCCAGGGACTCCCTCGGGGCCTGGTCCACCCGCAGCGGGGACGGGCGGACCGTCGGCAGGGAGGACGTCCTGGCCGCCGCCACGATGCAGTTGTTCGGCGGCGCCCTCAGGAAGCAGGCGCTCACCGAGGCACGCGAGGCGACCCGGCACACGTCGGCCGGCTGAGCGGGCGGGGCCCGGACCGCCCCGCCACCGCACCGCCGGGGCCGGGAGGCTCCAGACCCCGTGCCCCCGGCAAGATCCAAACGACGCCCCCTACTCCTCCGCCAGCACCCGCACCCCCAGCTCCGCCGCCAGCACCGGGGCCAGGTCGAGGAGTTGGGCGGGGCTGATCACAGCGCCCGAGAGGCGGTCCACGCCGCGGGACAGCTCCAGCGGGGCGGCGCCGCGCAGGTCGACGTCGGTGAGGGTGGCCGCGCTGAGGTCCGCCTGCTTCAGGGCGCAGTCGACGAACTCGACCCGCTCCAGGCGGGCGCCCCCGAAGTCCGGCTCGACCAGCACACAGCTCTCGAAGACGACGTCCTTGAGGCGGGCCCGGCGCAGATTGAGGTAGTCGATCTTGCCGCCCCGGATCAGGACCCGTTCCAGCACGGCGCCGTGCAGCTGGGTGCCGCCGAGGCGGGCGTCGAGCAGCTCGACGTCGCGCAGGGTCGCCTCCGCGAGGTTCGTGCCCACGCCCCGGACGCCGGTGAGGCGCGTGTCGAGCAGCCGGGCGCGGGGCAGCGAGGCCTCGTCCAGCGTGCAGCCGGTCAGCGCGCAGTCCATGAAGCGGGCGCCCGCGCCGTCCTGGCCGGTGAGGTCCGTCTCCCGGAAGTCCAGCGCGTCGTAGTCCCCGTCGGGCTCCAGTCCCCCGTCGTCCTCGTACGGCGTGAGCGGCGGCGGCCGCAGCTCCGGGCGTCTCGCCGCGCGTACCGCCGTCGTGCCGCGCCCGCCCGCCGTTCGCGTCGTTCCCGCCGCTCTCCTCGCCATGGACCCATGCTGCACCCCAGCACTGACAACCGCCTCCGACCTGCACAAACACCCCTTCTCCCGGCCGTATGTCACATCCGGCGCCCCCGCGACCGTCGTACGGGCGGACAGGCGCCGCGCCAGGCGACCCGACCGCGACCCCGACCCGAGGGAGAACCCGAGCCATGCATCGCATCACCGTCATCGGCGGCGGCTTCGCCGGACGGCCGCGGCCTCCCCCACGCTCGGCTTCGCTCGCGCGGGGGACCCCCATCGCCGCCGAGGCGGGCGCCAAGGTCACCGTCCACGAGGCCCATCACACGCTCGGCGGGCAGGCCCGGACCGCCGACGGCCCCTACCGGACCAACGACGGCCCGCAGGCCCTCTACAACGGCGGCCCGCACTGGGCATGGCTGCGCCGGCGCGACCTGATCGGCCCGCTCGCGCCGATCCCGCCGCTGGAGGCGTCCCGGCTGCGGCTGCACCACAAGGGGGCACTGCGCCGCACCCCGCCGTTCGCCATGCTGAAGCTGCTGCGCCGGAGGGTCGGGCCGGCCCCGGTCGACACCGACTTCCTGACCTGGGCGACCGGGATCGCGGGCGAGGAGGGCGCGCGGGCCGCCGCCCACTGCTGCGCCGTGGCCCTCTTCCACCACGATCCGGGGTCGCTGTCGGCCGCCTTCGTGCAGGAGCGGCTGCGGCGGGCCGCCAAGCTGCCGCCCGAGGCGCACTATCCGCGCGGCGGCTGGTCCGGGGTCGTGGACCGGATGGCCGCCCTGGCCTGGAACCTCGGGGTCCGGATGGAGACGCTCTCCCGCGTCGACACGCTGCCCACCGACACCCCGGTCATCGTCGCCACCTCCCTCGACGCGGCCCGCCGTCTGCTGGACGACCCGGCGCTGACCTGGCCGAGCGGCCGCACCACGCTGGTCGACCTGGCCGTACGGACCCGGCGCGGCGACGCCTTCGCCGTCTCCGACCTGGACGCGCCGGGGTGGGTCGAGCAAGGGGGTCTGGGGGTGTCCCCCAGAAGACGCGGTACCGCGCAGGTCCGCACGCTGGCACCGGCGGGCGAGCAGCTGATCCAGGGGCAGGTGCCCATCGCCCCGCACGAGTCGAAGGCCGACGGCGCCACCCGCGCCGAGCAGCTGCTCGACCTCGGCTTCCCCGGCTGGCGCGAGCGGCTGACCTGGCGGCGCGAGGCGGTCGCGAACGGCCGCACCGGCGCCGTCGACCTGCCCGGCAGCACCTGGCGCGACCGGCCGGCCGTCGACCGCGGCGACGGCGTCTACCTCGCCGGCGACCAGGTCGCCTCCCCCCGCCTGCTCTCCGAGGTCTCCTTCAACAGCGCCCTGACGGCGGTCTCCCTCGCCCTCGGGCGGCGCGAGCTCGACAAGCGTGCTTGACCTCAAGCGTGCTCGAGGTCGTTGAGTGGGGCCCGCAACAGCTCCGCTCTCCAGCCTGGGGGTTTCGCCATGCACGCCATCCGACTGCACGCCTTCGGCCCGGCCGGGAACCTCGTCCTGGACGAGGTCGAGGACCCGGCGCCGGGCCCCGGCCAGGTCCGGGTCGCCGTCCGCGCGGCGGGCGTCCACCTCCTGGACACCTCCCTGCGCGAGGGCGTTCAGGGTCCGACGCCCGCGCTGCCCGAGCTGCCCACGATCCCGGGCCGCGAGGTCGCCGGCGTCGTCGACGCCCTCGGCGAGGGCGCACCGGCGAGCTGGCTGGGCAGGCGCGTCGTCGCCCACCTCGGCTTCGCCCCCGGCGGTTACGCCGAGCTCGCCGTCACCGATGTCGCCCGCCTGCACGAGATCCCCGCGAACCTGGACTTCGCCGAGGCCGTCGCCATGATCGGGACGGGGCGTACGACGATGGGAATCCTGCAGTTCGCCGACCTCGGCCCCGGCTCCGTGGCCGTGGTCACGGCCGCCGCGGGCGGCATCGGCACCCTGCTGGTGCAGTACGCGAAGAACGCCGGCGCCACGGTGATCGGCCTCGCCGGCGGTCCGGAGAAGACCGCGCTGGTCACCGCGAACGGCGCCGATCTCGCCGTCGACTACACCGAGCAGCGGTGGCCGGCGAAGGTCCGCGCCCACCTGGGCGGCGGGCCGGCCTCCGTCGTCTTCGACGGTGTCGGCGGCGACGTGGCGCGCCAGGCGGTCGCCCTGCTCGGGCCGGACGGCCGGCACCTGGTCTTCGGCTGGGCGGCCAAGGGCATCCGGGACGGCAGCCCCTATCTCGTCGAGGGTGTCTCCCAGCAGGTCCTCGGCCCGGTGATGATGCAGCGGGCCGGCGGCGCCAACCCCGCACGCACCCTCGAACTGCGGGCCCTCGCCGAGGCCGCCGAAGGCCGGCTCGTCCCGGCCGTGCGGCGCTTCCCGCTCGCCGACGCCGCCGCCGCGCACCGCGCCCTGGAGAGCCGGGGGACGACCGGGAAGGTGGTCCTCGAACCGTGACCGGCGGTCGGCGTGCCGATCCGTGCGACGGCTCGGGCAACGGGATGCGACACGTCCCGAATCGTGTTCTTCTGGCGAAATGAGTGGCTCCCGGACAGGTCGGACAGGGGAACCCGCCGCGCCCGCGCAGACCGATCCGCACCGCTGGTGGGGGCTGGTCGTCATCGCCCTGGCCCAGCTGATGGTCGTCCTCGACGCGACGATCGTGAACATCGCGCTGCCTTCGGCCCAGCGCGACCTGGACATGTCCGACGCCAACCGGCAGTGGGTGATCACCGCCTATACCCTCGCGTTCGGCGGCCTGCTGCTGCTCGGCGGGCGGGTCGCGGACCTGGTGGGACGCAAACGCACCTTCGTCATCGGGCTGATCGGCTTCGCCGCCGCCTCCGCGATCGGCGGCGCCGCCACCACGTCGGTGATGCTCTTCGGCGCGCGCGCCCTCCAGGGCGTCTTCGCCGCCGTCCTCGCGCCGTCCGCGCTGTCCCTGCTGACGACGACCTTCACCGACCCGAAGGAACGCGGCAAGGCGTTCGGCATCTACGGCGCGCTGGCCGGCAGCGGCTCCGCGATCGGCTTCATCGTCGGCGGCGTGCTCACCGAGTACCTGAACTGGCGCTGGTGCCTGTACGTCAACATCCCCATCGCCGTCGTCGCGGTGATCGGCGCGTTCGCCCTGCTGCACGACCGGCCCGGCCACGCCGGGGCGCGGCTCGACGTGCCCGGCGTGATCCTCGGTTGCGGCGGCCTCGTCGCGCTCGTCTACGGCTTCAGCGAGGCCCAGCCCCGGGGCTGGACCGACCCACTGGTGCTGGCGCTGTTCGCCCTGGCCGTGGTCCTGCTGGCCGCGTTCGTGTGGTGGCAGACCCGGGCGCGGACGCCGCTGCTGCCGCTGCACGTCATCCGGGAACGCAACCGCGCGGGCTGTTTCCTGACGATGATGCTGGCGGTCATCGGCATGTTCGGGCTGTTCCTGTTCATGACCTACTACCTCCAGGGCATCCTCGGCTACTCCCCCGTGAAGACCGGCCTGGCGTTCCTGCCGCTGACCGCCGCGATCGTCGTGGGCTCCACCCAGATCTCCGCCCGGCTGCTGCCGCGCGTGGGCCCGCGCATGCTGATGGTGCCCGGCATGCTCCTCGCCTCCGGCGGCATGGTGATCCTGACGCAGATGACCGTGCACTCGGAGTACGTCGCCGAGATCCTCCCCGCGCTGCTCCTGATGGGTCTCGGCATGGGCCTGACCTTCATGCCGGTGTTCTCCACGGCCACCGCCGGGGTCGCCCCCAAGGACTCCGGCGTGACCTCCGCGACGGTCAACACCTCGCAGCAGGTGGGCGGCTCGATCGGTACGGCGCTGCTCAACACGATCGCGACCAGTACGAGTGCGTCGTGGATCGCGGCGCATCTGCGGGACCCCGCGCAGCGGGAGCTGATCGTGCGGGAGGGGATCGTGCACGGGTACACCGTCGCGATCTGGGTGGCGGCCGGGGTGATGTTGCTGGCGGGGGTGGTGGCGGGGGTGATGGTGACGGCGAAGGCGCCGAAGCACGGGGTGCCGGCGGACCGGACGGTGCGGGAACCGGTGGGGTGAGGCGGGGGGGAGCGCAGCCCGGCGTCGCGGGGTGCGCTCCCCTACGCTCGGCGCCTCCCCCACGCTCGGCGCCTCCCCCACGCTCGGCGCCTCCCCCACGCTCGGCTTCGCTCGCGCGGGAGGGCAGGGCCCCCATGAGCGGGAGGTGCCCCCACCGCCCACTCGTGCCGCCTGGGGGTACCGCCCAGGCCGTTCAGGCACTGGGGGAAGGCACGACTGCCCGCGGTTGCGCGGTAGCGTCCTGCGGGTGATTGTCGTACCCGAAGGGCTTGTGGCTGCGCAGGTGAAGTACAACGGGGAGGCCGGGCGGGCCTTCGTCGACGGGCTGCCCGACTTGGCCGCCGGGTTTCTGGAGCGGTGGGGACTGCGGCTCGACGGACCGGCGATGCACGGGGTGGCGGCGCTGGTGCTGCCGGTCGTGCGCCGGGACGGTACCGAGGCCGTGCTGAAGCTCCAGGTCCTCGACGCGGAGACCGAGGGCGAGCCGCTCGCGCTGCGGGCGTGGGCCGGGGACGGAGCGGTGCGGCTGCTCGACCACGACGCGGCCACCGGCACCATGCTCCTGGAGCGGCTGGACTCCGGCCGGATGCTCAGTCACGTCGAGGACTCCCGCGAGGCCGTCCTGGTCATCGCCCGGCTGCTCGCCCACCTCACCGCGACGCCCGCTCCGCCCGGTGTGCGGCGGCTCGGGGACATGGCGCGGGGCATGCTGGAGCGGACGCCCGGAGTGCTGGCGCGCCTCCCCGACCCGGCGGAGCGACGGCTGGTCGCCGACTGTGCCGCCGCCGTGCGCGAGGTCGCCGACGAGCCGGGCGACCGGCTGCTGCACTGGGACCTGCACTACGAGAACGTGCTCGCCGCCGACCGCGCCCCCTGGCTCGCCATCGACCCCAAGCCGCTGGCCGGCGACCCCGGTTTCGAACTGCTGCCGGCCCTCCACAACCGCTACGACCCGGCCGGGACCCGGTGGCGTTTCGACGCCATGACCGACGTCCTGGGCCTCGACCGGGAGCGGGCCCGCGCCTGGTCGCTCGGCCGCGTGCTGCAGAACAGCCTGTGGAACACCGAGGACGGCAACCCGCTGGAGACCGAGCAGATGGAGATCGGGCGGCTGCTGCGCGCCCTGTGAGGAGCGTGCCGGCGACCGTCCGGCCTCAGCACCGGGTGTCCGGGTGGGACTCCCGTTCCCGGTGTCCGCCGCGCTCCAGCGCGCCCGGCAGTTCCGTCCTGCGCCGTATTCGCAGCTTGCGGTAGGTACTGGTCAGGTGGGTCTCCACGGTGCGCCGGGCGAGGTGGAGGAGTTCGGCGATCTCGGTGTTGGTGCGGCCGTCGGCGGCCAGCTCGGCGATCCTGCGCTCGCTGCCGGTCAGCGCGTCGGCGCCGGTGCGGGTCGCCGCCGAGCCCCGGGCGCCGCCCTCGCGCAGCGCCTGTCCGGCAAGGTGGAGCCAGCGCCGGGCGCCCCTGCGTTCGGCGAGGTCGGCGGCCTCCCGCAGCCGGGACCGGGCGCGCCCGCGTTCGCCCGCTTCCAGGAGCTGGCGGCCCTGGGCGAGCAGCGCGGGGATCAGCTCCATGTCGGTGTCGACGGCCGCGTCGCGCAGGGTCCGTACGGCCTCCTCGGCCAGTTCGAGACCGCGCCGCCCGCCGGTCGCGGTGCCCAGCACCCGCAGGGCGCGGCCCACGGTGCGCGGGGTGTTCCACACCCGGGCCAGCCGCAGCTCCTCCGTCGCCAGGGCCAGCGCCTCGGGGCCGCCGCCGAACGCCAGCCGTATCTCGGCGGCGGCGGTCCGCCACGGGGTGACGACCGGGCTGACCACCTCGCGGGCCGACTGGCGCCGCCCGCACTCCAGGAAGTCGTGGAGCGCTCCCGTCGGGTCGCCGGTGGCGGCGCGCAGCACGCCCCGCGCGTACAGGTAGCGGTTCAGCTCCCAGTTCTCCGGGACCTCGCGCAGGTCGAAGCGGTCGGCGAGGCGCAGGGCCTCCTCGCTGCGGCCGGTGTGGACCAGCGCCATCAGGGCGTGGGCGTCCCGGTTGGTGGGGCCGGGCCCGGGTCCGGGGTCGGCGGCGAGGGTGAGCAGCCGGGCGTGGTCGCCGCGGGAGGCAACGATGTCGGCGCGGGTGTTGAGCAGCGCGTGCCGCATCGGGTGCAGCAGGGCGGGGTGCTGTCCGGCCAGACCGCGTTCCACGAGCCGTTCGGCCTCGTCGAGTTCGTCGGCCCACTGGGCGACCGCGGCGGCCGTGCCGAGGAGGAAGGGTTCGGCGAGCGGATCGGTGGGCTGCGCGAGCAGGTCCCGTACCCGGGTCATCGCCTCGTCGGCGGAGATCAGCGCGGCCGTCGCCGCGTACCGCACCAGCAGGGCCTGTCCGGCGGTGCCGACCAGTTCCGGGGAGTGCCGGCCGGTGTCGGACAGCCACCGGTACACCTCCTGCCGGGTCGCCGGGTCCTCGTCGGACAGCAGCGCGCCGGCGGCCTGCACGGTGCGGGCGAGCCCCGGGTGGCCGGACAGCCGGCCCTCGGTGCGGCGCAGTACCTCCATCGCCGTACTGATCTCGCCCCGGCCGGCCAGGGCGGTGCCGAGGGCGACGGCCGTGCGCACCTGGTTGCGGGGCTCGGCCGGCAGGTGCTGGGCCTCGGCGAGCCGTGCGATGGCGGTCGGGGTGTCGGCCGACGCGTACTCCAGGGAGCCCAGTTCGGTGAGCAGCCGCTGCCGGAGGTCGTCGGACAGCGGTTCGTCCAGGGCCCGGCGCAGATAGCCGACGGCGTCGGCGGGCCGGGCGTCGTGCACGGCGACGGTCACGGCGTCCCGCAGGACGCGCAGCGCCCAGGACCGGCCGACGGCCGGGGTGCGCAGCAGGTGCCGGGCGACCGCCTCGACCCGGGCGCCGCGGCGCAGCATCGCTTCCGCGGCCGCCCGGTGCACGGCCTCGCGGCGCGGCCGGGGCCAGCCGCTGAGCACGGCGTCGCGCAGCAGCGGGTGCGCGTAGCGGGGGCGGCCGCCGGCGTCGGGGCGCAGCAGTCCGAGCCGCGTCATGGCGGCGAGCCAGCCCTCGATCCGCACGGGGTCGGCCCCGGCCGCCTCGGCGAGCACACCGACCGGGTCCCCGGCCGTCCCTCCCGCAACGGGAGGGGAAGGGGTGTGCCGGAGCGCCGCCGGGTGCGGGGCGGGCCCGGGCGGATCGGTGCGGCCGTAGCCGGCGCCACCGGGTGCGGGCTGCGGGCGCCCGTCGTACGGGGCGGGCTCCGGGTACGGGTACGGGTCCCGGTACGGCGGATACAGCACCTCGGTGGTGGACGGCGGGTACGGCACCTCGGTGGCGGGCTCGGTGGGGTGCGGATAGGGGCCGTGCTCCCGCGGTTCCGCGAGCAGGCCCGGTCCGCCGAACGCCGGGAAGGCCGTCGCGCGCGCGTACGGCGACGGCGGCGCCTGCGGGTCCGGGCCGGTGTCCCCCGCGTCGGCGCTCCACACGTCCCGGCAGCCCGGCGCGGTGGCCGCGGGCCGGCGCGTCCGCACCGCCGGGGTGTCGTGCGGGTGCCGGGGCACGGGCTCGGACGCCGGTGTCCGCGGGTGCGGGAGGGCATGCCGGAGCGCGCCCCGGCGCGGCGGCGGGCCCGTGGGCCAGGCCTGTTCCAGGGCGGCGAGGCCGCGGGCCACGTCGGCCGTCGCGGGGCCCGCGCTGTTCAGCCACCAGGAGACGGCCGCCGGGTAGGACCCGGGGTACAGCGCGGCGCAGCTGTCCGGCACGGGCGGGATGCCGTCGGGGTGCGGAGTGCCGCCGAGGTCGTCCAGGAGAGCGTGCAGAAGCAGCGGGCTGCCCGCACCGGCCCGTACGACCTCCCGCGTCCAGGACGCGGACGCGTGCGGGAAGGCGTCGCGGACCAGCCCGGCCGCCGCCGCGTCGCTGAGCGGGGCGAGGGTGTGGGTGCGCACCAGGGACGGCGACAGCGCCTGGGTGAGCCCGGGCGGCCGCGGGTCGATGTCGTACTGGCTGCGCTCGGTGGCGACCAGCAGAACCGGTAATCGGTCGACGTGCCGGGCCGCCTCCGTCAGCCAGCGGCGCGAGGAGTCGTCGGCCAGGTGGACGTCGTCGACGGCCACCAGGACCGGGCCCTCGGCCGCGTAGGAGCGCAGCAGCCGCCACAGCCGGGCCGCGCTGCCCCGGTCGTCGCCGCCTGGCGCCATGTCGGTGAACTCCGGCACCGGGCCGAGGAGATGGAGGACCATGGCGAAGGGCACCGGGGTGTCCTCGGGCGAGCAGCGCACGCGCAGCACCCGCAGGCCCCGGTCCTCGGCGTGCCGGGCGGCGGCCTCCAGCACGGCGGTGCGTCCGGTGCCGCTGGCGCCGCGCAGCAGGACGAGGCGGCCGGCGCCGGCCCGGGCACGCTCGATCTCGGCGGACAACAGCGCGTGCGCGTCGTCGCGTTCACGGAGCGGTCCGGTCATCGGTGCCTCCTGTGGTGGATGGTGCTCCCCCGGTGTGTGAGACGAACGACTGCGGTGAACGGTGGTGCGAAGTGGCGCGGGTCACGGTGGCTCGCGGCCGTCTCCACGGACCCCCGCGTCCTCGCGCGCGCCCCGCGACCTGCCCGGACGCCTGCCCGGCGGCCCCTTGTGGGGGCCGGCGCGCCGGTCTCGTGGTGTACCTCGTGGTGGTCCACGATTGCGAAGTCCCAGCAGTCCCATAAGTGTGGAACACGCACATCCGCTACCGGCCTGTGCCGTATTGCGGGCACGTGAAGAGGGGGGAAACGGTTGCTCAACTCACCCCGGAACACCACCACATCCATCACCACCGCCACTTCGGCGCGCGGTTCCGGCCAGGCCGCCGGCGTCGTCGACCGGCGGGTGCCGGTGGCGGTGTCCGCTCCGGACCCGATCAGTCGCGAGGGCGCGGTCAGCCAGTTGCGGCGGCACCCGGAGATAGACCTGCGCGAGGAGTCGGGGCCCGGCACGGTGGCCCTGCTCATCGAGGACGCGCTGGACGATCCGGCGCTCACCCGGCTGCGCCGGATCGTGCGCAGCGAGGGCGCGCGCGCCGTGCTCGTGGTCGGCGCGATCCGCGAGAGCGAACTGCTGGACGTCGTCGAGTGCGGAGTCGGCGCGATCGTCTGGCGCCACGAGGCCACCGCCCACCGGCTGGTGCAGGCCGTACTGGCCGCCTCGCGCGGCGACGGCGACCTGCCCGCGGACCTGCTGGGCCGGCTGATCAGCCAGGTGGGCACCCTGCACCGGGGCGCGGCGGGCCGCCCCGGCGCCCCCTCGCTGGGCCTCGCACCCCGAGAGGTGGACGTCCTGCGGCTGGTCGCCGAGGGTCTCGACACCGGAGAGATCGCCGGCAAGTTGTCCTACTCCGAACGCACCGTCAAGAACGTCATGCACGGCCTCACCACGCGGCTGCATCTGCGCAACCGCGCGCATGCCGTGGCCTATGCCCTCCGGGAAGGCTACATCTGACCGAACGGGCAATCGAAGGCGGGTCCATGGGGCCGCACGGGCAGGGCCGGCTGCCCGGCCGTCGTCCCCGTGGCGCGTGCGGGCGGGAGTGCCGCCGGGGCACGATCGACGACGGACGTCCACGACGACGGATGTCCACAGCGGGCAAGGCGGGAGCGCGAGCGTGATCCACGAGGTGGACGAGGTCCTCAAGACCCTCCTCAAGAGCGGGGCGTTGACGGACTCGGGCATCGACGTGGCCTTCGAGGCACCCACCCGTGACTGGGCGGCCCGGCGCAACGCCCCCGTGGTCAACACCTACTTGTACGACATCCGCGAGGACGTGAGCCGCAGGCACCGCGGCCAGATGTCGGTGCGCGACGACGACGACATCGTCGTCAAGCGCCGCCAGCCGCCGCGCTGGTTCCGGCTGTCGTACCTGGTGACGGCCTGGACGAAGACCCCGCAGGACGAACACCGGCTGCTGTCCGCGGTTTTGGCGACCCTGCTGCCCCGCGAGCTGCTGCCGGCCTCCGAACTCCCCGGCTCACTGGGCGCTCTGGGTCTGTCCGTGCCGCTGACGGTGGCCGGCATCCAGACGGAGTCCCGTTCCCTCGCCGAGATCTGGTCCGCCCTGGGCGGCGAGCTGAAGCCGTCCCTCGACCTGGTGGTGACCGCCCCCTTCCCGGCCTTCCCCGAGTACGACGCCGGGCCCCCGGTCACCGAGGGCGCGACGGTCCGGGTCGGCGGCATGGAGGGCGACCCGCCGCTGCCCCAGGGGCGCTCCCACCGGCCGCACCAGGTGGCTGCCGCGCGCGCCGCCCGCAAGGCCACCTCGGACGGTCGTACGAAACGGCAGTGACACCAGTGACATCAGCGACGCCCGTGCCCCCGGTACCGACGGTGCACACCCCCGGCACCGACCGCCCACCGGCCGCCGACCCGTCCGGCGACCCCGCGCGGGCGCTGCTCGCCCGGCTCGGCGTCCTGCGGGAACGGGTGACCGCGCTGGTCGAGCACCGCACCGCCGGCGACCCCACGGCCGACGACCCGCTGCGCGGCCTGTACCTGCCCGACGAGGCCGTCCACCACCTGCTGCGCACCTGGCCGTCCGGCACCGGCGCACCCGGGACCGCGGAGCCCCCGGCCGACGTCGATGCTTCGGCCCACCTCGGCCCACCGACCCACGTCGGCGACTCACCGGACCGCGCCCGCTACCCGGCCGGCCCCGGCGACCGGCTGGCGCGGCTGGCCGGGCGGGCGCGGCTGACCGAGCTGGACACCGCCGTCCTGCTCGTCGCCCTCGCCCCCGACGTCGACCGCACCTTCGAGCCGCTCTACGGCTACCTCAACAACGACGTGAGCCGCCGCCGCGCCACCGTGGGCCTCGCCCTCGACCTGTGCGGGGTGCCCGAGCACGCGGCGGCGGCCCGCGCCCGGTTCCACCCGTCCGCGCCGCTGCGCGCCCTCGGCCTGCTGGAGGTGGAGGAGCCCGAGCGCCCCTTCCTCACCCGCTCGCTGCGCGCCCCGGACCGGCTGCTCGGCCATCTGCTCGGCGACGACACCCCGGACGCCGCGCTCCTCGGCCTGCTGCTCCCGATGCCGGACCCGCTGCCCGCCGCGGGCGGCGACACGGACGCGTTCGTCCGCCGGCTGGCCGCCCGGCTGCGCGAGGGCCCGCTCACCGCCTACCTGCGCGAACCGCGCGAGGGCGACGGCCTGGCCGCGCTCGCCTCCGCCCTGGACGCCGCGGGTGTCGACGCGCTGCGCTGCACCGAACCCGCCGACCACGTCCCCGAGCTGCTGCGGGAGGCCCGCCTGGGCGGGCGGGCGGTCGTGGTGGCGGGCCTGCCCGACAAGCCGGGCCCCCTGGTGCGCGCCCTGACCGCGGCCGGGGACGTGACCGTCCTGCTGACGGACCCCCGCCCGTACGACCCGCACTGGTCGCCGACCGACCCGCTGGTGCTGGACGCCCCGGGCCGCCGGGCCGGGGGAGCCGCCGCCTGGCGGGCCGCGCTGGGAGCCGACGCCGACGGGTTCGACCTGGCCACGGCCGTCGCCCCGTACCGGCTCGGCGGCGACCGCATCCGGCGGGCCGCGCACACCGCCCGCGCCCTCGCCGCCTTCGACGGCACCCCCGTCACCGCCGACCACGTCCGGCTCGCCGCCCGTCGGCAGTCCGCCTCCGGCCTGGAGAGCCACGCCCGGCGCATCCGGCCCGCCGTGGACTGGCGGGACCTGGTGCTGCCCGACAAACCCCTGGTCCAGCTGCGCGAACTCGCCCTGCGCGCCCGCCACCGCGACCGCGTGCTCGGCGACTGGCGGCTCAGTGCGGGCGGCGGACGCGGCCGGGGCGTCCTCGGCCTCTTCGCGGGCGAGTCCGGCACCGGCAAGACCCTGTCCGCGGAGGTGGTCGCCGCCGACCTGGGCCTCGACCTGTACGTGGTCCAGCTGTCGTCGGTCGTGGACAAGTACGTCGGCGAGACCGAGAAGAACCTGGAGCGGATCTTCACGGAGGCCGACCGCACCGACGCCGTACTGCTCTTCGACGAGGCGGACGCCGTCTTCGGCAAGCGCTCCGAGGTCAAGGACGCGCACGACAAGTACGCCAACATGGAGAGCGCCTACCTGCTCCAGCGTCTGGAGTCCTTCGACGGCATCGCCCTGCTCACCACCAACCTGCGGGCCAACATCGACGAGGCGTTCACCCGGCGCCTGGACCTGGTGGTCGACTTCCCCTTCCCGGACGCCGAGCAGCGGCTGGCGCTGTGGCGGCACGGCCTGTCCCGGGTCCCCTGCTCCGACGGCATCGACGCGGAGCCGCTGGCCCGGGAGTTCGAGCTGGCCGGCGGTTCGATCCGCAGCGCGGTGGTCACCGCGGCCTACCTCGCCGCCGGGCGCGACGACACGGTGACGGCGGACGACCTCCTGGAGGGCGCCCGCCGCGAGTACCGCAAGGCCGGCCGGCTGGTCCCGGGAGAAGGCGGCTGGTGACCGCCGCCGGGACCGTCTGAGCCTCAGCCCCTCTTCGGGTGGATGATCTCCCACTCCTGGTCGTCGACGTTGCTGCAGTTGTCGAGCACCATCTTGGAGAAGAGGGCACCGCCGTTCGTGCCCTCCACCCCCAGACACTTCTGGTTGCTGGAGAAGTTGCGGATCCAGTAGGCCCCGCTCTCCTGCTTGTCGATCCACCACATCTGGTTGTCGTTCGCGGTGGTGCTGTCGCAGTGGAACTCGGTGACCGGCGTCCCCACGGCAGCGGCACCGTGGTACGGCAGGTCCATGCAGTACTTGTCCTTGATGTTCCGGATCTGGAAGAGCGCCGCCCCGCCGGGGCCGCCCTTCGGGTACTTCACCTCGAGGTTCCAGATCTGGTTGTCCCCGTCGGTGTCGTCGCAGACGGCCTGCTGGACGGGTCCGTCGAGCTCGCCCTTCTCCCGGCCGGGGAGTTCGGCGCACATGTGGCTGGTGGTGTTCCGCAGCAGGATGTTCTTGGCGGGAACCACCGGCGTCACGGCCGGCTTGTCGGGCTTATCGGTCTCCCCGCCGCCCTTGTCCTCCTCCTCCTTCTTCTCGGCACCGCCCCCGTCGTCCTTCGTCTCCTGCGCGGCCGGTTCCTGCGCCTTCGGCTGCTCGGCTGGCGCGGACTCGGCGGTGCTGGGGAGCGCCTGGGGGGTGGCACTGGGACTGGGGGCGAGCGCCGCACCGGCCTGCTGCGTCTGCTCGGTGGCGCTGGTGCGCACCTGCGGCT